>JALSNJ010000048.1 GCA_026987025.1 Candidatus Aminicenantota bacterium | reverse complement strand
CACCTTCGTCAAAATTTTTGGCATCCACCTGCAGGAAGATGTGGAGAAGCTCCTCCGCTCTGAGTACCAGTCCAAGATCGGCAAGAGGCTGGTGGAACTCGGATTTATTGACGAAAGAATTTTGAACGACATCCTAATTCATCAAACCAAGGAAATTTTCATATCCTCCCTGAAGCTGTTTAATGTGGAATACAGGTGGGAGTCCAACAAGGAGAATCCCAACAAGGCCTTCAGTGCAGACCTGGCCCTTGTTCCCTTAGTGGTGGAAGGCCTCAGGAGGATAGAGGACCCAGGCCCCGTTAAGCACCTGCTTAACGGAGAGCTGGAGCTTTCCGCCGAGTATCCCAGGGAACTGGAGAAATTCCTCAGCGAAAAGGAATTGAGAACCCTTAAGATAATAAAGGCAGGTGCCCAGCCCAGGGCTTCGGACCTCAACCTTCCGGAGGATAAGTTCCTACGAATTTTGTTTACCCTTTATGCTCTGGGATTCGTCAAGACCCTGAAGGCTTCGGACCTGGTGGAGGAGCTCCGGGAATTTCACTCAAAGGTGGGGACGGTGGATTACTGGGAGCTTCTTGGGGTAAGCAAGAAGGCCTCTTCGGAGGAAATAAAGGACGCCTACTTCAGGCTGTCCAAGAAGTTCCATCCTGACCGCTTCCCTAAGGAGGACAAGGAGATTCAGGAGATGGCCTCCAGAGTTTTCAGGGAAATAAATACCGCCTACGAGGTTCTCTCCGATCCGAAAAAGAGGGAGGAGTATCACAGGAGCCTTGCCCAGGAAAAACCTCAGAAGGAAAGGGAATTCATTTCGCCGGAGAGCCGATTTAAAGAGGGCAAGGTTATGTTCAACAAGAGAAAGTTTAAGGAGGCGGCTTATCTCTTTGACCTTGCCCTGAGGCTGGCTCCCGATAATCCCACCTACATGTACTGGAAGGGGGTGGCCCTTTCCAAACTTCCGGGCAGCGAAAAGGAGGCGGAGGAGTTGCTGCTTGCCTTTGCGGACCGCCAGCCCTGGGACCCAAAGCCCTTCATAGTGCTGGCCAACATGTATGCCCAGAGGGGGCTTAAGACCAAGGCCCTGAGCTTCGTGAACAGGGCCCTGGCCCTGGACCCTGAGCATCCCACGGCCCTGAAGCTGAAAAACCTTCTGGAGGGCCACAAGAAAAAGGGCATTTTTGACTTCTTCAAAAAATAGCTATTCGTCCCCAAAGCTTACCCCTATTGCTCTGGCCGTTAAGACCAGCTCGTGGTTGGGCTCCACCCTTCTGGGATTCCCCACGGCTTCGGCGAGGTCCACCAGCCTTATTTCGTTTCCCTTCAGGGCCACCATTTTTCCTTTTTCCCCGGAGGCGGCGGCCTTCACCGCATGATAGCCGAATCTGGTGGCCAATATTCTGTCAAAGGGAGTTGGGCTTCCTCCTCGCTGTAGGTGGCCCAGGATGGTGTATCGGGCCTCTAAACCCACGGCATCCTGAAGGGTTTTCGCCACCACCCTTCCCACGCCTCCCAGCCTCATGGGCTGGGTGGGGTCGTCCACCTTCATGAGGTAAACCTTCTTTCCGCCTATCCTGGCCCCCTCTGCCACCACCACTATGCTGAACCTCTTTCCCATCCTTTCCCTTCTTTCCACGGCCTTAGCCGCCTTTTCTAAGGAGAATTCTATTTCGGGAAGGAGGATTATGTCGGCTCCCCCTGCCAGACCGGCGTGCAGGGCTATCCATCCGGCGTCCCTTCCCATAACCTCCAGAACCATGATACGGTGGTGGCTTTCGGCGGTGGAGTGGAGTCTGTCCACCGCCTCGGTGGCCACGGCCCTGGCCGTATCAAAGCCGAAGGTCTGATCCGTGCCCCCCAGGTCGTTGTCTATGGTCTTTGGAATGCCTATCACTTTGAGCCCCTTTTCCATGAACTTGAGGGCGATAGCCTGGGTCCCATCCCCACCCACGGTGATGAGCAGGTCTATTCCCCACGAAGATAGGTTTTCCAAGGCCTGGGCGGACATGTCCCTTATCCCCTCCGGGGTTCTATACTTGAAGGGGTTGTCCCGGTTGGAGGTTCCCAGAATCGTTCCACCCCTGGGAAGGATACCGCTTACATCCTCTAAACTCAGGGGTTTTGCCATGTTTTCCACTACCCCCTTGAAACCGTCCAGAAAGCCTATGACCTCAAATCCGTAGTCCAGCACCGCGGTCTTTACCACTGCCCTTATAACCGCATTGAGTCCCGGGCAATCACCGCCTCCGGTAAGGATTCCCAATCTCATTTTTCCCTCCTTCTTCTCATGTAGTAGAATTTTATTTCAAACTTACTTCTTTAACCAAAGGAGGTCGTTATGTCCTTAGAGGCAATAATTTCCCGCATTGAAAACCTGAAGGATGAGGCCTTTGAACTGGAGAAAAAGCTCACAGCCTTCAGGGCCCTGGGTCCGGAAAACGGAGGCGACGGCGAGTGGGAGAAGGCACAATTTCTAAAAAACAAGCTCCTGGAGATCGGAGCCACCGAGATAATTGAGGTTCATGCCAAGGACAATCGGGTTTCCTCGGGCCTGAGACCCAACATAATAGGAATATATCCCGGACATAACCACGAAAGGAAGGTTTGGATTATGACCCACATGGATGTGGTTCCTCCCGGAGACCTTGGCCTCTGGAAATCCGATCCCTGGAAGGTCTGGATGGACGAGGAGGGGAGGATATACGGAAGGGGGGTGGAGGACAACCAGCAGGACATGGTTTCCTCCATCCTGGCGCTTCAGGCCTTTGCCATGGAGGGAGAAAAGCCCTATTTTGATGTGGGACTTGTCTTTGTATCCGACGAGGAGACGGGTAGCGATTACGGGATAAAACATGTGCTTTCCCACAGGAAGGACATCTTCTCTAAGGAGGACCTCATAATCGTTCCCGACGGAGGGAATCCCGAGGGAACTGAGATAGAGGTGGCGGAAAAGGGGATCCTCTGGATAAAATTCGTGGTAAAGGGCAAACAGACCCACGGCTCCACCCCGGAGAGGGGAAAGAACGCCCACAAGGCCGGGGCCAACCTGATAGTCAGGCTGGAGAAGCTGTATCAACTTTTCCCCGCCGAGGACCCCCTGTTTGAGCCGCCCCGTTCCACCTTTGAGCCCACAAAGAAGGAGGCCAATGTCCCCAATGTAAACACCATCCCCGGGGAGGACATCTTCTATTTTGACTGCAGGATAATGCCCAGCTATTCCCTGTCAGAAGTTAAAGAAAAGGTTCGTGAGATAGCCTCCGGGGTGGAATCCGATTTCGGGGTTAAGGTGGAAATATCCTATCCCCAGGAGGCGGAGGCTGCTCCACCCACCCCCGCGGATGCTCCGGTGGTTCAGGCCATTAAAAAGGCGGTAAAGGACCTTCGGGGCCTGGAGGCCAGGCCCATTGGCATAGGGGGAGGGACTGTGGCGGCCCACTTCAGGGAGGCGGGGTTTTACGCTGCGGTGTGGGCCACCATGGACGAGACCATGCATTCGCCCAACGAATATGCCTGGATGAAAAACATAATAACCGACGCCCAGGTCTTCGCCTACATAATGGCAGGGGCTTTCCTTTGATTACCTCTTGAAGATGGAGACCCCGGCCAGAACGGTGAAGCCCGAAAGGTCTATGGGCTCAAAGCCCAGGAACACGGGTTCCAGGTTCCCATGGGCCCAGGTGTAGAGGCCCATGATGCGGAGGCCCAGGCTGCGGTCCAGCTTGACCACTATACCGGCGTTGAGGAAAAGCCCGGCGGCGGAGTCCCTGCGGTAATATTCTCCGTAGTAAATGGGAAGGTTGGGGTCGGAGAAGTCTATGAATTCTCCGCTCTGGGACCATTCCCAGGATACGAAGGCCACCCCACCCCCTACAAAGGGTAGCAGGCCCTTGCGGTAGACCGGCACCGGATAAAACCTCAGGCCCAGGTAGAAGGGAGCGTCCTTAAAGTAAACGGTCTGCTCTATGGGGCTTCCATCGGCCCAGACATAATCCCTGTATTCGGTGGTTATGCTCCTTCTGCCGGATATGGCTGCCCCCATGAAGAAGGTGGTGTGCCTTTTCCCCCACTCCCACTCTAAGTATCCCAGGTTGGACTGGAAGTTTTCCCGGCTCAAAATCAGATTTTCAAAGTTCACATCCCAGATGTCGCTGGAGGCGCTGGGATAGAACCTTCCCCCCATAAAGCTTATGGAACCGGCGGCTAAGAAGCCCGCCATCAAAAGAACAAGGCTAAATTTAAATCTCATTTTTTTCCCTCCTGAGTTTTCTATTTTAGAAAAGCAAAAAACATGCCAGAAATACCCTTTTTTAAAGGGTGTTCTTCAAGGATATGTCTCCTTTTCAGGACACAAAAATGCCGGGGGCGGGACTCGAACCCGCACGGACAGAGTCCAGGGGATTTTAAGTCCCCTGCGTCTACCTATTCCGCCACCCCGGCAAAGATTACTTTTCCACCTTGGCCTTAAGGGCCTTTCCTGGCTTGAACTTCACATACTTCTTGGCAGGTATCTCAATGGGCTTTCCTGTCCTGGGGTTTCTTCCCCGGCGGGCCTTCCTGGTTCTCACCTCAAAGGTTCCAAAGCCCACCAGAACCACCTTTCCGTCCTTTTCAATTCCTTCCCTTAAGGCCTCAATAAAGGAGTTGATAACCCCCAATACCTTCCTTTGAGAGAGCCCGGTTTTTTTGCTTACGATTTTAACCAGGTCCTCCTTTTTCATGGACACCTCCCAAAAAGGAATTATAACCTATTTGCACCTGTTATCTAAATACCATTCTATCTGCTTTACTATTTTCAGAAAAACCGCCACATCCTGCCTCTGCCAGTAAGTTCTTCCTATGACTCTCCTAAGGGAGCGGGCGAAGTGGTCCGATTGGTTCACCTCCTTAAATTCAAGCCTCTTCATTACCTCCAGGATTCTGCGGTGAAGGAGGTTCAATCTTTCCTCCTCCGCCAGCCTCTCCTTCACCGAGGGGAGGGGGTTTCTCAGGGTATCGTAGATGATGTAGGCGTAGAGCATGGCAGCCTGGGAGAGGTTCAGGGAGGGATAGTTCCTGTAGGCGGGGATGGTGGTAATGAAGTGGGCCCTTCTGAGCTCCTGGTTGGAGAGTCCGCTGGCTTCCCTTCCGAACATTATGCCGATTTTGTTTTCCTCCGCGAAGGGGAGGATTTCCCTGGCCAGCTCCCTGGGTTCCCAGGAGGGGCCCCTCTCGGCTCCGAGCCTGGCGGTGGTGGCTACAACTATCTGCAGGTCCTGCACGGCCCTGTCCACCGAGTCAAAGATCTCAGCCCTTTCAATTATGTGATAGGACTGGTAGGCCATCATTCTGGCTTCGTCGGAGCTCAGGTCCGGAGGGTTTACAATTCTGAGGTGGCTCAGACCCATGGTGTTCATAGCTCTGGCAACGGCCCCTACATTTCCTGGGTACTGGGGTTCCACCAGGATGAAGTAAATATTGTTCAGCTTCCTTTCCACTCCTCCAATTTACCATTAAGGGAATTCCCGTGTCAAGAAATTTTGGGGACAGACCCCTTTTTGATATAATTCCCCCATGGCGAGACTTGCCCGACATTTCCTCAAATTTCCCTCCCCCGCCTACTACCACCTCATCTGCCACCTTCAGGACGAACTCCCCTACCTTCGCCCCTCAGAGAAAGAATACCTCCTTCGCCTTCTCCGAAAGCTCACCTCCGTCTTTGCCCTCCGCCTCATAAGCTACGCCCTTTTGGGAAACCACTTTCACCTTTTAGTCCTCAGCGAAGGAGAAGAGAGCCTGGGCGAGGCCGAGGCTGTAGAAAGGGCCCTTCGCCTTTACTCCCCTGGGGTAGTTTTTTCCCGAAGCGGCACCTACTGGAGGAGACGCCTCTCGGACATATCCCATTTCATGAAGGAGTTGAACCAGCGCTTTTCCCAGAGGTATAACCTTCTTCACAGGAGGCGAGGCCATGTATTTTACGACCGTTTCAAGAGCATATTAGTGGAGGGTGAGGGGATATTAGCGGTTAGCGTTTATGTAGAGCTTAACCCTGTGAGGGCAGGTTTAAGCAAGAGAGTGGATGGTTATCGCTGGACGAGCTATGTGGGGAGGC
>JALSNJ010000047.1 GCA_026987025.1 Candidatus Aminicenantota bacterium | reverse complement strand
CCGTCTATGTAAACCACAGCCTCCGATGGTCTGGAGCTTATCCTCAGGGTGGCCTTTCCCCGGTTGAGGGGGCCTCCCTTCCTGAAGAGGAAGTATCCCATCCCACCTGCCACGGCCGCCCCTGCGGATATGTAGAGGGGAAGGAGGGAATGCCTCCGGGAGACCACCGGGGCAGAGCCGGAGGGGGGAGGAGGTTTTAGGCCGGCAGGGGGCTGTTTTGGTGGAGGAACTTTCACCCTCTCCACCTCCACCCTCAGGTAACTTCCCCAGATGTATCCTTCCCTGCCGTCGGAAAGCCTTACCTTGACCCATCCCCCTGCTTCCCCAAGAACCTGGAATTTTTCCCCCGGGGAGGCGGTGTAGAGGACGGGGAACTTCAGGGAAGGTCCGCTCCTTACTTCGGCAGACTGAAGGACCACGGCCCATTTTTTCTCCACGGCATTCCCCTGGGCAAAGGAGAGGCCCAAAAGAAAGAAGAGAAGGGCCGCAGAGGAAATAAATTTCTTCATTTCTTTCCCATCCTTTCAAAACTCCATGAAGAAGCCCGCACCTACGGTGAAGCCTGAGAAGTTAAACTCCGCGGGCCTTGCGATAGCGGGAGGGGTAGGGGAAATCACGAGGGTGGGCGTTTGGTAATAAAGCTTTCCTTTTACTGTGCCGGTGCTTTTTCCCCTATAGGTTCCCTCTAAGTCCTTGAACTTCAGGAAGTTGTAGCTTCCCCCCAGGAAGACCCCTGCGTTGCCGCTGAGGGAAAATTTAACCCTTAGGCCCCCCCCGAAACCGAGGGTTCCCCTGGAGATGTCCTCAAAGTAAGCGTAGGAAGTATTCCCGGAAGAATAGCTGCTGTCGTACTTCAGGCTGAAACTCCCCATGTAATATCCTGCCTTAGCGAAGAGGTCTAAGGTTATCATCTGGGCAGGGACGAGGAAGTGAAGGGAGAAATAGGGACCGTATATGGTGGAGGTGAGGTCCTGGGTAAATTTTAAGTAGTGTCCCATGGAGTCAGATACGGTGGAATCTCCTGCACGCTTCCCCATCATGTAGGAAAAGCCCAGGCCCAGGCCTATGCTGGGATGGGGCCTGAAGGTGAATTCCACCCCTCCACCCATGGAGGACTTCAATTCCCCCAGGGGTTGGTCCAGGGAGAGGCCGTAATTGGTGTACACACCTAAAATTAAATTGTACAATTGGGTTAAGGCGTTAAAGTCATCGGGGCTCACGAAGGCGTAGTCAAAGTTGAAGCTGAAGCCGAAGGGCCTGAAGTGGGAAGGGGTGCGGCGGGGGAAAGG
>JALSNJ010000046.1 GCA_026987025.1 Candidatus Aminicenantota bacterium | reverse complement strand
ATTCCCAGGCCCTGGAGAACCTCCTCAAGGAGACCCCGGTGGACCTGGCCATCCTGGACAGGTTCTCCCGGGCCGGGGAATTCGCCAGGGCATTGAGAAAAAAGGGAATGAAGCTGGAGGTCATGGAGGAGGAAGGGGGCGAGCAGTACATACCGGTGGCCGCCGCCTCGGTTCTCGCCAGGGATGCCTTTGTCTCCTGGGTGGAGAGGGCCTCAAGAAGGCTCGGCTTTGAGCTTCCCCTGGGCTCTTCTTCGCCTAAGGTAAAGGAGGCAGCCTGCAGAATAGCCGAGGAACTGGGCGGCCCTTCCCTACGAAAATACGCCAAGCTCCACTTTAAGATTACCGCTTCCCTTCCCTGCTCTGTGCTATAATCCCTCCATGGAAGAAAGGAAAAGGGCCGAGGCCCTTCTTCTCCTCTATCTGCTTTTTATCCTCTTCCTCATCCTGGTTCACCGGGCGATTTTATTCCGCTGCGGGGGCCAGCTTTTTTATTCGTACGACGATGCCTACATCCACATGGCCATGGCCAAAAACCTGGTTCGCCATGGGGTGCTGGGCATAACTAAGTTTTCCTACACCCCCTCCTCATCCTCCCCCCTCTGGACCTTCCTTCTGGCAGGGGGATACCTGGTCTTCGGGGTTAACACATGGCTTCCCTTAGCTTTGAACCTGATTTTCGCCGTGGTTCTCATTTATCAGGTGTGGGTTCTCTTCCAGAGGATGACTCCCATCCGGCAGTTTTTGCTAACCGGTCTTTTCCTCCTTGCCCTTCCCCTTTATCTCCTCCTTTACTCGGGGATGGAACATGTCCTCCACATTCTTCTGGTTTTCCTCTTGGCCCGAAGGTTCCTTTCCTACTTAGGAGGGGAGAAACTGAGCCGGGATTTTTACCTCCTGCTGGCCCTGGCCATGGGAGCAAGATACGAAACCGCCTTCCTTCTTCTCCTTTTCCTTTCCTATATGTTAGTGGAGGGAAGGTGGAAGGATGCCCTTTTGAGCCTTGCTTCATCCCTTCCCTTCCCGTTGCTTTACGGAATCTTAAATCTACTTCAAGGCTGGGGATTCCTTCCAGCCTCGGTGGCGGTAAAGGGGAAAGCCGTTACCCTCAGTTATTTCCTTCATGGAAACATCGTCGGGGGCTTTGACTCCTTCCTGCACAGCCTGAAGTTCAGGATGACTTCTTTTACAGTGCCCACCCTTTCCATGGAGATTTTCATATTCTTCCTCATGGCCTTCCTTTTTTTCGTTTTGTTCTTGGTGGGGGAGGAAAAATGGCCCGTTTACCTTTTCCCCTCCTTTCTCGTAATCCTTCACTTCGCCTTCGCCTATTACACATATCCCCCCAGGTATCAAAATTACATCCTCGCCTTTTCCCTACCCTTTTTG
>JALSNJ010000045.1 GCA_026987025.1 Candidatus Aminicenantota bacterium | reverse complement strand
GGAAGCGGTAATCTTAAAGTGGAGCTTGGCGTATTTTCGTAGGGAAGGGCCGCCCAGTTCCTCGGCTATTCTGCAGGCTGCCTCCTTTACCTTAGGCGAAGAAGAGCCCAGGGGAAGCTCAAAGCCAAGCCTTCTTGAGGCCCTCTCCACCCAGGAGACGAAGGCATCCCTGGCGAGAACCGAGGCAGCGGCCACCGGTATATACTGCTCGCCCCCTTCCTCCTCCATGACCTCCAGCTTCAGGCCCTTTTTTCTCAATGCCCTGGCAAATTCCCCGGCCCGGGAGAACCTGTCCAGGATGGCCAGGTCCACCGGGGTCTCCTTGAGGAGGTTCTCCAGGGCCTGGGAATGGGCCCAGGCCAGGATGAGATTCAGGTTTCTGTACCTCTTGTACAGCTGGTTGTACTTGGCCGGGGAAATTAAAACCACCGAATGGGGGGACTTCCTTATGGTCTTTGCCAGCTCCTTTATCCTCCCCCGGGAATGGCGCTTGCTGTCCTTAAGGCCCAGGGAATCCAGCAGGGCTATTTCCTGCCCGCTCAGGGCCACCGCCGCAGCCACCAGGGGGCCGAAGTAATCCCCCTTGCCGCTTTCATCAAGTCCGGCTATTATCAATCCCTCTTCTCCGAAAGGAATCTGTCTATCTGGTAGGCGGCCTTCCTGCCGTCCCCCATGGCCAGAATTACCGTGGCCCCTCCCCTGACTATGTCTCCCCCGGCGAAAACCCCGGGAATGGAAGTTTCCATGGTGTCCCAGTTCACCTTTATCTCTCCCCACTTGGCCAGCTCAAGCCCGGGGGTAGTCTGGGGGATAAGCGGATTGGGTTTGGTCCCTATGGCGATTATAACGATGTCAACATCTATAAGGAACTCGGAGCCAGGAATGGGTATGGGCCTCCTTCTTCCGCTGGCATCGGGTTCCCCCAGCTCCATCCTTATGCACTCCATCTGCTTGACCCATCCGTTCTCGTCCCCTATAAACCGCTTTGGATTTGTAAGGAAGATGAACTCAATGCCCTCCTCCTCCGCGTGCTTTATTTCCTCTATCCTGGCGGGCATCTCCGCCCTGGAGCGGCGATATACTATCATGGCGTGCTCCGCCCCAAGCCTCTTGGCGGTTCGGACGGCATCCATGGCGGTGTTCCCCGCCCCTATGACTGCCACCCTCTTTCCCCTGGGAATGGGGGTATCGTATTCCGGGAACTGGAAGGCCCTCATGAGGTTAACCCTGGTCAGGTATTCGTTGGCGGAATAAACTCCGTTGAGCTCCTCTCCGGGAAGACCCAGGAACCAGGGAGCACCGGCTCCGGAGCCAATGAAGAAGGCCTCGTATCCCTCCTCCTTCAGCTCCTCAATGGTGGCGGTCTTCCCCACCACGAAGTCGGTTATTATTTTCACCCCCAGCCTTCTGAGGTAATCCAGCTCCTCCTTCAAAATGGACTTGGGAAGGCGGAATTCCGGTATACCGTACATGAGAACTCCTCCGGGCTCGTGGAGGGCCTCAAAGATGGTGACATCGTATCCCATTTTGGCAAGCTCACCGGCGGCGGTAAGTCCTGCAGGACCCGCTCCTATCACCGCCACCTTTTTACCTTTTTTGAGCTTTATCTCTGGAATTTCTACCTCTCCGGCGGCCCTCTCATAATCCGCCACGAACCTCTCAAGGTTTCCTATGGCCACGGGCTTCTTGCCCATCTTAACATAGGCGCAGTGGCCCTCGCACTGGTCCTCCTGGGGGCAAACCCTGCCGCACACCGCCGGAAGGGAGTTGGTCTCCTTTATTATCTTTACCGCCCCTATGAAGTCCCCCTTCTCTATAAGCTTAATAAAGGTGGGGATATCTATGGCCACAGGGCATCCAAGGACGCAGGTGGGATTGGCACAATCTAAGCAACGGCGGGCTTCCTCCATGGCCATCTCCGGGGTATATCCCTTGTTCACCTCAAAGAACCCCTTTATTCTCTCCATGGGTTCGTTCTCCGGCATGGCAACCCTTTCTATGGCCAGCCTCTCCTTTACGCTTATTTTCCTCCTGAGCTCCTTTCGCCAATCCTCATTGAACCTCGCCCTCAGCTTCTTCTTAAGCTCTTCTGGAAAACGGGCCGGTTGCCTGGTCATCTTACACCTCCCTGAAGATAGGTTTTAACCTCTGGGTAGAAACCCGCGAACCTCTCCAGACTTTCAATTTCGTATTTTCTGTAGGCCTTAAGCCTCAGGATAAGGTTGTCAAAGTCCACCTGGTGGCCGTCAAACTCCGGCCCATCCACGCAGGCGAATTTTATCTCCCCACCCACCACCACACGGCAGGCACCGCACATGCCGGTTCCGTCCACCATTATGGGGTTAAGGCTAACTATTATGGGAAGATTGTGCTCCGCCGCCATTTTGGTTACGAACTTCATCATTATGGCTGGACCTATGGCCAGGACCATGTCTATTTTCAACCCCTCGTCAATGAGCTCCTGAAGTCCGTGGGTAACCAGCCCCTTCTTACCGTAGCTGCCGTCGTCGGTCCACACCCTGAGGTCATCGCTTATCTCCCCCATTTCCTTCTCAAGGATAATCAACTCCTTCTTCCTGGCCCCCAGGATGGTAACTATCCTGTTTCCCGCCTCCTTCATTCCCTTGGCTATGGGGTAAAGGGGAGCTATACCCACACCCCCTCCTATGGCCACCACAGTTCCGAACTTCTCAATATGGGTGGGCTTTCCCAAGGGACCGACTATCCTATAGAGGTAATCTCCTTCCCTTTTCAAACCCAATTTGAAGGTGGATGTCCCCACTTCCTGGTAAATAAGGTCAATGGTACCCTGATGCGGGTCGGAATCCACAATGGTAAGGGGGATTCTCTCCCCCTTCTCGTCGGGAATGAGAATTACGAAATTCCCGGGTCTCCTCTTGCTGGCTATGAAGGGAGCCACCACCCTCATGTGCTTGATCCTCTCAGCAATGGGCCTGTTGAAGATTATCCTATACAAGATTGCCTCCTTATTATTAAATATTTTCTAAATTTCTTAGGTATTGATTATATCCCTATTTCAAGAAAATTTCAACCCTCCAGTTCCCAGAGAAAATCTTCCTTAGTCCACGGTCTGGGAGCAAGACCGTACATTTCCCTCAGGGAAAGGAGCCTCTCCACTTCCTCCGGCTCCAGGAGCGAAACCCTCCCAAGCTGAAGGGACCTCCATAGGACCCCGGCCACATGCTCTAAGGTTTCCATCATGGCCAGGGCCAGGTCTAGGGAAGGGGCCATGGTTACTGCTCCGTGGTTTTGTAGCACCAGGGCATCGTGGTGAAGGCTGGCCTCCGCCGCTTTCTCCGCCAGCTCACGGCTGGAGGGGAGGGAAAATTCCACGGTGGACACCGGCCCCAGAAGGAAAACCGCCTCGGCCAGGATAGGATACCTCAAGGGGATGCCTGCGCAGGCCAGGGAGAGAACAAAGGGAGGGTGAGCGTGAACCACGGCAAAGATATCCTCCCTCTGGCGATAGATTTCCAGGTGTAGTAGATATTCTGAGGAGGGCCTTCCGCAAAGGACCTCCCCGCTCAGAGACACTTCCGCTATGTCCCCGGGGGAAACCCTGTCCTTCCTGACCCCTCCCGGGGTGATGAAGAACCTGTTTCCCTTCCTCAGGGAAACATTTCCCTCCGAAAGGGTGATCAATCCCCTCCTGTAAAGGGAAACTATGGCCTGGGATACCCTCTCCTTCTCAGTCAAGCCCGTGTTTCCTCCTTACCTCTGTCACCACCCTGGGAATGTCCATCAGAGCCTCGGCTATGTACGCCCCTGCCTTCTTGAGCCTCTCCACCTTGGAGGCATAACTCCCCCTTCCCCCTTCCACTATGGCCCCTGCGTGGGAGAAGCGGGTTCCCTCCTTGGCGGCCTTGCCACCTATGAAGGCCACCACGGGCTTGGTTATTTCCCCCCTTTCCATCATATCCGCCACCCTCTCCTCCTGGGTGGTTCCGATTTCCCCGAACATAACCATCATTTTGGTCTGGGGGTCCTGCTCAAAGAGCTTCATTACCTCAGGATGGGGAAGCCCCACCACCGCATCTCCTCCCACATGAACGATGGTGGATAGTCCGAAGCCCGCCCTGGATAGATAGTAGGAAATGGCAGAGGTTATCCCTCCTGAGCGGGAACTCACCCCTATGTCCCCCTGGCGGAACCACTGCCTGGCAGTTTCCGGCCTTCCCCCTATCATACCCAAAACCGCCCTGCCCGGGGATAGAACGCCCAGGGTATTGGGGCCTATAAACTTCGTCCCCTTCCTTTCTGCGTGGGCAGCTATCTCCAGGACATCGTGGATGGGCACCCTGTCGGGGACCAGAAGAAGAAGTTTTACCCCCGCATCTATGGCCTCCAGGGCCGCAGCCTTCACCAGGGGGGCAGGCACGAAGACCGCCGAGGCATCAATGGGCCCCACCTTTTCCATGGCTTCGTAAACAGAATCAAAAACGGGAACCCCCTCCACCTCCTGGCCCCCCTTTCCGGGGGTGACTCCGGCCACCACCATGGTGCCGTATCCCTTCATAAGCTTGGTTCTGGCCCGTCCTTCCCTTCCCGTTATTCCCTGGACCAAAACCCTTGTTTTTTCATCTATAAGAATGGCCATTCATCCCTCCTTCGTGATCTTTTCCCGATATTCCGCAAGGCCGGGGATGGGCAGCTCAATGTGTATGGCCTTCTTCCCGTCCAGGAAGCAGGCAAGCTCGCAGGCAAGGCATTCGGTGCACTTTCCCCTGGCCGCCTCTTCTTCGCTTATGGCGAGGACAGGCTTGCCGTCCTCAAACTTCAACACCCCGTAGGTGCAGGCCTCCACGCAGTCTCTGGCCTGGCACCTGGCGCAGAGGCTATGGTCTATATAAACCCGGCCGGTGAGGGTTTTAAAGCTGTAGGCCCCGGGGGGAGGGGTGTATTCTTTAATGGGCTTTACTCTATGGACCTTTCTTCCCCCCTTCTCCACCAGTTCCTTGAGTCTCTCGGCACAGAACTCCGGGGAATCGTCCCTGCCGTATCCCTCTATCTTTCCAGGAATGAACCTGGAGAAGGTCTCCAGTATCTCAATGGCCTTTTCCTCGTAATTCCCACCCAGGCGTAGAACCGCGGGAATTTCTATCTCATCCTCCATAAAGGCCTTAACCAAACCCCTGGCGGAGTTAAATTGCTCCTGAGAGGCCACGCCAGAGCCGGAAGCGAAGTAACCGATTATGCCGGGCTGGGAAAGTATTATCTTGGCGGCCCTGTAAACCTTGGAGGCGGGAGGGTTTCCGCTGGTGTCGGTAAAATTGGCAATCTTGAACCCTCTGTTTAGCACGGCGTCCATGGACATCATGGAACCTCCCCCTCCGGCACCGTGAAAGCCGATGTAATTTTCATCGGGGACGGGCTTCTCCACCATCTGGAAGAAGTAAAAGGTTCCCCGGTAGTCGTTTTCCTCCACCTTGTAGGCTATCTTCTCCAGCTCCGTGGGCGGGCGGTCAAATTCCCTGGCGATCTCAATGCCCAGTTCTGGATGGCGGTAAACCGCATAATCGTCTATGGCAATGTGGGTGTCGGCAGCATAAACCTCCCCTTCTTCGGTTATCACCAGAGGGTTAATTTCCGCAGAGCGGGCATCGTATTTCCGGAAGGCCTGATATAGCTTTGATAGGGTGGATGAGAGCTTAACCAGAAGCTTACCCTTAAAGCCCATCCTTGAAAGAAGCCCCCGGGCCTTGTATTCAGGAAATCCCTCCAGAACATCCACATGGTGGGTAAGTATTGCATCCGGGTGCTCCCTGGCGATCTCCTCTATGCCGGTGCCCCCCATGGAGGAGAAGACCACTAAGGGTTTTTTCTCATAGTCATCTATAATCACTCCGGCAAAAAGCTCCCTCTCTATTTTCAGCTTTTCTTCCACCAGGAGCTTTTCCACCACGAAGTTCTTTACCCTGGTGCCCAGAAGTTCGGCCGCGGCCTTCTTTGCCTCCTGCGGGGTTTTGACGAACCTTATCCCTCCCAGCTGAGCCCTTCCCTTCAGCCAAACCTGAATCTTCAAGACCGCCTCGGTGCCCAGGTCCTCCACAGCTCTGGCTGCCTGCTCTGGAGTTTCCACCACCTTTCCCCGGGGGACCTTAATTCCTGCTTCCTGAAGAATTTGTTTTCCCTGGTATTCAAAAAGCCTGGCCATTTACACCTCCATTTCAACTTATATTAAATCAAGGGAAAATTTCCTGTCAACGCTGAAGTACCCTCACCTCCACCTGGAAGAAATCCTTATCCCCTGCCAGGGGAATCTTTATCCGGAGCTTCTCCCTGATGTAGGCCTCCCCTGCTATTTTCCCGTCTATAAAAACCTGCATCAATCCCCTGCCCCCTGAAGACTTTGCCTCCAGCTCCAGGCTTCGGCTGCCCACCGGAGGGGAAAAGTAAAAGGTCCGGGTGCGGGATACGGTGAGAGAAACCGGATTCTCGTGGTAAAAATCAGGAGCCTCGCACCTGCATTCCTCCCCTGTCATATCCTTTATCCTCTTCAATCTGACCAGAACCTGGGGCGAGCGGCTCATCTTGAGGAGTTCCTCAAGAAGGGAGGAAGCTCTGAGCAAAAGGTTCTCCTGATAATAGTAATCCACCAGCAAAAGGTTTATCCTGACATAGTCCTCCACTTCACCCTTCTTTACCCACTTAATCCCGGCCCTGAATTCTTCTATTTCCT
>JALSNJ010000044.1 GCA_026987025.1 Candidatus Aminicenantota bacterium | reverse complement strand
TCTCCACAGGTCCAGCATTCCGAAGCCCTGGGAGTTTTTGGAACCAACCCCGGCGTTGTAGGCTATCTCAAAGTAGGGAGAAGGTATGTAAACCCTGTAAATCCCGGTCCACCCCTCTATCCATGTCCCCTTGAAGTTGGCCATGACAAAGTTCCTGGAAGTGCTTACAAGATAAGGCTCAAACCTGTAAAGGCTCCAGTCAGCCTCAGGGGCCTTCCCCCATAGGGCCACAGCCTTCCTTACGAGGTTTTCCTTTATCAGCCTCCGAAAATCCGACTCCCACGGCCGGTAGTAATGGGTCTTCTTGCCGCCATCGGCCCTGTAAAGGGTTGAATATACTGTTATGGGGGATATGGCCTTCATTAAAAACTCCCCTTCCCCCTCCAAAGGCATTTCAACCTCTATGGAGGAAAATCTGCACCGCTGTCCGTTTATCCTCACCTCCCCCTTCTTGATAAGTTGAATAGCCAGGGATTCAAGCAAATCGTCCCTTAACGAGCCAATTTTAAAATAAAGGGGATTGTTGAAGCCCAACTTCCCTCCACCCAGTCTTATCTTCTGCGAACCGAAGAGCCGGGAAAAGGTGAGCATCTTGAATCTCCTTTTTCCCGCAAAATAGCCTCTCTCGTGAAGCCAGGACGAGAGCATCTCGTGAAGGTTTCGGTAAATGAAGCCCTGAAGGATGTGGTTGTAGTGGACGGGAACCACAAGACGACCTGCCTCGGCCTCCAGCACTAATTTTATCCGCATCCCTTTAAATAATAGAGACCAGCTCCGACACAGTCAAGGGCACGAAACCTTCAAACTTTAAAGGTAGGCCGCCGCCAGAAGAACTTTCCTCATCTCAGCCTCCTTCTTTTTATTGGGGATGGAAGGAAGGCCATCTTATTCCTCCGAGAAGCGGTAGGTGGGAAGAAGGTGTATCACTATGGGATGGTGGACCGTGTTGTGTCCGTCGCTGTAGCGGACCCAGCAGATGTAGTCCCCTTCCCTGGCGTCCGCCTCCACCGTAAAGCTCCAGCTTCCCCTCTCCACCACCGGCAGCTGGCAGGACTCTATCTCCCAGGAGACCTCCTCCCCCTCCCGGTCCCAGTGCCCGTCGGCCACTATCCTGAGCCTCTCGCCCTCGTAGACGAGGGCCCTGGTGGGAAAGTAGACCGAGGGTGGAGTGTCGGAAAACTCCCGGGGAGGAAAGAGCCATCCGGGGTAGTGACCCGGAAACTCAGCCCCTATCCAGCTTATCCCCGGGGGAAGGACAAAGCCCCCGTTGGGGCCCGCATAGACCACCCATCCCTCGGGCATGAAGGTCCCCACCAGCCCCTTCCCCTCGTCCCATCCCACCACCTGGACTTCGGGCTCCACCACCCCGGGGTATCCTAAGGGGCCTTTTCCAGGCCAGCTGCTGTCGAAGTAAAAGCCCTGCCTTGTGATTCTTTCCTTGAAGTAGTGGAACCACGCCCTCCGGGCCG
>JALSNJ010000043.1 GCA_026987025.1 Candidatus Aminicenantota bacterium | reverse complement strand
CAACAGAATCTCAGGGGCCATAGGGGCTGCCCTGGCGGCGAAGCTTTACAAGAAAGACGAGACTTCCAGTTTCAAGGGTTTTGAATTAAAGGTTGACCCCAGGATAAGGACCTTTGAGTGCAAGGCCTGTCCCAATTACTGCGAGGTCAGTGTGATTAGAATAGAAGGGGAAAAGGTCTTTTTCGGGGATGCCTGCGAGAGGTTTTCCAGCAAAAAGGCCGGTTCTCAGGAGAATTTACCGAACCCGGCAGAGGAGTATATCGCCCTTTGCCAGGAATACTTCAAGGAAGGGAAGGGGTTCAGGGGCAGGATCGGTATTCCCAGGGCATCCTCCCTCATGGGCTTCCTTCCCTTCTGGGCCACCTTTTTCTCCCAATTGGGTTTCCAGCCGGTTCTATCCCCTCCCTCCAGCGAGGAAATCCTCCTGAGGGGGGTTAAAGCCCTCCCTGTGGGGGCCTGCCTTCCGGTAAAGCTCACCGCCGGGCATGTGCTCTGGCTCTTAGAAAAAAAAGTGGACTATGTCTTTGTCCCGGCGGTGGTTACCCTTCCCGGAGACCGGCCCGAAAGGGCCTACGGATGCCCCTACACCCAGTCCATCCCCTTTATGATTAAACTCAGCCCGGAAAACTTCGTATCTCCCGCCATAAGGATGAGCGGGGCTGAAGAATTCGCCAGGGGCTTTGAGAAATATTACCGTAAACTTGGAACCAACAGACAGGAGGTTTTAAAGGCCTTCACCGAAGCCATGAAGGTCCAGGGTGAGTTTGAGCTCTGGCTCAGGGAAAGGGGAAGGGAGCTGCTCCGCTCCCGAGCCAGGTATAAGTTCGCCGTGCTGGGAAGGCCCTACAACCTCTTTGACCCTTACCTTAACCTGAATCTCTTCGCCCACCTCAGGAGACTATCGGTCCTGGCCATACCCATAAACTACCTTCCCCTGAGGTTTGAGGATGTTCCCTCGGACCTTCCCTGGAAGTTCTCCTCGGACATCCTCAAGGCAGCCAGGAAATTAAGGGAATACAAAGGGGTTTACCCTGTGATAGTGTCCAACTTCGGATGCGGTCCCGACGCCTTCGTTTTAAAGCACCTGGAGGAGGACCTCAGGGATAAACCCTATCTCTTCTTAGAATTTGACGAACACAGGGGAGAGGCAGGCCTTATAACGAGACTGGAGGCCTTCTTAGATAGGCTGGAGGCAGGGGAAAAGGAAAGGAGGCTCTTTGTGAAAAAGAAAGAGGAGGGCCCCTGGCAGAAGTTAAAGGGAAGAAAAATATACCTCCCCTACTTTGCGGACCACGCCTACGCCTTCAGCGGGGCCCTAAAGTTCGCAGGGTACGATGCGGAGGTCCTTCATCCCCCGGACGAAGAAACCCGCAGGCTGGGGGAATTTTATTCCTCGGGCAAGGAATGTCACGCCTACGCCGAGCTTCTGGGAGACCTGATAAAGCTCAGCAGAAAGGAAAAGGGAAAGGCCGTTTACTTCTTCCCGGGGACCAAAATCCCCTGCCTTTTAAACCAGTACGGAAACGGAATGAGGCTTTTGCTGAAAAATCAGGGAATAGAAAACATCCATGTTTACACTCCCTACACCGAGGACTTCATAAATTTAGTGGGGATGGAGGGGGCCGAAAGGTTCTACAAGGGTGTGTTTTCCATAGACCTTCTGGTAAAGGCCGCCTGTCAGGTTCGCCCCTACGAAGAAAAGAAGGGAACCACCGACAGGCTCCATCGGGAAAACCTCCTGAGGATAGAAGGCGCCATAGAAAGGGGGGAGATAACCTCAGTCCTGAAGGAAGGCCTGAAAAGGTTGAACAGGATAAAAAAGCGGGAGGTTTCCCGAAGGCCCCTGGTGGGGATAGCCGGCGACATTTACACCAGGGCCAATCCCTACGCCAACCACGACCTGTTCAGGTACTTAGAGGACAAGGGTCTGGAGGTCTGGCCCTCTCCCTTTGAGGTGGACATCATAGACTTCGGGATATCCAGGGCCTTCATGGAAAACCTCTCTTCCTTTAACCTGGCGGGGACGATAATTTCTGGTGGCCTCCTGCTTAAAAGGGCCGTGGAGGTCTGGAAAATACGAAGGGCCATTTCCGGAAAAATAGAAAGGTTCAGGGAGCCAGGATACAGAGAAGTCCTTAAGCTGGCCTCCCCCTACATGTGGAACGAGGAAAACGAGATACTCCTCCTGAACATCGCAAAAATAGTGGACTTTGCCCGGGGAGGAGCTGACGGGGTAATAAACGCCATGTGCTTCAACTGCATGATAGGGACGGCCTCGGCGGCTATCGTGGAGAAGATAAAGAGGGACTACCAGGGCCTTCCCATAATAACCCTGGTTTACACAGGGGCCGAGCATCCATCCCTCAGAACCTCCCTGGACGCCTTCATAGAGCAGGTAAAGAGGAGGGCTGAGAAAAAGGGAAGCAGCACCGGGCCAGGAATTGCCGAGGGACTCCCCCTCTTCCGATAGAGGCTCTCCTGAGGCCCTGAATGTCCTGAAGCCACCTCAACCTCAATGATGAGCTCCAATTCCCCTACTCTAAAATATATTGTAGGCTTGACACATGTGGGAAAATGATTTTCCAGTGGTGTGTAAAAACCCTGAGGAACTGACCGCTGCGGAGTTTGGAGGTTAGAATGAGAAATATACTAATGAACCTCAAGAACAAACTTTACCTGTATGTTTTTATTGATCTTGTTATCGCTCTGGTCTTTGGTTATTTTGTGGATTTTAGGGCCATGAACATTAAACCCATAAGCGTCCTGGCTGTTTCCATAATGCTTTATCCCATGCTCACAGGAATGGTTGTAGAAAAAGTCAAAAAGGCTAGCAGAAATTTCAAGTTGATAATCTCCACCCTTACATTTGCTTATTTCGTGGCATCCCTTACCGCGTTTTTTGTATCAAGAACCATTTTGAAACCATACCCTGACATAGCATTTGCTATGGTGATGGTGGGTGCGATTCCATGTTCAAATATGCTTATTGGATGGAGCGGAATTGCGGATGCAAGCGTTGAAGACGCTCTTTTTATAGCAGTAGCTGGCCTTCTTCTCATCCCCCTCATCTCTCCCTTCCTTCTAAAGTTAAGCGGAGGCATTTTCGTTTCATTTAAATTAAAAACCCTCGTAATAATTCTTCTATTGTACATTCTCGTGCCTTTAATACTGGGGCTGTTCACAAGGAAAGCGATAATCAAAAAGAAGGGAACGGAATATTTTATGGAGATGCGGAAATTCTTCCCCGGAATTTCGGCCACGGGAATTTTAATCATAGTCTTTTTCTCCGTCGCCAAGGTTTCAAGGATCGTTCTTTCAAGACCGATTATATTTCTCATCGTACTCGCAGGATTGATTATCTATTATCTCGTCCAAACGGTTCTTTCTCTCATGGCTGCAAGGATTTTGAAATTTAAATACGCTCAGGGAATGGTTCTCATACTGGGGGCCACCGCAAGCTCCCAGGCAATTTCCTTAAGCGTGGCAGCCACGATGTTCAACCCCCTCACAGTTTTTGCCCTTTCTTTCAAACCTCTATTGCAGGTGCTTTACATAATGTTTCTCATATACGGCCTGGGACCATGGCTGAAGAAGTTTTTGGATGAAGATAACTCATAGAAATCTGCAAACCAACTTAGGAAGAGGTATACTGCTCCCCAACTAAATTTCTCCAAAAATGGGACATATCAAAGGGATATTTATTATATATTACGAACTAATGGGTTAAATCTTTTAAATAATACCCTCCTTCAGGCCCTGAAAACTCCATTTCCTGTTTGGGGCCAAAAAAACCTGCGACCCTATAAATCTTTACAGTTCAACCTCTTGCATTTCCTCCACAATTCAAAACTGTCTTTGAGTTTAAAGTTTCAATGTAAATCCTAAGAGGAGCCCTTTGATTTAAACAAGGCCTAAAGAGATATATTCTTTCTTTTATCGCTTGCTTTACTTTAGGACGCTTTCGCTGGTTATTAATGAACGAGGCTACTAAAACAAAGGATAAATAAAATTTCTGGGAACATCCTCGGCTTTACCATCTACTTGTCTATATTATTTCAGCCTCAACACTCCCCCACTTCCTTGGGATTTGGGCCGTATTTGTTTTCTCCAGGAGTTCCGTCCCTGATAAGCCATATAAGAAAAATTATCCCGAAGATCAGGTTAACCAGAGGTATTAGAGCTAAAAGCAGCCACCAGCCGCTGTGGTCGGTATCGTGAAACCTTCTTACCGTAATGGCAAGTCCGGGAATGAGAATAAAGAGGGAATAAAGAACATATATTGGGCCGTAAATCCTCCCTTTAACAAATACTATGCCCAGGGCGTTGTCAAGGGCGATGGCCACCGCCTGAAATATAAGATTAAACAAAAAAAACATCCAGTATTCCTTGCGACATGCCCTCCCTCTAAAGACCCCATACTTGCGAATCGCTTTAAACCAGTAGTCCACATTGAACCTCCTTTTTTATCCTGTAAGATTTGCAAGCAAATTCTTTGCCAAATCTTGAAATAAAGCTTCAAGAGGGGAAAGGGGTCTTCTGGAGGCGAAGTCTCAAACCTATCTAAAAAACTGAACCGGCAGTCCGGATTCTTATACTATTGCTGTTTTGGCTTTTTAATTTTATACTTGCGGATTTTGTTGAAAAGGGTGGCTCTGGAAATTCCCAGAGGCCTGGCCGTCAGAGTGTAGTTCCAGTTGTTCCTCTCAAGCTCCTCCTTCAATCTCCTCCTTTCCACAAGTTCCACAGCCTCCTTGAGGGTCCCCGGAATTCCACCCTGTGGACCTTCTTCCAGAAAGGGTTCCAGGTCCTCGGGATTTATTACCTCGCCCTCGGTCATTATCAGAGCCTTTTCCAGGAGGTTTTTCAGCTCCCTCACATTTCCAGGCCAACTGTAAGATAAAAGGAGGGAAAGGGCTTCAGGACTGAACTTTTTCCTTTCCAGCCTCTTCTCCCGCAAAATCCTCTCCATGTAGTAATCTAAAAGGGGAAGTATGTCCTGGGGCCGCTCTGAAAGAGGGGGAATTTCTATCACTAAAACCTGAAGACGGTAAAAAAGGTCCTCCCTGAACTTTCCCTCCGCCGCCAGCTTCTTCAGGGGTTTATTGGTGGCAGAGATTATCCTTACATCCACCTTCCTTTTCTTCGTAGACCCCAATCTCTGAACGAATCCATCCTCCACTATTCTTAGAACCTTTGCCTGGAATCTCGGGGCTGCTTCGGATATTTCGTCTAAGAAAAGGGTTCCTCCATGGGCCAGTTCAAACATTCCAGGTTTTTCCTTGTAGGCTCCTGTGAAGGCCCCTTTTTCGTAACCGAAGAGCTCGCTCTCTATTAAATCGTCAGGAATGGCAGAGCAGTTAACTGCAATGAAAGGACGGGAGGCCCTTTTGCTTTTCAGGTGAATGAGCCGGGCTACCAGCTCTTTTCCGGTACCGCTGGGTCCCTCTATGAGAACCGGGGAATCCACCTTAGAAAACTTTTCTATTTGTCTTCTTATCCTTTCTATTTGCGGAGAATTGCCAACAAGAACATACTCCTCCCGGATCTGCTCTATGAGAAAGTTGCGTTCCTCCTTGAGTAGGGATTCCCGCAGGGCATTTTTAAGGACCACAAGGATTTTCTCCTTTCTTACTGGCTTTTCTACAAAGTCGTAGGCCCCTAATTTTATGCATTCCACCGCCCTGGAAATCGTCCCGTGCCCGGTCAGTATTATAACCGGCACATCAGGGCGAAGTTCCTTCATCTTCTTCAAAACCTCAACGCCTTCGGGAGAGTCCCTTTTAGAATCATCAAAGACCAGATCCAACAAAACCGCGTCCACCTTCTCCTGGCTGAACTTTTCGTATGCCTCCTCCGGACTATGGGCAGTCAGGGCTTCGTAGCCCTCTTCCTGGAGGAAGCCCGAAAGAAGAAAAACTAACTTCCTCTCGTTATCGGCTATCAGTATCTTTTCCTCTGCCATTTTTTATCTCCAGGGAAGGAAGGGTTACGGTAAACTTGGTCCCGAAACCCAGCTTAGTTTGAACCTCTATTTTACCACCGTGAATTTCAATGACCCTTTTAGTTATGGTAAGGCCTATGCCCATGCTCTTCTTGGTTGAAAAATTGGGCTTGAAGATCTTCTGGAGGTGTTCTTTCCTTATCCCAGGCCCCGTATCCGTGATCTCTATAATCGCCTTCTTGCCCCGGGAAAGGCTAAGCCTCGTGTAAAGGCTCACCATAATCTTTCCCCCGTCTTCTATGGCCTCCACGGCGTTGTCCAGAAGGTTCGCCAGCGCCTCCTCCATGGCCTCCTTGTTTCCGTAGATGAAGACATTTTCCTCTATTTCCAGCTTGAACATGATATCGGGAGGAGCAGCCTGTCTGTATCTGGAAACGAGGCTCTCCAGCAAAGCGGAGATGTTGAAGGTCTCCTTTTTCAGGGTCCTGAGGGATGCCAGCCTGACTATGTTTTTAACCCCGGAATCCAGAACCTCTATTTCGTCCATGATGGAATCCAGAAGTTCAGGCTCAACTTTGTTTTCTTTAAGGTCCTTCTTCAATTTTTCTACGCTCCATATAAGAATTGTCATGGGAGTTTTTAATTTGTGGGCCATTTCCTGAAGCGCCTCTTCTGTCTCGCTGCCCCTTTCCACCTCCTTGGCCTGAGAGCCCCCGGAAATTATAAACAAAAGGTTAACCCCAAGGAGCAGGAGAATATAGACATAAATAGGCCATTTAAATAAGGTCTTTAAATAGGAAGTCCAGGAAGGGACCGCATACCTCACTTCGTAGATGTAGTCGGCCAGCAAAATTCCCTTTAAACCTTCGGCATCGCTGAAGTCAAAGAACTTTATTCTGTTGGGTGCATAAAGGTTCAGGCCGACGAATTTGAACTTATCCCTGTATTCAAAGGAATAGAGAACCCTCCTGAGGTCTTTGCTCAAGAAGTAGAGCCTCTCAGAGGTGGAGGCCAGAACCATGGGCCACCTTTCACCGGCCTTCACTACAACGGTGGGTTTTCCCAGGTTTATTTCCCCACTGACCCTAAGTTTATCGTCAAAAATCCTTACCCTTCCGCTGGAGTCCCCCACATATATAAAATTCCTGCCCCTCCACTTTACGATCTGCGGATAGGAGAAGGAAAGGTCCTCGGCCTTTTCCCTGAGCAGGTTCCCCTGAAGGTCAAATATCCAGATCTCCCCGCTCTCCTTTTCCCTCGCTCTGTGAACTTCTTTGGTGGCCACGATCTCCGGTTTACCGTCACCGTTGAGGTCACCGTAGGAGGTGAATATGGTGGTGTACCATCCTCCCAGAAGCCTCTTCCACATCTCCCTGCCCCTCCAGTCAAGGGCTATGAGGTAGCTCTGGTCGTCAGGCATTCCGTTGCACTCAACCCC
>JALSNJ010000042.1 GCA_026987025.1 Candidatus Aminicenantota bacterium | reverse complement strand
GGCTTTTCTTCTGCGCACGAGTTCTGCCAAGAAGGAAAAGTTCTTCTTAACCAGTTCTAAGGCCTCCTCTATGGTCTGCACCCTTACCCTTACTGGCTGAATGGGCCTGGAGGCTGCTATTCTCCGGAAATTGGGGCTGTTTTTCCTGGCAACCATGAGGTCTATTTCCCCCAGGAGGGAAAGAATGGCCTTCATCTTTCCTTCTCCTCCGTGCTCCTTCTCCTGCGGAGATGAATTCTCCACCACCCGAAGTAGCTCCCGGTGGCCGTCTTCTGCCATCCGATAAATGTAAAACCTTTGGGAATCGCCCAGATGACCCGAAAATATGTTCTTGCCGTCGTCGCTTCCTATTTCCAGGGTAAGACTGCTCATTTTACCTCCTTTTGAAATAAAATTTTATCACGGAGGTTAAGATGAAGATCGCCTTTAGCGAAAATCTCTCCCTTCTTCACCTGGGGGATTCTCACCCCATGAGGGGTGACAGGTATAAAAGGGCTGTAAGGAGGTTCAGGGAGCTGGGCCTAGAATTTGAGCTGGAGGACTTCCCCATGGCCTCCGAAGAGGACCTTCTTCTTTTCCATACCCGGGAATATGTGGAAAAGGTAAAGGAGATAAGCAAAAGAGGCTGGCCGGACATATCCCCGGACACCCCTGGCTTTAAAGGTGTATTTGAAGCAGCCTCCTGGTCGGTGGGGGCCACCCTGAAGGCCCTGGAACTGGCGGAGCAGGAGGGCGTAGGTGTGAATCTGGCCGGAGGATGGCATCATGCCTTTCCTGAAACGGGCAGAGGTTTTTGCATCTTTTCCGACACCGGAGTGGCCATAGCCAGGCTGAAGAAAAAAGGCGCGAGGGTTATGATAGTGGACTACGACGCTCATCACGGGGACGGCATTCAGAGGGTTTATGGAAGCGATCCCGGGGTTTTAACCGTGTCCTTCCACCAGGACCCCTCCACCCTTTACCCCTACCTTACCGGGCACTTGGAGGAAACCCACGAAACTAACCTGAACCTTCCCCTTCCTCCCCTTTCCGGAGCCGAGGAGGTCCTATACGCCTTTTCCCGAATAGTACCTCCCCTTATAGAAAAGCACAGGCCCGATTTTCTGATAGTGGAAATGGGGGTAGACGGTCACTGTTCCTGTTATGTGGCGAACCTTTCCATAAGCAAGAGGGGTTATCTTAAACTGGGGGAGGCGCTGGGGGAGATTCGCTACAAGTATGAGCTTCCTATGGTGCTGGTGGGGGGAGGGGGATTTGTATATCCCCATTATGCAGACTGCTGGGCACTTCAACTGGCAGGAATCCAGGGCAGGTCTCTGGACCTGGAGCTGGACGACTGCCCAGGGGGAAGGAACATGTCTAGGGTAAAGGACCTGGTGGCCAGGGCCAGAAACCTGGCCCATTTACCTTAAAGGTTTGACTTTGGAGAAATTTTGGGTTAAATTTTCCCCTCATGGAAAAGGAAAGGAATTACAGATGGGTTTTTGACCTCCTCCTTCTTCTGGCCTTCCTTTATCTTTTCTTCGTATCCGTTGAACTCATAGGAGAAGGCTTTAAGTTTCTGGGCAAGGGCTTTGCCAGGAGCCTCTTTCGGGTGACCTCCAATCCCTTGGTAGGGTTGGTCATAGGAATACTGGCCACCTCCATAGTT
>JALSNJ010000041.1 GCA_026987025.1 Candidatus Aminicenantota bacterium | reverse complement strand
CTCCCCCTCCCGGTCCCAGTGCCCGTCGGCCACTATCCTGAGCCTCTCGCCCTCGTAGACGAGGGCCCTGGTGGGAAAGTAGACCGAGGGTGGAGTGTCGGAAAACTCCCGGGGAGGAAAGAGCCAGCCGGGGTAGCCTCCCACAAACTCAGCCCCTATCCAGCTTATACCCGGGGGAAGAACGAAGCCCCCGTTGGGGCCCGCATAGACCACCCACCCCTCGGGCATGAAGGTCCCCACCAGCCCCTTCCCCTCGTCCCATCCCACCACCTGGACTCCGGGCTCCACCACCCCGGGGTATCCTAAGGGGCTTTTGTCGGGCCAGCTGCTGTCGAAGTAAAAGCCCTGCCTTGTGATCCTTTCCTTGAAGTAGTGGAACCACGCCCTCCGGGCCGCCTCCCTTCCCACCTCTATGACGAAGGGGGGCCTGGAGTAGGTCTCGTAGACGAACCTTCCCCCGAAGGAGGTCACGAAGGGGATGACGACCTCCTCGTAGGTTCTGTACCACCTGTGGTCCGAATAATAAAAGCTGCGGTTCCTCTCGGCAAACCTCCAGTAGAGGTCCGAAACCACCGTGGTCTTGAAGGCAGGAAGGAGACGCCCGTGATACCAGAGGGGGTCGCTCTTGAGAGCCCTCTCACAGCTCGACCAGCTGTCAAGCTCGTCCGTGTAAACCCCCATGGGGACCCACCAGGTGCAGTAGAAGGTCCTGGTGAGGAAGGGGGCGTTTATGTCCGTGTTATCCTCTCCGTTTTTCCAGTCGTACCACTGCAGGTAAACGGGTCCCCTGAACCCGTAGGGCTTCCCTCCCCAGCGGAGCCAGGCCGCAGAGGAAAGGGTCCCCACTATGGCGAGGTCCGCCCCGTAGTAACCGTAGTAGCAGTAGTCGCTGTGGTCGTGGATTATCTTCTGCGGGGTTTTCCCCTCCACCATGGCCGGCACCTTCCAGGTTCTGTTGTGGTCTATGGGCCAGATGGAGTCGAACTCCGCTATGGCCAGGACCTTTCCATTAGAAAGGCTCCCTGCCAGGGCGGAGACCCAGCCCCGGGAAACTTTGAAATTTCCCTTATCTTTAAGCCCGCTCCTTAAGGCGAACCTCTCCACCCATTGGGGGGAGAGCTTCTTCTTCCCCACGTAGTACTCCCCCCGGCAGCGGGAAACCAGGGCAAAGCGCCTTACCAGGACTATCTCCGAGGGGCTGCCGCAGGAGAAAAGGGCCTCCACGGGGACGGAAAACTCCGCCAGGAAGGGAGGCTCCTCCATGCTGGCCGAAAGCAGAACCCCCCTTACGGGAAGAAGGCCGTGGGCGGTGTTTTCCTGGGGCGGGGGAGCCTGCAGGGTTATGGCGTAGGCGGTCAGTCTTCCCCCGGCCCCCACCACGGGCCATACGCTCAGGGCCTCCCTGCCGTAGGTCTTTTTAACCACCCAGGCCACGGTGGGGATGGTGGCCCTGGACGGCGAATCCCATCCGCTCCTTACCCTGGTAAGGTGGAGCAGGCCCTCCCTGGAGGCTGTCCCCACGTCCGGAGGAAGAGCCCCCGAAGACAGAAACCAGGCCAGCAAAAGAAGCAATGCCGCTTTTCTCATTGCTCCCTCCTCAATAAAGTCCTATGGATGCCCCCGCCATGTAGGGCTCGTGGCTGAAGCTCAGGTAGAAGAGGTCCCAGCTCAGGGGCATCCCCCTCAGGTAAACCCTTGCCCTTGCCCTTTTCCATATCTTAAAGCCCAGGCCCACCTCCCAGCCCAGCTTCATCCTGGCGGGGATGGACATGTGGGAGTATTCCTGAACGAGGATCTTCTGCATCTTCTGGTTCCTGGGAGAGACGAGTTCGTAGAGGGGCCGGGAGCTGTAGTCCAGGGTCCTGGCCCTTACCCTCAGGGGGTATATCACCGCCCCGTAGGGGCTGACCTTCCATCCCCGCAGGGGTTGAAGCTCCAGGTTCAGGTACTCCGCCTCCACCTCCAGCCCCGTGGTGGGAACCGATACCTTCACGTCGTAAAGCTCCCTGGAGGTGTTCACCAGGGTGAGCCTCTCCTCCGTGGGAGAGAGCCTCTCCTTCCACAGCCCGTACCTCAAAGAGAGGGGACCGAGCCTCAGGCCCACCTCAAGGCTCTGGGCCTGTCTCCTGCACCACCAAGAGGCCCCCGGAGGGTCCGTCCTGGTGAACTCCCTGGCAGGGTCCTCTCCTGCATAGGTCATGGTGTCCCTGGTCCAAAGGCCCGTGGAGGATACCCAGGAGGCGGACGCCGTCACCAGGGAGGCTGCCCTGGAAAGAAGGGAGGGCTTCTTCCGGGGAAGGTTGAGAGCCCTGGGGTAGAGAATAAGGGCTAAAACCACCACAGCAAAGAGTCTAAGGGGAATTTTCCTGGAGAAAGAAGCCGTTATTTTCGTTTTAAGGGCCGTTTTTTCCGGGGGGGAAGGGTTTTTCTCTTCCATTCCTTCTTCGCCTTTAGAAGTTGTTAATTTTTCCTCCATCTTTGGTCCATCTAATTCCTGTTTTTTCATAATTTTAATTAATAGAATCGGCTCCTGAAAAAGTCAAGGGAGTGTATAAGTTATAACATATGGGAAATGGCAATGGCCCTTACACCATTCTTTTTAGATTCTCCGAAGAACATCAGGTTAAGGGAGATCCTTAAGCCGAGGGCCACCGCCCATCGTGGTCAGAAGACCACATTCCCTGAGATGTTGCGGTTCTTTCATCTCTGCCATCCGAGAAGGTTTTCCAGGATTTTTTCCTTCCTCTCCCGTGCCCTTTCCTCCGCCTGCACCCTCTCTTCGTCCAGGGCTGAGACCAGCCGGTTTATTTCCTCTTCCTCTCCGACATCGGGAATGGGAATCTTTTTTAAGGCCTGCTCGGACATTTCATGCACAACCTTAGAGGTAAGACAGGACCCCAGGAGGGCCTTTCCAAGACCGCTTTCCAGAAATAGCCTCAGAAATTTAAAGGGATATTTTCTTTTGAGGAAACGATACGGCTTTATTATAATCCCGGGGCCTGCGAAGAATACTTTACCCTCCCAGGGACCTACCTCCCCCACCCTGAACCTTCCCTTCCTCTGGGAAATTATCAAGTCTCCGGCTTCGGCGGTTATGAGTTCTTTCTCCTGCTCAGGAGGAAGACCACGAAGGCTCTCCACCTCTATTACCCCGTCCACCACATCGTCGGAGAAAATCACCCTGTTTACGGGACAGGCTCTTCTGTAATCAATGCTCCACCAGAAGAAATATTCGACAGCGGCTACATCTCCTAAGGTTATCCTGGGAGTATAGACAAAAAACTTCTCCAGGGTCTTTAGATCAGGGAAAAGCAGTATCTCCGGATTCCAGGCAGAGACCTCGCCCAGAAGATGATAGGGAAATTTCCTCTCCCCCTGGCAGGTCTCTACCATCACCTCCTCCCCGGGATGCTCCCAGTTGAAAACCACTATGGCATGAGTTTCGGGAAACCTCTGGACGGGGAACACGATTCTCTCTATGCCCATTCCCAGCATTTCCTTCCTTAAAGGGAGGGCCTCGGGAAGGCGTAGAATTTTCATGGGGAGAACGGCCACCAGTTTTCCACCCTTTCCCAGGGAGGGCAAAATCTCCAGGGCGGAAAGGATGTTTTTCCCGTCAAATTTTCCCAGGACAAAATCAGATGCCCTGACCTCAGGGGGCCATTCCTTTATTTCTGCCCCCGGACAGTCGCTTACCAGATAGCCCAGCAATCTCTTCAGGGAGTCGTCTTCAGGATACAGGCGAATTTCCCGGGAGCAGATAAAATCTCCACATTCCAGGAAAAACTCCAAAAATTCCCCGGCAGGATAAATGTGAAGGCTCCCATCCCCGGCGGTCTTCTCCAGGGCCTTACTGTAAACTTCCCGGGGAAGACGCTCTATGGAAAGATCCAGTTCCAGGGAAGAGACCTCTATAAAATCCCTGAGCGAAGAGAACCTTTCAAAAATTACGAAGAGGGAGTAGAAAAATTCCCTGTCGCCGGGAAAGGGTCTGCAAATATAATCCCTGTATCTTTCCGAGGCCTCCTTCATGTACTGGTAGATCCTTTCCGAAGCCTCTTTTCCCCTCCGCTTCAGCAGTTCAGGTTCCCTTTCTCTTATAAGCCTACGGGTAGCGTCCATCCTTATCATCTCACAGAGCAGGCTTTCCCGCCACCTTCCAAAGGGCTTTAACCTATCAAGAAGCCTCTTGGCCAGTTCCGTCTTTTCCTTCTCTCTTTCAAGTTCTTCCTCTCTCATTATTCCTCCTTTTTTGTTATATTATACTAAACTTCTTTTCTTTTGTCAATATTTTATGTATTAAAATACCCAAAAAATATTGCTTGTGGTAAAATTATATCTGGAGGTTTCATGGCCAGAAAGGATATAAAAGAATTCCTTGAGAAGCTCAGGCCCTTCGGAGATTCCCTGGGGAATTACCTATGTGAAGTGGTGAGAATGGACGCCACAAGAAGACTCCTTGAAAGGGAGGAGCCCTCCCTCCTCAAAACTGCGTCCCTCCCCGAAAATGCCCCCAGGCTCTTCCAATTTATGAAAAGGGCCAGCCAGGAACAGAGACAATTCATATTTAGACATTTTCCAGGGGAAGCCACCTTTTTTCAGGAGGTTTTTTCCATTTTCACAAAATATCCCGACGCCTCCTCCTTCGTTAAGGAATTGCTTAAGTGGACCTTTTATCCCCAGAACTTCCTCCCGGAAGAAGCCTGCAGAAGAGCTTTTAAGGAGGTTTCGGGAAAAGCTCCCCTCCACATAGTGGGGGCGGAGAAATTTCTCCCCTGTATTCTGGAAGAGATGAGGTTTCCTGGGGTCCGCCTTCATCCATCCAGAGAGGATTTTTCTTTCTTTTTCAAATACATCCTCAAAGATAAACCTGGGGTGAGGGTGGAAGGTAACTACTCCCCGGGCTCTGGGGACGAGATTCTCCTTTCCCTGGTGGGCGGAAGGCTAAGGCTGGGAATAAGGCTCATGGGTCAACTTATAAGATTTCTGAAGGCAGGGGTCAAAAGGGCGGTGGTGGTGCTTCCCGCCAAGCTCCTTTCCTCCCCTTCCTATGCCCTGGGAAAAAGGGAACTGGCCCGATTTCCGGTGGTGAAAATCATTTTCCTGTCCGGTCCAGGGGCCATCCTGGTGGCGGAGAAGGGGAATTTCAAGGAGGTTTATATAGAAAGTCCTGAGGGCCAAGGGAAAGTTCCCCTTTCGCTTCTCCTGGACCTTCCCCTTTGGTCCCCTTCCCTCCTCTTTTCCCCTGCCAGGGAGGCGGCAAGGGAACTCTTTGCCCGCATTCCCTCCCTGAGACTTGGGGATGTGGCGGAGGTGTGGAGGGGATACTTCCTTAGAAAAAGGAAGGGTGGGAAGGGGTATAAATTGGTGGGGGTGGGAAACATAGAAGGAGGGTTTCTCAGGGTGGAAAATCTCCCTGAAATAGGAATTGAAGAGGGAAGGGGCTACGAGCCCTTAAGGGAAGGAGACCTGGTCATTGCAGCCAGGGGCACTGTTTTCAAGGTGGCGGAGGTTCCCGGAACCGAGGAAAAAATACTGCCATCGGATTCGGTTATAGTAATAAGACCTGAGGATTATCCATCCTGCCTTCTCAGGTTCTTCTTCTCCACAGAAATAGGAAGGTCCCTCATTGAGGGGATAAGAAGGAGCGGCCCTCTTCTAAACCTATCCCCCAGGGACCTGGAGGAGATACCCGTCCCCTATCCGGGCAGGGAAAAATTGAGACAGCTGGGGGAGGAATACTCCAGGGCTGAAGGTCAATATCTAAGAATTGTGGAAAGGGCCCGGCGGGAATTTGAAAAAATGCTCAGGGAAATAGAAAAGGAGATGTTCTCCTCTACCCCTGAGGTTCCTCCTGCACAATCTCCACCAGCTCCACCTCAAAAATAAGGTCCTTTCCTGCTAAGGGATGGTTGGCGTCCAGGACCACCGAGTTTTCCCTGACCTCCTTTACGGTTACTATGAAGCTGTGGCCGTCCGGTTGGGTGAGCTGGAGTTGCTGGCCCTCGTGGGGTTTTATGTCTGGCGGGAACTCCTCCTTTCCCACCTCCAGCACCAGTTCCTCCCTGTGGGGACCGTAGGCATCCTCTGCTTTTATGGTGAAGGTCTTCCTCTCGCCTTCCTCCATCCCCACTATATTATCTTCAAAGGCCCCTATTATCTCACCGCTTCCTATGACGAACTCCAGGGGCTGGCCCCCCTCGGTGGAGTCAAAGACCGACCCGTCCTCAAGGGTTCCCCTGTAATGCACCCTTACCCTGTCGCCTATCCTGGCTTTACTCATGAACTCCTCCTTAAACAATTTTCCCTTAAAGATTAAACTATTTTCGGAATTTTGTCAAATCATTCTGAACTTCCCGAAGCCAAAGGAGGTGTTTTTGCCCGCGTGGAATTCTTCCCCTGCCTTCAGCCAGGGAAGGAAGGGAGAAAGGTCCCCTTTAAATTTTAACCTCCCGGTAAATCCCAGCAGGGTTATTTTTTGCTTCTTCCTGGTGGAAAACCTTTTCACCCCAACCCTCCTGCCCTCCCACTCCACCAGATTAACCCCCTCTGCCCTACGGAGAAGTTCCTTGAAGTCCACATCCAGGTCCTTTCCCTCAAAGAAATGGGATAAAAGGCTCAGCCTTCGGAATATGCTCCTCATTAAAATGGGAAAATTCGGGGGAAAGACCACCCTACCCCTTTCTTTAATTTTTAAGGGAGTTAGAATTTCAAGGGTAATCTCTTTCCTGCTGGGACAGTCCTCAAGCCTCATGGTTCTTATCTCAGGATTTTTAAAATCCTCTTCCGTGGAAGAAAACAGAACCTTCCCCTTTTCCATGACCAGAATTCTTCGCGGATGCGAGCGTTTTCCCCCGAGGCCCCATTCTCCCATCTGGATAAAAGCTCTTAAAAAATAAGGAAAATAGCGGGTAAAATCTCCCAATAGAAGGAAGTCAAAGTCAATGGAGGGGGAATTTTCATATCTCCAGGGAAGGGGGGAGAGAAGGAAGGGGTGGGGAAGGTAATCGGCCGAAAATCCGGAATCTTCCGGAGCCGGGGTTTCAAAAATTTTGTAATAAAAACAAAATTCCTTCAGGGGACAGGAATTGCAACCCCTTTTTTTGAAAATACAGAATAACCTCTTGAGGGAATATCCTAAAGCTCCCCTGAGCATGGTTCCCACATAGGGGGTGGTGATGGGCGGCTGCAGGCCCTCAAACCTCACATGAACCTTAATGTATTTCAGCAAGTCCATCATTATATTATACATTATGGGCTTGTTGCCTCACGGAAAAAACTATATTCCATGTTTTACTCCATTTCCCCCATCTTCCCCAAATTGGGGACAAACCCCCTTTTAACCGCCCGCCCTAAATTTACCAATTGGTGACACCTTTAGGAAAGCATCGGGGTGGTAAATTTAGAAAAAAAGGAGGAGTAAGATGCGTATTCAGCAGGAGACAAAAGAAAATAGGGAAGGGAAGAGAAGCTCATGGGTGGGCGAGCCCCTTTATGTTGGGGTT
>JALSNJ010000040.1 GCA_026987025.1 Candidatus Aminicenantota bacterium | reverse complement strand
CTTTTCCCTGAGCAGGTTCCCCTGAAGGTCAAATATCCAAATCTCCCCGCTCTCCTTTTCCCTCGCTCTGTGAACTTCTTTGGTGGCCACGATCTCCGGTTTACCGTCACCGTTGAGGTCACCGTAGGAGGTGAATATGGTGGTATACCATCCTCCCAGAAGCCTCTTCCACATCTCCCTGCCCCTCCAGTCAAGGGCTATGAGGTAGCTCTGGTCGTCAGGCATTCCGTTGCATTCAACCCCATTGTTGACGGCTGCGGTCCCGAAAATTATTTCCTTTTTTCCGTCCCCGTTCAGGTCTTCAACTATTATGGGAGGGGCGGGGATAGGACCCAACCTGTAGTCCCATAGAAATTTACCCGATTCAAGGTCAAAGGCAACGAGGCCTCTGGGATAGGGACCGTAGGTATTGGAATATCCTCCGATGAGTTCCATCCTCCCGTCTCCGTCCAGGTCCACCACCATGCGGGGGAGAAGGGAAAGTACTCGTCAAACCCTTCCGGGGTTTCAAACTTCCTCCTCCTCAAGACCTTCCCCTGATTGGTAGTGACTATCTCCCCTATGTCCTTCCCTTCCTTTCCAACGAACTTGTATAGTATCCTTCCGTTCTCCTCCAGGCTCCCTATGTAAAGAAATCCCCTGGGGAAGAGAAATTCTCCGAAGAACTCCCCCACGCTTTTCTCCACGAAGGGCTTAAAAACCGTACACTCCGCCTTCCCCTTTATCATGGGGTAATCGCTTTTTACCAGAAGTTCCTTCCTTCCATCGCCGTCCACATCCACGGGAAAGGCGGTCCTGTAGAACCTTAATAATTTAACCTTGAATTTGCTTTCAGAATGGAGTTTTAAAAAATTTTTAAAGAAAAGAAAAAACAGCACGAAGTTCAGGAAAATAAGAATAAAAACCCCTGCTCTTTTCATCTCCAGAATAAATTACACCATAGGATCCGGGCTGTCAAGGCCATGTATGGGTCCATAACATATGGGAAAATTTTTTTTCTTCCATGGGATATTTTATCGGGGAGTGAAGAGAGGGGAGACTGTGGGTCTGCGGGAGTAGAAGACCAGCCATTTGGTTAACCTCCTTTTGAAAGAACCTACCTCCGTTAAAAGTTCATCAAAGTTATAGGGCAAAAACTCCTGAGCGTTGTTTAATCTCTTTATGGTCCTGGCTTTGAGGGCAACAGGGATTTTATGTAAAAAGGGGGCTGTGTTAAAATATAAAGGTGAAGTTTTCGGCCTTTCTTCTTCTGGGATTGACACTATTGTCTGCTCAGCTCCGGTTTGAAAACCCAAAAAAGGGAGAAGTTTTATACATTGGAAACGGCCCCTACCAGATAAGGTGGGATTTTAAGGGCTTTCACTCCCCTACCTCGGTAAAACTGGACATATTCTTAGGGGAGAGCTGCAGGATAGCCTCAGCTCTTTATCTTACCCATAAAAGTTTCTTTTGGATACCCAAAAGAAACCTCTGCGGTGGCCTTAATGAAGGCATGTATTTTCTTAAGGCAGTATGGAAGGGAGGGGAGGCAAGAAGCCCCTTATTTTATCTAAGGAAAATCCCCTTGCCCTCCATTTCCCTCAGACCCGATTCCCCCCTCTACAGGGTAGGGGAAAGGTTAACCGTCTCCTGGCCTGCTCTGGGAAAAGGGAAGGGGAAGCTTTCCCTGTGGGAGGGCGGGAGGCTGCTCTGCACGCTGGGGCAGGTTCCCTTAAGTTCAGGTTCCATTACCTGGGAAGTCCCGGCAAGATGCGAGGGGAAGGGCCTGCTGGGAAGATTTTTAACCCTTTCTATTATTTCCGGCGAAAAGGAAGTGGCCAGGAGCGAGGTGTTTAAAATTACCGGGGAAATGCCCCCGGTGCGAAGAAGATTCCGCTAAATCGGCTCTCTAATTCAAGCACTTCTACCCTTTTTTGACTTGTTAAGGCCCAGGATTTTCATGCGGTAGCGTAAGGTACTTTCAGAAATTCCCAGGCGGCGGGCAGCTTCGCTCTGATTCCAGCCGCTTTCTTCCAGGGCCTCTCTTATTATCCTCCTTTCCTCCTGATGTAGTCTCTCCTGAAGGCTTCCTCCCCCAGGCTTTTTATGGAAAATGTGGGGAGGTAGGTCTTCCAGCCCTATGTACTGTCCCCGGGTCAAAATCACCGCCCTTTCTATCATGTTTTCCAGCTCCCGGATGTTTCCGGGGAAACTGTATTTCATAAGGGCATCCAGAGCTTCCCGGGTTATACCCTTTATCTCTTTCCCGTTATAAGCGGAGAATTTCTTGATGAAAAGACCTACCAGCTCGGGTATCTCCTCCCTCCTTTCCCTGAGAGGGGGCAGTTTTATCTCTATTACATTGAGGCGGTAATAGAGATCGCTTCTGAACTCTCCCTTTTCAACAAGCTCCTGAAGGTTTTTGTTGGTGGCGGAAATGATCCTTACATCCACCCTTATCGTTCTTGAGGAGCCCAGCCTCTGGAGCTCCCTCTCCTGAAGGACTCTCAGAAGTTTAACCTGGATTGCCGGGGGAATTTCGGAGATTTCGTCTAAAAAAAGGGTCCCCCCCGAAGCAAGTTCAAATTTTCCCGGTCTGGACCTGTCCGCTCCAGTGTAAGCCCCCCTCTCAGCACCGAAAAGCTCGCTCTCTATCAGGGTCTCCGGAATGGCGGCGAGGTTAACGGCTATGAAGGGGCCTTTAGACCTGGGGGAGGCGTGGTGAATTATCCTGGCAATCCTCTCCTTGCCGGTTCCGCTTTCCCCGGTTATCAGTATGGTAGCATTGGAGCTGGCGGCCCTTACCGCCAGGGAAAGGACCTCCTGCATCTTCTTTGACTTTGCCACGAAGTTTTCAAAGGTATACTTCTCCCCCAGGACTTCCCTTAAGACTTCCACCTCTCTCCTTAAGTTTATCTTCTCCTCCGCCTCCTTCAAAAGGTGGTCCAGTTGATCCAATTCTATGGGTTTGGTCATATAATAGAAGGCTCCTTCCTTAAGGACTTTCACCGCTCTCTCCACCATGGCGAAGGCTGTAATGAATATCACCAGGGCCAAGGGATTTATCCTCTTGAGCTCTCTAAAAACCTCATCTCCTATCATATCGGGAAGCTTCCAGTCCAGGAGAACCACATCAAAGCTGTCCTGGTTGAATTTTTCTATGCCCTGGGCCCCGCTTTCGGCTACCTCCGCCTGGTCTCCCCTGGACAGAAGAAATTCTCTAAGGGCCTCGGCCGCTGGCCTTTCATCTTCAATTATCAATATCCTCATCTTCAAACTCCATTATTATTTTAAGGCCATGGGCTCCGTTCTCAGCCCATATTTTTATCCCGAGGGCTTCGGCCACCCTTTTAACCAGGGCAAGCCCTATACCCGTTCCTTCCCTTTTCCCGGAGTAAAAGGGTTTAAAGATCAAATCAAGTTCCTGAGGGCTTACCCCGCCTGCATCGTCCTCAAACTCCAGGCGAAGACCCCGGGTCCGGACCCACACCTCCTTCGCCCCTGCTTCCCTGGAGTTTCTCAAAATGTTTGAGATGATAAGTGTGAAAAGCCTGGGGTCAGTTTTAACCTCAAGGCCTTCCTCCAGATCCAAGTGAAGATTTAAGGAAGCCTCCGCTGGTATAAGCTCCCTCAGCCCGACCCTTCTCATTTGAGGGTTTAGTTTTATCAGGGAAAGATGGGTTTCCACTGTCTGGGAAAGCCGTTTGGCCTCCTGACGAATCCTCTCCAGGTATTTCTTTTCCTCATGCTTTTGAAGTTTTCTCTCAAGAAGTTGAAGCGCAAGGTAAAGATTGTTTATGGGATTTTTAAGTTCGTGGGAAAGAGAGGATGCGAGAAGGGTCAGCTCCTTGAATCTTTCCTTTTCCTGTTTTTCCTGAAGTAGCTCCTTTTCCTTTTTTGAATAAAGACGATTTACATAAAGAATGTAACCTATGGAAAAGGCCGAAAAAAGAAGGAGCATGGTGAAAACCATTAAGAAATTGGTAAAGGACCTTTTCTTTATCTCGTCCAGGAGAGAAAAATCCATTCCCAAGTATACATATACACCATCCTCCACCTCTCCCTTCATCTCCAAGATACTGCCTATGGGGGAGGGAAAAATTCTGGGAGACGGCTTCCTCTCTATGGGAAGATAGCCAGGAAACTTGCTGTCCCAGAAGATAAGCTTGCCCTTCTTTTCTACAGCAACATAAATGACATTTTTGTCCTTCATTAGGCGGGTAAGGAATTTCTCTAAATTTTCCTCTCCTTCCTCCAGAAGATGTCCTCCCGCCACCTCTATAAAGACCGTGTTAAGATTTGCCTGGGCCAAGGAGAGCATTATAACCCTCTGGCGGTTTCTGGAGTTGACATAAGAAAAAAAGTAAAAATAAAAACCTGCCAGAAAGATAAAGGGCAAAGAAAAAAGGATTATTGCTCTTTTCCCCATGGCTTCCCGGACCTTCTCCTCGCCAGTCTACCCCCTCGCCTCCTGCGGCTCCAGAGGGGAAAACCCCTTTCGTCCCTTAAATAGATTTTCTCCCCTCTAAAGTATATCCACTCAGCAATGATGAAGCTCCTGTTTTTCTCCCAGTAGGCCCCTTTTATCTTTACCTTTTCCCCTATCTCCGGCCTCTGGGTGAAAAACCAGAAGGGAGAAGTATAAATCTTAAAAACCCTGCCAGCTTCATCCTTCACATTTAAAACAACGAAATGAAAAGAACGGCAGAATTTCTGGGCCTTCTCTACGCCTTCCACTTTACCTTCTATCACCATCTTTTTATCGGGGGAAAAGAAAAAACAAACCTCTTCCATCGCCGAAACCAAAAAGACAGGGAGAAGAAGGCCTATTATCTTTATCTTCATTTTAATAAACAAAAATACCTGTGCTTATCATGAAAATTCCGTCTGAAAAAGTGAAATACGGATCGTTGGAGAGATTGGTTCTGTAAAGGTAAGTGAGGGAAATCTGGAAGGAAGGCCATCTCCTCCTAAGGGAAACGCTGATCTGCTGGAGAGAATCTTCCCTGTCCTGCAAGGGTTGAATGGGATTGCCCTCAAGGTCCAGGGCAAGAATGCGTGGAAACCTCCTTTTGTAATAACTCGCCCTGGCGGTAAATTCCACCTCGTAAAGCAGAATGGCCCTGGCCTGGACAAAGCCCCAATAGCCATCCCAGGAAAAATCGTCATAAAAAGGGGTATTGAAGAAGAAGTTTTCCTCTATTTTCCCGGGAACAGATTCAGAAACATAGTTTTTCTTCAGGGTAAGCTCTCCAGAAAGACCTATCCTGTAGCTTATCCCCTTAGAAAGCCTTATCCTTCCGTAAATCTGCCTTATGCTGGAGCCGTCTTTGGTGTAAAACTTAAGCCTTGCCCCAGCTTCTCCCCTGAGGGTCATTTCAAAGGGAAGAAATTTATTTAATTGAAGAAAAAGACGATGTTTCTGATTAGAATAATCCGGGAAATAAACAAACTTAGTGTATTCAAAGCTGTAGGAAGCCCTGAAAAGCAGCGAATTTTTTAGATAGTATTTAAAGTCTCCCTGAAGGAAAGGTTGATAATAGTTGTAATAATCATAATCTGACTTAAATCTCTGAAGATTTATCCCCGCATTGAAGTGAATCATACTCCTTCCTTTCAAATATTTAACCCAGTCCCCCCCCATCTCAAGAGTGAGAAAATTGAGATAATGATTCTCTTTAAAGAGTGAATAACCGCTGGAAAGGTAAATCTCCAATTCCCTGCTCGGATAAAGGGAAAAATCCAGCCAGCCCCGGTTTATGAAGTCCCCTATCTTCTCATAATTGCTGAAAATGTTAGAGCTTACAGTTCCATTATAGGAGAAACCTATGGAAAAATCTTGAGAATTTAAAGGTAGAAGTGAAGTTAATATTACAAAAAGTGAGAAAAGAAGGGGGGCAAAGCCCCCCTTTCCGGAACCTGACCTCCTTTTATCCATGGTGGTTGTTGCTCCCTCCGTTGTGATTGTTATGGTCATTGTGCTTATCATTCCTTCGGTCGTTGGTGTGCCTGTTTTCGTGGTGGGTTGAATGATCGTTCTGCTCATATTTCTTCTGATGTTCCATGGAACCTCCTGAATGGGGGCATTCATGATTATGCATCCCCTGGTGCTCACCGTGGCGGTGCTGCATTCTTCCCTCTTCCATGTGGGCCTGCTGTTTGGAGTGGCAACCCGGGCATGTCCAATCAGGATCCTTTCCGTTAGGTATTCCATCGCCGTCGGCATCCTGCATTAAATCGTTTATGCCGTCCCCGTCTTCGTCAACGAAACTTCTTTGTCTCCCACGGTTCTGGACCTTTTCACGGCCCTGAACATTAATTCCCCTTCGGTTCTGCGCCCCAAGGGAAGAATTTAAGCGCTGGGCATTACTCCTTTTCTGCTCCTTTTTTTGAGCCCGGTTCATTTTTCTCGTTCTGCCCTGCATAATTTTCTTCTGTTGCCTTCTCTGCATCTGATTGGACATCACAGAAGAAGATGTATCTGCCTGGCTCCCGGTGGTCACCGTAGCAGTTCTGGTAGTATTCACGGCGGATTTATTCCTATCCTTGTCTCCTGCCAGTAAAAACCCTGCCAATCCCATAACTGCCAAAGTTAAAGCCAATTTTCTCATCTTCAACCTCCTTTATCAAATTTCACCTTTTAAAAGCAAAAAATGTGCCAGATACATCCGCATCAATGGCCCTTTATCTGCCTTCGATCTCGCAAATATCCGATATTTCGCAAATTTCTGCGAATTTTTTGCCACAGAAAAATATTACCAAATGTGTTCTGAAAAGCCCAGAGCCCAGCATCGGGTTCTGGCACATTTATTGCTTATAAGAAGACCAAAAACTTCAAGGAGGTAAAAAATGCTGAAAAGGATTTCAGCCGTTGCAATTTCAATTCTGGTGGCAGGCTTTGTCTATGGACGCTATGGAAAAGGAGGGGGAGGCAAATTTGGCTTAGATCTCCAGCCCTTCATAATCTCCATGCCCTATCAGAAAATAAGCCTGGAGGAAAAAGAGGCTTTAGTCCACATGAGGGAAGAGGAAAAGCTGGCCAGGGATGTCTACAGGACCCTGTACGAAGCCTGGGGACTGCGGGTGTTTTCCAACATAGCCAGAAGCGAGGAAAGGCACATGGATGCCGTAAAGGCACTGCTGGTCAAGTACAACATAGAGGACCCGGTTAAAGACATCTCTGTGGGGGCTTTCTCTGAACCGAAGATGGCGGAGCTGTATCAAAAGCTGGTATCCAGAGGCCTGCAGTCCTCCCAGGATGCCCTGATTGTAGGAGCTACTATAGAGGACCTGGATATATACGACATAGAAAAGTGGCTGCTCAAGGTGGACAACATGGACATAACCTTCGTGTTTTCCAATCTGAAAAAGGGTTCGGAAAACCACATCAGAGCCTTTACCCGGATCCTTAAAAACCGATATGGGGTAATCTACAAGGCCCAGTACATCTCACAGGAAGAACTGGATGAAATATTGAACTCCGGCTATAATGGTCAGGGCAACGGACGCAGGAGAAGGGGAAGAATCTGGTAAAGATTAAAAGGGGGGCATCTGCCCCCCGTTTCTATTTTCTTCTTTCGTAAACCCTGAGCCCTTCAAAATCGCTTACAATAAGTTTTTCTCCGAGAAAGGAATGGTTCAGGGCGGTGGGGGTAAGGTCCTCTATAACCTGAACAAGCTCAAAGCTCTTTCCATCCAGCACTTTCACCACATTCTTCCTTACCCTAAGCCTCTTTCCGTAGCTGACCAGGCTCCTTCCCCTCAAAGGCCTGAAAAGGGAGACTATGTATCTTCCATCGGGGGAAAATTTAATCCAGGATATGCGGGAGTAAAATACGCTGCTGGCAACCTGCCTGAGGGAGGGGAGGGAGAGCTTCCTCAAAAACCCTATCCTATCGGTGATGTAAAGGTAATCTCCGGCGAACAGGGCATCAAAAATCCCCGCAAATCTCTTCATCCCTGTGCTCCTGGCCACATTGCCCACCGGGGATCGGGAGGAAAGGTCCCAGAGCTCCCCTGCGGAGGTCAAAAGGTATTTACCCTCCGGTGAAAAGAACCAGGGACCGTAGCCCGCCTTTATTTTGAAAAGAGGTTTTAGCCCAGGATAGGAAAACACCTGCAAAATCCCCTCGCTGAGCATGACGGTCAGGTATTTCCCCCCCGGAGAAAACTTCATTATTGGCTCCTTAAAGCTTATCCCTTCCATTTTCCCTTCTCCGTTAAAGAAGTTCAGAGGGAGAGCCTGGTCCTCTATTTTCAGGGTTTCAAGGTTTATGAAAAATATTTTCCTCTGCCTTTTCCCGTCCAGGGGATAATAGAGCAGGGCCAGTTTCCCGTCAGGGGTAAAATGCAGTTCCCTCCTGACCTCTCTGAAAATCCACTGGGCCAGGACTTTTCCCGTCTCAACTTCCACAAGGCTCACCTTTCCCAATATGTGTAATTTCCCCTTTTCGTCCTCGTAGCTCATGTCGGAAAGCACCCCCAGGAGCCTTCCGTCCGGGGAAAACTCCAGGTCCTCCACCGGCTCGTTAATTCCCAGGCTGATTACCTTCAAGGAAAGGTCATCCTTCAAAATAACCACCCCTGTTTCCCCAAAATTTCCTATAGGAGTGGAAACATAGGGGAGATTCCTCACCATGAGCACCATGGCCTTCATGAAGAAGGGAACGGCCTCCTTTATCAGAGAAGGAGGCATTATGTCCCGGATTATGGCCGGGGCTTCCCTTCTGTACTTTTCCCCTGCCTCCTCCCCTACCCTCTCCATCTCTTTGTAATACCTTTCATAGCTCCCGTACTGACGCCTTATGCCCTCATCAACTATCCTCTTTAATCTCTCCCTGGCAGCTTTAAGCTCCTCCTCCGTGGGTTTCACCTTGCTTACATAGCCGAAGGCCAAGGCCTGGGGACCCTCTGCCATGGGGGTGAAGTAGAACTTACCTTCAAACTTAAGGTATTTCTGGAGGGAGTAAACCTCTCTGAGAAGGGGCCTGGAAGCCCCAAGAGCAAGGGCAAAGCCCAAAAAGAACACAACTCTCTTCATCGTTTACCTCCTGGCAATTTTAGATGAGGTTCGCAGCAAAGAAGGTGCCAAATTTTCCCCCTTTTAAAACGGGCCACTCCTCCCCATGTCCTATTTTGAAGACACTCCTCTCCGGAGCCTTTCCACTAAATATCCCCGCACCACTACCACTGTCAAAAACCATCATTTTTCTTTTCCGGTAAGGGGCCGATTTAAGTAGACCACGGCGTTGGGCCATTGAATAGTATCCCCCTTTATCTCCGCATCCTTTAAGTGGAACTGCAGGGGTGGATAACCCTTAGTGTAAACTATCGCCCTCTGCCCTTTTATACAAAGACAGCAGGGCCTGGAGCGGAAAAACCTCTTATCCCTGAACTTTATCATGGAGGCTGCAAAGCAGAGGGAATCGCCGTCAGGACATCTTCCGAAAAGGGGAAACAGCAGAAGGTACAATCCGCTTAACAGTAATATGCCTGAGGAAGCCAGGGCTAAAACGAGCCTCCTGTCCTTCACCGTGGGCCAGCCTGTTTTAAAACCAGGTTCCTCCTTCAAAAGGGGGCAGCCCCTGAATTTCATGTTCTCCAAAACCTTAAAAAAGATCTCAAGGTTTCCGGAAAGCCTGCTCCAGGAGACCATGTCTATCCAGAAGAGTTTCTTCTCCTTGCAAAAGAAGAAACCGACTATGTAACCGTGGGGAGCCGGCGAGAGAAAGAGGGTCCCTGAGGAGATTTTCCGCACCTCCAGGGGAGAAGGAGGTTTTACCTTTCCGCAGGCATCGTCTTCCCTCCAGACCACCACCAATCTCCCGAAGGTGCTGGTGAAGGCTTTTCCCTTCCAATAAGGGTGATGGTAATCGTAGGATTTCCACGCCGGGAAAACCGAGGAAAGTTCCCCTATCTTCAGGGGACGATAAGAAAGGGGAAAGAAGAGGTATGCTGCCAGCAAAAATACACAGACCAGATCAAAAAGAAAGAAGGCCAGAATCTGCTTTTTAAAACTCACCTTATAATGATACCACTTGGAGAAGGTTGTAAAATTTCTCTATGGAGATAAAAGTTTTCATTGACAGGGAAGAAGCCCGAAGCTTAGGAATAGACCCGGATGGCATAAAGTTGCCATCCTACGCCCACCCAGGAGATGCAGGGCTGGACTTCTTTGCACCTTACGATGTGGAGATACCCCCTAAGGGGGATGTTCTGATAAACACATGCCTGAGAATGGAAATTCCACCGGGCACCGTGCTCATAGGATTTAACCGCTCATCCATGGCCCTCAAGGGAATAATAAAGGGAGCCCAGGTTATAGACTCCTCTTACCGGGGGATCGTAAAAATACACCTCATAAATCTACGGGATAAACCCTTCAAGATCAAAAGGGGAGACAAAATCATCCAGTTCGTGCTTCTGCCCTACATACAGGCAAGGGTCAGGAAGGCCTCTAAGGAAGAAATAAACTGGAGAACCCCCCGGGGGGAAGGGGGGTTTGGCTCCACAGGATAGCTTACTTCAGGCCCCTCCTTTCCAGAAGCGGTTCTATGCTGGGCGGTTTTCCCCTGAATTTCACATAAAGTTCCATGGGGTCTTCGCTTCCCCCCTTCTCCAGTATGTATTTCCTGAACCTTTCGGCAGTCTCCCTATCCCAGAGCCCCTTTTCTTTAAAGGCCTGAAAGGCATCGGCATCCAGAACTTCAGCCCACAGGTAGCTGTAATAACCCGCAGCATAGCCCCCGGAGAAGATGTGGCGGAAGTAGGTGCTTCTGTATCTCACCACTATCTCTGGAATAAGCCCTATCCTCTCCATGGCCTTCTTTTCAAAACCGTTGACATCCCAGTCCCGGGGCTTTTCCTGGGTGTGCCAATCCATGTCAAGGAAGGCTGCGGCCAGGTATTCGGTGGTGGCAAAGCCCTGGTTGAAATGACGGGAGCGGTGGATCTTTTCTATAAGTTCGTCGGGGATGGGCTCTGCGGTTTTGTAGTGGCGGGCATAGTATTTCATAACCGCAGGTTCCACGGCCCAGTTTTCCATAAATTGAGATGGAAGCTCAACGAAGTCCAAGGCCACATTGGTTCCGGAGACCCTGTAGTAACTGCAGCGGGAGAGGAGCTCGTGGAGGGCATGGCCAAATTCGTGGAAGAGGGTAAGGACCTGCTCTAAGGTAAGCAGGGAGGGTTTATTGCCCACGGGCCTGGGGAAATTGGTAACATTGTAGACTATGGGAACCACCCTCTTTCCGTCTATTATGGCCTCCTTTCTGAAGGCGTCCATCCAGGCTCCGGACTGCTTTCCTGGCCTGGGGAAGTAATCGGCGTAATAAATTCCTATGACCTTACCGTCCTTATCCCTGACTTCAAAGGCCTTTACCTCAGGGTTGTACTTGGGAAGGTCCTCCCTTTCCACGAATTTTATCCCGTATAACTTCTCCGCCACATAGAAGGCACCCTTTCTAACATTGTCCAGGGCGAAGTAGGGCTTTAGCATTTCCTCGTCTAAGGCGTATTTTTCTCTGCGGACCTTCTCCGCATAGTACCACCAGTCCCAGGGTTTAAGCCTGAAATTGCCCCCTTCCTTTTCAATAAGGGCCTGAAGCATAGCCCTTTCTTCCTTTGCCTTCGCCAGGGCAGGCTTCCAGACCTTCTCCATAAGGGAATAAACCTCCGAGGGTTTCTTTGCCATGTTTTCCGAAAGGACATAATCGGCGTAGGTTTCGTATCCCAGAAGGTGTGCTTTTTCTATTCTGAGATTGACTATTTTTCTGACTATTTCTTTGTTGTCGTATTCGTTGTTGTTGTCCCCAAGGTGGGTGTAAGCCAAGAAGACCTTCTTCCTCAATTCCCTCCTGGGGGAATACTGAAGGAAGGGAATGAAGCTGGGTTTGTCCAGGGAAAAGGCCCATTTTCCCTTATATCCCTTTCTTTCCGCCAGCTGAGCCGCTGCCTTTTTTACCCCTTCGGGAAGGCCCACCAGGTCCTCCTCCTTTTCCAGAACGAGGAGGAAACGGTTTTTATCCTTCAGGACATTTTCCCCGAATTTAAGGGTAAGCAGGGACAATTCTTCGTTGATCTTCTTCAATTTTTCCTTTTTATCGGGGGGCAGATTGGCCCCTCCCCTCACGAAGTCCTGATAGTATTTTTCAAGCACGGTTCTCTGTTCAGGGGTAAGGTTGAGGGAATCCCTCTTCTGATAAACCGCCTTTATCCTGGCAAAGAGTTTCTCGTTCATGTAAATTTCGTCCTCGTGGCGGGAAAGCATGGGCATCACCTTCCTGGCCACCTCCCTCATCTGGTCATTTCCATCTGCTTCCAGTATGCCAAAGAATATGGCGGAAACACGGCGAAGAAGCGCTCCGCTCCTGTCAAAGGGCTCAATGGTATTTTGAAAGTTTGGTTCCTGGGGAGAGTTGGCTATTTTATCAATCTCCTCTTTGTGCTCCTTTATGGCCTGCTGAAATGCCGGAAGGTAATCCTCCACCTTAATCTCCTGGAAGGGAGGAATTTCGTAGGGAGTATTAAAGGAGGAAACCAGAAGGGGGTTTTCCCTCCCCCGGGAGCTCTGGCCGCAGAAACTGAGCCCCAGGGCCAGAATTGAAATCACAGCGAAAAGGGCAATTCCTTTCATATTAACCTCCAGATTTTCTTGAGATTATATTTTACGAGAAGGCCTGCCCGGAGCAAAGAAACTTTTTCTGAACCTGAATCCTTTTTTGAATACCGCCAGGGTAGCCTCCACCACCTCTGAATCGTAGAGTTTTCCCCTGCCCCGGTTTATTTCGTCCAGGGCCTTTCCTATCCCATAGGCAGGTCTGTAGGGCCTGTGGGAACTCATGGCCTCCACCACATCGGCCACCGCCAGTATTTTAGCCTCCGGAAATATGCCGTCTCCCTTAAGCCCCCTGGGATAACCACTACCATCAAGCCTCTCGTGGTGCTGATAAACTACCTCCGGCACCGGCCAGGGAAAATCTATCTTGCTCAGAATCTGATAGGAAATGGTGGGATGAAGCTTCACCAGCTCCATCTCCTGGGGCAGGAGTTTTCCTGGTTTCACCAGGATCTCCGCGGGTATGCCCAGCTTTCCGATGTCGTGAAGGAGGGCAGCCACCCTTACCAGATCCACCTTATCCTGTTCAAGCCCCATTTCCTGGGCTATGGCCACCGCCAGCTCCGTCACCCTCGCCTGATGGCCTGCAGTATAGGGATCCCTCATTTCCACCATGGCTCCCAAGGCCTCCACGGTTTCATCAAAGAGCCTCTTCAGCTCCGAAACATATTTCTCAAGTTTAAGCTCGTTCTCCTTTGCCTTTGTTATGTCCTGTATCGCCCCCTCGTAAATTCTTCTCCCATCCCTCTCCATAACCCTGGCCAGATCCCTTACCCATACGAGTTTCCCGTCCTTTCTGCGGAGTCTGTATTCGGCATCCAAAACCCCTTCTTTTTCCAGTTTTTTCCTCCACCTTTCCCTTTCCCCGGGCTCTGCGAAAAGGGAGGCCGCCCCTATCTTTCTGATTTCTTCCAGGGATTGAAATCCGAGAATCTTCAAAAAGGCCGGGTTGGCCTCCAATAGCTCCCCGGATGGGGTGGACCGGTAAAGTCCCACCGGAACATTCTCAAAAAGACCCCTGTAAAGCCTTTCCCTTTCTTGAAGTTTCAACTCCAGGTTCTTCCTTTCGGTTATTTCCCTCACAATGGCCACGGCCCCGGAGAACTCTCCTCCCATGAGCAGTGGGCTCTGGGAAACAGAATACCACCGCCTTTCGCCCTTTATTTCAATGGAGTATTCGTAGTTTACCACCCTGCCCTTCCTGTTCTCCTCAAAGGCTTCCCAGAACTTCTCTACTACATCTTCGGGGAGAATGTCTTCGGGCCTTCTATCTATAATTTCCTCCTTCTTCACCAGAAGGGCTTCCTCCGCCGGGGCGTGGACGAAGGTAAACCTCCCCTCCCTGTCAAAGGCGAAGACCATTTCCCTCATGGAGCTGAGTATAGCCTGGAGGAAGGAAAGGGAGGTCTGGAGGTGGGTTAGGGTCTGGACGGCTTCGCTTTCAGCCATCCTCGCCTCAAAGGCCAGGGCAAGGTCCCTGGAAAATCCCTTTATGTAATGTAAATCCTCCTTTCTGAAATCCATAGGAGGGGAAAGGTAAAGGGCCCCGTAAAAGACACCCTTAGAGACGAACCTCATAAGGACCATCCCCCCCTTCCCGCAAAGCTCCTTCAAAGGGCAATCCTTACATTCTTCCCTTTTGTCCTCCAGGTAAACCGCCTCCTCCTGGCTCTCCTTTAAACAGGCCGGCAGGTCCCCATTTTTTAGAGCCCTTAGAAACTTCTCCTCCAAGGGGCCCAGGTTCAGTTCCCAATGGGAAACCTCCCCGTCCTCAAAGAGGAGCAAGGCACACCTGGGGGAAAACATAGGGGCAATCTCCCGGCACAGCTTCAGGGAAATCTCCCTGCTGTCCCCTGCCCTTATTATCGTTTCCCTGGCAAGATTCAAAAACTCCAAAAGCCTGGTCAGACTGCGGAGCCTCCTCTCCGCCTCGGCCCTGTCCAGGGCTATTTTGACTATGCCCAGAAGCTGCCTGGCCTCAAAGGGCTTCAAAATGTAAGAATAGGGCTGAACCTTAAGCACCCTCTCCAGGGTGGCCCTGTCGGAATGGGCCGTTACGAAAATCACGGGGATTTCCATTTCCTTTATGATTTCCTCCGCCAGCTTAACTCCGTCCCCGTTCTTCAAAACTATGTCAACTATGGCTAGATCCGGCCTTTTCCTGTGGGCTAACCCAATGGCCTCCTCCACGGTAGAGCAGATTCCAACGACCTCGTAGCCCTCGCCTTCCAGAAGCGTCCTCATGTCCTCGGCTATTATGGCCTCGTCCTCCACTATTAAAATTTTCTTTCTCATAACTCCTCCCTAAACTTCACGGTTATCCTGGTGCCTCCGTCTCCTTCAACGAACAAATCCCCTCCCAGCTGATGGCTTAAAATTTTAATCAACCTTAACCCGAGGCTCTCCTGGGGGACCTCCGGCAGCTCCTCCGGCAGACCCACGCCGTTGTCCTCCACTGTAAGCACCAGGTTTTCCTTTTCCCTGAGAAACCTGACCTTGATTTCACCCTTTCCGGAGGGAAAGGCATGCTTCAGGGAATTGCTGACGGCCTCGTTGAGGATCAAACCCAAGGGCACCGCCTTCTTTATGGGAAGTTCAGCATCCTCAATTTCGAACCTGAATTTTACATCCCTGGAGCGCTCGTAAAAAACGCTGGTAAGGTTTTGAACTATTCCCTCCAAGTATTCCCGGCATCTTACCCTATCAAAGGACCTCCCGCTGGAATAAAGCTTCTCGTGAAGGAAACCTATGGCCCTTATCCTGGTCTTTACCTCCCTCAGTATTTCCCTGATCCTCTCGTCCCCGGAAAACCTCTCATGGAGGTTTAAAAGGCTGTATATAACCTGGAGGTTGTTTTTAACCCTGTGATGTAGCTCCCTGAGAAGCTCCCTCTTCTCCCTGAGCGCTTTCTTCAGCCTCTGGGCGTACCTTTTTCTTCTGGTAATGTCCCTGATTAGTATGGCAATGCAGCAAACCTTATCCCCCACCACAATGCTGGCCGAGGTGAACTCAAGAATGTGGATTTTACCCTTTATCTGGCAGCTAACCTCGTTGACTATGTTAAATTCTCCCTTCCTGTGCTGAGCCAGAAGCCTCCTCATGAATTCTTTCTCCTCTTCCCTGCAGTACGGAAGCTCAAATATGTTTTTCCCAACAAGCTCTTCCTCCGGAATTCCCATGACCTTCAGAATGGTCTGATTTATGTCCTGTATCACCCCTTCGGGGGAAAGAATCAGGGCCCCGTAGCCCGAGTGCTCAAAAAGCATACGGTATTTCTCTTCGCTTTCACTGGATTTTTCGGAAAGCTCCTGCTTCAGCCTTCTGTTTTCTTCTCTTAACCTTGAGACCTCTTCCATTAACTTTGCGATGGCATCCTTCTCACCCATAATTTTATTATAGGTTGAAAAGGACGCAAATGGAAATTAGAATAGGCATATGTTCACCGGAATAATTAAACTCCAGGGGAAGATAAAGAGCCTCTCCCCATCCCATTTAATCTTGGAGGCGCCGCTGGAGGTGGACTCAGGGGAAAGCGTGGCGGTGGATGGGGTTTGCCTTACCCTGATAAGAATCAAGGACGGCCTTCTGGAGTTTGACCTATTGCCCCAGACATGGAATACTACGGCCTTCAGATACAGACGGGCCGGAGAGAAGGTAAACCTGGAGCTTCCGGCCACGGCGAAAACCTTTCTCTCAGGGCACATAGTCCAGGGACATGTGGATGGGGTGGGAACGGTGGTGGGGGTGAGAAGCCTGGGAAAGGCCAGGAGGCTTAAAATACAGGCTCCCAGGGAGGTTTTGAATTACCTGGTGGAAAAAGGTTCCGTGGCGGTAAACGGGGTCAGCCTCACGGTAAGTGAGCTTTTGAGGGATGGTTTTGAAGTGGAGCTCATCCCGGAGACCTTGAAGAGGACGAACCTTTCCCTGGCCCGGCCTGGATACAGGGTGAACCTTGAGGCTGACATAATAGGGAAGTATGTTTTATCCTTCTTGAGAAACAAAAACTTCGGCTTAAACGGACGATGAAAAAGTGGCTCTTCTTCCTTTCATTCTTCCTGGTTGGCTGCAAATTCCACTTAGTAAAGTGGAGGGAGCTGGAAATTAAATATCTGATCCGGGGGGCAGCGGAAGGGGTTGTGGTGGAGAGGCTTAAGGAACACGGATGGGTCTGGGAATTTGAGTCTAAAATCACCAGAGGCTACGGCAAGGACTATCTTCCAGGCCATGTGGTAATACACATAGACTACTGGAGAAAGGAGGGCTATAAGCTGGTAAACGGGGTGAGGGTTCTCGTTCCCGGAAAAACCCTGAAGGAAATAACCTGGTGGAAGGCCCTGAAGGCCACAAGTTTCGGGGGACTGGTAAAGACCTATCTTAAAATGGGATACAAAAGCACCGGGGAGAAGGCCTTTCTCGGGAAAAAATGCCTGGTTCTGGTGAAGAAGGGACCTTTCTCCCTGAGCGTGGTCTACCTCTGGAAGGAACTCCCCTTTAATATGCCCCTTTACAGGCTGGAAAAATCCGGGGATAATTACTTTGAGAAAAAAGCCATTGAAATAAAGGAGGAGAAGTGAAAAGGGCTTTAATTTCTGTCTACGAGAAAAGGGGGATAGAAAGCTTTGCCCGGGGACTACAGGAAGCCGGCTGGGAACTCTATTCCACCGGGGGGACCTATCGTTTCCTTGCCGGGGAAGGAATAAAGGTGAAAAAGCTGGAGGAGCTTACGGGATTTGAGAAACTCCTGGGAGGGAGGGTGAAGACCCTTCATCCGGCGGTTTTTGCCGGGATCCTGGCCAGGAGGGACAGTGATGCCAGAGAGATGGAAAGGATGGGATTTCCCTCCTTTGACCTGGTGGTGGTAAACCTGTATCCGTTCACCGACGCTGTTAAAAAGGGGCTTGATGGCGAGGAGCTGATTGAAATGATAGACATCGGGGGGGTGGCCCTTATAAGGGCCGCCGCCAAAAATCACCGCTGGGTCACGGTGGTTACCCATCCGGAGGATTACCTTCCTGTGCTGGAAGAAATTCAGAAATACGGCCACACCTCCCCTGAGACAAGAAAAAGGCTGGCGGCCAAGGCCTTCGCCCTCACCTCCTTTTACGATGCTTCCATTTTCTGGACCTTCAACCAGGAAAAACTCCCTGCATTTTTTCCGGCCAATTTTGCCAAGTATCAGGACCTCCGTTACGGTGAAAACCCCCATCAGGAAGCAGCTTTCTATGTTTCCCCATTTTCCCTCTGGAGGGAGATGGTGGTTCTCCAGGGGAAAAAGCTTTCCTTCAACAACATAGCTGACCTGGCCGCTGCCTGGGAGATGGCCATGGACTTTGAGGAGACCTTCTGTGCCATCTTCAAACATCAGAATCCCTGCGGGGCTGCCTTAGGAGAGACCCCGGCTGAAGCTTACAGGAAGGCCCTGGAAGGGGATCCTCAATCGGCCTTCGGGGGAATAGTCGCCCTGAACAGGGAGGTGGACGTGGAAACCGCCGAGGAAATGAAGAAAACCTTCCTGGAGGTAATCGTTGCCCCATCCTTTTCTGCGGAAGCCAGGGAGATTTTGAAAAAGAAAAAGAACCTCCGCCTGGTCCAGATCCCCTTCCAGAGGAGGTACCCCTACGAAGGCAGGCTGGTGGAGGGCGGAATGCTGGTTCAGGAAAGGGACAGCTTCACCGAGGAGGATTTTCGGATAGATTGGGTGGTGAAGCCGGAGCCGGTTCCCTGGCAGGACATAAGGCTGGCGATAAAGATAGCAAAGGCCCTGAAATCCAACTCCGCTGCCCTGGCCAAAGAAGGCATGATGGTGGGGGGCTGTGGAGGTCAGACCAGCCGGGTGGAGGCCGTGAGAATTGCCTGCTCAAGGGCAGGGGAAAGGGCCAGGGACGCCGTTCTGGCATCCGATGGATTCTTCCCCTTTCCCGATTCCATTGAGGTAGCCCATTCCCACGGCGTGGCCGTTGTGGTGGCCCCCGGAGGTTCCAGGAGAGACCCTGAGGTGGCAGCCCGGGCCAGGGAGCTGGGCATAGGGTTCGGATTTATTTCCAGGAGGCATTTTCGCCATTAGAAGTTTAGCAACCTTAGTCTTTACGGCTCTGCTCCTGGGTCAGGAGGTGGTTTTTCCTCCAGTTCAAAGGTACTTTGTCCTTCCCCGCCTGGGAAACGAAACCCTGAGCTTAAACCTTTATCAGGCCAACATTTTTGAGAAGAAAAAGGAGTATTACCTGGATTTTGAGGAAACCAGGGTTACATTGAACCTTTCCCTTCCCCTTTCGGGAAAGACCAGGATTTACCTTTACCTCCCCTTTGTTTATGTGAGCGGCGGTTTTATGGACGGATTCATAGACGGGTTTCACCGCCTCTTCGGTTTTCCCGACGGCGGCAGGGGAAAGGTTCCCTACGGAAGGGTGAGCTATTTTCTCCTTAGGGAGAACCTGAAGGGCCGGGGTCCTTATGTGGGAGAACCTGAGCTCTTTTTCACCTACGGGAAGGATTTCCAGATAATCCTCGGGGGGAAGATACCCATAAAAAGGGACGGTTTTAGAAGCGGGAAACCCTGGGGATTTATGGGAGGGGGGATGAGGAAAAAAATCGGAAAAGTCCGTTTGAGACTTTCCATGGGAATTGCAAAGGGGGAAGGCCAATTTTTCACCTCAAGATTGGAAGGCTCCTGGAGACGCCTTGAGCTTGGCCTCCTGCTGAGAACCAGTCCTTATAAAGAGGCTGAACTCTCCCATCCGGCCACGGCCGTTTTCCTTTCTATAAGGGTGGGAAAGGGTCTGAAAATGGGGTTCGTGGAGGACCTGGCCCCATACGATACCTCCGCGGACTTTACCCTTTATCTTTCCCTCTCCCGTTGACATCTTCTGCCCCTGAAATTAAAATCCAAGGGAAATGAGGCTTTCCCGAACGGCAAAACTTTTTGCGATCTACGGTCTGCCCCTGAGCCTGGCCCTCTATCTGGCGGGTTTCCTCTCAAACAAAGTAGGTGAATTTCCCCCTTTAGAACTATCTCTTTTCCCTATCCTTTCAATCTCAGTCCTACTGCTCCTTATCGCCGCCCGCTGGGATGACAACCGGCTTCACTATCACTGGATCGTTTCCATCGTATCCTCAGCCCTCTTATTCCTGTCGTCCCTCGTCCTTTACGGAACCCCCACCACCCTGGGGGACATCAAATGGGACAATCATTTCTCCATATCCATGATATCCAAGTTTTCCCGAACCTGGGCAAATGTGGACTTTAATTTCAAGGGTCTCAGCAGCCACTATCCCTTCTACTTCCATTACCTGCTGGGAAAGTTCTCGGCGGCCTTTAATCTCCCTCCGGAATGGGTCTTCAAACAGGGGGCCCTGGCGGTAATATATCTGGCCCCGGTGCTGTCTTTTTTCCTTCTGTTGAAAAGCAAAGATCCCAAACTGTCTATTTTTATCTTTTTCTCCCAGTTTGCCTCCCTTTACGCCGCCGGAGGCAATTTCTATCTTTTCCAGAAGCCCTATGAACTTCTGGTTCTCTTTCTTCTACTTCCCTGGTATTTCTACTACTTAGCAGGCCAAAAGGAAGGTCCCGGAAAGGCAATAACCGGAGGCATAATCGGGGGAATTCTTTTTGGAACCTATTACTACTGGTTCCTGCCCCTGGGACTGTCACTTCCCTTCCTTCTCCTCCAGGAAGCCAGAGAGGGCCAATGGAGAAAAAAAATACTTTATCTCGCATACCTGGGCCTTTTCTTTTTCCTGACCTCGGCCCCCTATACTTTGCCCTATTTGAAGGACCTGATATCCAGGGGGGCCGAGCCGTGGTCAGGGAGGCATTTCATCAGCTATTTTTACCTCTCTCATCTGTATTCCTTTTTAGGACTGGCTTACCTTGCAGGGCTTTTGTACATAATATACAGGAGGTTTATCTTTCCCCTGCTTATAGGAACACTCAGCTGGATTTTGCTGGCCTACCTTTTTACTCTGGAAAAATCCCCCCTGCTGCCCCATAAAACCTCTCCCTTTTTGACCCTGATTCTCCTCGCAGGTCTGGCCTCCATGCTCTATGAAATATCTCTGAAAAAGCCCGGTCTAAAAAGGGTATTTGCAGCCTTCCTCTTCCTTTTCACCACAAATCCTCTCCTCTACCAGATTTCACAGGTAGAAACTAAGGGCTTCAGGAAACAGCTAATGGGATTTTCCAGGGACGCCCTTTCCCAGGACTCCGCCTTAGCAGATCTTCTCAGAGGAAAGGTAATCCTGACCACCCACAGGGTAAACCGAAGTCTAAATCCATTCCGCTTCGTGTATTTCTTCCTTCCTACGGCCTCCATTTTCGCCCATCCCTCTGCCCTGCTCTCCCAGAGGATAGCCTTCCTTCAGCTGCTTTCCCACAGCGAAGACCCCATCTTCGTAAGGTGGGCCCTGGTTCACAATAAATTCCAGAGAATAAACTTCGTATGGCCGAAGAAGGGAAGGTACATAACTCTATTGATGGACCAATTTCCGTACACATACCCCAATTCCCTTTTTACTTTAAAAATAGAATTTTCCCCAAAGGCTTTCTCTGCCCTTAGAAGGCCCTGGAGGAGAAAATACAGGTATCTCTACGAGGTAAAGGACATAAGATTGGAAGACAGGGAACACTTAGGCCTTTTAGAAAAGATCATCCATAACGACTTTACCAGGTTTAAGAAAATTCCGATAAAGGAAAGACCTATAGCTGAGGCCAGGGGTTTCAAAATCTACAGAGATGGGTCTATGTTAATTTTTATAAACGAAAACTGCAACGAAGAAACTTTAATCCCGGCCTTCTTTGCGAGGTACGAACCCCCGGAAAAGGAGATAAGGTTCGATCCCAAAAAGAGAGGAGCCTTTTATCAGGGAAAATGCGTGATACCGTTGAAACTTCCTGAATTTGAATTCTCAGAGGTCAGGCTGGGACAGATAAAGGATGGGGTTATCCTCTGGGAGATCAGGGTAAGGGAGAATTAGAAGAACCTGAGGTCCAGGAGAAGGCCCAAAAGCAGTATAAAGGCAAAGAGGGCGAAGGACGCTAAAAGGGAACCCTTCACCAAGGCCTGTTCCGGCTCGTCCATGGCCTTCAGGGATGAGTCCCGGTAGAACTTAACCATAAAGGGCAGGGAGAAAAGGGAAGCCGCCAGGGTAAAATTTAGATGGTTTCTCAGACAAAAAACGAGCAGGAAAAGGAAAAAGGCCAGGGCAGAAGAGAGCATCATCGCCTTCAGGCTCTTAAGGGAGTAAAACCTCAGGGACCTGCGATATTTTTCCGCACTTTCCCCCAGGTACAGCTTTTCCGAGAGCCTCTTTCCGGCCATTAGAAAGTTTCCGAAGGCCCACCACGAAAGAAGCAGAAAAGGATCAGGAAACGAAGGCTCAAGAAACGCCCATCCCAGGGTTAGCCTTATAGGATTGTTTACCGACTCAAACACAGAGTCGGCAAAGGGTTTGTCCTTTAGCCTTATGGGCTTTACATTGTAAAAAATGCCGGCCATAAGGAGGGAGAATAGAGCCAGGGAAAAAACCCTGTTGAAAGCATAGAAGGAAACCACCAGGGAAGCTCCCCCCAGAAGAATGAAGACCGCCAGCAAAATGTCCTCCCTGGCCCTGCCGGAGGCCACGGGCCTGCTGGCCTTGTCCGGATAGTGGACATCGTAGGGAGCGTCGGCTATTTCGTTTATTATGTAGTTAGCCGTTGAAATAGCCCAGGTAAGGATAAAGGCCAGAAGAAGCTTGAGCAATTGGGCCGGCGAGGGCATGGAAAACCTCATCTTCAAAGCCCAATAGGCCCCTGAGCCTATTACAATAGAAGCGCTCCTGGGCCAGCGTCCGAGCCTCAAAGCCTTAAGGTAATCTTTCAAGGTAAGCCTCCAGGGAATCAAAAAGTGGGAGTTTTAATTTTACCTTCTTTAGCAAGGGCCAGTTAAAATATTTTCTGCCCCAGGAAAACCTCGTGACAATATAATGCAGGGAAAAATTCCAGATATAATACCTCAGCTTTACAGGGCGAAAGCCGAAGAGCTCCGAGGCCCGAAGGAGGGTTCTCTTAGAAAAGAAGTTAACATGGGCGGGCCGGAGGTGCCACCACCTCTTTCCCATGAACCTGGCGGCCAGGCTTTCTATATCCGGGGTGGTGATGACCAGGATCCCCCCTTCCTTAAGGAGCGCTCTGGCCTTCCTGAAGGCGAGGCCCGGGGTGGCCATGTGCTCTATTATATCCAGCATGGTTATGACATCAAATTTTTCTCCCTCCGGGTAGAGGAGGAAATCCCCTTCCCATACTTGCAGACCTCTCTCCTTAGCTTTGCCGCAAGCCCACCGGGAAGGCTCCACTCCGTAGACATCCCATCCGGCCTCCCTGGCCAGTTCCATAAATATTCCCGTGGCCGCCCCCACATCCAGAAGCCTTCCCCCGGGCTTTATTTTCTTTAAAAGCTTTATTATTCTGGCAAAATTTTCCCCCCTGCCCTCCTTTTCCTGTTCGTATTCGGGGTCCACCACCTCGGAATAAAGGTTGATTAACTGAGATGGGTTGGGCATTTTCTTTGCAAAGCGGAGTCCACAATCCTCGCATTTTAAAAGATCCGGAAAAAGACCGTAGTCGGAATCGGTTATTTTAAAGTCCTCCGCCTCCGCATTATCATAGTCAAAATTTCCACTCCTCCAGAAGGAAACCCTGGGGCTTCCGCAGAGGGGACATCTTACTTCCATTGCAGCTCCACGCCCAAGCATATTTTCTGCGGAAGAATTGGCCTGCATTTTTCTGCCTTTACCTCAACATGATAGAGAAACAAACCGGGGATTAACTCCTTTCCCTGAAACTTTTCCGCATACCTTCCCTTTCTTTTCATATTAAGCCTGCGAACCGAACGGTTCACCTTCAACAGGATACGGTTACCTGCCGCCAGGTCCTTAATTATAAATACGGTCCGCTCCTGAGGAGATATCCTCAGGAACTCCACCCGGTCCCTTCCCCTGGGCCTTAGAGAATTCCCTCTGTAATAGAAGAAGTTTCTGTCAAGGTGAAGGTTTTCCCCTATCCTGAGAGCCGGTATGGAATTCACAATGCTGGCCTCCACCCTTCCCCATCCGAAGGGCCACTGCCTGGAGAAAATAAGAGGATACTCTCCGCTCCTTATGGGAAACACATTGATGGCAAATACGGGAAGAACTGCCAGGGCTGCCAGGCTCCTGGAGGAGAAGCTCCCCACCATTGGAAGGACAAAGGGAACGAAGGCCACCATCCAGGGATTTCCGAAAAAACCGAAGGGGGCGTGGAAGGGACTTATTAAGAGGAAGGCGGAAAGGGAAAGGGCGCCGTATAGCAAATCCCTTTTTCCGGCCAGGAGAAAAATCAGAAAAACAGGGAAATAAAGGACGGCTCCGGTAAACCTTCCGAACAAAAACTCAAGGATGGGAAAATTCCCCGAATAAAAAAGAACGGGTTCCGTAAAGAAGGAGGGGGCAGCTGAATAAAGGGAAACCATGTGAGGAATGTCCCAGGGAAGGGCGCCCGGGAGGTGAAGCCCGGCTAAAGCCAAAAGGAAGAAGGAGGAAAACCCCACAAGGAGGTTCCTCAGCCTGTTCTTTCCCTGCAGGGCCAGCATCGGAAGGAAAAAGAAAAAGGGGAGGGAGAGGAAGGAAAGGATGCCTCCCACCAGGTTCGCCGTGAAGTATCTTTTGTAAAAAACCAGATAGAGAACCAAAGAGGACAAGAAGAAAACCAGGGCATGAGGACCTTCCTGCACGAGAAAGACCGGCAGGGTGGAACCGAGCAGGGCTATGTAGGGAAAGGCGGAGCGCCCCACCACCTTAAAGAGCAGGTTCAGGGCCAAAAAAAGGAGAAGAGCGTTGAGAAGGTAAAGCCCCCTTTCTCCCAGGAGGCGAAAAAAGGGATAGGATAGGGCGTTGTAAACCCAGGAAGAATAGGGTTGAGGTTTTCCCCTCCAGGTGAGAACTACCCTTCCCCCTTTAGGATAGAACCTTCTAAGGTAGTTTATGGCCCCCGGGCTCGCCCCTTTCCACCTCTGGGCCATCAAATAAGTGGCTTCCTCCGCCGGGCAATACCCTCTTTTAAGGGCAGAAAAATCTCCCGTAAAAGTAAAGGAAAGGTAAAAAAGAAAGAGAAGGAGAAAGAACCTCCTCATTCAAAGGAGCCGGCTGCCTCCTCCACGGTGTCATAATTATCAAATATCGTAAGAAGCTTGGTCATGAACATGAGGTCTTTTACCTTTTCCGTGAGGCTGGCGAGCTTCAAATGGCCCTCGGCCTTCTTAACCGTGGTGTAGGCCCTGACCAGCTCCCCCAGACCGGTGCTGTCCATGTAGGAAAGTTTTGAAAGGTCTATGACTATTTTTTTATTTCCCTCCTTTACGGCTTCTGTTACTGCTTTCCTGAACTCCTCCACCTCGTCTCCTATTACCAGCTTTCCTTCCAGTCTTAAAACAGTAACATCCTTGAACTTATCCTTCACTATCTTGAGCATCCTTCACCTCCTTGATTTTTTTACCCAAATAGGATAGAACAAAAAAGGGTGTTTTTCAAGAGATGAAAATAGTGTTCTTTTCCTCCGATGAAGTTTCGCTTCCGGCCTTAGAGGAGTTTCTGAAATCCGGAACGGAGATTGCGGCGGTGGTCACCGGCCCTGACAGAAAGGCAGGCCGGGGGATGAGGCTCAGGCCCCCTGCTCCCAAGGTCTTTGCCAGGGAGCACGCCATAGAGGTGCTTCAACCCGAAAAACTCAAGAAAAACCCTGAACTAAGGGAAAGGCTGGCTTCCTTTAAGGCCGATGTTTTCGTGGTGGTTTCCTACGGTCGGATAATACCTCCCTCCATTTTCAACATTCCCCCCAGGAGAACGGTAAACCTGCACTTTTCATTGCTTCCGGCTCTGAGGGGAGCTTCTCCCCTTCGCTGGGCCATATTAAAGGGAATGAAAAGAACCGGAGCCACCGTTTTCCTGATAGACAGGGGGCTGGATACCGGCCCCATATTATCACAAATGGAATTTCACCTGAGGGAGGAAGAAAACCACGGCCAGGCCATGGAAAGAATGGCCAGGGAGACGGCCCCATTTTTAGTGGAGACAGTGGCTTCCTGGGTGGAAGGCAAGATAACCCCCAGACCGCAGAGAGGGAAACCGTCTTACGCCCCGAAGGTGGAAAAATCCGCCGCCGCCCTTTCCCTCAAGGAGGATGCTACAGTTCTGGAGAGAAAAATAAGGGCCTTCAACCCGGACCTCAAGCCCTGGATTCCCTTCAGGGGAGGAAGGCTCATACTTCTCAGGGCCAGGGCCGTGGAGGGGGAAGGAAAACCAGGGGAAATACTCGAAAAAACTGGAGAAGGTCCGGTGGTGGCAGCTGGCAGGGGAGCTCTGGTTCTGGAGGAGGTTCAGATGCCAGGGAAAAAGCCGGTCTCAGGAGCCTCCTTCATGCACGGAGCCAGGCTGAAGGAGGGGGACTTTCTCCTATGAACAACCCCAGGTTCGTGGCCCTCAGGGCCCTTATGGAAATAGAGGCCGGAGGAAACTCCTCCCAGGTCCTGGACCGGTTGCTCCTCAGGGTCAAAAAAAGGGACAGACCCTTTATTACGGAGCTGGTCATGGGAACCCTCAGGTGGAGGGGACGCCTGGATTACGCCGTGGCCTATCTCTCCAACATAAGAATTGAAAAAATAGAACCCCATGTTATGAACGCCCTCAGGATGGGAATTTACCAGCTGGAAAGAATGCGGGTGGCGGATTATGCGGCGGTGAAGGAGACGGTGGGACTTTTAAAGTCTCGCTGGAAGAGGTCCTTTGTAAATGGGATACTCAGAGCCTTTGTCCGGGAGGGCGTAAGGTATCCGGGAAAGGAGGCCCCCCTCATGTACCTGACCCATACCCTGTCCACCCCTGAGTGGAAGGCCCTGCGGTGGCTGGAGGAATTCGGTCTGGAAAGGGCAGAAGCCTTAGCCCTCTACTACAACTCCCCTCCCCCAATTTATCTCAGGGTAAACAGAAAAAAAACCTCCCCCCAGGAGCTTATTCCCGTGCTCAGGAGGGAGGGGGTGGAAACCGAGGAATGCCCGGAGCTTCCCTTCTGTCTTAAGGTAAGGCAGGGAAATCCCGGCCTCAGTAAAGCTTTGAAGCAGGGACTTTTCTACATCCAGGACAAGGCCTCGCAGCTGGCGGGGCTAATAGCTTCAACCCTGGGCCAGCAGGTCTGGGACCCCTGCTCTGCCCCCGGAGGAAAGGCATCCCACATGGCTGAGCTGGGGCTTGAGGTCTTCGCCTCCGACATCTCCCTCCCGAGGTTAAAATTGGCCATAGGCAATTTTAGAAGGCTCGGCTTAAAAATCAGGGCCTTCGTGGCCGATGGGAAAAAACCTGCGGTCAGGAGAAAATTCCCTCTGATCTTCTTAGATGCCCCCTGCTCCTCCATGGGGATAATTCACAGGGCCCCGGAGGTGAAGTGGAGAATAACCCCCGAAAAACTCGTGGAGTTATCCGGGCTTCAAAGGGAACTGATAAAAGCCCTTGTTCCCCATTCAAAGCAACTCCTTTATGTGGTATGCACCCAGGAGAGGGAAGAGACGGAGGAGGTGGTTAAGGATTACAGGACCGTTTCCCTGACCGCTCCCCTTCAGAGTTCTTTTTTAAGGAAAAAGGGCGATTTTCTTTTGACCGAACCTCACCTTTTCCAGAGCGATGGGATGTTCTATGCCCTGATCCGTCAGGATTGAAGGAAATCCAGCGCCGGATGCAAGGGTTTCACCCTGATTCTCAATCCCCTGCCCCGATACCGAAACTTTTCGGAAACATCCAGAGGATAAGGCCATACGATCTCTTCGTCCTTTAGAAAAACAGGAAGGTAAGGCCTCAGGGGACCGGGAATCCTCCGGGAATTGAACATGTTGGAAATTTTTCTCTCCCCTTTCCTTCCCAGCGGAAGGTAGCGATCTCCGGCCCTCCAGTTTCTGACCTCCAGGGGTAAATCCGCGCTGACCAGGACCTGGCCCTCCCCTGAAAAATCACCCTGGCCTTCAAAACCCTCCACGGAAATTTCCCATAGGCCCTCTATCGTGTAAAGGCCCTCTTCCTTTATAGCAAGCCTGTAGCTGCTTCTTGAGGGAAGTTTCCCTAAATAAAAGAAAGAATCCCCCTGCCGCAGAACCCTCTCTTCGCCGGGAAGAAAATACTCGTCCCCGGGCTTGAGGTTTACCAAGTGCTCAATGTGGTCAAAGTTTATCCTGCGGAGGTTCCCCCTCATTTTCCTGATAAAAGCTCTTACAAGCCTCCTTTTATATCCCAGGGGCTGGGTCCAACCGTCCACGAAGAGCCTCCTCCCCCTCAGTCTCCTGCCGAGCTCCTCCTCCATCATCCCCTCTATCCAGAGGTCCTCCTGGTAAAGTATTTCCGCCTCCCTGGCCAGGACCTCCTCCACCCCCGGGAACCTCTCCCCTATAAAAGGGATCAAAGAATGGCGCAACCAGTTGCGGTCAAAGGAAAGGTCCAGATTGGAAGGGTCCTGGAGGAAGGGAATACCGGTTCTCTTCAAAAAATCCATAATCTCAGACCTGGAAACTCCCAAAAGGGGGCGTATGTATCTGCCTTCCTTCAGCAGGGCAATGGAGGAAAGCCCGCTTACCCCGGCGCCTCTAAGCAGACGGTAAAGCAGGGTTTCGGCCTGGTCCGAAAGGGTATGTCCTGTGGCTATTTTATTGTAACCTTCCCCCTGGGCCACCTTCTCCAGGAAGGCATATCTCAGGTGGCGGGCCGCCTCCTCCAGGTTCATGCCCCTCTCCTCAGCAAACCCCCTCACATCCTCCCTGGCGGAGAAGAAAGGAAGGTCGTATTCTGAGGCCCTCCTGCGGCAGAAATCTTCCTCCTCCGCTGCCTCCCTTCTCAACATGTGATTGAAGTGGGCCACCCCCACCCGATAGCCTAACTCCTCTGAAAAGAGAAAGAGAAAGTGAAGGAGAACCGTGGAGTCGGGGCCACCGGAGAAGGCTACGAGAACTCTGTCGCCGGGCTCAATGAGGGAATTTTTTCTTACGGTTTCCTTGAACTTTTTGAAGGGCATAAAGAAGATGGCGGCGGAGGGACTTGAACCCCCGACGCTGCGGATATGAGCCGCATGCTCTAACCAGCTGAGCTACGCCGCCAGGATAAAAAATTATAAATCAAATCCCTGCCCGTTGTCAACGAGGGAAAAGAAAAGCGGGAATACCCGGGCTTCAGGCAAATTCTAAAAGGCCGTCACAAAACCGACTACAAACCTATCGTATTGTGAACCGTTGAGGTCCTCGGTATACTCCAGAATTAGCTTAAGGTTCCTCCTTATCAGGTAGTTCAGGTTGGCCGTGAAGGTTTGATAATCAGCGGGTTCGTATTGCGAATTTATGTAATTGTAAAGGGCTGTAAGGAAAAGCCTTCCGTTCTCTCCCTGAGGGGAAAGGATAATTTCCCCGAAGAGGGCATCGGTTTTAAACCCCTCGGGATCCGGTAAAAAGAGCGGGTTGGAATCCCTTCGTCGCAGGAATTGAAAGAAGATCTGAACTTTTCTGAAGCTCAGGTTGAAGTCCGGCCCCACATAGGTTACGCTGTTGGGGTTTTCCAGACCTTCCTTGCCGGTGTAGCCCATAAGCCCAATAGTTAGAGGACCGAAGCTCTGAGCTATCCTCCCTGCCAGGTTTTTGTACCTGTCCGTGTCGAAAACCTCCTTTTGCAGCCCGTTTCCATTGAGAATCTCCAGGGAGATGTCCGTACCGAACCCGGTGCTGTAAAGAAACATAATTCCCCTTTCGTACGAAAGCCTGACCCTGGAATTTCCCACGGTGAATTTGTAGGGCATATAGTTTTCAAAGGTAAGCCTCAGCTCCGAAGGCTTCACCGGGTCAGAAACCCGGAATTGCCCGATTATAAGGGAAATGGGCAGGTTAAATAACCTGTTGAAGGATATGTAGGCATCCTCCAGGCCGGCTATTTCTCCCTTCTCCGTGAGAAGGAAATACATGTAATAGGATATGTTCCTGGAGATATTCCCTCCGGAGAGAAACTTCAGAACATAGGGAGCCTGTATGTCCGGTTTACTTTCAGCGGAGCTCCGATAGGTTCCGTACAAATCCATCCTTATGGCGATGGGCAATTCCTTCTGGAGCCAGAGAATTCTATCTCCGGTTTTCTTTCTTGCCCTTCTCGGTTCATTCTCTATGGTAAAGCCGTTGGCGGCGAATTCTTCTCCAAATTCTTTAAGGTGGGGAAAGGGGGCATGGCATACGGAACAGGAAAATCCATACTTTCTGGCAAAGGCAGGTATAGCCTTTAAAAAGCCGGTGATAGTCAAGATTAAAATCAACCCTCCAAGGGTTCTCTTCATTTTTCCCTCCCTTCAATAAACTTCTATGTAAGTCTCGGCAGAATTAATTTCCCAGGTTCTGTACTCCTCCTCCGGAACCTTAAGGAAACGGGCCACGGACTTTACGAGCAATCTGTAAAGAACCCTGACATCTATCTTCACCCTTCCCTCCGGAATCTCTTCCGGGATCTCCCAGGTATAGGTTTCCACCTTGGTTTCCCTGGGCGCAATCCTGTAGTCAACCCCCAGGGAGGCGGTATTCCACTGGGCCACGGTCATTCTGCCTTCAGGGTCCAGGAAGGCTATTCTGTAAATCCTGTGGCCCTCTTCCAGGTCGTCCCTGGGAAGGCCCCTGAAATCCTTTATCCCCATCATCTCCCCCATGTCCTGGTATGCCAGCTCGTTGGAGGTTATGGTGTATTTTTCTCCAGGAAAGCCTTTCTTATCCACAGGAATAATGTAGCGGCGGCCCTGCGAGTCCACCGCGTGAACCTCCACCCACAGCTGACGGTCCTCCACAGAGCCCGTGGGCAATTTGTGCCCAGCCTTGGCATTGTAAAGCAGAACCGTTATCTTCACCTCGTCTCCGGGTTCGTACTCATCCTGGTCTGTATAGACTTTAACCTCTATGGCCCCCCGGATCTTGGCCATGACATGGCCGCCGGGGAAGGAATGATGCCTCATGTCTTTCACCGCTCTGCTCATCTCCGCCACTATCCCGGAACCCCTCCACATATGACAATCCTGGCACCTTACCCCTTCCTTGGAATAGGGACCTTGCTTCCATTCAAAATAGGTGGACTTCACCCACACCCCGAAGGAGTTCTTCTCGTTGTGGCAGGTGGCACAAAACTCAGGGCTCTGGAGGAAGTCGCTTTTTACAGTGTCGTGATATGGGGATTCAACGCCCTGGCGGGGACCGTACTTCACCCTGCCGGGCTTCATTATATAATTGAAGTTAAAGGGAACCTCACCGTTGAAGCCTGATATGGTATGACAGACTTCACAGGAGACCGATTCGTTGGCTCTGGTTCCCGAAGACGGAGGCTTAGGGCTTCTGTCTCCCACAAAAAAGGCTATGGGAGTATGGCATCCATTACAACCCTCCACAGATTCTTTGAACTCAGGCCTTCTTTCCGCGTGGGGAACGGCCAGCTTGAAGTACTCAATCTCATCCCAGCGGTGGGTGTAGGCCTGGGCCATCATGGTCTGCTTCCATTCCCGATAGATCTCCTTATGGCATTGCCCGCAGGTTTCCGGCGTTTCAAAGTCAGAGTATCTGTGATTGCCCTTTCTCCCTTTATGACCCGTCCCCTTCATTCCGAGAAAAAGGACCAGAAAAAACATGATTGAAACTAAAAGGCTTTTTTTCATGTTAATTCTCATCCTTTATATTTTAAGACGGCCCACCCTCAACTTCCAATTTTCCGAATTGCCCCATTAAAAATCTATACGAAATACATTACCCTCCCTTAAAGAGGTGGCCTTAACAAGTCGCAAATATGAAGTTCTCTCGTGAGGCAATGAAGGCTAATTCATATTAGATTTTACCATGGGGCAGGGGTTATAATCTTTGTGTAGGTTAAGGCAATGGAATTCAAGATTTGCCCTAACTGTCTCAAGGTAATCCACCACGGAACCGTCTGCCCCCATTGCTCTTCTCCCCTTCACATAGTGGAATCTTCCTTCTTCGTGGGCAAAAGCATGGGAAAATACATCATAAGGGAGGTTCTGGGAAAGGGGGGAATGGGCGTGGTTTTCAGAGCGGAACACAGCAAAATAGGGAAGGAAGTGGCCCTGAAGATACTGTGGCCATCGGAATCAAAGCCCGCCTTTCAAAAAAGGTTCCTCAGGGAGGCCAGGGTCCTCGCATCCCTTAAGCACCCAAACATAGTGGAAGTTTTTGACTTTGATGTAAGCGAATGGAACCTTACTTTTTACGTCATGGAATTTCTCCGGGGAAATTCCCTGAGGGAGGAATTGAAGGGAGAGGGATTGCCGGTGGAAAAATTCATGGTGTATTTTTCCCAGATGGTCTCCGCCCTTAAATACGCCCACGGCAAAGGAATCGTTCACCGGGATTTAAAGCCCTCCAACATCTACCTGGAGCAAACCCAGGAGGGTAAAACGGTCAAAATACTGGATTTTGGCCTTGCCAAGGTGGTGAGGGAGAGCGACCAGGCGACCTCCCTGACCACAGAGGGAATAATAATGGGAACCCCCCTCTACATAAGCCCTGAGCAGGTGGTTAACAAAAACATAGGTCCCCATACGGACCAATACAGCCTGGCTCTCATGGTGGTGGACATGCTCACCGGAACCCCATACAGGGCGGGGAAGACCATGGGGGAGATAATATTCAGGGAAACCAGAAAACCCGTTCCCAGCGAAGACCTTGTCAGGATGGGAATTAAAAGGGGGGTAGCCAGGGCAATAGAAAGGGCCACATCCCCTGAGCCCGGGGAAAGGTTTGAGAGGGTGGAGGATTTCTCCAGGGAGGTCATGAAGCACCTGAAGGGAAGCGGAAAGTCCTCCGGCTCCACCCTTTACACCCATCGCCACTTTTCCTCCACCAGAAGGGAGAAGGGGCTAAGGTTCAAGGGAAGAAGGCTGGTCAATTATCTCATGGTCCTCCTTCCCCTTTTCCTTTTGGCCCTGGGGGGCCTTATATTTTTCGGGGGGAAGGAAAGAACCTTCAAGGCGGATGGATTAACCCTAAAATTCATCCAGGATTTTTCAGTTCCCCCGGACGCATCCAGTATAATCGGACATTTTTCCGATAAAATTTTCCTTGAGGCTCCCGGAGGCGTATACATAAAAACCCTCAAGGACCCCTCCGTCCCCTCCACCAGAATAAGTCTTCCCTCACAAAGGATAATAGGGGTCTCCAATTACGGAAGGGTCTACATGGTCTCCGGGGGAAATTTGCTAAGGGAAAACCTAATAAAGGGCAAAGAGGAGGTGCTGGCCCGGAAAGTTCCCGGGGGAAACCTCTATGCCCTTTCCCCCGGGGGCCGTCTCTTAGCCGTAGAGAAAGAACGGACCGTGGAAATATTCTCCACCACGGAGGAAAGGAGGTTGTTTTCCTTTCCAAAGCCCCGGGGAAAAAGGCTCCTGGGCATGAGGATGGGAAGGGAAAATCTGGTGGTGGTATCCCCGGGAAGGCTGGAGGTTTTCTCCCTGAACTCCAGGAAAAAACTGGCTTCCCTTCCCTATCCCCAATCCTCCCTGGCCGCCCTGGAATTTCTGGAAATGGCATCCCTGGTGGCGGTGGGAGGGTGGTTTGACGAGGTATATGTCTACGATTTAAGGGGAAAGAGGCTCCTTGAAAAGATCGGGTATCCAGGAAAAACGGAGTCCCTGAAATTCCTACCCGACTACCCCACCCTGATAATAACCAAACTCCGGGGAATCCTGTTCTGGAGACCGGGAAGGGGAATCTTCCTCAGGGTCAGCGTCCCGGAGTTCCAGGACCATTCCGATGTGGAGTATACCCCCTTCGGGCTGGCCGTGCTGGATAAGGAAACCCACAGAATAAGGCTATACTCCCTGGGCAACTTTCCCCTCAGGAAAAGGAGAATATCCAGGAAGGAGCTCTGGGCCATAGGGGTGGCGGAGGGGGAAGAATACGCCCTGGCAGGGGGAGCGGATGGGGTTTTGTACAAACTTTCCCTTCCGGGCCTCAAAAAAAAGGATTTCCACCTGCACACCCAGGGTATAACCTCCATTGCCCTCATGGGCAACCGCTCCCTGGTCAGCTCCGACGACCAGACGGTCTCCCTGTGGAGGCTTCCCCGGCTTCGCCTTGAAAGGAGGGCCCATCTTCATAAATACCTTGTAAACCACATCCTTCCTGAGGGGGACAAATTTTTCTGGACATCCTCCTCGGACGGTACCCTCAAAAAATGGAGTTTACCCGACCTGAAGAACCTTTATACACTCAAACTGGAGGGATACAATTTTTCCTTCTTCATGAAGCACCGGGAGGGAAGGAAGGCTCTGCTCGGGACATGGAACAACGCCATCCTCTACCTGGAGAGGAGGAATGGGAAGTGGGAGGTGCGGAAGAAAATCCCCGTGGAATCCGATTCCATATATTCCATAATTCCTGTAAAAAAGGCGGACCTTGCCCTTTGTGTGGGTTTATATCCCTTCCACCTTTATGTTTATGACTTCCGGACTGAAGAACTACGGGAAATTGACAACCTGGACCAGGTAATCTACTGGGGAATACCCCTATCGCAGCAGGAGGTCGCCCTGGTAGGAGAAGGGGGCATATTCAAGTACTCCTTCCAGAGGGCTGGAAGCCAGGTAAGTTATTCCTGGTATTCCGCCCTCAACACGGAGTTGGGGGAAGGGGGAACCATGGGAGGGCTGGTCTCAGGGAAATTGCTGGTGGTGGGAAATTCCAGGGGAGAAGTCCTGGTTTTAGAAAAGGGGAAGGTTAACTTCCCCAGACTGGGAACCCGTGGGTTTTCTCTACCCCGGTAATCCCCTATTTTCCGGAAACCAGGAACCTGTCGTAGAGGAAAACCCCCAGGAGGGAGGCCACCCCCATGGCCGCCACCGCAACCCACATAACCGCCGCCTCCATGGGATAGCCCAGGGCCTGAGGCTTTTCTATAAAGGTCTCAAAGAGCATCCCACCTAAGGGAGCTCCCACAATGGTTCCCAGGGCCAGGGGAAGGTTGGCGTAACCCAGGTATAGGCCCTCCTGACCTCTTGGGGCTATGGCTCCAATGTACTGGTATATTCTCGGGGAGGCAAACATTTCTCCTAAGGCCATGGAGAAGATGGAAAGCAGCATGAAGGCCCCTGCCAGAGGCACTTTAAAGGCCCCCAGGTCAATCTGGCCCTTCGGGTTCATCTTAAGAACAAAGGGAACCACATTGACCAGCATCCCGGCTATGGTGATCCCTATTCCCACCATAATGGCCTTAAGGGAGGACCACTTCCTGGAAAGCCTGGCCACTAAGAGCTGCAGCAGAACTATGGATACAGGATTGACCAGGGTGTAAAGCTCCACGGGAGCGTCGGGGTCTATCTTTCGGAGAAAAAGGGGAATAAGGTTGTAAATCTGAACATATATTATCCAGAAAAGCCCTATGACCACCAGGAAGAAAACGAATTTCAGGTTCCGCAGAACGGTGAACATGCCCACCAGGGCTTCCCCCAGGCTCTTAGGCCTGTATTTGCCCTCCCCTCCCCCGGAATATCCGGGTTCCCTGTAAATGAAAAATATCACCAGCAAACCAAGAAAAGCAAAGGTTGTGGCCACATAGGAAAAAATGGCGGGGATTCCGTATTTTATCCTCACGAAATAGGAAACTATCCTTCCCATCATGGAGCCCACATTTATGGTCATGTAAAAAATGGCAAAGCCCAGGGCGGCGTTGGCTCCGGAGGTTTTCTGGACGGTTCCGGAAATGCACGGCTTGACGAAGGAACCTCCGATTCCGATGAGGACTATCCCCGCTACCACCGGAAGGGCATAATCAGGGCCATGCCAAAAGTTTTTAACCGTTCCCACGGTCAAATACCCAAAGAAAAGAAGAATGAAGGTTATGGAAAGGGATCTTTTAAAGCCGAACCTGTCCGCTAAGGTTCCGCTTAAAGGAGGCAGAAAATAGATAAGCCCCCACAGGATGGTGCCGTTCAGGAAGGTGGAAAAGGTGGGGCTCATTCCCAGAACTTCGTGGAAATAAATGACCACGAAGGAGGCCACGGAGTAATAGGCGGCCCTCTCAAAAAGCTCCACGGTGTTAGCTGCCCAGAAGGTTTTCGGAAATTTCGCCATGTCTCCTCCTTTTACTTTTTCCCGAAGAATTTCTCCCAGGGCAAATATCCCAGTTTTTCCGTCACCTCATCCCAGAACTGGAAAAATTTATCCATCCTGGCCTTAGTGACAGGATGGGAGTGTATGGGACAGGGTTTTTCCCTGTGCTCAATGGATGGGGTGTAGGTTCCTATTTTTTTTGCTATGTTAACTATTTCGGTTTTATCAAGGCCTATAAGAGGGGAATAAACAGGAAGTTTAAGCCCGTAGCGCTGGGCAGCTAAGTTCTCCAGGGTCTGGGAAGCCACCTGGGCGAGGCTGTCGCCGGTAACGATTCCCAGGGCTCCCTTTTTAAAGGCAAGTTTTTCCGCAGTTCTGAGCATCATGTGCTTGCAGAGAACGCACATGTACCTGTGGGTTTCGTCCCTCCTCCTGATTATGTCGTAGAACTTCTTTACCCTTCCCAGCTCCATGATGACCAGCTGCGGTTCCCTGCCTGCGGAGAACCGGGAGAGGGCGGCGTGAATTTCCCCTATCCTGTCCGTGAGGGGCTCCCTGCGAAAGTGCAGGAGAATGAGCTCTGCCCCCCTCTTCATCATCAGAAAGGCGGCCACCGGGGAATCTATCCCTCCGGAAAGAAGGACCACCAGTTTGCCGCTGCTTCCCACGGGGAGCCCTCCCCAGCCCGGAATCTTCTCAAAGTAAAGGTAGAAAAACTCATCTATGTATTCCACCCCCACATTGACCTGGGGATTTTTAAGGTCCACCGGGGTGGAAAAGGTTCCGTGAACCACGGCCCCCAGTTCCCTCTCTATTTCCGGGGAGGTCAGGGGATAGTTCTTGTCGGCTCTGGAGGCAGTTATTCTAAAGGAGGAAGCGTTTTTGAAGACCTCCTCCTGTGATCTTAAGAAATCCTTCACTTCCTCAAGGCTGGCAAATTCCCAGGCCGGAGAATAGGATACCACCCCCAGCACCTCGGATAGGTCAGGGACTGACGATGGGTTAAATATAAAAATGCGGCTTCTTTTGCGGGAAACCCCTGAAAAGGAAATGCCCTCCCTTTTAAGGTAGGCCCTTATGTTCTCCTCCAGGGTTCTTTCAAATTTAGCCCTGTTGGCTCCCTTCAGCGCTATTTCCCCGTATCTCACCAGAATAAGGTCCATCACAGTTTTCCCAGAGCTTTTTTAATCTTGAGCTTCAGGTAAACATAGAGCATGACCGCATATCGGGGAATGTCCCTCCAGCTCCTGAGGTTCTTCAGGGCCTGCAGGGCTTTTCTCCATACGGAAACCTTCCTCTGGGCCAGGTTCCAGCGGAAAACCAGCTCGCTGATCTGCGCCCAGGTAAGCAGGTGCTTGAAAAGTGGAACATCCCCCTGGGCCGCCGGGAGGGTAATTATCCTGGGGTCCCTCTTCCGGGTCCAGGTGAAATCCCGGGGCAAAACCCCCAGCTGCTTGGCCGTCCTCTCAAGGTCGGTGCCGGGGTATATGTGGAGGATGGATACGGATATGTCACAATCCTGGCTGAATTCCTCTATCAAACTTATGGTCTGGCGGGCCTCCTCCCAGGTTTCCGTAGGATGGGAAAATATGAAGAAGGGATTGGGGGTAATTCCCAGCTCCCTGGCCCATTTAATCGTTCTCCTGACCTGCTCAATGTCCACATTTTTTCTTATAATCTCCTTCCTTACCCTCTCCGAGCCTGCCTCCACCCCGAAGGAGAGGTAGTAGAGCCCGGAGCGGACCATCTTTTCAAGAAGGGGCTTGGTCAATATGTCAACCCTGACCTCCGCATACCAGTTTATGTTGTATTTTCTCTCTATGAATATGTCGCAAAGCCTTTCCAGCCTTTTAGGATTGGCATCAAAGGTATCGTCGTAAAACCACACGGCCTTTATGCCGTATTCCTTCATCCCCAACTCTATCTCTTGAATAACCCTTTCCACCGAGTGCATCCTGACGGCCCTTCCCCAGTTAACCGGGGTGGCGCAGAAATTGCAGTTGAAGGGGCAGCCCCGGGAGGTCATCATGTTCAGGGCAGGGACCCTGCCCTTTCCCGGAATCTCCATGGAAAAACCGTAATCCCTGAAATGTATTAACTCCCTGTCCGGGATGGGAAGCAGGTCTAAGGGTTTTATGTAGGGCCTTTTGGGGTTTTCCACCACCATGCCCTCGGGAGTTCTGAAGGATATTCCCAGCACCTTTTCAAGGTTTTTATAGGGGTCAGACTGCTGAAGGGCCTGCACCAACTCCAGGGTGGTAATCTCCCCTTCGTTCCTCACCACTATATCCACATAGGGAAGGTGCTTTAGGGTATCCCTGGCGGCCATGGAGGCGTGGGGCCCTCCGAAAACCGTCCAGACCTGGGGTCTGGCTTTCTTGGCTATTTTCAACAGTTTGAAGGCCTGGAACCTGTTTTCGGTGGTGGAGGTGACCCCCACCACATCCGGCTTTTCCGTCTCTATTTTCCTGGCGATCTCCCTCCAGCTGAGGTTGTAAAGTTCCGCAGGAACCAGCTCCACATCCACCCCGTGGTTCTTTAGCACAGTCCCTATGTATATTATCCCTAAGGGAGGCATGAAGGGACCCCTGGACCACCTCTCGGCGAAATACCCCCCGGGGGGAACGAAAATCATAACCTTCATGGATAGCGGCGGAGAATCCTCACTGGAATTTCTTTTTTAAGTTCCTCAATAAACTTCTTCAAAGCTTCCTGCCTTTTTCTGGCAAGGATTTTGTTCTCTATCTCCTTCCTCACCTGGGAAAGGGTTTTAAACCTGGGAGGGATGTATTTCTCCACCAGGAATTTGTACCATCCGTCCTCTGCCTCCAGCCAGGGGGTGAGGGCTCCGGCAGGGGTTTTCTTTATGGCCCCAAGAAACTCAGGCCTTATTTCATCCACGGTAAGCTCTCCCAATTCTCCCCCGTTGCCGTTGAAGGGTGGAGCCGAAAGCTTCACCGCCTCGTCAAATCCCTTTTTCGCCAGGACTTCGTCTATTTTCCTTTTCCGGGCCTCTGCTTCCCCACCCTTTTTCACCTTTATGGCCCTTAGAACCCATCGGGCCGGCTCCCCGAATTCCGCCCTATGGGCCTCGTAATAATCCCTTATTTCCCCTTCGGTAACCGAAATCTTCGCCTCCACTTCCCGCTGTATGAGCTTTTGCTGGAGCAGGTTTTCCTTAGCCGTTCTCTTCCACTCCTCCACATCCATCCCCTGGGCTTTCATGGCCTGCTCCAGTTCCTCAACCGTGGAAAATCCGTATTGTTTTGCGAGGTTCTTCATGGTTATCTTTAACTCCTCATCCACGGTAAGGCCTTCCTGGCGGGCCTTTACCAAGAGGAGCTTCCTCTGTATCATGTTATCCAGAAGCCCTTTTCTCTCCTGGGCAAATTTCTCCTCAAGTTCCTGGCCACTGTATTTCTGGGATAAAAATTTGTAAAGTTCCTTCTCGTAAGCCTTTACATCGGAAAGGGTGATTATCTCGTCGCCCACCACCGCCAGGACTTCGTCCACCAGTTTGTATTCCCCTGCCAGAAGCAGGGAACCCAGGGCGAGGGAAAGCGCCAATTTTTTCATTCCTCCTCCTTGTATCTAAAATCCAGGTTCTCAGGGTAAAGGATAACATTGTATTGCTTTTTGAGCCTTTCTATCCATTGCTCCAGGGCCCTATCCCTCTTTTCCTCCAGAAGCTTCTGTTTAATCCTATCCTTCACCTCCTGGAAGCCCAGCATCCTCTGGGGCTGGCGCTGGTCCAGGCGGAATATGTGATAACCCATGGAGGTCTTTACCACCTGAGAAATCTCCCCTGGAGCCAGGGAAAAGACCACATCCTCCATTTCCGGGGGAAGGTCGCCCTTCTCATACCAGCCCATCCTCCCACCGTTTTTAGCCTCGGGGGCTGTGGAAAATTTCCTGGCCAGGGCTTCAAACTCCTTCACCCCAGCCCTGGAAAGCTTCTCCCTGAGTTGAAGAGCTAAGGGCTCAGAGTCAACGAGAATGTGGTGCAGCTTTACCCTTTCCTTTCTGATGAACTCCTGGGGATGGCTTCTGTAGTATTCGTAGGCTTCCTGGTCGCTAACCTTTAAGCCTTTGTAAACTACTTCTCCCAGGTACTTGCTTATTATGAGGTTTTCGTAGATGGACTTTAAAACCGACGCATCCACCTTAACCTTCAGGTCCTCAAGTATCTTTCTATAAAGGGAAATCTCGTCGGGATTCAGTATTATCTTTCTTCTTTCGGCATCCCGGAGCAATAATCTCGTGTTAACGAACCTCCGAAACAGCGAAGAACGGGCCGCCGCCGACAAACCCTTTTTAGAGATTCTCTTTCCCTCCAGGAAAATCTCAAAATCCCTGGTGGTATAAGTTCTATCCCCTATCTGCAGAACAGCACGGTATTCGCCTTCCTCCTTGGGGAATTTAGGCCTGGAGGGTTTATCCTTCCCGGATTTGCAGAAAGGGAGCAGAAACAAAAGGGAGATTAAAACAAAAAGTTTTCTCATGAAGGGAAATTATATAATGCCAGGGGGGAGATTGCAAGGGACGGCTCTAAAAGGGGGATGGTTGCGGGGGGTGGATTTGAACCACCGACCTTCGGGTTATGAGCCCGACGAGCTACCTGACTGCTCCACCCCGCTGTCCGAAATTATTATATCCCCCCTGTCAAGTCCTACGCTACCGTTATGTCCTTGTTGAGGTAAACATCCTGAATGGCGTGGAGAAGCTCCACCCCTTCCTTCATGGGTTTCTGGAAGGCCTTCCTTCCGGTTATGAGACCCATTCCCCCTGCCCTCTTATTTATCACGGCGGTCTTTACGGCCTGCTGCAGGTCGTTCTTTCCGGAGGGCCCTCCGGAGTTGATAAGCCCTATCCTTCCCATATAACAATTGGCCACCTGATAACGGGTCAGGTCAATGGGATGGTCGCTCATGAGCTCCTCGTACATCTTGGGATGGGTCTTGCCGAATTTAAGTGCTATAAATCCCCCGTTGTTCTCCGGTTGCTTTTGCTTTATTATGTCCGCCTCAATGGTGGCCCCTAAGTAATTGGCCTGCCCTGTCAGGTCCGCCGCCACATGGTAGTCCTTTTCCTCCGTCTTGAAGGCCTTGTTTCTCAGGTAAGCCCAGAGAACCGTAACCATACCCAGGCTGTGGGCGTACTCAAAGGCCTGGGATATCTCCTGAATTTGCCTTCTGGACTCAGGGGAACCGAAGTAAACGGTGGCTCCCACTCCCACGGCCCCCAGGTTAAAGGCCTGCTCCACCGAGGCAAAGAGGGTCTGGTCGTATTTGTTGGGATAGGTCAAAAGCTCGTTGTGGTTGATCTTAACTATGAAAGGAATTTTGTGGGCATATTTTCTGGAAACGGCCCCTAAAACCCCCAGGGTGGTGGCCACAGCGTTGCATCCGCCTTCAATGGCCAATTTAACTATGTTTTCAGGGTCAAAATAAATGGGATTGGGGGCAAAGGAGGCCCCGGCGGAGTGCTCCACCCCCTGGTCCACGGGAAGTATTGAGAGATAGCCAGTGCCGGCAAGCCTTCCGGTGTTGAAAATGAGCTGCAGGTTCCTCAGCACAGCAGGGGGCCTGTCGGTCTGAACGAAAATTCTGTCCACAAAATCCGGCCCGGGAAGGTGCAGCATTTCCTTGGGAATGGTGGTGCACTTATGGTTTAAAAGGTAGTCGGCCTCGTCTCCAAGGATTTTTTCCACATCTATCATCTCACCCCTCCTTTATATTTTAGTTTCAACTTTATTATACAACATACCTCCGTCGTGGAAAAAGGGAGGGGGAATGTAAATTTTTTATCCTGCGATGTAAAGTCTTTTTACACCTCAGGCGAAAAAAACGGCCTCTACCGGGGGCGAAATGTGGCACAGGATTTGCTAATTAAAAACGGGGGGTGGCTTTTTTGGAAATAGATATCCGTAGGGGGGACAGGGTCCCCCCTTCTTTTTTTCCGCTCAACGGAGGTTTAAGGCACCCTTTCCTTTACGGAATATATCTTCTTGCCGGAGCTTTCGTGATAGGCCCTGGTGAGGAGCTCACCCAGCAGTCCCAGAACTATTAGCTGAACCCCTGCTAAAATCAATAAGACCGTTAGAGAAAGAAGAGGGCGATTTCCTATGGGCTTCCTGTGCACATATTTTATGTAGGTAAGGTAAAGCCCGGATATCATCCCCAGGGTAAAGGAAAGAAGGCCCAGTCCACCGAAGATGTGGAGAGGTCTTGTGGAATAGCTCAGGAGGAACTTGAGGGAAATAAGGTCAAGGATAACCTTGAAGGTTCTGGAAAGGCCATATTTTGATTTTCCCGCCACCCTGGGCCTGTGGTTTACCACTATCTCCGCCACCTCCACCCCGTACATGGAGGCCACCGCAGGAATGAACCTGTGCATCTGACCGTAAAGGTCTATGTTCTTCACCACTTCTGCTTTGTAAGCCTTGAGGGTGCAGCCGTAATCGTGAAGGTGAAGGCCCGTCACCCAGGAGATGAGTTTATTGGCTATGATGGAGGGCAACTTTCTGGTGAGGAAGGGGTCCTTCCTGTCCTTCCTCCAGCCGCTCACTATGTCGTATCCTTCCCTCATCTTCTCCAGGAGCCTGGGAATGTCCTTGGGGTCGTTCTGCCTGTCGGCGTCCATGGTCACCACCACATCGCCGGTGGCCTCGTGGAAACCCGCCACCATGGCAGGGGTCTGGCCGAAATTCCTGCGAAACCTTATCCCTTTAACCGATGGGTCCCTGCTGGCTAAGTCCTTTATTATCTCCCAGGAGCGGTCTTTGCTCCCGTCATCCACCATTATTATCTCGTGCTCCAGGGGAAGGTCCTTCAGAACTTCCTTAAGCTCGTCGTACAAAGGAAGGAGGTTTTCCTCCTCGTTATAGACCGGAATAACCACTGAAATCTTCTTCACGAATAAAAGTTTAAATGACTTGCCCTTCCTCAGTCAACAGGGTTCAGTGTTTTTTGAAGTAGTGCCTTGGATACTCCCTTCTGGGATGTTCCTTTATCTGCTTCAGAAGATAATCTATGGCCCTATCCAGCTGGGGGTCCTTCCCGGCCAGGACGGCCTCCGGCGGATTTTCCACATAGATATCGGGTATGGCTCCCCTTCCTTCAAGCATCTCACCGCTGAGCTCCCAGAGACCCCAACTTGTCCTCCTTACATATCCTCCGTCTATCATGGGATAGGAGGTGACGGCTATGACGAAGCCCAAGGTGGGAACGCCTATGAGGGTGCCGAGTTTTCTTGCCTTAAAGGCGGCAGGAAAGACCTCCGCATCGGAATAGGAGAACTGGTTTATTAGAACGGCCACATGACCGTAAAATCCTCCCATGGGCCTTTCCACCGCTATCTGGTTCCTTCCCTTCACCGTCTGATACGGCCTCCTCTCTAAAATGTCTATGAGGTAGGGGTCAATTCCCCCTCCACCGTTAAATCTTACATCTATGATTATGGCCTCCTTATAGCGATAGGCGTTTATCCAGCGCAGGAACTGACTCATTCCGAAGTTCACCATGTCGTGGAGGTGGATGTAGCCGATTTTTCCTCCGCTTTTCTCCTCCACATACCTGCGATTCCTCTCCACCCAGTCGTGGTAGATGAGCATGGCCTCGGAGGAGATGGCCTTTATTATCACCTTCCTGGCCCTTTCTTTGCTACCATCCGGGGAAACCTCAAGTTCCACCTCCTTTCCGGCATAACCCACCAGGTAGGAGTAAATGTTCTTGGATGCGGAAACCGGCTGACCTCCGATCTTCAATATGTATTCCCCTTCCTTTAAAAGTCCAGAGGCGGGGTTGTGGAAGGCCCTGACATCGGGGTCGTGGGCGTATATGTGGACAATCCGGTAAAGCCCCCTGGAGCGGTCAGGGGAGAATTTAACCCCCAGGAAACCCACATTGTACCTGGGAAGTTTCACCCCGAAGTCGCCGCCCCTGGCCCCCTGGTGGGAGGCGTTGAGCTCCCCCACCATTTCCTCCAGCAGCATGTTGAGCTCCTGACGGGTCCTTACATAGGGAAGAAGGGCCTCGTAATGCTTCCTTACCTTCTTCCAATCCACGCCGTGAAGGTTCTTGTCGTAGAAGTAGTCCTTCACCATTCGCCAGGCCTCGTCAAAGATTTGCCTCCACTCCGCCAGCCTGTCCAGCTCCATCCTCAATCCCTGAAGGGAAACGAACTCGTCCCTGGAGACTTTGCCCAGCCTGGCTATGGCAATTTTCTTTCCCTTTCTGTAAGCGATGAATTTACCATCGGGGGATATGTCGTAGCCCTCTATCCCCTTCACGAAGGTTTCGGTTTTTCTGGACTTAATATTGTAGGCCTTAAGGGCCTTCTCCTTGTAGTCCCAGAAGATGTAGTAATTCCCCACCGCCGCCAGGGTGTAATATTGGCCAGCGGGCACGGGAACCGCTCTTATCCTTTCGGTTATGCCCTGAAAAACTATCCTAACCTGAACGCCTTTTTTCTTCTCTTCCGCCTTCCCTTTTCCTTTTTTCCCTTCCCGCTTTACCTCCACCTCGTCGGGCTGCGGTTCGTAAATGTTTGCAAGCCCTGGCACCAGGTCCACGCTCATAATCCTGGTTCCTCCCCTGACCGTTATCATCTCCGCAAAGAAGTCAAAGGAGGGCTTTATTACATCCATGGATAGGTAGATAAGCCTCTTCCCATCCGGAGTGAAGGAAGGGCTGAAGTCGTCAAAGGAGGAGGATATCAACCTGTAGCTCTTCCTCTCTTTGAGGTTGTAGACGAAAATATCCCCCAATCCATTTCTCCCCCTCTTTGTATAAGCCAAGAAATTGCTGTCCGGAGACCAGCTGTAGTCAAGGCTCATCCCCGTGGGGTTTTTGTCCACCAGGAGGGTCCTTTTATCCTTCACAAATACTATGTGGATTCCCCCATCGTTGGTGGCAAAGGCTATCTTCTGCCCATCCGGGGACCAGAGCGGGTGCTTCTTGAACAGGGGGATGCGGGTGAGCCTGTTCAACTTTCCGGTTTTCTCCTCCGCAAGATAGAGCTGCTCCTCCCCGTCCCGGTCGGAGACGAAGGCAACGAATTTTCCGTCCGGGGACCAGGCCGGGTCCCTATCCCTTCTGGGACTGCGGGTAAGGTTTCTGGTGGGGCCGTATTTCCTGGGCACCGAGAATATCTCCCCCCTGGCTTCCAAAGCCAGCCTTTTTCCGCCGGGGGAAAGTGAAAAGGAACCCAGGAGCTTTTGGGGATTGGTAACCTCCTTTAAGGGAAAGGGAAGGTCCCCTCTGGCCTGGATGTCCAGCTTAACCAGCCTGCCGCTTCTTATGTAATACACATAAATCTCTCCGTTCTGCTCAAAGGCTATTCTGTCCCTTTCGGTGGAAATGGAGGGCCACTGGATGCCGTCCTCCTTGAAATTAGTGTGTTTTTTTATGGTGGAGGCAGGATTTTTGGCCATGGGGTCCAGGGAATAAAGGTTGGCTATACCGTCCCTTTCCGATACGAAGTAAACCCTTCCATCCGCTCCCCACATGGGCCAGGCATCGTTTCCCTTCCAGGAGGTGAGCCTGCGGAATTTTCTTTTCTTCAGGTCCACAATCCAGACATCCAGGTTGGCGCTGCCCTTATACCTCTTCCACCACCAGAAATAACCGCTGTTCCTGTTGAAGACGGCATACCTTCCGTCGGGGGAAAAGTCTATGAAACTGCCCCTATCAATGGGCAGCTTCTCCGGAAAACCCCCCTTCAGGTCCACCGAGTAAAAGGCCGTGGCTGTGGGGAATATGGCTTCCCTGTCGGAGACGAAAACCACCCTTCCATCGGGGGTCCACCCCACCACCTCTTCCCACCCCGGATGATAGGTAAGTTTAACCGGATCCCCTCCGCTCAAGGGCACCACATAAACATCCACCCCTCCCTGATATTGACCGGTAAAGGCCACATATTTCCCGTCGGGGGAAAACCTCGGGTAGGACTCAAAGCCAGGATAAGAGGTGAGTTTGTGGGCCCTGCCCCCGGAGGCCGGGGCTATCCAGATATCCCCCTGATAGGAGAAAACGATTTTGTCCCCGCTGATATGTGGCATCCTTAAAAGCCTGGTGCCCGCCAGAAGCAGTACCGGAAGGATTAAAAGGGCTAAGAATTTTCTCATATAGTCCACCTCCTTATTAATCTCACATCTATTTTTACGAAAAATAAAGGAATTTTTCCAGAAAAAACCCTTTTCCTTGCCATTTTTACCTCCCCTTCCTATTATTTACTTGTAAGGCCAGAAGGGGCAACCATGGAGACCATAGGAAGAAATTTTTATCTCCTAAGGAGCGGGGAGAGGGATTTCCACAGGAACATCTATATAAAGGTATTCCGAAAGGAAGAAGTCCAACTGGTGATGGTAATGGACCCCGGTACTAAGCTGGACCTGGAAATGATTGTGGATGCCATGAGAGAACTGGCAGGATGCGTGGAAAACCTTGATATTATTTTCCTGAGCCACCAGGACCCGGATGTTTCAGCCAATGTGCTCGCCCTTCTTTCCCTGGCTCCCAGGGCCGTGATTATATCCTCGGTGGATACCCTGAGGCTAATAAAAATGTACGGGGTGGACGAGAAAAAACTGAAGGGGGTGGAACCTATATCCAGAAGAATAATTACCCTTAAAAAAACCGGGCATAAAATACAGTTCGTCCCGGCATATTTCTGTCATTTCCGTGGCTCCACCATGTTCTTTGACTTAGAGAGCAGGGTTCTTTACTCAGGGGATTTTCTGGCCGGGTTCAATACCAGAAAGGGCGAGGGAGTTTACGCTAATTCCGAATCGTGGAAGGGAATCTCCATATTCCACCAGATTTACATGCCCACCCGCTGGGCCCTACAGGAAACGGTGGCCAGAATAACCCTCCTTAACCCCATGCCCGAGGTCATTGCCCCCCAGCACGGGGATGTTATAAAGGGGGAGTTGGTTTTTGAGTTTCTAAACAAAATTTCAAGGCTTGAGGTGGGACTGGACCTTATGAAAAAATTTGAGCCGGAGAAAAAGCTTTTAAGCTCAGCCCTCAACGACTTCCTCCGGAGCCTCGGTCAGAAGTTTCCTCTTTTGAGGAAGAAATTGCTAAAGGACCTGAAGGAAGTGGGTAATTTCACCCCCCTTTTTGTTTTCTCCAATGAAAAAATAGAGGACATAAAGGTATCCACCAGGGACGCTTTAGAGTATGTATGGAACACCCTGGAGAGGATTTCCCCTCTGAGGGACCTGGAGGAGATCCGGGGACTTTTCGGGATGTCCCTGGAAAAATTCGGCCTTACACCTCCTTCGTGGATACTGGAAGAAGTCCAGGAGGAGGACCTCTTTGAGCTTTGAAATAGCTGCGGCCTTGGCCTTCCTTCTCCACATCTGGGCCTTCTCCCGGCTGGGTGCCCTCCCGTTCTTTCTGGGGCTTTTTCTCACAGGTTTCCTGGCCGGAACCTTAACCCGAAGGGCTCCTTACTTACCACTGTTCCTGGTTCCCCTGGTAAACGCCTTGGCCTGGTTCCTTCCGGTGGAAATTCCCTTCAATTATCTGGGTTTTTCCATATATCCGGTGGCAGGATACCTCCTGGCTCAGCGGCGGGAAAAATTAAATGTGCCCTATTACTCTCCCTTTCTCATTTTAATATGGCTTGGGGCCTTCTTCCTTCTGCTTCGCTGGTCCAATTTGACCCTCTCTCCCCTGGCCTTTTTAAAGGATACCCCGGTGGCTCCCGGAGGTCCCCGCTTTTCCTTTGGGGTCCTGCTCCTGGCCACAACCCTCCTTCTCTACACGGCAGGCCCTTTGGGATACCTCTTTTTTAAAAGGGTAAAGGTTGAGGAAGGGCTGAGGGTTCTTTCCGCCGCCACCATCATCCCCCTGGCCGCGGCCCTGGTGCAGAAATTCGCAGGGCCATTTTTCCTCCCCTCCGGCCCCTGGAGATGGATTCACCGGTTCAACGGCACCTTCTCGGACCCCAACGCCGCAGGGATATTTTCGGCGGCCCTTTTCTCCTGGATTCTCCTGAGGTCAAACACATTCAAAGAGGCCCTCTGGTCCCTCCCTCCCCTGGGCGTGCTGGTTCTTTCCTCCTCCAGAACGGGCCTCCTCATGATGGTTTTAGCCCTTGTCTTTTTTGCCCTGGACAGGAAAAAAGTGGGGAAATTCAAGTTTAAATACTTCTCCCTTCTTTTGTTTTTCCTCCTTCTCTCCCTGCCTCACCTGTGGAAAAGAATGGGGAAATACGCCAGAAACCCGGGAAATTTAACCCTCCTGACCGAAGGGAGAAACTTCCTCTATTCCAGGGCACTGAGGGCTTTGAGGGAGGCTCCCCTCTCCGGAGTGGGCCCGGGGAATTTCATATTCTTCGTAATGGCAGAATACGACCACCCTAAGGTCAACGATGTGGTCCCATCGGTTTATCTCGGGGTAGCCGCCGAGCTGGGTCTCGTCGGGCTCATCGCCTTCGTGGTCTTTCTCGTCCCCTTCCTCCTGGCAAGGCCCGGCCCTGAAAAGAGGGTTTTTGTGCTGTTCTTGATAGCCTTCCTCGTGCACAGCGTCCTCTGGAATCCAGAGGTTATCCTCTTGTTTTTCTTCCTTTTGAGCAAGCTCACCCCCGCGAAGATAAAACTTCCCAGGGCACTACCCATTATCCTATCTCTGTTCTTCATCCTCGGGGGCCTTCTATCCTTCCAGAAATTGCATCCAGCCCACTGGTGTTTGAAGAAGGGGAAACCGTACTTCTACGGCCTCTATGGCCGGGAAGGTAGGTTCCGCTGGAGCGCTGGCGAAGCCGGAATTTACTTTTCTTTTAAAAAGCCCCTGGTTCTGGAGTCCGCCTTTCCCTTTGAGGAAACCGGAATACCCTTCCAGAGGGCGGAGGTCTTCTGGAGAGGAAAAAAGCTGAAGACAGTCGTATTCAGCCCGGCTCAAAGGAGGGTTGAATTGAGGATAACGGGAAGGGGATTCCTGGAGCTCAGGGTTCACCCCACTTTTGTGCCGGCCAGGGTTCTCGCAAGCAAAGACAGAAGGGTTCTGGGTGTGAAAGTTTTTGGAAACTGGTGATTTTTGTTTTATCATAAAAAGGCAATGATTGACTTAAAAAGCCTGGTTCCTTCTAAAAAAGAAAAATGGCTCAGGGCGGAGGCTAAGGAGGCAAAACCCATTTTTCCCCTTAAGTTTAACTTCCTACTCCGCCGTCCCGACAAAGAAGAGCCCCCTTTCATCCGCAGGGCCAGGGAAGAATTCCTGTCCAATAAAATTGCCCTTCCCTTTACAGGAAAGCTTCCCCTTCCCTCACAATCCTGCCTTAAAAAGGGAGGATGCCCGGGGGACGCCGAAGTCCTTACAGGTTTTTCCTGGTTGCTCCTCCCTGCCCTTTCCTACTTGTACAAAGGCGACGGAAATTTATACAAAAAAACGGTCTCCACCCTCATCGGATGGATAGACAAAAACCCGCCCCTGCGGGGAATAGGCTGGAAGAGCGAAAGGGCCGTAATGACCAGGGCCGTGGTTTTTCCCCTGCTTTACGATGCCCTGAAGGAGGAATTTTCTAAGGATGAGAAAAATCTCCGGAAATTAGCAGCCTCCATCCTTCAACACTACCTGTTCATAAGGCAGGAAGTAAATCCCCGGGGATGGCTCAGGGTTCTCAGGCTCCCCTCCCTGATCTTCTCGGGGGTATTCCTAAGAAAATTCTCCATGCCAGCCCCTGATTTTGACCAGTTCCTGGAGGAATTCATCTCCTTCCTTCACAAAGAAACCGACAAAGAGGGCTTCTACAAAGGAAGGTCGGTGGAGGAACACCTTTCCTTCTTTGAGGCCTCCCTTTACTCCACCCTTCTTCTGGCCAAGAATAAGTACCTCATAGGAGAGGCGTGGGACAAGATGGAGGCGGCGGCCAGAATTTTGATGGAGATAAACTCCAGAGATGGCCTGCCGTACATAGGAGGAAAGGAGGGTTATTATCTTCTTCCTTTGCACTTATTCACCAGAAATCCGGAGTTCCTGATCTCACTGCTCTGTTCCTTCCACCAGAGCTCCAAGGTGGGGACCCGGCCGGTGGAAGGGGTGGAAGTCTTCGTAAAACCCCTGGCGGGCTCCTTTGAGCCCCGGGGCTTTTGCTCAGCGGAGGCCTCCTTCGCCACCCTTCATCACCGGAATCTTAAGATAATTTTAAGCCATAGCCCCACATCCCCTGACCAGGCCTTCTCCATGGTAGTAATGGCTGACGGCTATCAGATTCTATCCCTCGTTGACAAGGGCGATAAAGAAAAGAGCACAGGTCTCTGGGGGGAAGGGGAGGGAATGGACTTCAAGCTGATATCCTGCGATAGAGACTCCTTCAGGGGAAAGATAACCTCCGGGGCCACCGGGGCAGGGGAGCTGAAGATAATAAGAGAAAAAGGAGGCTTCAAGGTTCAAATAGAGGTGCTGGAGGGAAAATTCCTGTGGAACGCCGTGCTTTTTCCCGGCACCTCCCTTTCCCTGGTGGAGGATCTGGTAGAAATGAAAAGGGAAGGAACCATCCTCAGGATGGAACTCCCGCCGGGCTGCAGAAGGGAAATAGATTTCATAAAGTCCCATGGGGCCCCCCGTTTAAGGGTTCCGATTAAAGGTCCTTCCACCTTTTCCCTGCGTTTTTCAGTTTGAGTTTTGCTGAAATTAAAAAACGGTTCCCTTTGGAAACCAGCTCTGCCTTGACATCCCTGGGCGGAGGGGTTTAGAATTTCCCCGGAGGTGAAGGATGCTCCAGCGGAAGGACAGGGCTTTTTCGGCGAAGGGCCACCGCCGGTGGGCGAGCCGCCTTCTGGTTTCCCTCCTCTGCCTTCTTCTGCTGCTTGGCCCCTCCTACGGAAGGGCCTCCCGGGCCGGGGTCCCCTCCGGGGCTGTGGCTGTGGAGGGGAAAAAACACCGAAGGGGATGGGTCTACCTTCTGGGAGGTGCTGTTCTCTTAGGGGCGGGAGCCGCCCTCTACCTTCTTTCCTCCCCAGGGAAGAAACAAACTCCCCATGAGCCAAGGCCTATTAAGGTTAAAGTCAAGCTGGAGGATGCATATAAGAATTTTCCAAGCATAACGAGATGGAAGACAGGAGAACCAATAACCTTTGAAAGAATAAATGATTTTAGTGGTGTTAAGGTTTATATTACAAAAGATAATAGCAATGAGATAATAGCTCAAGGAACAACAAACAGTAAAGGTATTGTAGAATTAGAATCACCTATGCTTAAAGAAGGTGATTATACAATATGGGTTAATGTATCTCCTGATAAACCAAATAAAAGAATAAAAAAAGAACTTATGGGTGAAGTAATGGATACACCTGAGTTTAAAGATAATTCTGTGTTTGAAGTAACTATTGACAGCTATGTCCCTGAAAATATATTTGATACAAGAAATAATTTTAGAATTAAACAATCTGCTGCTGCTTACTTTTCTTATAGTGAGATTACAAATGAAGCATATTATGCATCTGCAAAACCAGGTAATGATCTTGAGATTGAGGTTTATCCTAATAAAGAATTATTAAATATAGCCCCTTTTGGAACAGACCCAAAGAGTGGTGTGTTGGTTAAAACAACAATAAGAGAGATATTAACAGACTTAGTATCTAAGTTAAGCTTTGGTGTTATTCAAGATAATAAGATTGATGTAAGTGATAATGATGATCTAGAAGATGGTATACTTAAGTATATGGAAAGTGATATAGGAGGTGCTATGAGAACAGTAGATGATAGAACATTTGAATTAAAGAGCGCAAGAGCAAGGTCACCGGCAGGAAACATAAGAATGACAATCCAAGAGATAATGAAGGGTTTTATTTTTCCAGGTGGTGATGATGATATTACAACAGGATTATTAGATAGTATGTATGGTGGTGGTCATTATGTTCCTGGTAAAAGAGAATTCAGAGCTGCTTATATATTCTTTAAAAAAAGGAATGGAACAGACTATGTTGTAATTCCAGGTCTTGTTGAGTATAGAACACCATATAAATATGGTGGAGAGGGCGTGGTTCTGAGCCCTTCGCCGGCTTCAGCAAGAGCCACAAAGGGCCCTGGCCTTTCAGGGCGGCCTTTCTTCCCCTTCAAATCGCCCCCCCGCCCTGCTGAAAGACCCGGACCCTCCCGCCCAAAGAGAAAACCAATCCTCCGTTGAAAAGCCCAGGAAAAAGCCGTGAGCTCACGGCTAAAGCCGAAGGCCGGTGGAAGATACTTCTCTTCTTTGCCCTGGTGCTCCTCCTCTCCCATCCCCTGCTCATATTGAAATTTACCTCCAGGAGCCCCTACGGAGGAAACAGGGATTCCCTTTTGATCATGAGCATCATAGATTGGCACATACATCAGATAAAACACCTCAGATTCTACAATCTATGGCACATGAACTTCTTTTACCCTAACAGTTATGCTACCTTTTACACCCACCATCTTTTGGGACACGCCTTCCTGGCCCTTCCCATAGGCCTTATGACCGATAATCCCCACATCATATACAATTTTTTGATTTTGTTTTTCCTCTTCGTGGGCATGTGGGGAAGTTTTCTCCTTCTGAGGGAATTAACGGAAAATCGGGAAATGGCAGCCCTTTTCTCCACCGCCTATGCCTTTGCCACATCCAATTATGTGAACTTCGTCCACATAAACATCCTCTCCCACACCCTCATACCCCTTTTCCTATTTTTCTTCGTAAAGTATTTGAAAACCAAAAGGGAGCTTTTCTTGCTACTTACGGGATTCTGGGGGTTTTTAGTCTTTTTCTTCAGCACCTACATGGGCACCTACCTCCTGGGCCTTTTCCTGCCCATCTTCCTTGCAGCGCTCCTGCTTGAGGGGGAGTTAAGGGGGAGGGATTTTTTGAAGACTCTGGGAACCTTTGCCCTTACCTCCCTGGCCATCCTCGCCGTTTTTTACCCGTATTTAATAGTCTTTCGCAGAAGCGGAACCGAAAGGCTAATTCCCCTTTCCCACCTGGTGGGGCTAAAAAACCTACTGGTCAATAATTCCTGGCTCGCCTTTAAAATCTACGCCCCTTTTTTCAGGAGGGGAACCTATCCTCTTTCCCTGGGGATGTTTTTGACGCTGGGGGTCATATCCTTCCTCTTCAGGGATTTAAGAAGAGGGCCTTTCCTTTCCATCTTCGTATGGCTTTTGCTCATTCTTTCCCTGATTCTGGGAAACCTTGCCCTGACAAGGGTTATTTTCATCCTGCTTATTGGCAAAAGCCTTCACATTATATTTAAAAGGAAAGCCCTATCCCCTATGGAAAGAATCTTCCTCCTCACCACCATCTTATACTCCTGCATTTTCTTCAATTTCTCTACATTAGCCCCATCTATAAAGTTTTCCCCATATTATGCAATTTCCTCTATCATTCCGGGCATGAAAGGACTGAGGGCACCCACCAGGTCGTATCTGCTTCTTTATCCTCTACTGCTCTACTTCTCCATAGAAGGCTTCAAATACCTTCTGGGCAAAATAAACTCCCCCGGCAGGAAAACCGCATTCCTCTGCCTGCTTTTCCCTTTGATTTTTCTGGAAAATTACTATCCGGAGGCGGGCTTTTATAGGAAATTCCCGTCCCCACCCCAGGTTTACCATTACCTCCCCAGGGAGGAAAACAGGGTTATACTTGAGATTCCCTTTTATCGGGGGCTCCTGGCCCCGAGAAACAACCTTTACAATTTTTATTCCAGAGTTCACTGGAACTATTTAATAAACGGAAGGGCCGCCTTCTATCCGCAGGATTACCCAAAGGCCAGGGGAAGGGCCAATTCAAAAAAATTCCTGGTGGACAGAAACTTAAGGTGGTTTCTCAGAAATTACTCCGTCAATTTCATCATAATCCATTGGGACCTGATTAAGAACCAGGAGTGGAAGGAACTTCTTAAAAGGAGGGTTAAAGAAATTAGAAAATACGGGGTGGTCCTCAAGGAAACGGAAAAATTTACCCTGATAAAGGTGATAGAAAGGGAGCCCGTAAGGGTGCTGGTAAGGAGGTACTCCACCTTTCACCTGAGAAGGAAGAAGTTGCACTTGATTCTCAAAAGGGCCTTCCAGGGGAAGATAAGGGTTTACCTGAACGGAAGGTTCCTGCTGGAGAGAAAAATAGGGGGTATGAAAGAAATCCTCCTTGATTTTAGAAAATCCCCCCTGGAACGGAATTCCAACAGGGTTAAGATAGTCTTTTCCTCCCCGGTGAGGATAGAGGATGTAACAATTATGTGACCCTCAGGATTCCCGATTTAGCCTCTTGCTGTGGATTTTTATTCTAAAGACCATTATTCCCTTAAACGACCTTCTTTCCTTTATCGCCCCTATGTGATAAATACTCAAAAGAAAGGCTAAGGCAAAAACAAAAACTTCCGGGATAGGAAACCTTCCAGATAGAGCCTGAAGAAGGCGACTAACCCTCAGCCCGCATCCTCCTTCTGCGGCGGTTCTTGAACCGTCTACACACACTATTGCCTGCCTTTCAGATCGGATAATCCAATCTTAAATAAGTTCCCAAAAAACTTCAAGGAAATGGGATAAGGCCTTACCTTTTTAAGTTTTTAAAGGTTAAGCAATTCGGGAGGTTGACGGAGGGATTTTTTTTGATTAAAATAAAATCTGTCAGCGGGCGTAACTCAATGGCAGAGTGCGAGCTTCCCAAGCTCGTGGTTGCGGGTTCGAGTCCCGTCGCCCGCTCATTCCCTCTCAAATCTTGACATAACCACCGAGGCTATAAGGTCACCGCTGACATTTACCACCGTCCTGAGCATGTCCAGTATTCTGTCCACCCCCAGGATGAGAGCTATTCCCTCCACTGGAATGCCCACGGAGGTGAGGACCATGGTGAGCATGACTATACCCACTCCTGGAACTCCGGCGGTCCCCACAGAGGCCAGGGTGGCCGTCAGTATTATTTTAAGCTGGGCGGAAAGGGTCAGTGGGATGTGATAGGCCTGGGCTATGAAAACGGCGGCCACCCCCTGATACAGGGCGGTTCCATCCATGTTTATGGTAGCCCCCAGGGGAAGAACGAAGCTGGATACATAACCGGGAACCCCAAGTTTTTTCTCCGCTGTCCTCATGGTCAGGGGAAGGGTTGCATTGGAGGAGGATGTGGAGAAAGCGAAGACCATAACTTCCCGGGCCTTTTTGAGGAATTCCCAGGGCTTAATTCTCCCAAGACCATACAGGGAAAGGGATAAAAGCAAAATAAGATGAAGGAGAAGGCCCGCCACCACCACCAGGGAATAAACAAGAAGATTGGAAAGAACCTTGATCCCGTGTCTGGCCACCACCCCTGCTCCCAGAGCGAAAACTCCGTAGGGGGCTATTTTCATTATCATGTTCACCAGGGATATCATGGCTTCGGAAAGGCCCTGGGCGGCCGTTATCACCACCTCCCTTTTTTCCCCCTGAACCGCCAGGATGGCAACGCCAAGCAAAACGGCGAAGAAAATAATCTGCAGCATGTTGCCCTCGGCCAGGGCCTTTACTGGGTTGGAGGGAACCATATCTATGAGGGTCTTAACCAAGGAGGGGCTTGCTTTGTTCACTTTGCCGAGAATGGCTTCCACATCCCCGGAAGCGGCCATTTTAAGACCCACGCCTGGCTTTACGAGATTCGCCAGGACCACCCCTATGGTTATGGCCACGGCGGTGGTGATTAAATAATATACTATAACCCTACCTCCCAGAATCCCGATTTTTTTCAGGTCCCCAAGGCCGGCGGTGGAGGCAAAAAGGGAGAAGAACACTAAGGGAACCACGGTCATAACTATGAGGCGAAGGAAAATTTCACCTACGGGGTAGATGTAAAGGGCGAACTTCCCGGCCAGGGCCCCGAAGGCAAAGCCTGCAAAAAAGCCTATGAGAATCCTCGTGGCAAGGTCAGGCTTTCTCAGAGCTTAAAAACCTCCTTTGCGGGAAAATACGCCTGCTCTCCCAGCTCTTCCTCTATCTGCAAAAGGCGGTTGTACTTGGCTATCCTTTCGCTACGGCTGGCTGAACCCGTTTTTATGAAACCCGTCTCCATGGCAACTGCAAAATCTGCGATAAAGGGATCCTCGGTCTCCCCTGACCTGTGGGATATAACCGCCTTCATCCCTTTACGCTGAACCAGAGCAACGGCGTCCACTGTCTCGCTTACGGTTCCTATTTGATTTAGTTTTATGAGGACGGAGTTAGAAATCCCCTCCTCTATTCCCCTGCGGATTATTTCAGGATTGGTAACGAATATGTCGTCCCCCACCAGCATTATTCTGTTTCCGAGTCTGCGGGTGAGTTCCTTCCATCCTTCCCAATCGTCCTCCCCGAGGCCGTCCTCTATGGAAACTATGGGATATTTCCCCACAAGTTTTTCGTAAAGCTCTATGAGCTCAGAAGAGGAAAGGCTGGTTCCGGTGGACCAGCGAAGTCTGTAATGGCCCTGACCTTCCCAGAGTTCCGAGGCCGCCACATCCAGGGCAAGAAAAACATCGTCTCCAGGCTTATAACCCGCTTTCTCAATGGCCTTTAATATCAAATCCAGGGCCTCCTCGTTGGTTTTCAAATTGGGGGCGAAGCCTCCTTCGTCCCCCACGGAGGTTGCAAGTCCCTTTTCCCTTAAAATCCCCTTCAGGGAATGGAAAATCTCTGCCCCTGCCCGTATTGCTTCCGAAAAACACTCAAAACCTGCCGGAACTATCATGAATTCCTGAAAGTCCAGGTTGTTGTCCGCATGGGCTCCGCCGTTGATTATGTTCATCATGGGAAGAGGGAGCGTTCTGGCCATGGTCCCGCCCAGGTAAGCGTAAAGGGGCATGGCCAAGGAGTTGGCCGCAGCCCTGGCCACTGCCATGGAGACGGCCAGGATGGCGTTGGCCCCCAGGCGGCTCTTATTCTCCGTTCCGTCCAGCTCCAGCATAATGGAATCTATTTCCCTCTGCATGTATGCGGGCATTCCTTCAAGCTCCGGCGCTATGAGTTCGTTTATGTTGGAAACCGCCTTTAACACGCCCTTTCCTGCATACCTTTTGGGGTCCCCATCCCGAAGCTCCAGGGCCTCCCTCTTGCCGGTGGAGGCCCCGGAGGGAACCGCCGCCCTTCCCACCGTCCCGTCGTCCAGGTAAACATCCGCCTGAACCGTGGGATTACCCCTGCTATCCAGAATCTCCCGGGCTACAATATCAGTTATAATCATAAATCCCTCCCTTTATAAATTAAAAAAGCCCCCCTGCAGGGGGGCATCTTGGATATCAGGCTCAGGCGCTTTCCGTCTGCTTTTTCTTAAGCCTGCTTTTGGCGGTTTCGGCCACCTGGGTTACCTTCTCCTTCCCTTCCTCCACTATTTTCTTACCGGTCTCTATGGCCTTTTCACCCACCTCTGCCAGTTTTTTCCTGGTTTCCTGACCGGGAGCCGGTGCGAACATAAGAGCCACTCCGGCTCCTATAACTGCACCCAGAAGAAAAGCCACAGAGAGCTCAAAGAAAGTTGCTCCCCTGTCCTCCATTTTATCACCTCCTTCTTATATATTTTCTGTAAATTTTGCTGGCGGAGAGTATAACCGGCATGGCCTCCAGAAGGCCCGACACAGGCTTCGCAAGAAACCTGAGGGTGGAGCCTCCCAGGGTCTGATCCACCGCATCCAAAGCCTTCTCTATTTTCCTGAGGGCTTTTCTTCCCTCATCCAGGGACTCGTCGGCTTTGTCCACCGCCTTATTTACCCTCACAAGGGTCTGGCGGAATTCCTTGAGGGTAAATTCAAACTCCTTGGCCGAATCCCTTATTTGTAAAAGGGCAGGGATGGAGAACACCACAAAGACAAGAACAGCCACCGAAACAATGAGTAAAGCTATTTCCCAAAGCATCAATTATATGATGGCTCAAACCCTGGCGATTGTCAAGGGTAAAATTCCCTAAACGCTGTGGGAGAGGTTATCTAAGCTTTGAAAGAAGCTCCTTTATTCTGGTCCGATACTCCTCTTCCTCGGGTTTCTCCGAGGGAATGGGCTCTAAGTTAAGGGCTTCTTCCAGCTCTGCCTTAGCCTGCTGCTTCTTCTTTCTGGAAATCAGGGTCTCCGCCAGGTAAATTCTCGTAAGGAGACTGTGGGGGCATATTTTCTTTGACTCCAGAAGGTACTTCAAGGATTTGCTTTTGCTGCCTCCGAAAAGGCCCGGAACTTTGTAATAAAGTCTGCCGAGAACCCTCTGAGCTCCTCCGCAATCGTAGCCGGGGTCCAAACGCAAAACGGCATTCATCTCCCTTTTTATGGGCTTTATGAGGAAAAGGCTTTTCATAACCCCCCTGGCCTCCCCGTAAACCCCGTAGAGAACGCCCAGCCAGAAGTGACCCTCAACCCGGTCAGGATACTTCTTCACCAGGTCCTCCCCCAGTTTGATGCCCTCCTGATAAGCTTTAATTTTTTTGTCCTTGTCCCTGCACTTCTTTCCGAAATAATAGGTTGCCCTCAAATACCTCCAGCCGGCCTCATAGGGATGAACGGAAAGCTCCTTCTTGAGGATGTCCATGGCCTTCGCCACCTGCTGAAGGTTCTCCCTCTTTTCAATTAATTGGTCCGCCTCCTTTAAGGGGTCCTGAGGCGAAGCCCCCCATACCATGGCTAAAAGGAGAAAGGGTAAAAGAATTTTTCTCACATTACCTCCTTGAAGTTTTTTATTTTACCTTAACCAGAAGATAGTTTTTCTTTCCCTTGCGGAGCACCAGAAGCCTTCCCTCTATGAGGTCGGCCTCCCCTATCCTTCTGGCCGGGGAATCCACCTTCCTGTTGTTCAGGTAGAGCCCCCCGGAGGATATCAGCCTCTTGCCCTCCCCCCTGGAGGAGATCAGGCCGGCCTTCAGGGCCAGGTCCAGAACCGTGAATCTGCTCAGTTCGTCCCTGCTAATTTGCCGGGAAGGGACATGTCCCATTATTTCCTCAAGTTCCCGGGCCGTAATTCCTTCTAAGGACCCTCCGAAAAGAACCTCGCTGGCCCTCTTGGCCCTTTTAAGGCCCTCCTCCCCGTGAACCATTCTGGTCACCTCCTCCGCCAGCCGCCTTTGGGCCAATCTTTTCTCCGGTCTTTCCTTTAGCTCCTCCTCTAAAGCCTCTATCTCTTCCCTGGAAAGCAGGGTAAAGAGCCTGAGGTACTTGGGAACATCCCTGTCGTCGGCGTTCATCCAGAACTGATAGAACCTGTAGGGGGAGGTCATCTCAGGGTCCAGCCATACGGTCCCCTCCTCGGTTTTTCCAAACTTAGCCCCGGAGGCGGTGGTCAGAAGGGGAAATACTATGCCGTAGGCCCTGGCTCCCCTTACCTTTCTTATGAGGTCTATCCCTGCCGTTATGTTCCCCCACTGGTCTGAGCCTCCCATCTGAAGGGTGCATCTGTATTTGTCAAAAAGGTAAAGGAAATCGTAGGCCTGAAGGAGCATGTAGGAGAACTCGGTGTAGGAGATTCCTGACCCCTCCAGCCTCCTTTTCACCGACTCCTTGGAAAGCATGTATCCCACGGAGAAATGCTTTCCTATGTCCCGGAGGAAGTCAATGACGCTGAGTTTATGGGTCCAGTCGTAATTGTCCACCATAATTGCCGGATTTTCCCCCCCGAAGGATAAGAACCTCTCCAGCTGCTTCCTTATCCCCTGGAGGTTCCTCTCCAGGGTTTCCCTCTCCAGCAGCACCCGTTCCTTGCTCTTTCCGCTGGGGTCCCCTATCATTCCGGTGGCCCCACCCATCACCGCTATGGGGGTATGGCCGTATCTCTGGAGGTGAACCAATCCCATGATGGGCAGAAGAGAACCCACATGGAGGCTGGGGGCAGTGGGGTCAAAGCCTATGTAGCCCACTATTTTTCCCTTAGATAGAGCTTCCCTGGCACCCTCGCTTTCCTGGTATATAAACCCCCTCCAGAGAAATTCCTGGTAAAGGTTCATATCACTTCAAAGGGAAGGTTAATCTCCACCTCCTTGCCCAGAAGCTCGTCCTTGACTTTTATCTTCAGCTGGTAGTTCCCTTTAGGAAGCGGTTTATTTTCCTTCTTGAGAAGTATGGGCTGGTCAATTATACCAATTCCACCCCTTCCCTTAAGGGAGGTTCCTTTGAACTTCACATATTCCTTGCCGCCCTTCATTATGGTAAAGGTAACGGTTCCCTTGGCCAGGCCAGTCTCGTCCTTCCCAAGGCCGTAAAGGTACATGAAAACCGTGGGTTGCTCGTCGGATTTGAATTTGTACTGGCGATAGGGGATTATTTTTATCATTCCAGAGTAAAAGGCATCGGGGATCACAGCTCCCAGAACCTCCTGCCTGTCCCCCCTGGTGAAGTTCTTTATAAACATGGGCTTAGAATAGGTTATCTCACCGGGCTTCCCCAAGGACGGAACATTAAGCACCGTCATTATCATGGAAAATTTCTTGCCCTTTTTATCACCAACCCCCATGAGAAATCTGTAATTGCCAGGGGCAATTAGAACGGCAAAGGAATAGAAGTCTTTAGCCTTGCCTTTGACAACTTTTATCAAGTTCATGTAGCCGCCGTCCTTCCTTATTACTCTGGCATAAAGGTAGTTGTTCTCCCCTTCCTTGGGTCCCGGGACGTTGCCCTTAAAAAGCAGCACCACGAAGTTCTGCCCTCCCCCCATCAGGAAGTTCATCTGGTCTATGATCTGCAGATTGTAGGGATTTTTAAACTCACCCTTTTTGAGGGCCTTCTTGAAAGCTTTCTCCACCTTTTTGGGCAATTTGAGCTCTCCTGGAGCCTTTGAAGCCCCAAGGACAAGAAACGCAAAGGCCAGAATCGCCAATATTGATTGGGATTTTCTCATATCTCCTCCTTAAATCTTCAATTTATAGGTTTTGGAGACCTTGTTGCCGGATACAAGGTCCTCTATTTCTATTATTATCACATATTCCCCCTTGAGGGGAGCTATGGAAAGGGGGATGGTGATCTCCTTGTTCCCTGCCTTTATATCCTTAGCTGAAACCCCCACGCTCATCTTCTGCTCAAAGGTCCTGGGCTGGGCCTCCTGGGGATGGCCGTAGGAGAAGCGAAGGAGGAAATTGGCGTAGAACTTCCCTTCCTTTTTAGTAAAGGCAAAGGAATTTAAGGGTATGTGGATGTACAGTTTTTTGGCCTTTCTATCTATTTCCACCGAAAGGGTCATGGAGACTTTAGTTGCTCTGGGAAGGAAAAACTTCCTCTCGTGCTCGTAAATATCTATGAACTTCGGGCTGGGCTGGGAAAGCTCGTACTTTCCCATTCCATGTCTATCCACGAAGAAAATTACCAGATGGAGGTCCTCGTAATCCCAGCGCTCGTAATTTTCCGTGGTGCCCTTCTGCATCACCTCCTTTTTCCAGAAGGTGGGCCTTCCCAGGATCATGTAAACTCTACCCCGGTCCGTGAGCCAGGGCTTCCTTCCGGGCTCCCGGAAAAGTCGCTTTGTTTCTTCCATCCTCTTGTAGTAAGTCTCCTTAACCTCGTTCCTTTCGTCGGAAGGGTCAGGGTCCCTCCTCCTCCAGAAATCCTCCACGAACTTGCGAAGCTCCTCCTGGCTGTCTATTTTTTTGAACTCCTTTTTCTCCTGCTTGGTCATTATGAGCATGAGCTCGTCAAAGACCTTCTCCTTCTCCTTCTTGAAATCTGAGGATAGAAGGAAAAGGGGGATCAGGGTTAAGATAAGGATTTTTCTCAATTTTTCCTCCTATTTTTGTTTTTTCTTAAGCTGTTTTTCCTCCTTAATGGTATCCTCTATGTACTTTATGGTCTCCTTAACCGTCTGAGCCCTTTCCGATTCGTTATCCAGCTCAAGGTATTTTTTGAAAACCTCTAAGGCCTTGTCAAACTTCATCAGGGCGGTGTAGGTTAAACCCAGCTGATAAAGACCGTCCAGGTCCTTGGGGTTAAGTTCCACGCACTTCTCGTAGTACTTCAGAGCCAGGTCATACTTGGCGTTGTTGTAGTAAATCGTTCCCAGGTTGTAAAGCACCGTTGGGTCGTCTATCTTGTCCATCTCTATTTTTCCGTACCACTTCATGGCCTCCTCTGTGTTGCCTTTGTTGAGGTAAGCGTTTCCAATGGCAATGAAAGCCCTTATGTTGTTTTTGTCCTTCTGCAGAACCTTCTTGTAAGCCTCAATGGCCCTGTCGTACTGATTCATCTGAAAGTAGCAGTTCCCTATGTTTATGTAAATGGGATAGGCGTCGGGGAACTGCTTGATTATTTCCTGAAACTTTTCCAGGGCCTCCTTGTACTTTCCCTGCTTGAAAAGCTTGTTTCCCTCCACCAGCAGGCCTTCCAGTTCAGGGGTTATAACCAGGCCCTTTATTTTCTTGAGCTTTATCTCAATGGGGGGTTTCCTTTCCCCTTCCTTCAAATAAACGGAGATCTTCTTTACCTCATAACCGGGCTTGTAAAAGTCAATGTCCCACCTGCCCCCCCTTATCCAGAAGGCCTTCCACTCCCCCTTCTTGTCGGTTTTGGTGGTAAAGCCGGCCGCTGCCTTGACGCAATAAAGCTTCACTTCCACCCCCTCTAAGGGCTTTCCCTGCTCGTCGTAGACGAATCCCCTGAGCCTTGACTTCCCCCTGTAGGCCTGGGCCAGGGCAATGGAGGAAAGTAAAGCAAAAACCCCTATGAATGTTGCGATTTTCCTCATGGCTACCTCCTTTTTATCCCGGAGGCCAGGCCAGGGCCCTGCCTCCGAGAAGGTGTAAGTGAAGGTGAAAAACAGCCTGTCCCCCATCCGGACCGGTGTTTATAACCAGACGGTATCCCTTTTCAAGTTTCATGTCCTCAGCCACTTTTCTGGCCACAAGAAGCAGCCCCCCCAGAAGGCTTCTGTACTCTTCCCCTGCGGCATCAAGGCTCTCTATGTGCTTCTTGGGAATGATTAGAATGTGAACCGGAGCCTGGGGATCAATATCGTGGAAGGCTAAGTATTCCTCGTCCTCGTAAACCTTTTTAGCAGGGATTTCTCCCCTGACTATCTTGCAAAAAACGCAATCCTTCATCACTCCTCCTTTATCTCAGCGCCTAAATTCCTCAATTTCTGGAAGAAATCCTCGTATCCTCTTTTTAGATGAAAAATGTCTTCTACCACGGTCCTTCCCTGGGCCACCAGACCTGCTATGACCAAGGAGGCCGAAGCTCTGAGGTCCGTGGCCAGCACCTTCGTTCCTCTAAGCTTTCTCACCCTTTTAATTATAGCCTTTCCAGGGTAAATTTCAATATTTGCCCCCATCTTACGCAGTTCCTCCCCGTGGCGGAACCTGTGGGGAAATATGTTATCCCTGACGGTGGAAGTACCCCTGGCAAAACACAAGAGAACCATCATCTGGGCCTGCATGTCCGTGGGAAAACCGGGATATTCCCGGGTTTCTATGTGCAGCGGAAGAAAATCCCTTCCACCCTTAACCCTTATCCAATCCTCCCCGCTCTCAAATTCCACCCCCGCCTCACCTGCTGCCCCCAGAACGGCCTTGAGGTGAGCCGGATTGCAGCCGGAAATCTTCACATCCCCCCCGGCCAGGGCTCCGGCCACCAGAAAGGTGCCGGCCTCTATTCTATCCGGAATCACCGTATGTTCAGCCCCCTTTAGCTCATCCACCCCCTCTATGTGGAGACCGTCCCTTTCCCAGGAAATCCCCGCCCCCATTTTAACCAAAAGCCGGGACAGGTCCTTAACCTCCGGCTCCAGGGCAGGGTTCTCTATAAGGGTTTCTCCCCTGGCTAAAGAGGCGGCCATCATGATGTTTTCCGTGCCGGTAACGGTGATCCGCGGAAACCTTATTTTCGCTCCCTTCAGCTTCCTTGCCCTGGCCTTTATCCTCCCGTTCTCCTCCCTTATCTCAGCCCCCATTTTCTCCAGAGCCCGAAGGTGGAAGTCAATGGGCCTCTCTCCTATGGAACATCCACCGGGCCACAGAATCTCACCCCTCCCGAACCTCGCCAGCTGCGGACCTAAAACCAGAACCGAAGCCCTCATGGCCCTGAAAAGCTCTTCCCTGGTCTCGCCCTGGACCCTTTCCATCTTTATTCTCACATCCTCACCCACATGAACCTCCCCTCCGAGCTCCAGGAGCAGCTCCAGCATGGTCTCCACATCCTTAACCCTGGGAACCCGATGCAGTACCAGCTCGTGGGCGGTTAAAAGGCTGGCGGCCAGCTCCGGAAGGGCAGCGTTCTTGGCCCCGGAAATCCTGACCTCTCCCTGAAGCAATCTTCCGCCCTCTATAATCGCCCGTTTCACCTTCTGCTCCTTAAAATCTGGAGGTGCTGTTGATAGGTCCTTGAAAATTCGTGTTTTCCACCTACGGCTATAAAGTAAAGGTAGTCGGTTTTAGCCGGGTAAAGGGCAGCCTTTATGGATGAAAGGCCAGGGTTGCATATGGGGCCAGGGGGAAGGCCCCTATGGAGGTAAGTGTTATAGGGGGACTTCACCTGCCGATAGTGTTTTCTGTAAAGCCTACCCTTCCATATCCCCATTTTTTTCATGGCGTATATTATGGTAGGGTCGCTCTGAAGGGGCATACCAAGCTTCAAGCGGTTATGAAAAACCGAGGAAATCAACGGTTTCTCTTCATCGTTGGAGGACTCCTTTTCTATAATTGAGGCCAAGGTAACCACTTCCCTTATACTCATCCCCATTTCCTTAGCCCTTGCCTTAAGCTCCGGGGTAAATTTCCTCTTGAAGTTCTGAACCATCCTCTTTACCACCAGAGACGGAAGGACATCCTCAGGAAAAACATAGGTATCGGGGAAAAGATAACCCTCCAGGTCCCTGGCCTCAGGGTCAAGGTCCTTTATCAACCACCAGTTTCCGGCGGCCTCCATAAAGGCCGGAGGGTAAAGATAGGGGGAAAAAACCTCCGCGGTCTCCTCCACCGTCAGGCCCTCCGGCACAGAAACCCTGAAGGTGGCTATCTCTCCCTTTACCAGCTTTCTTATAACATCCACGGTCCTCAGGGGCCTGCAAAAGCGATAAACCCCTGCCTGAAGGGGAGCCCCTTTAAAGAAAAGACGGTGAAATATCAGGAATGTGGTTTTATGCTTTATAATGCCTTCCCTTTCAAGAAGGACGGCAACATCCCTGGCGGAACTTCCCCTTTCTATCCTTATCTTCTTGCTCTCACCCCTGTAGCCCCTGTAATACATGTGATATTCCTTCATAAAAAGGAAAAGGCCGAATCCCAGAAAAACAACGGCCCAGAATGCCACGGTCTCAATTGTTCTTCTCAATTTTTTCCCTCAAATACTCTTCAAGGATTATGGCAGCAGCTATGGAATCCTTCTTGCTCTTTTTTTCCTCCGGAGACCTCCCTCTGAGAAATTCCATGGCCTGGTCCGTGGAGAACCTCTCGTCCCAGAATTCCACCTTGAGGCCATGCTTCCTCAGAAGGTCCGCAAATTTTTTCACCTTCCGGGCCTGGCTCCCCTCCTGGCCGGAAAGCCTGAGGGGCAGTCCCACCACCACCAGACCCACATCCCATTGACTGCAAAGATGGGCTATGTATCCTGCATCCTCCTTTGAGGTCCTTCTTTTGTAAGTTTGAAGCGGGTTCACTATGGTGAGGGTCAGGTCCGTGAGGGCGATTCCTATTCTTTTATCACCCACATCCAGGGCCATTATCCTTTTCTTCTCCATTTTTCCCATCTTTCAAAACCCAATTCTATCAATTTTTCCACCAGTTTAGGAAAGGGAAGCCCTGAAACTTCCCATAGCTTGGGAAACATGCTTATCTCGGTGAAGCCGGGTATGGTGTTTATTTCGTTAACATATATTTTTTCTCCCTCCAGGAAGAAATCCACCCTGGCAAAACCCCAGGCCTCCACCGCCCTGAAAGCCCTCACCGCATATTCCCTGATTCTCCCCTCCAGCTCCGGGGAAAGCTTCACAGGTATCCTGAACTTCGTTTTTCCCTCTATGTACTTGTCCCTGTAATCGTAGAATTCCCGGTAGGGTATAACCTCCCCTGGAAGGGAAGCTCTGGGTTCCTCGTTCCCCAGCACCGAGCACTCTATTTCCCTGGCCTCCACCCCCTGCTCCACCACTGCCTTGTAATCGTGGGAAAAGGCCTCTTGCAGGGCCCCCGAAAGTTCGTCCCAGGATTTAACCTTGGTAATTCCCACGCTGGAGCCCAGGTTTGCAGGCTTTACGAAAACCGGCAGGCTAAACTCCCTTTTTAACTCCTCCAAAGAGACCTCCTCCCACTTCCTTATAACCCTGTAGTTAACCACCGGAAGTCCTTCCTTCTCAAAGGCCATTTTCATAAAGGCTTTATCCATACCCAGGGCAGAACCAAGTATCCCTGAGCCCACATAGGGAACTTCGGCCAGCTCTAAAAGTCCCTGAAGGCTTCCGTCCTCCCCAAAGGGTCCGTGCAACAGGGGAAAGTAAATATCTATCCTTTCCTTCATGTCTCTGCCTTCCCAGGGGAGGAAGGAAAATTCCTCTCCCTCCAGCTCCCAGGGATTTTTCACGAACTTCCACTTTCCTTCCTTTGTAATGTAGATACAAACTGGTTCGTATCCCCGGGGAAAATTTTTGTAAACGGACTTAGCGGATATTATGGAAATTTCGTGCTCCGAAGAGCGTCCCCCGAAAATCAAGGCTACTTTCACTGTAAAGCCTCCTGTATATTCTCCATTTTCTTTTTATGCTCTTAACATAGTTTCTCGTTTGCTCTATGGGAATGAGCTCCACGAAGGTGGAAGGGACAGCGCAGGGAAGATAGGTTCTCCACCGGTCAACCCTCTCAATCCCGGCGTTGTAAGCCGCCAGGGCGTATTCCACCTGTCCCTGGTAATAGTTCAAAAGCTCGGAAAAATGCCTCAAGCCCACGGTGAGATTTTCGTGGGGGTCCCAGGGGTTGGAAAACCCTGCCCCCATCCTGGAAACCGTGGAAGAAAAGGTTCTGCGGGTAAGCTGCACAAGTCCTATGGCCCCGGCGTAGGAATGGGCCCAAGGGTTGAACAGGCTTTCCTGATGGATAAGGGCTGCGGCCAAAAACGGATCTATTCCGTTAAGCAGGGCAAGGCTCTCTATTTTATCCCTCATGGGAAAGGGATATATTAACTTCAGGGTCCTGAGGTCCCGGGGAATCCCCCCAAAGGCGGAGATTATAGCCCGCAGCCCCTTAAGATAATCCCCTGCCCTGTAATAGACCACGCCTAAGTAGTATTTAAGAAGAGGAGAATTGTCCTTTTTCAAGGCGAATTTCAACTCTGCCATCGCCTCCCTGTAAAGGAAAGCAGAGGATAGAAGACCTGCCCTTCTAACCACCTCTAACTCCCGCTCCGATGGCTCCGGAAGGTTAAAGTCCACATAGGAGACCCCTTCTTCATCAATCCCTTTCCCCTTCAGACATTTCTCCCTCAGTTCCAGGTATCTCCTGGCCAGGGAGGAGTACTTCCCCGAAGGGTATTTCCTCAGATACTGCTGGAAAAGCTGGAAACCCCTTTCCTCGGGATAGTAATACATGGCCATTTTCCAGAGAAACTCCTCGCCCAGCCCCAATCTTTTCAAGCTCCACCTCATCCTGAGAGCCCTGGCTTTCTGACCCGCCCTTAAATAGGCTCTAAAAAGCAAAAGGGCTTCCCTGGGGTTTCTCGGTCTTCTTAAAAGGTAAAGGACCCTTCTGTACTTCCTCCAGTAAAAGGCAGCCCTGGCCTTATCGTAAACTGTAAGGGCCTCCCTGTAGGCCCTGGCCCATTGGGCTGTGGAGAAAAAATAGGAAAACCTCCTTCGCCGGCACTCCTTCCCCTCCCTCCTGATGTTTATCTTAAGCCTGTCCGCAAGGCCGGGATAATTGCAAAAGACCTCCTCAGGCTTCAATTTTCCCAGCCTGTAGTTGAGTTCAGCCCTTTCTTCCTCCGTAAGCTCAGAGGCCGGAATTTTCTTCAGCTCTTCTGTTGGAGCATTGGACAAAACATACCTGAGGGCCAATCTTCTGGGGGGACAATCCCCGGGGATGCCCAGCAGAAGCCTCCATCCCTCCTCCCTTTTCAACCTCAGCAGGGAAAGCCCCTGAAAGTACTCCTTCCAGCACCTGAACATTTGGAACTCCCCATCTAAAGCCCTCAGGGCAGCCTCTGCCTTCCCATATACGAGCAGGTCCTTGGCCCTCCTTAAAGCGAGGGCCTCCTCATTGGGGAGGGAGGGGAGAAGATCCAGGGGATGTTTTTTCCCTTTTCGCTGGCTATTCGCAAGTCTTTGATAGCTGAAATACGAGGATATGACGGTCAGCAGGAGAAAAAGGAAGATGAAGAGGGAAATCTTAGATGCTTTCATGCACCGGGGTAGCCCTTCAGGAGGGAAGGATTCCCATCGGCCACCTTTTTAAGCAATTCTTCGTAAAGGAAGTCCTTTTTAACCTTATCCCCCGCCTTCTTTTTGTATATTTCTATGGCCAGGTCAATTTCATCCTTCAGCTCTTCGTATATATTACCCTTTTCCTTGGCCTTCTCTATGCGGTCTCTGTTGTAAAGGATGAGGTCGGAAACCAGGACCCGGGCCTTTCTCATGGCGGCTTCGTAAAGGGCCCTGTCTTCTTCGGGAATCTCTTCTTCCTCTTCCACTTCTATTTCTTCCTCCACCTCTGGCTCAAAGGTGGAAGGGGTGGGCTGTTCTGCCGACGGAACTTCCAGTTCCTCCACTTCCTCTTCCAGTTCCATGACTTCCCTGGAAATTCCGGGCCTCGTCTCCTCTTCCGTGAAAGGGGAAGGAGTTCCTGTGGGTTTAAATAGCCCCTCTTTCCGGGTAGTATCCCCTAAGGAAGGGACCTCCTCTGCAGCGCCGGGTTTTTCCGCCTCTATTTTTATCCTCTCCTTGGGTTTTACCGGGTACTTGGCCCTTAAAGGTAAAAGCTCCACCATGGCCTCAGCGAAATCCACCAGTACCTCCACCGCTTCAGGATGCTTTATTCCGGTTTTCTCAGGCCATTCATCTGCATAGAGAATTCCGGAGACCTTTCCCCTCACCACAACAGGGATTAAGATGGACTCCTGGGGCTCGCCTCCGAGGAGGGAAAGCACCCTGCGATCCCCCTTGAGGACTGGAAGACTTCCCTGATAAATTCCTCCCTTCTCCACCACCTTGGAGAAAACCGATTCCGATGAAAGGGGCAGCACCATCTTTCTGAAGTCAAGTTCTGTGAGCCCTTCAAATCCCCTTCCATCCCATCCCACAAGCTTGCCTTCCTTCACCACGAAGAGCACTGCCCTGTTTACAATCTTGGCCAGGGCGTTCAAAAGATGATTTATTAACCTTCCCTGAGAATTTTCTCCCCTCAAACCTCTTATCCCGGAAAGGACCAGGGGAAGAACCGAAGGGGCTTCCTCTGACGGTTTTTCCTCCAGAAGTTCTTCCAGGCCCTTGAGACCTTCCCTTCCAACGGGAGCGAAGTCAACCTTCAGGTGGAGGGCAAAGCTATCCAATGTCTTTTTAAGATTTTGAGAAAATTCCTCCCATCCGCTCTCAAGAAGTTTCTTCCTCTCTTCCAGAACCCCGTTAATGTATTTTAGAATTTCTTCTTCAAGGTTTTTGGCCATCTATTCCCCCCTTCTAAAATTGGCCTCCGCTGCGTACGGACTGTTTTTGTAAAGGCTTAATATCTGATTGAAGGTAGCGGAGGCTTGCTTTTCCTTGCCCAGGTTTTTATAGCACCTTCCCATAAAGGCTAAGGCGGCATCGTAAGGGAAGTTTTCGTCCTCCTGAGATATCTTATTCCACATCTCTATGGCCTTACCGCAGTCGTTGGTTTCGTAATAAAGGCTCCCCAGGGAAAAAAGCAGATAGCTTTTCATCCTGCCCGACGGTTTTGCTTTACTTAAAAATGAAATGGCTTCTTTGAACTTTCCCCTGTCCGCCATTTTTTTCGCTTCAAGTATTTTGCCTGCGGTGGGTATTGGGTCAGGAAAGGAGGACAGGTCCACATCCTTGTTATAATAAACGGACTGTCCAAGGTAGAAATTAGCCTTTTCTATCCTGGAATTCATATAAGCTCTGTAGGAAAGCCACCCTATCAGGGCTATCAATAGAACCGCCACCCCCAGGGAAATTTCCTTCCAGTAAGGTTTCAATTTCCTGAGAAAGCTCACCATAAAGGTGGAAAAATCGTCCCTTTTGATTTTGTGCCTTTCGCTTCTCTTCATATCTTCCTCCTGAGAAAGGATTATAGAAAAAATTACGCCTTTTTGTAAAGGGAACTGAGCCTCTGCAGACCGGATATTATTATCTCCAGCTCCCCGGAATCAAAGAATATGTATCCGCACCTTTTACAATAATCCACTGGAGTATAGGTAACGAAGTTGAAAAACCTCCTTTCCATGGGCTTTCCGCAAAAGGGGCATCGCAGGGCCTCGGAAGGGTCCACTGCCCTGGGGTCGGCTCCCTTCTTCAGGAGTATTTTCCTCTTCTCCTCCAGATCCTCCTCCGAGATCTTCTTCTCACCCTTCGTTATAAGGGCCTCTCCCCTGGCTATAAGCTTCATGGCCCTGCCTTCCCTGACCAGGATACCCCCGCACCTTCCACATTTTATGACAGGGACAAACTGGTAATGTGTGTTGAAAAGGGGACCTCCGCACCGGGGACACCCCCCCTGAATTTTCTGGAAGTTCTTCAGGAATTCAGGACCGAATACGAATTCCCTCTCTTTGCCCTTTATTTTTACCCCTTCCCTGAGCCATGTTTTTTGAAAGAGCTCCTCCAAGGTAAAGGGGCCCAACCATTTTCCTTCCCTTTCCACCCACCACTCCCCGGTGGGCTTTCTCCTAGTAGCCCTATCCCTAAGAGTTCCCCAATCCGAATGGGCAAGGTCCAGAAGCAGGCCTATCCTCTTGTTTATGGGGGGATGGGTGGAGAAAAGGTTGGAGAAGAGGCCGCTTCCCTCATCTAAGGAACTGGCGGTAGGGGGCATTATAAAAAGGGAGGAAAGGGCAGGATTGGCGAAGGAAGCCAGTCCCCTCACCCTGTCCCTGGAGATTTTATAAAGGGCAGAGGCCAGGGCCAGAGGGTTTCTGGTAAATTGTACGGCCCTGGCATCAGCCAGCTCCTCCATCCTCCTGGAAATGGCCGCATTGAGAACCCTGGCCATAAACTGGACAAGATAAAGATAGGCCACAATCAGCCACATCCTTCCTCCCCCGCCCCGACGAGTTCTTCCCTTTTCATCGTCGGATAAACCCGCCAAGACTAAGGAAGCTCCAAAGAGGGAGGTTATGGTCATGAGAAAGGTGGATATTATGCCCTTGTAATAGGAATCTCCCCTCAGATAATGGGCCATCTCATGGGCCACCACCGCCTGAAGTTCGTCCCTCTCCAGGGAGGAAACTGCTCCTTCGGTAACGGCTATTATGTCAAAGGCGGAAAAAGCATTCCTGGCCAGAACCGGGATTATGTACAGCTGCGGTTCCTTAACCGAAGCCGCTATAGCCATCTCCCTCACCACATTCTGAGCCTGTTTGTGCTTCAGGTCCTGCAGGTCCGGCCTTTGGGCCCTGAGGGAAACTAAATATTCTAAGATCTTCTCCCTTTTGGCCCCGGCTTTTCCTATGAGGAAGACCACCAAGGAGATAAGGGAAGCCACCCCCAGGAACTCCGGAAATTTCCCCCCCCAGAGAAAACCGGTAAACCTCAGGATATAGAACAGCCCCACCAGGGAAAGGGTAAAGAAAGGGAAGAACAGGAGGAAGAGGATCCAGGCAGCCCTCCTACGGGACCTCTCTATGTCCCAGAAGGTTTTGCCCCTCACCTCCTACCCCTCATCCCCTCAGAAACGGACCTCCGGAACTTCCCTGTCCCCCTCTTCCTCAATTTCCCAGAAGGGATATTCCTTAAGCCCCATCTGGGAAGCAACTATGGAATCCGGTATTTTCTTTATGGAGGAGTTGAAAATCATGACCGTATCGTTGTAAGCCTGGCGAGCAAAGGCTATCTGATTTTCCGTGTTTCTGAGCTCTTCCATAAGCTCCAGCACATGCTGGTCGGCCTTGAGGTTAGGGTAATTCTCCACCACCGCCAGAAGCTGCCTCAAAGCCCTGGTAAGTTCACCCTCTGCCTCAATGGCCTCCTCGGGAGTGGCGGCAGAAACTGCCTTAGAGCGGGCGTTGATCACCGCCTCCAGGGTTCCCCTTTCGTGTTGCATGTAGCCCTTAACTGAATTCACCAGGTTGGGTATGAGGTCGTGCCTTCTTTTAAGCTGAACATCTATCTGTGCCCAGGCGTTCTTTACCTGTTGGCGAAGGCGGACGAATTTGTTGTAAGTTGCCACATACCAGAAAACCAGTAAAACCGCTATCCCCAGAATAATCAATATTACAGTCATGGTCCCTCCGTGTATTTTTTTATGAGAAGGGTGGCGTTGGTTCCCCCGAAGCCGAAGGAATTGCTCAGGGCATAGTTCACCACGGTTTCCCTTCCCCGGTTGGGAACATAATCCAGGTCGCACTCAGGGTCCGGGACTTCGTAGTTTATGGTGGGGGGCACAAAGTCCCTGCTTACCGCCAGAATAGTGTATATGGCCTCCGCAGCTCCGGCGGCTCCCAGCATGTGTCCGGTCATAGACTTGGTGGAGCTCACCGGGATTTTGTAGGCGCGGTCGCCGAAGACCATTTTTATGGCCCTGGTCTCCGTTACATCGTTGAGAAGGGTGGATGTCCCATGGGCGTTGATGTAATCCACCTGCTGGGGGGATATTCCAGCGTCCTCCAGGGCTGCCTTCATGGCCTTGGCAGCCCCGTGCCCGGATTTGTCCGGGGCCGTTATGTGGAAGGCATCGGAACTCATCCCGTATCCCACGATTTCCGCTATTATCTTTGCCCCTCTGGCCCTGGCGTGCTCCAAGGCTTCAAGAATCAATATCCCGGCTCCCTCGGCTACCACGAACCCGTCCCTTTCTCTGTCAAAGGGTCTTGATGCTTTCTCAGGCTCGTGGTTCCGGGTGGAAAGGGCCCTCATGGCGGAAAAACCCGCCACCCCTAAGGGAGTTATTGGGCTTTCGGTTCCCCCGGCTATCATGACATCCGCCGCCCCCCGCTGTATCATCTTGAAGGCCTCCCCTATGGCATGGGTCCCTGTGGCGCAGGCCGTCACCACCGAAAGGTTGGGACCATAAGCCTTAAACTGAATGGCCACATAGCCGGAAGCCATGTTTATAATGGCATAGGGAATGAAATAGGGGGATATTTTCTTCCATCCCTTCTCTTTTAGTATCAGGGTGTTTTTTTCTATATCCCCTATTCCCCCTATGCCTGAGCCGATGGCCACCCCCATCCTCTCCCCGAGTTCGTCCGAAACCTCCAGACCGGCCATGGAAAAGGCCTCCTGGGCTGCCACCGCCGCATACTGAAGAAAAAGGGGAAGCCTTTTAGCATCCTTAGGGGACAACCATTTTTCCGGGAAGAAATTTTTCACTTCCCCGGCTATTCTTGAAGGGAGGGAGGAGGCATCAAAGTGGGTGATGGGACCTACACCGCTCCTCCCTTCCCTTAAAGAGTTCCAGTTCTCCTCTACCCCTATTCCTATAGGCGAGACTATACCTATTCCCGTAACTACAACCCTTCTCATACTCCCAGCTTGTTGGCTATGTAGTCCACGATATCCCCTATGGTTACTATTTTTTCAAGGTCCTCGTCGGGAATCTCAATGTCAAAGGTCTCCTCAAAATCGGCCACCAGGTCTGGAATATCCAAGGAGTCAGCCCCTAAATCCTCAATAAGCTTGGCTTCTGGTACCAATTTGTCCTCATCCACCGTAAGTTTTTCCGCAATAATTTCCTTAACCTTGGCTTCGATTTCTTCTCTGGTCATGCGAACCTCCTTATATGTAGTTTTTAGGTATATAAGCCGCCGTTTACCCTTATCACCTCCCCGGTTATGTAGGAGGCATCGTCGCTAAGGAGAAAGGCCACCACCGAGGCCACCTCCTCAGGCTGGGCAAATCTCTTCATGGGGATCAACCTGAAATACTCTTCTTTAACTTTCTCGGGCAAAGCTTCTGTCATGGGGGTAAGGATGAAGCCCGGGGCCACGGCGTTTACCCTTACATTTCTGGAGGCTACCTCCTTGGCTACAGCCTTGGTAAAGGCTATAAGGCCTCCCTTGGAGGCCGCATAATTGGCCTGTCCGGCATTTCCCATTTCCCCTATGACCGAAGCAATGTTCACTATGGCTCCGCTCCTTTTCCTTATCATATGAGGGATCACCGCCTTCGTCACTATGAAGGCCCCGGTAAGATTGACATTCAGAACCGCGTCCCAATCCTGCCTCTTCATCCTCATCAAGAGCCTGTCCTTGGTTATGCCGGCATTATTTACGAGATAGTCTATTCTACCTTCTTCCTTTAAGATTTTCTCCACGGCAGAGCCCACTTCCTCTTCCCTGGTAACATCCATCTTCACCGCCCTGGCACCTATCTCCCGGGAGGTTTTCTCCAGGAGTTCCTCGTTGATATCGGCTATCCATACCTTAGCCCCTTCACTTATAAGCCTCTCGGCGATGGCCCTTCCTATACCCCTGCTACCTCCGGTTATTAAAGCTACCTTATCCTTCATTCTCATGGTTTCCTCCATTTTACCACAGCAGCCCCCCATGTAAAACCGGCTCCAAAGGCCGCCAGCAGTATTATATCATCCTTCTTTATAAGCCCCTTTTCGTAGGCCTCCCTCCACGCTATGGGAATGGAAGCGGCGGAGGTATTTCCGAACCTATCTATGTTGGAATAAACCCTGTTTAAATCTATGCCCAGCCTTTCCCCGGTGGATACCGTTATCCTCTGATTGGCCTGATGGGGTATGAATATGGAGACATCCTTCACATCCACGCCAGCCTTCTCTAAGGCGAGTTTGGATATGGCGGGCATCTTGGTTACCGCGTGCTTGAATACCTCCCTACCGTTCATCTTGATATAGTGGAGGCGATTCTTCACTGTGTATTCCGAGGCTGGAAGGCGGCTCCCTCCGGCGGGCATGTAGAGAAGCTCCCCTTTGCTTCCATCGGCTCTAAGCTCTATGGAAAGTATGCCCTCCTCCTCGGAGCGGGAAAGCACCGCAGCCCCAGCCCCATCCCCGAAAAGGATGCATGTGCTTCGGTCGGTCCAATCGGTAATTTTGCTCAGGGTTTCCACGCCTATTATCAAAACATTTTCAGCCTTCCCGCTGCGTATGAAGGAATCTGCTATGCTCATGGCGTATATAAAACCCGAGCATCCGGCGGATATGTCAAAGGCGGGAATCTCACCCATCCCCAGCTGGCTGGCTACTATGCAGCCGGTGGAGGGGAACATCATGTCAGGGGTAACGGTAGCTACAATCACAGCATCAATATCGCTGGGTTTCAACCCTGCATCTTCCAGGGCCTGACGCCCGGCAGCTATAGCGAATTTGGAGCTGGGTTCATCTTCTCCCGCTATCCTTCTTTCCTTAATGCCGGTCCTGGTGGTTATCCATTCGTCGGAGGTATCCACCATCCTTTCAAGGTCCTCGTTGGTTAGCCTGCGCTCAGGAAGCGAGGCTCCAAGTCCCGTTACTATTACTCCCATTTTCCCTCCTTTCTCCTTTTTCAACCCAATGTATGTGCTTCAGCACCTCCTGCCTCCATGCTTCCCTGAACCTGGACATAGGGAGTCTCCTGGCAAATAGTATGGCGTTCTCTATGGCCCTTCCGCTGCTCCTTCCGTGGGCAACCACTATATTCCCCTTAAAGCCCACGAGAAGACCTCCCCCGTATTCCGAATAATCCAGCCTGTCCCTCAATTTCTTAAAAGCACCCCGCGAAAGGATAAAGCCTATTTTATACAAAAACTTTTCCTTAAGGGCTTCCTTCAAATACCTTACGAAAAGCTCTGCCAGCCCCTCGGCCAGTTTGAGAACTATGTTTCCCACAAATCCATCGGTAAGAACCACATCGGCCTTATTGAAGAATATCTCCCTGCTCTCCACATTCCCTATAAATTTAAAGGGGGCTTCCCGGAGGGATTTATGCACTTCCTTCAAAACCCTGTGCCCCTTGGTGGATTCCTCACCTATGTTCAAAAGAGCAACCCTGGGCTCCTTCTTCCCTAAAATTACTTGGGAGAAGGTCTTTCCTATTATGGCATTCCTTCTGTAGTCCGGCCCCTTGGCGTAAACATTGGCCCCGGCATCTATCATAACGAATTCCCCTTTAAGGGAGGGAAGCACCACCAGTATAGCTCCCCTCTCTATGCCCTCCTCGGTCCCTACGATTTTTCTTGAAAGAGCCACCACGGCGGCGGTGTTCCCGGCCGAAAGAAAGGCATCTATCTTTCCCTTAGCCAGGTCCTCAAGGCCCAGATGAAGGGAGGTTCTCCTTTTTCTCCTGAGAAGGGATAAAACACTATCCCCCATGCCCACCACTTCAGGGGCATGAGCTATTTTGATGTTTTTCAGGGGGGGATACTTGGCCAGTTCCCTGCTTATGAGGTTTTCCGGACCGTAAATCACGAACTCCTCATCCTCTGTCTTCTGGGCGGCTAACACCACTCCCTCCACGATGTTTAAGGGGGCGAAATCACCCCCCATCCCATCAATTCCTATTTTCATGTTTCAAGGTATTCTTCCATGGGCTGAATTACAAGCCTTCCTTTGTAATACCCGCAATAAGGGCAGGCTCTGTGGGGCATGTAGGGATTTCCGCACTTGGGGCATATGGAAAGGGCAGGCATTTTAAGGTGATGATGGGAACGCCTTTTGCCCTTGCGGGACCTTGAATGTCTTCTCTTAGGCTGTGCCATTTTTAACCTCCAGGAGGAATTTTAATTTAGAAAGCCTGGGGTCCTTTGTCTCCGGCCTGTGGCCACAATCCACTTTGTTTCTATTTGCTCCGCAGACAGGGCATATACCCTTGCAGTCCGGCCTGCAAAGAGGCTTCATGGGGATGGAAAGGTTTATCTGGTCCGCTGCCAGAGCGTCCAGGTCCAGATTTCCCTCGCTGTAAAAGGCAGTGTCCATGTCCTTTTCCTCCAGCTCCATCTCCCCGCTGGAAAGCTCCTCTAAGGGAAGCAGGTCCAGGGAGAAGCTGGAGTTTATTCGGAAGGGAAATTCCTCGGCGCAGCGGCTACATGTAAGCATAACCTCTCCCTCTACCTTTCCCCATGCCTTTATTAAATTCCCCTTCTTACGGATCTTCACCTTAAGGTGTATAGGAGAAGAAGCCTTCCCTTCCGTGAGCCTCGCCTTATTTACCATCAGATAAAGGCTCAAATCCAATCCTTTGGGACCTATTTTTTCAACGGGAATTAACATCTGGAAATTCTAACTTACCCTTTCGGTTAAGTCAAATCCTTCTCCGGCGGCCCTACATATTCGTGGTCTACAGGGTCTATCTTTCTCATGGGTTTCATCCTGGTCTGCTCCTCGTAAATGTGGGCTATGAGTCCCGGGGTTCTGGCCATGATAAAGAAGGCATTTCCGAGTTCCGGGGGAAATTCCAGTTCGCATAGGATAGCTGCTATAGCCCCGTCCACATTCACCGGGAGTCGCTTGCCCTTTATCTCCTCAATGGCGGAGGCTACCTCCCTGGCTGCCCTCACATATTCGCCGGCAAATCCCAGCTCCTCCGCCATCTGGAAGAGCCTGGCGGTTCTGGGGTCGTTTTTGTGGTAGCGGTGTCCGAAGCCGTAGATTATCTGCTTGTTCTTCAGCTTCTCCTCTACCCACTGCCTCACATCCTTTCCCCCTTCCACTATCTCCTTGAACTGTCTCATGGCATTTTCAATGGCTCCGCCGTGGTATTTGTAAATGGCCAGAATTCCACCGGCCAAGGCAGCGTTGAGGGGGGAACCGGTGGAGGCTATGGTCCTGGCTGCCAGAGTGGAAGGAGGAGTGGCCCCGTGGTCCACCGATGAAACCAGAATGGCATCTATAATTTTCCCTGTGCGCTCGTCGGGTAGCTCCCCCTTCAAAATAAGGTAGATCACCTGAGGAAAAGAGTATTTACCCATTAACTGGTCAATTCTGTAGCCCCTTACCACTATTTTGTTGGGTTCAATTTTCGTTATTTCTGTGGTCCAGTGATTCTCTCCCATTATGTTCCCTCCTTCCAGGTTTCAAGGTATGACCTCTGTTCAGGGGTAAGCTCATCTATTTTTATTCCCAGGGCGTCCAGCTTCATTCTGGCTATTCTGCGATCTATTTCTTCGGGGACCCTGTAGACCTTTCTCTCCAAATTTTTAGCGTTCTCCTTGAGATAAACCACGGAAAGAGCCTGATTGGCAAAGCTCATGTCCATAACCGCCGCTGGATGTCCTTCGGCGGCGGAAAGGTTGATGAGCCTTCCCTCCGCCAGGAGGTATATCCTCCTTCCGTCGGGGAGCCTGTATTCGTCCACAAACTCCCTGATCCTTCTTTTAGAAATAGACATATCCTCTAAGGCAGGTATGTCTATCTCCACATTGAAATGCCCTGCGTTGGCCACCACTGCACCGTCCTTCATCAGTTCAAAGTGTTCTCTCCTAATTACATGTTTATCTCCGGTGACGGTAACGAAAATGTCCCCTATCTTCGCAGCATCTTCCATCCTCATAACCATGAAACCGTCCATGTTGGCCTCCAGGGCCCTGAGGGGGTCCACTTCGGTTATCACCACCTTGGCCCCGGCCCCCCTGGCCCTCATGGCCACTCCCCTTCCACACCAGCCGTAGCCTGCCACCACAAAAACAGCTCCTGCCAGAAGAATGTTAGTAGCCCTCAATATCCCGTCTATGGTGCTCTGTCCGGTACCGTAGCGGTTGTCAAAAAGGTGCTTGGTGTAGGCATCGTTCACCGCTATTATGGGATAGGCAAGAACCCCGTCCTTGGCCATAGCCCTAAGCCTTATAACTCCGGTGGTGGTTTCTTCCGTTCCACCCACCACTTTTTCCAAAGCAGCACCTCCCCTGCGATGAAGGGTGGAAACCAGGTCAGCTCCATCGTCCATGGTCAGGTCCGGTTCTATGGCCAGGGCAGATTCTATATGTTGATAATAGGTTTTCTCGTCCTCCCCTTTAATCGCAAAGACGGGTATCTCAAAATGTTTAACCAGCGCAGCAGCCACATCGTCCTGGGTGGAAAGGGGATTGGAGGCGGTGAGTGCCAGCTGAGCCCCCCCTTCTTTAAGAGTTATCATAAGGTTGGCGGTTTCTGTGGTCACATGTAAACAGGCTGCTATCCTCACTCCGTGAAGGGGCCTGGTTTTTCTGAACTCTTCCCTGATCCTGCGAAGCACAGGCATCTGGGCTTCGGCCCACTCTATTCTGAGCTTGCCTTCATCGGCAAGGGAAAGGTCCTTCACATGGTATCTCATACCTTCACAGCCTCCCTCAGCTCCTCAACCTTGTCGGTTTTCTCCCAGGTAAAGTCAGGGTCCTTCCTGCCAAAATGTCCGTAGGCCGCTGTTTTTTTGTAGATGGGCCTGAGAAGGTCAAGGTGTTCAATCATCCCCCTGGGAGTGAGGGGAAAAACTTCCCTTATAGCCTTCTCCAGCCTTTCCTCCGGAACCTTCCCTGTTCCAAAGGTTTCCACGAAAACAGAAACCGGCTCCGCCACACCGATGGCGTAGGCAAGCTGGACGGAAACCTCGTCCGCAAGGCCTGCCGCCACTATGTTCTTTGCTATGTAACGGGCCATGTAGGAAGCAGAGCGGTCCACCTTTGTAGGATCCTTCCCCGAAAAACATCCGCCTCCGTGATAAGCCCTTCCCCCGTAGGTGTCCACTATAACCTTCCTTCCAGTAAGGCCAGTATCTCCCATGGGCCCGCCTATAACGAACTTGCCCGTGGGATTTATGTAATACTTGGTGTCCTTGTCTATCATTCCCAGGGGAATTATGGGGGTTATCACATGTTTTATCAAAGCTTCTTTTATTTCATCCAGGGAAACTTTTTCATCGTGCTGGGTGGAAACCACGATGGCGTCCACTCTAACCGGTTTTTTATCCTCGTATTCCACCGTAACCTGGGTTTTCCCGTCCGGCCTCAGGAAATCCAGGATACCTTCCTTTCTGACCTGGGCCAGCCTCATGGCCAATTTATGGGCCAGCATTATAGGAAGGGGCATGAGCTCTTCGGTTTCCCTGACCGCATAACCGAACATGATCCCCTGGTCACCGGCTCCCCCTGTATCCACGCCCAGGGCTATATCCGGGGACTGCTCGTGGATGGAGGATATCACCGCACAGGTCTCGTAATCGAAGCCGAACTTTGCCCTGGTGTATCCTATTTCCTTTATGGTCTGGCGGACTATGGACGGCAGGTCAGCGTAGGCCTTGGTGGTAACTTCACCGGCTATGAAGGCGAGGCCGGTGGTCACCAAGGTCTCCACCGCCACCCTGGAATTCGGATCCTGTTTAATAAGTTCATCCAGGATGGCATCGGAAATCTGATCCGCTATTTTATCCGGATGGCCTTCGGTTACGGATTCTGATGTAAAGAAATGTCTCCTTCCCATAGAAACCTCCTTGCTTTGGATTAAATGATAAATTTAAGCCTTTGGGAAGGATTTGTCAAGTTTTATTTGCAAGGGGACAGGGGTATAATGAAAGCGTAATAACCGACAAGGAGGGATAAATGAGAAGGGCATTGATACTTTTAATGAGCCTTTCCCTCTGGGCCTTCAGGCCCATCGGGCTTTACTGGAAGGGCAATTTAAAGGCTGTTCTTTACCTTGACTCCAATCTGAAGGTCAACGGAAAAGCTCTAAACGCTAATCTGGTTCTTCCCACGGACCTTACCTGGGACGGTAAAAATATCTGGGTGGTATCCAGAATGGAGAACAAAATAGTAGCCCTGAGTGAGAGCGGGGAATTCAGGAAGGTGCTTCTGGAAGGCCCCTCTCCCCTACTGGCCGTAGCATGGGACCCCCAACGCAGGTGCCTCTGGGGGATTTCCTCAAGGAAAATATACAGGCTCTCCCCTCAGGATGGAACCTCCTTCGGCTCCTTTCCCTCCCCTTCCAGGACAATTTCCTCGGCGGATTACGGAGACGGCTACCTATGGGCACTGGACTCCAGGAGAAGGCAAATATATCAGATAGATCCGGAAACTGGATGGGTTCTCAATTTCTTCCCCGTGAAGAGCAACCTGCCGGTGGGAATATCCTACGAAAAGGGCAGGGCAAGGATATTGGATTTCTCAGGGAAAATCACCGAAATTGACATAAATTCTTTTTTCCAGAAAAAACTTCTTAGGGGCCCCGCAAAGAAGTGGAGAATAACACTGAAGCAGGGAATTATAGCCGGCGGAGGAGGGGTTAAAGAAGCGGTATTTCACTTCGCCCTGCCCAGGAACAGGGATTTTCAGAAGATATTAAAAATCAAACCCTTCTTCAGGCCCTCCTACACCACGGTAGACGAACAAAGGATAGCCACCTGCCGGATAAGGAACCTAAAGCCGGGGGAGGCAAGATATTGCGGTTTGCAGGTGGATGTTCTACTTCAAGAAGTTCACTATTTCCTCTCCCCCACCAGCATAAAGGGAAAGATCCCCGAAAAAATCAAGCAAATTTACCTGAGGGACGGGGAAAAATACGACATAAAAAACCCTTACATACAACACCTGGTAGAAGAAATTTTAAAGGGAGAGAAAAATTATTACAGGAAGGTCAGGAAAATTTACCAGTTCATAGGGGAGAGGTTGCATTACGAACTGGCAGGTGGATGGAATCCGGCCCCGGTGGTTCTTAAAAGAGGCTCCGGCTCCTGCTCCGAATATACCTTCTCCTTTATAGCCCTTTTAAGGGCTGCCGGGATACCCGCCAGGTATGTGGGTTCTGTGGTGGAAAGGGGAACGGGCTACGATTGGGTATTCCACCGGTGGGCGGAGGTTTATTTTCCTGGCTACGGATGGGTTCCTGTGGATGCACAGCACGGCGACAATCCCAATCCCTTAGAGGCGGCTACTGGCTTTGGTTTCCTTCCCGCTCGGTTTCTGGTAACCACGGAAGCCGCCGGCCCTCTTCCGCCCTTAGGGTGGACCTACAATTTCTCCCACGAAGTTAAGGCAGGCAGCACCGATTATCGGGTAATAGAAGTAGCCATCTGGGAAGAATTGAAGTGATAGTTCTGGTGGTTGAGTACAGGATAACGGACCGGGAGGGGAGGGTTCTGGGAAATTCCAAATTTCAGGGGCCCATGAAAATAAGGATAGGAACCGGAGAAGTATGGCCGGAGCTGGAGGAAAGGATAAAGGACATGAAGGTGGACGAAGAGAGGGAGTTTTGGATTACGGTTCCCTACGACGAAAATAAAATAAAGAGGGTTCCCGCTTCCTCCCTTCCCCCGGACCTGCTGGAAGGGGAGGAGTTCACCTTCCAGACCCCTGCCGGCCAATGGAACGGGAGACTCCTCAGAAGAGAAGGGGAATTTGCAGTGATAGACCTTAATCCTCCCGGGGCAGGAGAAAAAATTCATTACTGGATAAGAGTCATATACAGGGAGGAGATTTAGTGCGGCTGGCGGGAATCGAACCCACAACCTTGGGATTAGGAATCCCACGCTCTATCCTGTTGAGCTACAGCCGCACCGTAGTCTATTTTATCAAAATTTGCTCCACTGTCAACGGTTGAAGGATGTTGACCCAGGTGCTATAATTTAGTGGGAGGTGAAGAGATGCCGCTTTACGAATATGTTTGTGAGGAATGTGGATATAGATTTGAAACCCTTCAGAGGTTCAGCGATGAACCCCTGAAGGTATGTCCAAAATGCGGTGGGCCTTTGAAAAAGGTTCTCTCGCCTCCGGCCATTCACTTCAAAGGAAGCGGATGGTATGTAACCGATTATAAAAACAAAAAGAGCGGACCCAAGAACTCCCCCAAAAATAAACCCCAAAACTCTCCCCCCAAACCCCAAAACTCAACCTGACCTCCTGAATCCTTCTCACTCCCACCTCCTCGCCCCGCCCTCTCCGAGGGCGGGGTTTTTTATTTAAACTCTGAGGGTTAAAATATTAGTGATGAAGCTCTTCGCCCACTTTGACATTGACGCCTTTTACGCCCAGGTAGAACAGCTGAAAAACCCGCAACTGCGAGGGAAGCCCTTGATAGTGGGGGGGAATTCCCTTCGCCGTTCGGTGGTGGCCTCTGCCTCCTACGAGGCCCGGGTATACGGTGTCAAGTCCGGGATGCCCCTCTTCCAGGCCCTGAGGTTGTGTCCCCGTTGCATAGTGGTTCCTCCGGATTTTCCCCTTTACGAAAGGTCCTCCAGGAAGTTCTACCAGCTTCTCTACTCCATAAGCCCTGACCTTGAAATTCTCTCCCAGGATGAGGGGGTGGTGGACCTTTCCCGCTGCAACCTTCTCTACGGGGACCCCATAGGAACCCTTCGGCGTAAAAGAAGGGCGATGGTAAAGGAACTGGGAATAACGGTATCCCTGGGCATGGCTTCCTCCAGGTTAACGGCGAAGCTGGCAGCCTCCAGGGCAAAGCCCAACGGCTTCCTCTACATTCCCCGGGATAAGGAGCTGGAATTCCTCAAAACCTTTTCCTTAGAAGACATCCCTGGCATAGGGAAAAAGACCTTAGCCCTGCTGAAAAACCTGGGGGTGAATTCGGTATCGGATTTACTGAGCTTTTCTAAGGATAAAATGAAAGAAACATTGGGGAAGAAAGGGGAAAACCTTCTCCTGCAGCTTCACGGTCTGGACTTTTCTCCGGGCATCGCCTACGAAAGGCCGAAATCGGTCTCCCGGGGCTACACTCTGGAAAAGGACATCCATACCCCGGAAGAAGCCAGGCCCCATTTACTTTACCTCAGCGACTCGGTGGCCATGAGGTTAAGGGAGGAGGGAGCCAGGTCAGAAAGAGTATGCCTCAGAATAAGGAGGGCGGATTTTTCCGAATCCCAGAAATGCCTGCCCCTGTCGCCCCCCGGCAACGACACCCTCAGGATATATCAGCGAGCTCTTTCCATGGCAAGGAGCCTGATGACAGGTCAGCCTGTAAGGCTGCTGGCAGTGGAGGCCTCCTCCATTATTTACGCTGACCAGAAGCTTTTATTTACCCCTCCTGAGGAAAGAATAATGGAGGCGGTGGAAAGGATAAGGAAAAAATTTGGGTTCTCCTCCATAAGGTTCTTGGGGGAGAAAAGGGAAGGACCACAGGGGGTCCATGTTTTCAGAAACGCCAGAAAGCTTTTTTGATTACTTGCAGGATTTCTTCTCCAGTTTCTTAAGTTTTTTGTAAACCTTCATTTCCTCCTCGGTTACCACCATGCCGCTTCCCTTCTGGGTTCTGTATGTTTTTCTTACAACGCTCAGGTCCACATCAAATCCTATTTTCTTAAAGGCCCTTTTGATGCAGGGCCTCCCTTCCATAAGGGTTTCGTAGCTGATCACTATGCTCCTCTTTATGTTCTCGTGGGCAGCTATTATGGCGTTGTTGTTTTCAAACCAGGAAAGGCGAAATTGGGATATTCCCCTCCTCAACATGCTGGCCTTACAATCGGCGGGATGGCGAAAGACGAAAACTGCCCTCATATCGCCCTTGGTTATGTGTCTGTAGAAAAATATGGCGGGGACTATAACGATCTTCAATCCACTGGGGGTCCCTGCCCGGTTCAAGGTCTCCACCACCCTGTTCAGGGCCCTGGTGTTTTCCACGGTCATGGCCTCTTCTATCAGCTTTTTCTCCAACTCCTTGGCGAAGCTGAGCTCATAATACCCCCTCTTGTTGTATCTATCGGGACCGATGTCGGAGGGAAATTTCACCCCGGCGCTTTCCAGAAGCTGACAGGTAAGGGATGTGCCGCTCCTCGGATGACCGGCCACCACCACCAGGTCCTTTGGGACCAGGAGCTTGACGGTTTCCTCTCCAATTTCCTTAAGCTCAGCCATATCTACCTCCTGAAAATTGACTTATAGGATAGCAGGGTCCCGGGAAAATTTCAAGAGAGTTCCCGCAGGGCCTTTTTCAGTTCTTCCAGTCCAAAGGGTTTGTGAAGAACCCCGTCTATGCCCATATTTTTGAATTTTTCCAGCTCGTCTTCGCTTACATATCCGCTTATAAGAAGAACTTTAACGGAAGGGGTTATTTTCTTTATTTCCTGGGCCAGCTGGGCTCCCCCCATCTCCGGCATGGACAGGTCGGTAACCACTATGGATGGAGGTTTTTCCCTTATTATTTCCAGGGCCTGTCTGGCAGAGGAGGCCTCCATCACTTTATAACCCAAAACGGTAAGAAGTTCCTGTTCCACCTTCCTGACATCAGGGTCGTCCTCCACCAGGAGAATCTCTGCGCCGGAGGCTTTTTTAACTATCTCCTTAGCCTCCTTCGGGGGCTCCGGACTAAGGGGAAATTTTAAAATAACGGAGGTACCCTTTCCCGACGAGCTGTGGAGCTGGATTTCCCCTCCTAACTTCTCCACGAACTTTTTGACGAAGGTCAATCCGAGCCCCGGGTTTTCCTCAAGGGATTTGGTGGAGAAGAAGGGTTCAAAGGCCCTGGAAATTTCCCCCTCGCTCATTCCCCTCCCCGTATCCTTAACCTCTAAGACGGCGTAATTTTGCTCCTTTCCGAGGTTTATTTCAATTTCCCCTTCCTCCTCTATGGCCTCCTTGGCGTTTAGAACCAGGTGAGAAAGGGCAGTTCTCAGGGCGGAAGGATTGCATGAGGTGTAGAGGGGCAACTGCCATGGATTGAACCTGAGCCCTATCCTTCCGGGCAGCATGGACCTCAAAAGGAGGATGTTTTCCTTCACGAACTCGTTGAGTTCCACGGTGGTTTTACCCCCGCCTCCTCCCCTTCCTATCTCCATGAGCTGGTAGATAAAGTTCTGGGCCTCCTTGGCCTTCTGGTTTATTCTCCTCCAGGTAGTCTCGTCAATGCCCGATTCCAGACCTATTTCCGAAGTGGCCAGGATTATGCTCAGAATGTTGTTGAGCTCCTTGGCCACCACCTCTATGAGCCTTTCCATCATGGAAAAATCGGCCCTTTTCTCCCACTCCTGCTTGGCCCTCTCCTCTTCGGTTATATCCCGGAATATACCCACCACTTTCTTCACCTTTCCGTCGCTTCCGAAGACCGGGGCCCTGCTGACGAATATGAACCTCTCTCCCAGACCCGTATGGTACTTCTCCACGGTGGTAAGGGTTTTCTTGGTTTTCTTTATGTAATTGAGGATCTCATTTATCCTTTCCACCTCCTCCGGAGGAAAGACCTCCTCCGGTCTTTTCCCCTCAAGGTCCATGCCCAGCAATTTTTTCCCCTGGGGATTTACCATTTCGTATATCCCCTTTTCCAGGTCAAATAGGTATATACCCATGACAGAGGCCTCGTAAATGGCCTTGAGGTTTTCCTCCAGGGAAGTTAATTTATCTTCCAACTCCTTCTTCTCCGTTATATCAAAGGCTATCCCCAGGTTGGCAGGCCTTCCCCGAAACTTTATGGGAGTGCCCCTGAAAAGCACCCATTTTTGACGGCCCTCCTTGTCCACTATTTTCATCTCGTAAAGCTCCGGCTGGACCCTTTCCCCCCTCTCCCTCCTTATTCCCCTCTCCTTAACCTCCTCCTGCTGGTCTGGATGAACGATTTCCCAGAAGAACAAATTTTTAGCCTCCTCAGAAGAATATCCGGTTATCCTCTGGAAGGCAGGGTTCACCACCTTAAACTTCATATCCTGCACCACGAATATGGCAGCCGGGGAGCTTTCAAATATGGTATTTAAGGTTTTTTCTCTCTCCATCAGGGTGGAGAAAAGGAAATAATTGTTAAGATATGAGGAGAAAACCGAGGCCAAGGCCTTCATCTCCTCCAGGAATTTCCTTTTAAACTTTCTCTTCTTGGGGAAATAAAGGGTAAGGATACCGAAGAGCTTCCCTTCCCATCCCAGGGGAACCGTTATGTAGGAAAGAATTCCCTCCTTCAAAAGAGCCTCCCTGACCTTTTCCGGGGTAATCTTCCTGACATCCGGGAAGGTCAAAATTTCTCCCTGCAGGTAAGAGAACCTCCCGGGAAGTTCCTCCATCCTCTCCTGGACGAATCTTCTGTAGTCATCGGAGATCCCCCGGGAAAGAAACACAAAGGGTTCCTCGGGGTTGAATACTATAATTAAGGAATAGCCCTTGGCCTTGAAATAATCGCTAACCCTTGAGAGAAACTCCCCCGCCGCCTCTTCAAAGGGCTTGTTTAAGGATATGGTAAGCAGGGAAAGGAGATGTTCCTTCATAAACCAGCCACCGCCGGCAGGTCCAGATTGATGAAGATTTCCTTTTGAAGACGCCAGAAGAGCATGTTTTTCTCCACATAGTAGGTGAACTCCACATGGATGGTCTCCCTGGTTTTGTTTATATATACGGAGTCCGGGTCTATGTCCAGATTCTTCGCCTCCGCCAGCTCCATAAGCCTTTCCCTGAGCTGGGAAACGCTCAGCTCATCCCTTCCTGCTATGGCATCGGTAATATCGGAAATCAAAGCCCTTCTATCTATCTCCATTTTTCCGTAAACATAGGCCACATATACCCCATAACCGATAAGGGCCAGTAGAATAAGGTTAAAGAAAGTGGAACTTCCCTTGTTTTTCATTTTTCCCTCCCGATAGAAATTATATTAAAATTTTTCCGGAGGTCAAAGATGACGAGAAAGGCCGTTTTGTTTCTTTTGCTCCTATCCCTGAGCTTCTCTGCGGAGTTTCTCCACCTCGGTCCCCTGCCCCGGGGAAGCTCGCTCAAGATAGAACCCTTCTCGGCAGTGGAAGAAAAGGAGGTGAGGGTTTCCCCTGCCCTCTCCCTCCGATGGAAAAGAACGCCCTCATTTATAAAAACGGAGCCTCACACCGTGCACTATTTTGCTCTGTATTTGATAACCGACTGGGGAAAGAAAAAAATAAGGATTTCATCCAGCGCTCCTGCAGAGGTTTCCTTAGACGGCCAGGCCCTGGGCCAGGGCAAAGAAATGAAGGCCTGCCGTCTCCTTGAAAAGGGAAAACATTTCCTCCTTATAAGGGTAGAAAGCCCGGAGGAAGGGGAAATCCGGTTGAAGGTCTCAGGGGATTTTTCCACTTCCCTTTTCCCGGAACACAGCCTCTCCCTTTGGGAACTCATGAACTCCTTAAGGGTGGAAAGGGGGCTTCCCTCCGGGGACGGGAAATTCCTTCTGGTGGAACTCAGAAATTGGAACTTGCAGGGCAAGGAGGAAAGATGGTATGAGGTCTATTCCCTGAAGGAAGGAAGGGTGCTGCGCTCCTTCAGGGGCTTCAAAATCAGCCTTCCCCGCTGGAGACCAGGCCATCATCAGATTTCCTACAAGCTCAAAGATTCTCTGTGGATAGCGGATGTGGAGGGGAAAAACAGGAAGCTTTTAGAGGTCAAGAACCTCTCCTCATACCTTTGGAGCAGGGACGGAAGTTTCCTCCTTTACACGGTTCATCGTAAAAGAAAGGAATACAACGAGTTCGGCCTCAACAGGGTAAAGGACCCTGCATACCGCCAGAGGGGATGGGGAGGTAAAAACGAAATACACATATTCTGGCCTGAAAGCGCAATGGACAGAAAGCTTATAACCACCGAGGCCCAACCTTTAGAGCTGAGCCCCGACGGAAAAACCCTCCTTCTCTCCTACACCTATTTTGACCCCAACAGAAGACCATACCTTTTGAACAAATATCAGTTGCTGGACCTGGAAACCGGAAAAATCCAGGACATCGTAAAGGACCCCTGGATAAACTCGGTTAAATGGGCTCCCGACGGGAAAAGACTTCTGCTCTTAGGCGGACCCTCCTCCTTTTCCGGATTATGTTCAAGATTAGGGAAAGGGGAAATTCCCAACGACTACGATGGAGAGCTTATGATATACCATCTGGGCTCCCGGAAGGTGGAGTGCCTAACTAAGGAATTCTCTCCCTCGGTTCTTTCAGCCTACTGGATGGACAATAAAAACATTGTTTTTACTGCTGAGGATAAAACCTATGTCCGTCTTTATCGGGCAGAGAGCGGGGTCATAAAGGAGATTCCCTTAGAGGGTGAGGTCGTAAGGAACCTTCGGGTCTCTCCTTCAGGGGTAATATCGGTTATAGTCACGGGGGTAAATCTTCCGCATCGGCTGTTGGTGACGAAAGAAGGAAAGGTCCTCCTCCGCCTATTCCCGGCCTGGGAAAAATACTCCTCGGTCAGGTGGGGGAAGGTGGAGGATTGGGATTTAAAGATAGGAAAATACCCCGTTAAAGGGAGAATCTACTATCCTCCGGATTTTGACCCGGCAAAGAAATACCCCCTTATTATTTACTACTACGGAGGCACTTCCCCCATTACCAGGGACTTCGCCGGAAGATATCCCAAGGAATGGTGGGCAGCCAAGGGCTTTGTGGTCTACACCCTGACCCCTCCAGGAGCCACGGGCTTCGGGCAGTGGTACTCTGCAAAACATGTAAACGATTGGGGGAAGCTTTCGGGGAAAATAATCCTTGAGGCCAGCAAAAGATTTGTAAAGAAACATCCCTGGGTGGATAGGAAGGGAATCATAGGGGCTTCCTTCGGAGGTTTTATGACGCAATACCTGGTTACGAAAACCGACTTTTTTGACGCCGCAGTCTCCCACGCAGGCATAAGCATGATCCCCTCCTATTGGGGGGAAGGTTACTGGGGTTACACCTACAACGCCATTTCCGCCGCCTTTTCCTTCCCCTGGAACAGGAAGGACATATATGTGGACCGCTCCCCCCTGTTCTTCGCCCACAGGATAAAAACTCCCCTGCTCCTTCTTCACGGGACCAGCGACACCAATGTGCCTCCAGGAGAAAGCCATCGGATGTTTACCGCCCTGGAACTCCTTAAAAGGCCGGTGGCCCTGGTTCTTGTAAAGGGAGAAAACCACTGGGTTATGGGATACAAGCACAGAATAGGATGGTATATGGCCATAATGGGCTGGTTTGAAAAATACCTTCGGGGAAATTCTGACCTCTGGGATTCCCTCTTTCAGGACGAAGGAAAATGAAGTTCCTGCTTATACTCGCTCTTCTTTGTTCCAGGCCATACCTTATTTCCCACGGAAAGCTGGACAAAAAGGGATGGACCCCTGTTTATTCCTTCACCCTGGATTCTCCAGGAAAAATCTCGGTGGAAACCGACTCCAGCGATTATCTTTTGCTGAACAACTCCGCCTCTATATTCCTGGAGCCCGGGAAAAGGGAGACCTACATCAGGGAAGGAAGGTATTTCTTCCTTTTGAAGGGACCGGGAAACTGGAAGCTCTTCTTCTCCCCCTGTCCTGCATCCAGGGGAAAGCCCCCCATGCCGGAGTCCCGCTGCAAAAGATGGGTAAAGAAACAAAACCTTATAGGGGACGGGAAAACAGGAATGAACCTCTTTTACCGGGCAGGGATTTTCACCCTTTCCGATGTGGAACCCAAGGCCAGGGCAAATTCAAGGGAAAACTACCTATGGCTACAGTGGTGGGAGGACGAAAGGATAAGGGAAGTTCCCCCCTTCAGGGTGGGCGAGGACCCCAAGGAGGCCCACTTCATTTACCGATTGGCCCTATACATGATGTTTTCACCGGAAAAAACCGGGTTGATTTGCCTGCCCCTGTCCGGGGAGGAACCCTCCCTTCCCGGAATTTACAGATATCTGGGCTGGGACGCCGTTGATATAAAGGATTTCAACCCCATAGGGGTACGACTCCACAGCTATCTCCTCCTAAGAAAAAATGGCCTTTCCCCGGACGAGGCCTTCACCAGCTCAGACTCCCAGGCAAGGGTTATGTTCTCCTCTCCCTTCACCTCCAGACCCGGAATGAAGGTTGTCTTTGAGCTAATATACAGGAGGTTCTTCCAGTGACGGCCCTTATTCTGGCCATTGTAATGGAGCTTCAGCAGGTTCTTCTGAGATACGGCTGCCAGCAACCCAGGATTTTTGCCCTGGAAAGGGAGGTGGTCCTGAGCTGTGAGGCAGGGGAATGGAATTCCCGGGACATTATACCCAGGGCATCGGTTCTGCTCTCCTCCCTGGCCTTTACTTACCCTTATGGGAAAAGGTTTTCGTTGGTGTTGAGGAAATTTAAGGTCCCCAAGCTTCAGATTACCGTGGACAGAAAGGACATAATAGAATTTCTTTCGGGGAAGATAGAGGATTTTCCGCAGACCTGGAGGGTTTATTCTCTGGATGGTAAGGTATTCAGGCTTCACGGACTGGCCATGAGCATTATATCTTCGGTGGTGAACCCCCTCCAGCAAAGGGCGGGAAAAATAAAGGTGGAGAATTTCTATTGCAGGGACGACACCATTCACATTGAACTCTCCTACTCCCTTGTTGACAAGGCCAGGCTCATGCTTATAATGGAAGAGGAGGAGAGGAAAATTACCAGGATTTTCAACCTTAAGGGAAGCGGAAAGGCCCACTGGAAGCTCAAGGCCTTTGACCATGAAATAGGCTGCAAATTGTATGTGTGGGAGGGAAACTGGGGGAAAATCTGGGAAGGTAAAACAAAGTGTAAAAAGGAGGGAAAATGAAGAAAGGTGTTTTGTTTCTACTCCTCTCCCTTTTTCTCATGGGGGGGGAAGGGCTGGAATACACCCTTATATTCAGGGGAGGCTACAGAAGCCTGAAAGCAAAAATCGGGGAAAAGGAGACATCCCTTAACCTCTCCCTGACAGGTATTAAAAATTCGGTTTTGATCAGCGAAACCTCCGAATTCTACTTCGGCATCTCCTACGGAAAGACTTCCTTCGGGCAAGAGCTCACCTTCGTCTCCCTCCCCATCTCCATTTCCACCTCCTACTCCAAGCCCAATTATTCAATTTACGCCGGGGCCTACTGGGAACCCTATGTATTCTCCGAAGAACTTTCCCTGGTTTTGAACCCTGAGATCTCCTACTCTCTTTCCTCCCACCAGTGGGATGTGGAGCAATCGGCCTACTTAACCGGCTCCGTGGAGGGCAAGGTTCACTTCTGGGACTTCAGATTGGGGGTCCTGGCCATGTACGAAGGACAGGAAAACATAGAACCCTACGCAGGGGTTTATTTTGATTATTTCTGGGGAAGCGTGAAGTTTACGGAGAAGTTTCAGGATTTAGAGGGACAGAGCGACGAAAAAATCAGACCCAGAATTCCCGTGGAAATAGTCCTGGGCAGCAACTTCTACAGCGGAGAACACCTGAGCGGTGGAATTTCCGTGGGGTTTTTAAACGGGCTGAGCTTCCACGGGGAAGTTGGCTTCACTTTTTAAGGAGGTAGAGCATGAGGAAAAAATTAATATTAGCCCTTCTGGCGGTATCCCTGTTTCTCTTAGGCGCCAAGCTCAAGGACAGGGAACCTAACTTCAATCCCCCCTTAGAGGAGGTCCCATCCAGGATACTGGTCAAATTGCACCCGGATGCCGACATAAAGGGCCTCAGCCGCGATTACGGCATAGAGCTGAAGAGACGGCTCCTGCTCAAAGGATGGGCCGTCTTCAAGGTAAAAAACAAAGGGGAGGTACTGAGGCTTCTGGTCTCGGATGCCAGGGTGCTATGGGCAGAACCGGACTACATGGCCAGGATAGCCGATGAAGATGAGGAGGTTATCCCCAACGACGCCTACTTCGCTGACCAATGGTATCTTAAAAATAACGGAGGAAAGGAGGGCTTTAAAAAGGGAGCCGATGTTAAAGCCACCTATGCGTGGAAATTCACCACCGGCTCTGAAGAAATTGTGGTGGCGGTGGTGGACACCGGAGTGGCCTACAATCACCCCGACCTCAAGGGGAAGGTCATAAAGGGCTATGATTTCATAAACAGCGACGAGGACCCCAGGGACGACAACGGCCACGGTACCATGGTAGCAGGAATCATCGGGGCCAAGGCCAACAACGGGGAAGGTATAGCAGGGATCTGCTGGGGATGTAAAATAATGGCCATAAAGAGCTTTGATTCCCAGGGGCTTGGGACTTATTCTGAGCTCGCCGATGGAATTGAATACGCCATAGAGAGAGGAGCCAGGGTGATAAATGTGTCCGCCGGAGGGGATAAACCTTCCCTGGTCCTGGAGGAGGCGGTGGACAGGGCTCAGGAGAACAATGTGGTACTGGTAGCCGCTGCAGGAAACGATGCCGGAGCCCTGCTCTACCCGGCAGCTTATTCTCCCAAGTGCATATCGGTGGGCGCCAGCGACCCGGAGGACAAAAAGGCCGGATTTTCCAACTTCGGCCCCCACCTGGACCTTGTGGCTCCGGGGGTGAAGATAATTTCCACCTATCCCGGAGGTTACGCTGAAGGCAATGGAACCTCCTTTGCCGCTCCAATAATAAGCGGGGCAGCGGGCCTTCTGCTGAGCCTGAAGCCCAACCTGACCCCGGAACAGGTCAGAAAGGCCCTTATATACACCAGCGACGATGTAAACGGCGAGAGCCTTCCGGGCTTTGATTACTACATGGGATATGGCAGGGCAAACCTTCTCACCCTCTTCCAGCCCATCAAACTGGAATAGATTTAAACTAAAAGCCCCCTATAAGCCTACAGGGGATCAGCCCCAGGCCATAGAAAAGATCGTGGACTACTTCAAAAGGGGGCATAAGCATGTGGTCCTGCTGGGGGTGACGGGTTCCGGAAAGACCTTCACCATGGCCAATGTAATAGAGAGGCTTCAAAGGCCGGTTCTGATAATTTCCCACAACAAGACCCTGGCGGCTCAGCTCTATCAGGAATTCCGAAGGTTCTTTCCCGAAAACGCTGTGGAATACTTCGTTAGTTATTACGATTACTACCAGCCCGAAGCCTACATTCCCCAGACCGACACCTACATAGCCAAGGAAGCCACCATAAACGAGGAACTGGACAAATTCAGGCTCAGGGCAACCCGCTCCCTCCACGAAAGGAAGGATGTCATAGTGGTGGCCTCGGTCTCCTGCATTTACGGCATGGGAGACCCCGAGGTTTACTTCGGCCTGGTGCTGAGAATTCATCAGGGGGAACTCTTAAATCCAGGGGATGTGGTGAAAAAGCTGGTGGAAATCCAGTACTCCCGTTCGGAGCTTCCCTATCCCGGAAAGTTCAGGCTCCGGGGAGACCAGCTGGAGATATTCCCCCCCTACGAGGATGTGGGATACAGAATAGAATTCTTCGGCAAGGAGGTGGACGCTATTTTTGAAATAGACCCCATTTCCGGAAAGGTTCTTAGCCAAAGGAGGCATATAACCGTTTATCCTTCCAGTTATTTTGTAACCCCCCGGGAAAGGCTGGAGAGGGCCCTGAAGGCTATAGAAAGGGAGCTGGAAGAAAGGGTAAAGGAGCTTCTATCCCAGGGAAGGGTAATGGAGGCTGAAAGGCTGGAGAGGAGGACAAGATACGACCTGCTCCTCCTAAGGGAAACGGGCCACTGCCCTGGCATAGAAAATTACTCCCGCCATCTCAGCGGAAGGCTTCCGGGCCAGCCCCCCTTTACTTTAATGGATTACATACCGGAGGACACCCTCATAATAATAGACGAAAGCCACATGACGATTCCCCAGCTCAGGGCCATGTACGAGGGGGACCGGTCCAGGAAATTGAAGTTAGTGGAATACGGCTTCCGCCTCCCCTCCGCCCTGGACAACAGGCCCCTGAAGTTTGAAGAATGGGAAGCCAGGGTTGGCCAGGTCCTCTATGTTTCGGCAACCCCAGGACCCTACGAGCTTCAAAGGGCTGGCGGCGCAGTGGTGGAACAGCTGGTAAGGCCCACGGGCCTTCTGGACCCCCAGGTGGAAGTAAGGCCCACGGCAGGGCAGATTGAGGATTTTGTGGGGGAGGTTAAAAAAAGGGTGGAGATGGGGGATAGGGTTCTGGTGACAACCCTGACCAAAAGGCTGGCGGAGGAACTAACCTCCTTCCTGCTCTCGGTAGGAATAAGGGCAAAATATCTGCATTCCGACATAGATACCCTGGAAAGGACGAAGATAATAAAGGCCCTGCGTCAGGGTCAATTTGATGTTCTGGTGGGAATAAACCTCCTGAGGGAAGGGCTGGACCTTCCCGAGGTCTCCCTGGTGGTTATCTTTGACGCGGACAGAGAAGGGTTCCTCCGCTCCACCACGGCCCTGATTCAGACCTTCGGAAGGGCGGCCAGGAATGTAAGGGGGAAGGTTATAATGTACGCCGATAGGATAACCCAGGCCATGAAGGAGGCCATGGAGGAGACGGCCAGGAGGAGGAAAATTCAGGAGGAATACAACAGGGCCCATGGTATTACTCCCAGGACCATCAAGAAGGACATAGCCTACGAGATGAGCGCCTCGGACTACTTTGAGGTGGAAAGGGTGGCGGAAGACGCTGAGGAATACATAACCGCTGAGGACAGAAAGAAAATGATGGAGGAGCTGGAGAGGAAGATGAGGGAGTCAGCCGAGAGGATGGACTTTGAGCTTGCGGCCCGATACAGGGACAAACTGAAACGATTAAAGGAAATAGAGGTGCTCATGGGGTAGTCTTTCTTGCCTCTTCCGTTTTGGTTATAATTTCTCAGTTCCTCTTTCCCTATTCCCCCCTTAACCACCTGGCCAGGGTGGCCTTCTTTCTCTGGCTCTGGGGTTGGCTCTGGTTTTTCCGGGGAAATTTTAAACTAAAAATCGGCCACATCCTCCTTCTCTCCTTCCTTTTTTCTTTTTACTCCGTGGTCAGAATGAAGAACCTGGGCTTCAGCGGAGACGAACCCCATTATCTCCTTATCACCAAATCCTTGATTTACGACGGGGACATCAATGTGAAAAACCAGTACCTGCAGGAGCAGTGGAGGGAGTTTTACAGAAGGAAATGGGTAAGGATACTTCCCCACGCCAGACCGGTGAATAAAAAAACATGGCTTTCCATACACCTTCCAGGGACTTCAGCCCTGGCCATCCCCTTTTATCTCGCCGCCAGGGGTTTTTCTCCGGAAGGGAAAAAGCTGATCATAAGGCTGGGTTTTTCCCTTTATGGACTGCTCTTTCTTTACCTGCTCTATTTGCTTTTGAAGGGAGAATTCCCCGAAGATGTGGCCACCTACTCCACGGCCTTGGTGGCCTTCACCGTGCCGGCCTTTCCCTTTTTCTTCCATGTTTTTCCTGAAATACCGGTAGCCCTGATTTTAACCTTTTCCCTTTTTTCCCTTTGGAAGGGCAAAAAACTTATGCTCGTGGCAGCGGGATTGGGCGCAGGAGCTCTCCCCTGGTTCGGGGCCAAGTACACAATTTATTTAATATTCCTTCTGGGGCTTTCCGTTTATTTCCAAAAAAGGAAATCCCCCTATTTCCTCCTCCCCGCCCTGCTCCCTTCCTCCCTCTTTTTCCTCTTCCTGAAGCACTACTACGGAAGTTTCTCTCTACTTTCGGTATATTACGGACCTCTATCAGCAGAGCAAAGGGCGGAGATTTTGAAGGACATAATTTACAGAATCCCCTGGCATTACAGGTTCTCCACCTTCTTAGATTATCTCCTGGACCAGCGGGATGGACTTCTTCCATATGCTCCGGTGGCGGTTTTCTCCTTGGCAGCCTTAATTAAGTTTTGGAGAAAGAAAATCGCCCTCTCTTCCTTGATCCTGGTTCTGCCCTTCGTTTTCAACTACGGATGGCAAACCCATCGGGGAGGATACTGCCCTCCTGCCAGGCCCTTGGCCTCGGCGGTCTGGGCTCTGGCTGTGGGATTTGCCCTTTTCCTGAAGGAGGCCGAAAATCAAAACCTCAAGCTCACCTTCAGGTTCCTGGCAGGGCTTTCCTTAGGGCTTTCTTTTTTCCTCTCCTCCCTTCCATCGGCTTATTACGGACCCACCACCCACGATGTTGCCAACAGGGTGGGCCTCCTCTTCCACAGGCTGTCCACCCCGGCGGTTTACCTTCCGAGGCTCCTTCCCTCCTTTACAAAGCATCCCAGGGCCATGCCCGGAAACTGGGTCCCCAACTATTTATGGGTTCCCCTTACCCTTTTATTCCTTCTAACCCTGATTCTCAGAATAAAAAAAAAGCCCGGCGACAGAAGAGCTTACCTTGCAGGGGTCTTCATGACCCTCCTCCTTCCCCTGCTGGCCCTGCCGCAGATACCCCTGGCCAGGGGGATGCTCTTTATGGGGGAAAGGAGCAGGCCCCTGGTTTATAACTGGTCCTCCATCAAAGGAAGGTGCCTGACCGGCGGACGCTATGACCCCATTGTCTTTATAACAAAAGCCCCCCTGCACTTGAAGGGAAGGGGGACGGTCCTCTTAAACGGAAGGAAGCGGAGGAGAATAGAAGGCGAAGAACCGATTTTCCCCTCCTCCGGGATGCCCTTCATGGGAGGAAGGCTCCTTGCCTTCAGACTTCTGAAGGGGGACCTTTTGTTCTGCCCTTAATTTGTTATAATTTTAGAGGTGATTGAAGGAGGGAAAAATGGCCCTTATAACCAAGGACATGCTCATTGAAGAAGTGGTCACTAAATATCCTCAGACGGTCCAGGTCTTCGTAAAACACGCCATCCCCGCCTTAGTTTGCGGTGACCCCGTATGGGGAACCGTGGAGGAGGTGGTTACGGAAAACGGCGGGGACCTGGAGGCCATCTTGAAGGAACTTAACGAGGTGGCCGAAAAGTCCTCCGCCCCTATCTTTGTAGGCATAGGCCCCAAAAAATAATCAAAGATAATGACATCGGACCCAGTGTTCCTTTCCCACGGGTTTTAGAGGAGGAAGCTCCTGTTTGCACTTAGGCCCTGCTGAAGGACAGAGCCTGTAAAATGGGCAGGCCCCCCCTTCCCTTTCCCTCAAAGCCCGGGGGCTAAGGAGTTGAAGGGTGTAGGGCGAGGGGTTCTTCATAATTTCCTCCAGCCTTCCCTCCTCCATAACCATCCCCGAAAGAACTATCAGAAGTCTCTGGCTCATGTATAAAACCTGGTTTATATCGTGGGATATGAAAACAAGGCCCATATTTCTCCTGCGCTGGACTTCCTTAAGCAACCTCAGGATCTGAACCTGAACGGTGGGGTCCAAGGCGGAAGTAGGCTCGTCGGCTATCAAGTATCTCGGTTGAAGGGCTAAGGCCCTGGCAAGAACCACCCTCTGCTGCTGGCCTCCGCTGAGCTCGCCGGGGAAGAGTCCCAGTATCTGGGGAGGCAGGGAAACTTCCTCTAAGAGTTCTTCCACTCTAACTTCCAGGTCCCTGTGGATAAGATAAGGCTCCCTGAGGAGAAATTCCACCTTTTTCCTGGGGTTTAACGCCTTGGAGGCGTTCTGAAAGACCCCCTGAACGAGGCGGGAAAACTGCCTCCGCTTCATTTTAAAGGCGTCCATACCGTCCAAAAAATAAGTCCCTCCATCGGGCCTGAGAAGGCGAAGCAGTATTTTGAACACAGTAGTTTTCCCGGAACCGGAGGCACCCACTATTCCCAGGGTATCCCCCGGGGATAGCTTCAATTTTACCCCTTTAAGGTAAAAATCCCCCAGCCTTTTTTCCACATCCAGAAGCTCAAGGGACATTCCAGCACCTCACCACATTTTCCCCAATTTTCCTGGAAGGAGGAAGATGATAACATCTATGGTTGGCCATCTCGCAACGGGGCCTAAAGGGACATCCCCGGGGAAGGGAAGAAGGGTGCGGGGAAAATCCCTTTACTTCCGGCAGCCCCTTTCCCGGCCTTATCACCGAGGAGAGAAGGAGCTTTGAGTACGGATGAAGAAGCCGGGGGCCCTCCTCCATAACCATACCTCCGTAAAGAACTAAATAATCTTCCCCGAAGAAAAGGGCATCCTCCATAAAGTGGGTTATGTAAAGAACCCCTCTTCCTTCGGAGATTTTTTTTATAAGCTCCCTTATTCCGGCCCTCAGGGGTGGGTCCAGGGCGGAGGTGGGTTCATCCGCCACCAGGAGCTCAGGCTCCAGAACCAAGGCAGCGGCGATGGCAGCCCTTTGAAGCAGCCCTCCGCTCAACTGGTGGGGATAATAATGGCTCTTTTCCTCAGGAAAACCTGCCTCCTGAAGCCAGAAGAGGGCCTTTTCTTCCGCCTCCCTTTTTGTCAGGGAAAAATTCACCATCAGAGGTTCCATCAGGGAATACAAAATCCTTCTCCGGGGGTCAAAGGAGGAATAAGGATCCTGGAGAACCAGCCCGGCTATCCTTCCCCTCCACCCCTCCCCCAAAGGGTCAACCTCCCTTCCCCGGTAAAGTACACGCCCGCTCCATGAAAGACCCGGCTTTAAAATGCCGGCCAGGAAGAGGCCCAGGGTGGATTTGCCGGCTCCGGATTCCCCCACCACCACCTTAACTTTACCCGGGGTTATTTTAAAGGAAACGCTGTGGAGGATGTCAAAATCGGCAGTTCTTATGGTAAGGTCCTTTACAATTAACATCAATAAATTTTAATTTGATTTTTTCAGCCCAACAAATTATAATTCCTTTTAAAGGAGGTAAAAATGGGTAGAAAATTGATCCCCCCCACGGCACCTTCTCACCCACCCAGGGCGAAGAAGGAAAAGCCCCCCTATCAAACCCACGCTGAAAATTACTATTATTTAAAACAGATGCGAAACAAAACCCCCATGATAATTGTTTTTCAGGATGGAGAAGTGGTGAAGGGAAGAATAGAATGGTACGATGATAAGGTCATAAAGGTCCACAGGGATGGGGAACCAAACCTTTTGGTTTTCAAACAGGCTATAAAGTACATCCTAAAGGACGAAGAAGCCCTCAAAAAATGATCCTGATAACCGTAGGGGATCCCGGGGGCATAGGCCCGGAGGTTATAATAAAGGCCCTGGAAAAAATTGATGGGGATTTTTGGATAATTGGCTCCAGAAGGGCCTTTGAATACATGGAAGAAAGGTTAAGCCTGTTCAAATGGAGAGAGTACAGGTTTCTGGACCCTGAACCCGGGGCGGATATACAAATAGGAAAACCCCACGGTCGTCTGTCCTTTCTTTATTTCCAAAAAGCCCTTGAAATTTTAAAAACCGAGGGAAAATTTGCCTTAGTTACAGGTCCCGTAAGCAAGCACGCCTGGATGGCAGCGGGTCAGAATTTTTTGGGCCACACGGATTTTTTTGAAAAGGAACACGGGAAGGTCGTAATGGCCTTCTGGTCCCGGGGCATGAAGGTAGCCCTTTACACACACCACCTCCCTTTAAAAGAAGCCCTGAAAAAAATAAACCCGGAAGGTTTAAGGGAGTTTCTCACCCTGCTGCTTCCCTACCTGGAGCATTTCTTCCCGGGGGATGAAATTCTGGTCTCCTCGGTAAATCCCCACGCCGGCGAAGGAGGGGAAATGGGAAGAGAAGAGGTGGATATCATCCAGCCCATAGCCCGGGACTTCGGTCTTGAGGGTCCCCTCCCGTCTGACACCGTGTTTCTAAGGGCGGAAATGGAAGGGAAATGGGTCCTGGCCTTCTTCCACGATATAGGGCTCGCCCCCTTTAAACTCCTCCACTTTGAGGACGGGGCGGAGATAACCTTCGGTCTTCCCTGGCCCAGAACCTCACCCTGCCACGGAACGGGTTTTGACATAGCCGGCAGGGGGGAAGCCTCCGAAGGAAGCATGCTTACAGCCATAAAACTTGCTCAAAGAATGCTCAAAGGCCTTTAAACCAGAGCCTCAGCCTGAAGCTGCTCATTTCCTTGAGGAGCTTTAGAATGACCCCAACCCCCGCCAGGGTGGATTTTCCCCTCAACCTCGGGAAATAGTCAGCCCCGAATTGTAAAATAGAATACCCCTTCCTCTGGGCCTTTACAAGAAGTTCAGCGTCTATGAAGGAACCGTCGGAGGTCAGCTCAATCCCTTCCAGAACCTCCTTTTTTATAAGCTTGCATGCGAAGTTGACATCCCGTACCTTAAGGCCGAAGAAAAACCTTATAAGAAAGTTGTAAACATGGGAATAGAGGCTGCGTATGAGACCCTCCCCGGTTCTGTCAAGCCTGTAGGCAATAACCAGATGAGACCCGTAGGTCTCCATGATCTTAAGGGCGTATTTAATCGCGGAGGGCAGGCAAGGAAGGTCTCCATCTGTGTAGAATATCAACTCCCCCCTGGCCTCCTTAAATCCCCTTCTAAGGGTATAACCCAATTTTCTATTCTCGGGATTCCTGAAATATCTCAGAGGAAGTTCCTCAGAAAGCCTTCTCAAAATCTCAGGGGTGGCATCGGTGGAAGCATCGTCCACCACCACCAGCTCGTAGTCCATGCCTTTCAGTTCCTCAGCTATGGCCCTGAGGGTCCTCTCTATGTTCTCTTCCTCGTTGTAAGCTGGAATAACCACGGAGAGCTTCACCTTTCCCCTCCCAGGATTTCCTCCACCTCCCACCTCAGGGTATCCTCCGGGGAGAAGGAAATGTAGAAATCCTTAGGAATAAACTCCCCCTCCAAGACCACCCGGGCCCAGCCCGGCCTGGAAACCAGTACTGGACCGGAAAGCTGGATCCTCTCCTCCCCCATCTCCAGATAACCCTCCAGGGGCTTTTTCAGCGTGTAAACTCCGGGAAAAAGGTAAAAGAGCTTGCTTTTTTTCCTTCCTCTTTTGAAAACAGGGTATATCCTCTGGGACAATTTCAAATAACCCAGGTCGTAGCCAGACAGCCTGTACTTCGGGGGAAAATTCTTTCCCAGCATTTCCTTCAACCTTCTGGCCTCAAAGATTATCCTTGACCTTACAGCTAAGGCCTCCCTTTCCCTTCCCAAATTAGAATAGAGCTCAAAGAGCAACCTTCTGGCCTCAAATTTATAGTAAGCCTCCTTCTCCAGTAGTAAAAGGAACTTCTCGGCCCTTGAAGGGTTCTCCTCCACAAGCACCTGGGCTATGTTCAGGGGAGAGGTGGAGAGGAAAACCTCCACGAATCCTTCCAGAGACTGGACGGAAATTCTGCCGAAATCCCTCCTCGGCCTGGCACATTTCAAATATATACGGTCCCTCAATACCTTCCTTTCCCCGTCAAAGTAAACCCTGTAGATTACCCTTTTGGAAATCCCCCTTACCAGGAGGCAGACTTTTCCCTTTCCCTGGTAAAGGTAGAACTTCTCCACCCCTCCGAGGGAGGAAATTCTCTTTACTAAGGCATCCTTCACATAGGGGTTGGCTGGAAAAAGCAGCTTTCCAGTACCGGGCAGCTTTACCAGGGCCGGGAATTCTTCCCTGCGGGGCCCAGGCTTTGGCCTCTTTCTCATCAAGCTCATGGAAAAATCTATGGCATAGGGCATGGGAGGGGAAGGCAGGGAAAGCACGGTCCAGTACTTCGGAAGGGAGGAAAGGAGAGGTCCACAAAAACTAAGCAAGCGGCTCCCGGGGGAGCAAAAATACTTCTCGTGGGTTCCATAAATGAAGAAAAGGGGCTTTCCCATGTTCTTAGAATATCTTGGAAACATGGAATAACGGGTGGTGGGAAGCCAGTAGGCGTGATAGGAAACCACCATCTTCGGGTCGGGAAGGCTGTTGGCTATGAAATCAGCCATTATCTCCCGATTGGCCATTCTATTAACCAGCCAGTTAATAGCCCTTAAGCTCTGGGAGGCCATGGGAATCACCAAAAGAAGGGAAAAAACCAGGGCAGGGGCGGGCTTCCTAACCGCCCTCACCAGGGCGTAGGCTGCATAAAGGGAAATGTAAGGGAAAAGGTAAACAAGATACCTGGGACCGTAAACCTTGGTTACGGAAAGCATCAAAAGATAAACTGCGGGGAAGGAAAAAACTATGGTATTAATTTTCCAGTCCTTGAGGAAGGCCACCACAAGACCTATTAGAAAAAGAAAGAAAACCCCATAGCCTGTATATCGCAGAAGGTCAGGGAAAACCTGCCTGTAAGCTCCGTGAACCGGCACGATGTAGCCCCGGCTGAAGTTCTGAGCTCCGCTGAAGGTAAGTAAAACCTTTTTGTAATCCAGAATACAGTAGGGACAGGTAAGGACGAAGCTTAAAATTGCTACTCCGCCGGCCCAGAAAAGCCGTTTTATCTTTTCCGGAACCCTTCCTCTGGAAAGAACCACCGCGAAGAAAACAGGAAACCCTGAGATAAAGAAATACTTGGCGGAGATGGAAAACCCTGCCGCCATGGAAGCCACGGTGAGGAACCTCAGCTTTTCCTCTCTGAAAAACCTCACCGAAAAATAAACCGTAAGAAAAAGCAAAAAATTCAAAAGGCTATCGGGCTTTGCGAGCCTGGAATTTATTACATCTATCAAAGGAAAGGCCAGGAAAATAGAGGCCACGAGCCCTACCATTGGCTCATACTCCCTTTCCGCCAGGCGGAAAAGCAGGAGAAAAATCAGCAGGGTAAGGACCACCGATAGAAATCTTCCCGTTGTGTACATGACATCCAGGAATTTCCTTGAGTACAGGTAGTCCATCGGGGAACGGACGGTGCCAAAGAACCTTAAAAATCCGTAGGCCAACTTCTCCAGGGCGAATTCCATATAAAAATAAAGGGAGGGATAGGCGTATTCCCGAAGCTGCAGAGTATTTCTAGCCCACATGTAACCCGTATTTAACCTGATATCCCCCTCCGAAGGAAGCCTTTTGAAATCGTATGTAAAAAGCCCGGCGGTCCTGAGAAGAGCGGCCACCAGAAGAACTAAGAAAAAAAGCCTTCTTACCGACCTCTTGTTCATGGGAGAAAGACTATCAGAAAGTTTTTTCCTCCGTCAAGTCCTCAGAATTTGACTTATCCTGCTATGATTTTTAAACTTTCCATATGAGAAAATTTCTACTCTTCGTTCTCCTTTTGGGTTCTGGCCTTTCGGCCAATCTGCTGGAGAAGGGAATAGCTTATTATCTTAAAGGAGACCTGGAAACCGCCGGTAAGCTCTGGAGCAGGTATTTCTCCTCCCGTGGGGGCCCCATAGCCCGGGGTTTTTTAAAACTGGCCCAGGGTCAGTTTATGGAGGCGTCCCTGGCCTTCAATTCCTATCGTAAGGAAAGCAGAAGCGCCTATTACGGGAAGTACGAGTGGTTAAAGTACTTAGGCCTGTCCCTGGCGGCTTCGGACCTGGGTTATTTTCAGCGGGAATGGTTCGCTGCCCGGGCCAGGGAATTCGCCCCCGACTCCCCCATAGTGCTCTTCGTTCAGGGAGTCTACGACCTGCAGATGGGAAACCTTAAGCGGGCCGAGAAGAGACTTTCCCTTTCGGTCAAAAAACTCGGAGACGGAATATTTGCCCTTTTTCTCGCAAGGGTCTATATACAAAGGGGAGAGCTGGAAAGGGCAGAGAAGGTCTTTGAGAAATACAAATTCCCGGGGCTTGGAACAGAACTGGCCGAAGCTTACAGGGAAAGGGGGGATATAATCCGGGGATGGGAAATTCTCAAAACTCTGCCCAAGGACCAGAAGGTTATTTCCCTCATGCTGGAGTTTGCCTTCTCCCTGGAAAGGGACTACATGGTAAAGGAAGTCCAGCCCATGGTCACCGATCCCCTCCTCTCCCGGGAAATTGAGGCCTATTTTTTGATAACCAGGGGAAAGTGCGGGAAGGCGAAGAAAATTCTAAAAAAACTTTCCCTCTACAGGCCGGAGGACCACTTCATCTGGGACTGGCTGGCTAAATGCGAAAAGAAAAGGGAGAGGAGGTTAAAATACCTCTACCTGTCCTTTTTCAACGGCGGTGATGTCCCGGAGCTCTTCGGGGTAAAAAGGTACCGGGTAATCAGAATAGACAGGGCTAAATGGTTAGGAAACGAAAACCTGGTCGTTCTGGGAAGAATAAAAGGAAAGGATACCTACGGCCTTTACCTGTGGAATCCGCAAACCGGATTGCAAACTAAAATTCCTCTTCGGGGAGAGGTGGAGGATTTCTTTCCCCAGAACGACGGAAAAACCCTGGTGATTTCAGTGGTGAACAGGGTAAGGGGAAGGAGAAGCTTTTATGTATGGAGTGGGATGGGAAGGCCTAAAAAGGCTGTGGTAATGCGCCTTACGGAAGAAAAGTTCGTGGGAGAAATAAAGGGGGATGCCCTTTTAATCTATTCCGCGGACTTCTTAACCTTGCCTTTCCGGTCCCCCTTCAAAAAGATAGTCAACATAAGAAACTATTTTCACCTTTATTCTTCAAAATTCCCCTTTCTCTTTATAAGCTACAATCTAAGGACAGGAAGGGCCAGGAAAATAAGAAGCCTGGAGGCTCTGCCCTTCACCCCTTCCCCCCTCTCCAGATATCAGCTTTTGAGAACCCTCTATGGGAGCGCACCCGATTTCAGACGCATAATAGACTCCCACTCCTCGGTGGCCAGCGAAACTGTGAAGATAGAATTCCTCGCAGAGGATAGGGCTGTGGTTTACAGAGAGGAGGAGGGCAAAAAATACCTTCTGGGTTACATAGAGGAGGGAAGCTGGCATCCCTTGAGAATAAAGGAAGATGAAGAAGAATACGAATTTCTGCAATGGCTACCGGACCGGAGGGCCTTCGTTTGCAGAGATAGGGATATGAGGGGTTATATTTTCTGGCAGAGCAGAAGGAAGTTTAAAAAGCTGGAGAAGAAGATGGGGGAAGCCGTTTACATGAAGGGAAAGGTTTTCTTCATAGCCGGAGACGATGAAGGTAAAAAGAGATTGTATTCTTACGATATTAAGGAGGATGATACCGAAAAATTAACGGATTATCTGTGGACATGGTTGGGAAAGGAAGGGAAAAAACTAATGCTAAAGGACCCCACCACTACCGTTTACATAATGAAGGAAAACTCCATAATTCCCGTATATGTGGAGGATAATAAACTGGTGTTGTTTAACCCCCGGTATACTGCCGTTTTCCTTTATCTTCCCTCAAAACGCAATGTTTACATTTCACAAATACCCTGATTTATGAGAACAGATATAGCCCTGGCCAACGCCTCCCTTCAGCTTCAAATTATAGTGGTTGCCGTAGTATTGCTGTTTTTCTTTACAGGATGGTTAATGGAAAGGAGAAACACCCTTAAAAACTGGACCTTAGCCTGGCTGAGCGATCTTGTGGCCCTGGTCTTCGTCCTGCTGGCGGTGGGAAAGCCTGCTCATCTTCAGGATGCCAAGGCCTTTTATCTTCTTTATGCCGTTTTCAAACTATTCTTCATCTACTTCCTGGTTCTGGGCTTTTTCCAGTTTGTCAGCCCTTTCCAAATCAAAAGAATGAAAATATTTATAATGTTTCCCCTTGGTTTTTCCTTTGCTGTTTTAATCTTCTCGTATATTTACCTGTCCGCTGTTGAAATACAGGCGGTGGTACTGTTAACCATCGCGGCGGTTATTTTGATAACCATTGCGATAGTTGCCCTGCTGGGTGGGATTTTCGGGCTATGGGAGGGTCTGACCACCAGAACCATCTCCGCCTCCTTTCTTTCCCTGGCCTTCTTCCTCTACGGAGGCGTTTTCCTCCACCATGGGCTCCTGCTCCTGCCGGCCTTCTGGAAGGGTTATGTACCCCCTTTCATGAACCGCATTTCCTTTTACGACGCCGCCGCGGAACTGGCCCTGGGCATCACCATGTTTACAGCCACCTTCATAAGAGCCCTGAGCCGTCTGAGAAACACGGTAAAAGAGCTGGAGGAAAGCAGGGCAAAACTCAGGCATTTAGTGGATGTGGATCCCCTCACAGGGCTTTACAACCGGAGAAGGCTCAGAGAGTTCGTGAAAAAATTTAAAGACGGGACCTTAATTTTTATTGACATAGACGATTTCAAGAAGATAAACGACCGATGGGGACACCTTATAGGGGACAGGCTCCTGAAAAAGGTGGCAAAGTTGCTCCAGGGGATCTTCAGGGAGCAGGACGGGATTTTTAGATACGGTGGGGATGAATTTCTGGTGGTGGCAGAAAAATTGCCGAAAACAGTTCTTGAAAAAAAGATAGAGAAACTGAGAATCGCCCTCAGGTCTCCTTCTCACCCGATACCGGTGGAGGTATCCGTGGGGACATCCGATTTCGGTCCCCAGGTCCCCTTTGCGGAGGCCCTGGAGAGGGCTGACAGGGAAATGTATAAAGAAAAGCTTTCCTCTTGATTTAGATACCCCCATAATTTAACATATATCTATGCGGACCATCGCTCTTATAACCGACTTCGGGTTAAGGGACCCTTATGTAGGTGCCTTAAAAGGGGTTATTCTGTCCATAAATCCAGAGGCCAGGATAGTGGACATATCCCACGAAATCATCGCCTTCCATCCAATATCCGCGGCTTATGTCCTGGCCGGGGTAATGAATTATTTTCCCCGGGAAACCATATTCCTAACGGTGGTGGACCCCGGGGTGGGAACGGAAAGAAAGATTCTGCTCATTTCCTCGGAGGGAAAATATTACATAGGCCCTGACAACGGTGTTTTTGCCCCTGTCTATCAATATGCAGAGGAATACACCGTTTACGAGGTTACGGAGCCCCACTTCTTCCTTCCGGAGCCCAGCCCTACCTTTGAGGCCAGGGACAAAATGGCTCCGGTGGCGGCCTGGCTCTCCAGAGGAATACCCGTGGAAAGGTTCGGCAGAAGAACGGAGGAGTACAGAAAGTTCAAACTCCCCCAGCCCAAAATAGATGGGAACAGGATCAGAGGCATAGTAATACACCAGGACCGCTTCGGAAACCTGGCCCTTAACATCAGGAAGGAGGACATAAAGGACAGGAAAATCCTCTTCGGCTCTATAAAGGGGGTTAAAATTTCCAACTTCGCCTCCACCTTCATGGACATTCCCCCCAATGAACTCGGCTTTATAATAAACAGTTTTGGCTACTTAGAAATAGCGGTAAGAATGGGTTCAGCAGCCCAGGTTTTGAAGGCGGGAATAGGAGAGCCGGTGGAACTATTCATTACCTGATTTTTTAACCTTTATTTTAAACTTAAGGATAAGTTCTATCTCCTCCCCTTCCTTTACGCTTATGTTCAGGGGGATTTCCTTAACTATCTCCTTCACCGGCCCTTCTTCCGCCGGAGGTTGCGGGGGTTGCTCCGGAGCCGGAGATGGGGAAAGTTCCACCTCCTCCAGCTCTACCTCCTCTTCAGGCAGCTCCTCGGCCTCTTCCAGTTCCCCCGCTTCCTCCATAAATCTCTCAAACTCCTCCCGGCTGCGCTTTTCGGTCTCCTCCTCCGCAGAAATTATGGACTCCACCTCAGGAGCTTCCTGCTCCTCCATGGTTTCTTCCGGAAGCTCCTCGGTGAAGGGTTCCGCCTCCTCCGGGATCTCCTCGGGAAGTTCCTCTATGGGAAAGGCCTCAAAGGGCTTTTCCTTTCCTTCAAAGGACCTGAGCTCATCTATCAGGGCGTCTATATTCATGTCCTCCAGGACCGCATACTTGCTCTGGAGATCCTTCAGGGTAAGCTCGGCTATTTTAGCCAGGGTCTCCACCACCCCTTCTCCCCTTATGGCTATGGCCGGCACAGAAGGTCTTGAAAGCTCGTTGAGAACATCGTCCAGCTTCTCCACAGAAAGTATATTGGGAAGGTCCCTCTTGTTGTATTGTAGCACCAGGGGTATTTTGTAGTAATTCAGCCCGTTCTTCTTCAAATTGGCCTTCATGTTCTCTAAGCTTTCAATGTCGTTCTCAAGCAAGGCCTTCTGGGAATCGGCCACGAAAACCACCCCGTCTGCCCCCTGAAGGACCAATCGCCTGGTGGAATCGTATATCACCTGACCGGGAACAGTGTAAAGCTGGAGCCTTATTTTGTAACCTGCCTTTCCTCCCAGGGAAAAGGGAAGAAAGTCAAAGAAAAGGGTCCTGTCCTCCTTGGTGGGAAGGGTTACCATCTTACCCTTTCTTTCCTGGGGAAGGATTCTGGCTATGTACTTAACATTGGTGGTTTTCCCGGAAAGGGCAGGGCCGTAATACACTATCTTAACCGTTATTTCCTTGGATGTGTAGTTTAAAATGGGCATAACTTACCCTCCCTTGTTTTCCCACCACGAGTATCCCTGAAGTTTACCGGCCGCAAAAATCATATTCCTCACCATCCTTTTTATATACCGCAAAGTTTCGGGATCCTCTTCCTTTCCTGAATAATAGGTCATTCCAAAGGGAAGAACCAGCATCCCCATGTGAATCAGGGGAACTATGAGGCTGGTTATGGCGCTCTGGGCTCCGTCCTCGCCGGCGGCAGCCACCACCCCCACCGGTTTTCCTTCCAGGTATTTCCGGGGGGTATTCTCCAAGGAGGTCATCCTCTCAATAAGGGACCAGAGTCTCGCCGAAGGAGCATACCAGTAAACGGGTGTAGAAAATATTATCCCATGGCTTGCTATCATCTTAGAGGCTATCTTCTCAAAATCATCCCCTATCTCGTAGCATTTCTCCGGACTACATAGGGACATATCCTCGGAAACACAACCCCGGCAGAACTCTATCCTGTAGTCCACCAGGTGAAGGACCTCAAAATCGTGGCCCAGGCTTGAAAATTCTTCGGAGGCAATCTGGAGAAGCTTGTTTGACAAACCGTCCTTTCTGCTGGAGCCGTTTATGCCCAGAAACCTCATGCTCCCATTATATCACATGAGGCGATTTGTGGTATATTAAAACCATGTTCAGCAAATTAGGAGAATTCAGGGACGGAATTTACCTTCTCAACGCCCCGGAGATGCCCGTCTATCTGGTAAAGGGCAGGAAAAATTACCTCATAGATTCTGCCTTTACCTTTATGGGAGGGAGAATTTTAGAGCACCTGGGGGAACTGGACACAGAACCTCATTATCTGCTCCTCACCCATTCCCACTACGACCACATAGGAGCTGCCCCCGTTCTTAAAAAAGCCTTCCCCGGTATGAAAATAGTGGCTTCAGCCAGGACCGCTGAAATTCTCAGGAAGCCCAAGGCCATAGAGCTTATAAAAAAGCTGGAAGAAGAGGCGGAAAGGGTGTTTGGTGAGGCGTCGGAGGAAGAATTTGAAGCCTTCGGGGTGGATATAACCCTGTCAGAGGGGGAAGGTCTTGAGGATTTTTCCGTCCTGGAAACTCCCGGACACACTAAGTGCTCCATCTCCTTCGTATTTCCCGAGAAGGAGATTATATTTGTGGGAGATGCCGCCGGCGTTATGGAGGACGGATACATACGCCCCCAGTTCCTTTCCAGCTACTCCCAGTATGTGGCATCCCTCAAGAAAATCATGAAATATTCCCATTTCTCCCTGGCCTTAGGGCACGGGGGCATATTTCCTGAGGGGGAAGATTTCCTGAAAAGGTCCTTAGAAAGAACCGTGGATTTCAGGAAGGAAATTCTGGAACTGTACGGAAAATTCAGGGACCAGGAGAGGGTGGCTGAGAAAATATACGAGAGGGAATACAAAGGTCTGGGCCTCCTCCAGCCTGAGCAAGCCTACATGATAAACCTTCGGGCCATGATAAAGGCTGTGCTTAGGGAAGAAGAGGGTTAAACCTCCACTTCCCTTTTTATTCCCCCGAGAAGGTCCAGGGCGCTTTCTGCCACATCGGTGTTAGGGTCAATTTCAATGCACCGGCGGAGATAAAAAAGGGCAGCCTCCTCGTCCATATCCAGAAACAGTTTCCCTAAGAAATAATAAGCGGCCTGATTCTGGGGGTCCAGCTCCACTGCACAGGCGAGCTTTTCCCCTGCCTTTTCCTTCTCCCCCAGCTCCATGTAAAGCATCCCCATGAGAAATTCCACCTCGGAGGTTTTCTTCAAACTTTCCGCCTTCTGTGCCTGGGAAATGGCTTCCCAGGTGTAGCCGTAAATGGAAAAGTTAAGGGCAAGCTTATACTGGGCTTCGTAGTCCTGAGGTTTCTGGTAGGCCTCCTTCCATACCCTCAAAAGCTGCGGGGGAAGCACCTTCCTGGAGCTGTCGTCCTCGTGAGAAAATCTGGGGGTTCCTGTAAGGGAAAATAACCATTTCCTGTAATTGGAGGCAAATTGAAATCCCATGGAGGCCGGATTGAGAAGAAGGCGTGTTTCAAACTCCTTCTGCTTCCTGGAGCGCTGCCTGAGGTCCTCAAGCCAACCCTCATTCACCTTTTCCCCCAGTTCAGAGGCCCTCTCCGCCAATATCAGAGCCTCAGTAAAATCGCCCTTCACTTCGTATTCCCTCGCTCTCTCCAGGAGGTATCTGGCGTATTCCTGCCTTTCCTCCCTTAGCATCTTTTCCGCCTTCTCCCCTGCCCCCAACCTTCTTGCCCTTTCAAGAAACCAGAAGGAAAGCCTATAATAACCTCTTTTTTTAAGCCTTTCAGCCGTTTTAAGTAAAAATTCCCTCATAAAATCCATGAAGAATATTATACCATTGGATTTTGAAGCTTAGCCCTGGGTTAATATAATTTCCTTGTGAAAAAACTGCCAAGGCTGGTTCTCTATTCAATTCTGGTGGGAATTATTGCCGCAGGAGGAGCCCTCTTCTTTGACATCGTCCTGAGATGGGCTGAGAAGCTGGTAATGGTTGGGCTTATGAAGTTCATACCACCGAAACCAGGAGGGGAAGGAAGCTCCGCCTTCGTCCTTCCCCATCACTGGTACCTATTCCCTCTGATCCTCGGATTGGGAGGGCTGGCCGCAGGATTCCTCATCTACACCTTCGCCCCGGAAACCGAAGGCCACGGGACGGACAGCGCCATAGAGGCCTTCCACTTCAAAAAGGGAAAAATCCGATGGAGGGTTCCCATAATAAAAACCTTGGCCTCTGCAATAACCATAGGTAGCGGAGGCTCCGCGGGGAGGGAAGGTCCCATTGCCCAGATAGGAGCCGGTTTCGGCTCCTTTTTGGCCGATATTTTTAAACTACCCACGGAACTAAGGAGAACTCTGGTGGTGGTGGGAATAGGGGCGGGGATAGGGAGTATATTCCGGGCCCCCTTCGGTGGAGCCCTCTTCGCTGTGGAGGTTCTTTACACCCAGATGGATATGGAGATGGAAAGCCTTATCCCCACCCTCATAGGCTCCATAATAGGTTATTCCCTTTTCGGAGCCTTCCACGGCTGGAAACCCATTTTCATAACCTATGGAAGCCGATTTACAGACCCGGTTCATCTTATTATGTATGCGGGCTTCGGCCTTTTTCTGGGGATTATGGCATATCCTTATGTGGAGGTTTTTTACAGAACCCGGGACCTTTTTCGCTCCTTGAGGATTCCAAACATATTTAAGCCGGCCATAGGTGGAATACTTCTGGGGATCATGGCCATGTTCTTCCCCTACGCCGCAGGTATAGGCTACGGGTGGATACAGGTGGCCATCGCCGGTCAACTGGCCTTCTGGGTAATGCTCCTCCTTCCCTTCGCAAAGATGGTGGCCACATCCTTTACCATAAGCTCCGGGGGCTCTGGAGGGATCTTCGGTCCTACCATAGTTATAGGAGGAACCTTCGGCGCCCTCTTTGCCCACCTGGTTTCCTTGGCCTTCCCCTCCCTGGGAGCTACCCCCGAACCCTTAGTGGTGGTGGGAATGGCCGGCTACATCTCTGCGGTGGCCAAGGTTCCTCTGGCAGGCCTCATAATGACCATGGAGATGACCGGGGGATATGGGCTCATAGTTCCGGCCTTAGTGGTCATAATCTTCGGGCTTCTGGCCAGCGGAGAGGTAACCATATACGAGAAGCAGGTTCCCAACAAACTTTCTTCCCCTGCCCACATAGGGGATTTCGCCGTGGATATCCTGGAGGGCCTGACGGTGGAGGATGCCCTTCCTAACTGCGGAAAGGCGGTTTGGGTCTCCGAAGGGGAAAATCTGGAGAGAATTTTGAACCTGTTTACCTCCACCAGGGCAGATATTCTCTGTGTGAAAAACATGGAGGGAAATTTTGCCGGGATAATCTCCCTCAACCATGTTAAGGAGGTGATACTGCAGACTCAGGAGTTGATTTTTCCCTTAGTGCTTGCCCATGACCTTATAACCCACGGAAAGGAAGTGTTGGTCCATCCTTCCGATAACCTCAAGGCCGTCCTCCAGAAACTCACGGAGCTGGACTTAGAAGAGCTTCCGGTCATGGAAGATGGGGGAAAGATTGAAAGGGTAATATCCAGAAATTCCATACTGATAGCCTATTCCCGTTCCTTTGAGGGATAGGTCAAAGGAGGTGGAGATGGGAAAAATAGAAGAATTTCAAAGGGAAAGGGAAAGATTAAACGCCCTGGTGCTGTCCAGGTCAAACCTGCAGATCAAAAGGTTCTTCAGCCTGGACTCCCAGGTTTACAGGCAGGGGGCTTTGCCGGCGAAGTTCAAGGAACTTCTGGGCCTGGTGGCCTCCTTAGTTCTCAGGTGCGACGACTGCATACTTTACCACATAATAAGATGCCATCAGGAGGGCGTAACACAGGAGGAATTCAACGAGGCCATGGCCATTGCTCTGGTGGTGGGAGGTTCTATAACCATACCCCACCTGCGGAGGGCCTACGATGCCTGGGAGGAGCTCTCCAGGGCTTCCCGATAAACCTTCAGAGTTTCCCGGGCCGTCCTTTCCCAGGTAAATTTCCCTGCCCTTTTCCTGCCCAGGGAAGATAGCTTCTCAGCCAGTTGAGGCTCCTCTATTATCCTCATTATTTTCATGGCTATGTCAGAGGGAGAACGGGGATCCGCCAGAAGCCCCGCCCCCCCCACCACCTCCGGAAGCGAGGATGCGGAGGAGACCACCACCGGGGTACCACAGGCCATGGCCTCAAGAACCGGTATGCCAAATCCTTCGTAAAAGGAGGGGTAGACGAAGACATCGGCGCCTGAATAAAGGGGAGGGAGGTCCTGTGTGGGAACGAATCCGGTGAACAAAACCCTTTTCTCAATATCAAGCTCCCTCAACAGCTGGAAGACCCCTTCATATTTCCAGCCCTTCATCCCAACTATAACCAGCCAATGGGGTATTTTGTTTCTGAGCGTGGAAAAGGCCCTGAGCAGGCCCTTCAGGTTCTTTCTGGGTTCTATGGTGCCGAGGTACATTATGTAATTTCCCCTTATTCCGTATTTCTCCCTGACCCTATCCACCTCCTCTGGGGGGGACGGTTTAAAAATTGAACTCACCCCGTTGTAAACAACCCTTACCTTGCCCCTGGCAGACGGAAAAAGTCTCTCCACCTCTTCCTTGGTGAAACGGGATACTGCGATAATTCTTCTCGCCTTCTTAACCGCCAGGGGAATAAGCTTGCTGGTAAGGGAAACCTTCCTCTGATGGAAATCCGGCATGAGAAGACCCGAAAGGTCGTGGATAGTAATCACCCCCGGTAGCCTCCCTATGAAAAAAGGAAGGAGAAACAGGGTATCGTGGTAAAGGTCCAGCCTGTCCTTTCCAATTCTAAGGGGTAGTCCGATCTGATACCAGAGCTGCAGCCTGGGATAGGGCCTCCTCACCAGAACCACCTGAAAGTTGTCGGGAAGTTGCAATGGGAAGGGAATTTCCCTGTTGGTATAAAGGAAATAGGAGTTTTCCCGGTCTATTCTGGCTATTTCTTCCACCAGGTTTTGAACATATACGGGAATCCCGGTTAAGGGGGAAGCTAAGGGGGAGATCCTTATCCCTATCCTCATTCTAAGGAAATCAGCTTCAACCTGCCCACAGGAACCCTTTTGACCCTTAGAGAACCTCCCAGAAGGAAAAGCTCTAAGGTATTGCAAACCTCTGCCTCCAGCAGGTGGCCTCTCCAGACCCTTCCCTCCCTGTCGGCTAAGGTGAGGTGGAAATGATAAAAGGGATCGGCATTCTTTGATATGAACCCGCTTATGCCCAGAAGCTCCATGGGCTGTTCAAAGGAATGCTTCAGATACTTCTCCCCATCCCAGTAGCCGAGCTTTATCCGTCGGAGCATACCCGTAGCCGAAACGGCTGCCATGATATTGGGAGTATCCCCGGCCTCCTTTAAGGCCCTGGCCACATCCTCAAGCCCTTCCCCGTCTTTGCCCACAACCAGTATAAAAGAACCATCAATCCTGTAGTCCATATTCCCCCCTATATCTCTATTTTAAGGAAATGTCTGGCTGCCAACCCTATAAGGAATGATATAAAGGCCACCCCGAAGCTTATGGCCACCATCTCCCCGAAGAGGGATGAAAACCTCTGCTCCCTAACCACGGAAACGAAGAAGGTAAAAAGAAGGATAATGAGAAGGGCATCCAGAAGTGTGAGGGCAAGGGCCGCCAGATAGGATGAAAACAGGAAATATGGAACCACCAGCAGGAAGACCGCCACTATATAAGCTATCCCGGTATATACAGCGGCCTTCAGGGGATTATCACTTCCCTCGGCCTTCTGGGAGAGGTACTCGGAAGCCCCCATGGAAAGGGCAGCAGCGATTCCTGTTATCATTCCGGCAAGGCCTATTATCCTGACCTTCTGAATGGCAAAGGTAAGACCAGCTAAGGCTCCTGTAAGCTCCACTATGGCATCGTTCAACCCCAGAACCATGGAACCTATGTAATTTATCCTCTCTTCGTCTATCATCTCAATCAGTTCCCTCTCGTGCTCCACTTCCTCCTGGATGATCTCCTCGGCCTCCGGGATCTTGCCTATCAGCACCGAGTATTTTTCCTGAGCCTCCTTTTCCCCTCCCTCCATGAGCTTTATGGCGAAGGTTATCCCGAAAAGGAAGGATATTACCCTGTAGAGGAAAATCTGAAGTCTGTTGGGTTTTATCTCCTCGCCGGTGTAGTTTTTCCATCTCTCGTAGTGGCTTACCTCCTCCGAGGATATCCTTTCCAGGACCTGCCTGTTCTTACCCCTGGAAGAGGAGGCCAGGGCCCTGTAAACCATGGCCTCGGTTATTTCCGTCCTTTGAAATTCCCTCAGCTTATTCAGAAGTTCCGGAGATATCTCCATGGCTCCTCCTTATTTAAAAATTTCTCCAGACTCCCTGGACCAGAAAAGAAGGTCCAGGTGGGAAAGGGGGATTTCCACCTTCCGCGAAAAATCCTTCATTCTGCCTTCTATTTCCAGGTACTTTCCCTTGGTCAAAGTTGAGGGAATTCCCTCTATTACTCCCAGTTTAGCAAGGTTTTTAAGGATGTGCCTGTCCAGGATAGCCAGCTCCTGAGTAAAGCCGATATTTCTCAAAAAATGGCTGGCTTCCTTGAGGCCCATGCCCCTTACCTTCTTCACCAAAAAATCCCTGGCTTCCCCGGGGTTTAATTTTTCTATAAAATCCACTAGAAGAAACCTTCCGTTTTTAAAGTATTTCTCCCTGGCCTCCAGTATATACCTGGCCTTTTGGTTTTTGAACCTGACTCCCTTAAGGTCCCTGGCTATATCCTGAGCTTTCCCTTTCCATAAACTTCCGCTTTTTTCCATCCTCTCGGCTGCCTCCCAGCAAATTCTGGCCCTGGATTGCGGGGTGAGAAGGCAGAAAACGAATTCCTTGAAGAGCTTCCGATGGTCCCGTAAAACCCAGAGATTCTTAAACTCCCTGAGCCTTTCCTCTATTTTTTCCTTTTTGCTTCTATATTCTTCCTTTAAAGAATCCTCCATGGAGTATATTTTACCACTCCTTGACCGGATGAAGTTTTGTTCTAAAATGATAATTGGATGAAAAATAAATCTGGAAGATGAGTTATTTAAAGAAACTTGAGAATGTCTTATTGGGAAGAGCTGAAGAATTTGATGTAAGGCACAGGATTTTAAACGCCATCCTCCTGTTCATGGTCCTTCTTTTCTCGGCGTCGGTCTTCATAAACGCAGCCATAGGGGAAAGCAGGCTGGGGGTGGCAATCAGTCTTATGGGAGCTATAATTTACTCTATCCTTTACTTTATCTCTCTTAACTACAAAAAATTCCTTTTCCCTGCCGTGGTGGCTTACAGTACAGCCCTCTTCGGTTATACCCCTCTTCTCTGGTTGAGGGACGGCGGGCTAACCGGAGGTTTTCCTTACTTCCTCGTCATACTCGGAATCCTGGTGGCAATAGTTTTCGCCGGAAAATGGAGGGCCTTCTTCCTGATATCCGAGGTGGTAGTGGTTTCTGCCCTCCTTATAATAGAAAGGCTTTATCCAGAAATCATAACCCACTGCCCCGGCCCCCATTGCGTTTTTTACAACAACCTCTGGGGCTTTTCCTTGGCCCTTTTAGTGGTCATAATCGTGGGACTGGTTTACATTGAGAGATTTGAAAGGGCCAACCGGAAACTTCACGAATATGCCGCAAGGCTGGAGGAACTTTCCAAGAGGGATCCATTGACGGGACTTTACAATAGAAGGGAGCTTATGGACAGGCTGAATTTGCTCTTCAAGATTTTTTCAAGGAACAGATCTGACCTTTCCATAGTCATGATAGATCTGGACAACTTCAAAAGCGCCAACGACAATTACGGGCATAGCTTTGGAGACAAAATACTGAAGGAAATATCCGAAGAATGGAAAAAGCTCCTGAGGGAAGGGGACATCATAGGAAGGTGGGGAGGGGACGAGTTTCTGGTGATTCTCCCCCATGCCGATGCCCGGGGGGCCATGAGCGTTGCTGAGAGGTTAAAGAATAAGGTAAAGGAAATATCCCAAAAATATTCCGCTGACCTCAACCTTTCCCTAAGCGCCGGGGTGGTTCAGATTGACTTCCTGGCGGATAGCGGGAAGCTTGAATACCTGTTGGAGAAGGCGGACGAAGCCCTTTACAAAGGCAAAAGGCTCGGGGGAGACAGAATAGTAATAGCTTCGTAATTAAACTTTGTTTTTCATTTATTTTCCTTTAGAATAGTTTATGCAAAATCAACTAGGAGGATAAAATGAAATTTATCAAGGAGAGGCTGGAATATCTCTTCTCCTCCACCAAGGGACTGGTCCTGGTGGCCATTTCCATGATATCTCTGGTGACCGCCATCTGGGGAACCCTCTCCGGTCCCATGGTGGAATGGGGAGTAAGGGATTTCACGGTAAGGCTTCTGGGCATGAAGCTTGACCCCTTCTTCAGGGAGGGAAGAATCATAATGCTTTACCACACCATCGCCATGGCGGTGATTGCCATAGAGGTTTACCTTATGACCTCCATCATCCCCATGAAGAAGTCCCAGAAGTGGACCATAAATGCCACCGTCACAGTGGGATATCTGAGCTCCATGATATTCGGCCTGGGCTTTGCTTACTTCGGCAGAAACTGGATACTTCACGGACTCTTCCTCTTCGGCCTTTCCCTCATGTTCTTCACCGGGCTTCTTCTGGCCGTTGCCCTCTGGCCCTGGAATAAGGCCTACAGGGTCTCAAGTCCGGAATACGCCCACACGAAGTCCGGGGTTGATCTTGAAAGGGTCGCCTTCTTCACCATGGTGGTGGCGGCCCTGGGTTCCTCCCTCTTCGGAGCTGTGGCCGGAGCCTATTTTGGAAACGGTTTTGAGACATTCTTGGCAGAAAACACCGTGAGGTTTGCCCACAAAACCCCCCTTCAGCTGGGCATCATAGGCCACCTTCACATCATGTTAACCCTCATAGCCGTGGCCATAACCCTAATCGTGGGAAGGTGGCTGGACTTCAAGGGCATATATCATAAAATAGCCATGCCCCTTATGATCTCCGGAACCATAGTCATCACCTTAGGGGTCTGGATGGTGGTTCCCTTTGAGCTCATTGCCCACATAATTATTTATGTTGGCTCCACCCTGATAATGCTGGCTGCCCTTATGCTGGTCATCTACGGATGGAGAAAGCTCATAAGGGAAAGGCTCAACGAGCTGGGTATAAAGAAGGCCGGCTTCTTCAGGGGGCTCAAAGCCCTGCTCCACGACCCCCTGAAATTCGGTGCCCTCTGGCAGATGGTATTCATGAACTTCACGGTGAGCGGAGTTGGCATCTTCATGGCGGTAAAGCTGGACGAGATCTTCAGGGTGTGGCCCTGGAGGGAAGAGAGGGTCACCCTGACGGGTCACTGGCATGTTCTTGCCGCCCTCATAGCCACCATAATTCTTATGTATTACGCAGACCTGGTGGGCCTGAAGGGGAAGCTCAGACAGTGGTTCGGGTGGATTTTGATTATCGGCTCCGACATTGCCTTTGCCGGGGCTACCATTTATTCCCTGAAGAGGCTCTTCATAAACCCGTATTACCAGGAACCCCTGGTCTCTAAAATATTCTTATTCATGGATATAGGGCTTGCAGCGGTGCTCGTAATCCTCGCCCTGCTGCTGCTCTGGAGGTTGTTTGACCTCTTCAAGGGGGAGGGAGTGTGGAGGAGGGAGAAGGAAAATCCCGAGGTGGAGGTGGCAAAGACCTCCACCGTAGCCGAATAAGGAGGAAAAAAATGAGAAGAGCAGTTCTGGTTATAATTGCAGTTTCATTGATGCTTATGGGGTGTGCGCATCAACCGCAGAAGTGGGACCACCCCACGATTAAGAGAATAGAAACAGGGGTGGACCCGAACTCCTGGGCCTTAGTGCCAGCGGGCCAGTTCTTTATGGGACAGTTCAGGAACCTTAACCACCTGAAAAACATAGACTACGACTACGAAATCATGGTGACCGATGTTACCAACGCCCAGTATGCCCAATACTTAAATCAGGCCCTGGCAGAGGGAAAAATCAAGGTGGAGGGAAACGATGTAAAGGGATACTACCCCGGTGAAGAATTCACCGGCTACCGCCACGAGAGAAAAATAGGCCCAGGATATTATCTTTACTATGCCTTAGAAAGACCCGGCTCCAGGATAAAATTTGACGGTAAAACCTTCACAGTGGATCAGGGCTTTGAAAACCATCCCGTTACCATGGTCACATGGTTCGGCGCCCGGGGCTATTGCCAGTTTTACGGCTGGAGGCTCCCCACAGAGGCGGAGTGGGAAAAGGCAGCCCGGGGAACGGAGGACTTCAGGGCCTACCCCTGGGGAAACGAAATTACACCCCACCACGCCAATTACGATCTCAGCAACAAGGAGTTAAGGAAAATTCTGGGCACAAAACACGGGATAACCACCCCCGTGGGATTCTTCAACGGAAGGAAATACGGAGATTTCCAGACTGAGGATGCGAAAAGTCCCTACGGACTTTACGATATGGCTGGGAATGTATGGCAGTGGGTGGCGGACAAGCACGAGAGGATGTCCGACAGATTCATGAAGGGCGGAAGCTGGATGGATTACGACATTTATCTCAGAATATGGGCGTACAATAGCTCCCTTCCGTGGAATTATTACATAAATGTGGGATTCCGTTGTGTCAGGGATGTAAAGGAAAATCCCCTGGATACCCAGGAGAAAAAACCCGGGGAAGTGGAAAATTAGTCCCCTGAGTTCCAAAATATATAAGAGGATGGGAAAAAAGTTCCTCCTTTACTGGCATTTGATTAAGCCCCTACAGACCGGCCTTCTCCTTCTGACGGGGATAACGGGGTTCCTCACCGCCAGATGTCCGGTGCTCAACTTCCTGGCCTTTTCTGGACTGGTAGCCAGCCTTTCCCTTTCCATAAGCGGAAGCACTGCCTTCAACATGGTAATTGACAGCGACATAGACCTGAGCATGGGCAGAACCAGGAAAAGGCCCCTTCCCTCAGGAAAGTTGACCAGAACCCAGGCCCTGACCTTTGCCGCCCTGCTATCTTCCTCAGGGGTTCTCCTGGCCTTCGCCCTGTCTCCCCTTTACGGACTTCTCATCTCTGCCGGGATTTTCTTTGATGTGGTGGTTTACTCCCTGTGGCTCAAGAGGAGGACCCCCTGGTCCATAGTTTGGGGGGGAATAGCCGGAGCTATGCCCATCATGGCAGGAAGGGCTCTGGGAACCGGCAGGGTGGATACCATAGGCCTCCTTCTGGGCCTGTCCGTTCTTCTGTGGATACCCACCCACATACTGACCTTCTCCATGAAGTATTACGAGGACTATCAAAGGGCAGGAATACCCACCTTCCCCTCGGTTTACGGGTTTGAAAAAACCCGCTGGATTATAGCTCTCTCCAGCGTAGGGGCTGCCGTCGCCGTGGGCATCGGGGTCCTGGCCCTGGGCCTTTCCTGGGGTTATCTGAGGCTTCTGGCGGTTTTATCCGTGGGTCTGCTTTCCCTGGCCGTCTACAGCCTTAAAAAACCTTCGGAGAGGGTCAACTTCGGTCTCTTCAAGTACGCCTCCCTATTTATGCTGGGAGCCATGCTTATAATGATGGCCGGGACGAGGCTATGAGAAGCTCTGCGGTCTCAAGGCTGGTACTCCTCCTGATGGTGCTGGTTTGTTCCTATCAGGTGGTGGCAGGGATTAATTCCTTCTCCTCCTGGTCCGTTTTTTACTTCACCTTAGCCTTCGGAGTTCTAATAATAGCCGGGCTTCTCCTTCTAATTTTCGGACCGTCCATCCTATCCAACCCCGCCGTGGTCGTTATAGCTGCCCTGGTGCCTCTGGGAATGGCCTTAGGGCTGATAGCATCGTCCTTTGCCTCCCTCCACATCCCCTACCTCATACTTTCCCTGTTGGGCCTTCTCCTTATAGCCCTAAGCCGAAAATCCCGATGGGCAACCATCGTTCTGGTATTCTTCCACGGGCTGGCAGGAGCCATCCTGTTCTTTCTCCCCTTCCTTCTGTGGGCAAAGGGGAATTCCCCGGGCGTGCTTTTTGTAAGCCTGGGTGCAGCCATAATAGGGGCAGGGGGTATGCTGCTGGGGACCGCCCAGATGGGTAAGCCTGTGCTTCCCGAGAAAATTATTTTCTCCCTCCTACCCTGGATATTGCTCCTGATGTCCCTGGCCTTTTCCCTGGGCCTTAAATACCTTTGAAATGGCATAGAACTAAATTTTAAAGGAGGTGAAGGATGACGATTTTAGATCGTCTCTTCCTGCTTTTAACCGGGCTAATTGCCCTTTATCTTATCTGGTATTTCTGGAAAAAACAGAAGGAAAGCCCCTGCGGCTGCAACATTTACTACATCATTTCCTTCCTGGTCCTTCTAATTTCCGGGGTGCTTCTTATCTTCGGAGGATGGGGACTTCTGAATAATAACTTGGTGGCAGTGGTGGCAAGCCTCATTCCCTTCTCCCTGGCCACAGGTTTGATCTACAGGTTCTACAAGAAGGCGGGGGTCTGGTACCTCCTTCTTATGCTGATAGGGCTGATTCTCATAATAATTGCCCGCTTCGGAGGTATGGAGTCCATGAACAAGGTGGTTTACCCCTTGTTCCACGCCATAGCGGGCCTTACCATAGTCCTGGTTCCCATAATTGAGGCCGGTAAAAAGACGGTCAAGGGTTCCTTCGTATGGGTGGCCATAGGGGGAATAGCCATAAGCCTGGGAGGAATGGCCCTGGCCTTCATAAAGGCCGGCAAGCAATTTCTATTTTTCTCTTCCCTGAAATCGGTTACCGCCATTCTGGCTCCCCTTCTCTTCCTGGTGGCCCTATTCTTCGCCATAGGTTTTGTGAAGGGAGATTGAGAATTTCAAGGGGGCCCAGGCCCCCTTTTTTAAGGGAAATCCCTATCGTTTTAGTAGGAATTGTGATATAATATTCCTCCAAGGAGGAAAAATGAAGTATCAGGAAAGGGTAAAGAAATTTCAGCAATTGATGAGGAGAAAGGGAATCCATGTTTCCATGTTCAGAGACAGCTATGCCTTCCGGTATTTTACCGGCACCTGCTGGGACCCCCCGGCGCTGCTCATACCCGCCGAAGGCGAACCCACCATCTTCGCCATTGAGGAGGAAATACCCGAACTTCAACAGAAAACCTGGATAAAGAACTTTCTCCCCTACAGGGATGTTAAAGTCCTCATCAACTCCGTGCACAAGAGGGTGGACAGCCCCGTTATAGGTTTCAACCTGGACATTGACGCCTCTGCCCTTCTCTACAGCATGTTTGAAAAGATCCACGCCAGGCGGAAAATAGTGGATGTACACCCTTTGCTGATGGAACTCCGCATGTTTAAGGACCCCCAGGAGATTGAGGCCATAAAAAAGGCAGGGCAAATAGCCGAACAGGGGATGAGGGCCGCCATGGAGGTCATAAAGCCCGGGGTCCTTGAACTGGATGTAGCCGCCGAGGCGGAATACGCCATGAGAAAGGCCGGAGCTGATCAGGTCTTCGTATATGTAAACTCAGGCCCTCCCAGGGTCCATGCAAAGCCCAGGGCGGTTCCCATAAAGGATTATGTGCTGGTGGACCTCATGCCCTCCTACGACGGCTACTTCTACGACTTTGCCAGGACCTTTCTGCTCAAAAAAGACCCCCTCAGAGAAAGGGCTTTGAAGACCATGGAAACCCTGCACAAAAGGTTCCCGGACTTCGTTCAGCTCAACATGACCTTCCACAGGGTGGAAGAGAAAATAGCAGCCCTGTACGCCGGGGAAGGTTTTTCCAGCGCCTATCTTTACGGTTTTGGCCACGGGGTGGGCCTAAGATTTGAGGAAACCCCCATCCTTACCATAGTGCCGGGGGACAGAATGAAACCAGTAAAACCTTCCATGGTGGTCAGCGTGGGACATGCGCCCCTGAGCAGCCTGGAAATTGGAACGGTAAAGATTGAGGACACCTGGCTGATAAAGGAGGATGGGGCCGAGAGGCTTAGCTCCTTCCCCCTGAGGCCCGAAATTTAGGAGGGAAAAGATGGTGATCCTGGGAAGCACAAGGATTAAGGACGCCCTGGAAAAATACCCACAGCTCAAGGAGGTGCTTCTTTCCCTCTCCCCTAAGTTTAAGAAACTCAACAACAAACTCATCTTTAAGGCCGTGGCAAGGTGGGCTACCTTTGCCGATGTGGCGAGAATAGGGGGACTTTCGCTCTGTGAACTACTGCATCGTCTCAACAAAGAGATAGGCATGGAAGAAGAACTCCCCAAGCACGCCCCGGATTGCATCAGAGAAGCGTCGGAGAAGATGGAAGGAGGAGGGAAAAAACCCCCATGGGTGGAGAATGCCCGGCAGGTGGTGGTCATGGATGTGAGGGAAAGGGAGGATTTCTTTTTCCCCGAGATACTTAAAAGCCTGAAATCCCTGGAAGAAGGTCAGGTCCTGAAGATAATCAACGATTTTTATCCTGCCCCACTGGTGAATATGTTGAAGGAGGAGGGATATAAACTACATTACGAAAACCCCTCCTTTCACCTTCACATACTCTATGTAAATTACAAAAGAGAGGAAAAGGAAGAAGACTGGAGAAAAAGGAAGGAAGATTTTGAGGTTCTGGATGTCAGGGGATGGAGACAGGACCCCTTCTCCGCCATAATAAAAAAAGCCCACGAAACCCCTCCAGGCGACGGGTTCAGGATAATTCAATACTTCCTTCCCACGCCGCTCATAAATATGATAGAGCCCTTAGGGTTTGAAGTTCACATTGAGAAAAGAGGCCCCCTGGAGCACCATGTGTACTTTTACAGGAAGAGGGAAACAAAAAGGAGGCGGAAAAAGAGCGTATCCGGAAGGATTCCCCTGGTCATTCAGTCCGCCACCCCTGTGGTTTATCCCATTATAATGAGGCTCCTGCAGTCCAGGCGGCTGATGGATCTCATAAAGATAGAAGAGCTAAAGATATGGGACAAGACAGAAAAACACCTGGGCTGGATAATAAACGGCAGGGCAGACATAAGTTTTTCTGCGGTGGCGGCGGTGGCAAAGCTCTACCAGAAGGGCCTGGACATAAAAATGAAGGCGGTGGTGGTCTGGGACAATTTCTTCATTCTAACCAGGGGATTTAAGGCAAGGGACTTCTCGGAGCTCAAGGGCAAGACCATCCACCTTCCCCTGATAAAGGCAGCCCCTCCCTATGCAGTGACAGTGTTTCTTATGAAGGCCCTGGGTTACAACCCGGAGGAGTTCAACTTCGCCTTTGGTCAGCCCTTCGGCAGACCCGACGACATAAAGAACATGCTCCTCAGAGGGGAGGCTGAGGTAGGGCTTCTGAGGGAGCCCGAGGCGAGCTTCGCCATATTTGAAGGAAAGGGGGAGGTAGTGGAATCCATAAGGTACGCGGACCTCTGGGAAAAGGTCTTTCCGGGGAGGGGAAATCTCCCCAATGCCGGGATTCTCTTCAAGGGAGAAATCCTGAGGGAGTACCCTGAGGTTTCCCGGATTTTTCTGCAAGAGGCGGAAAAGGCCATAAAATGGGTGGTGGAGAACCCCCTGGAGGCATCAAGACTGAGCTATGAAATAATGGGAATAGTTCCGCAGGAGGCCGAGCTTTTCCTGAAGAGGGTGACCTTCAGGTATGCCCCATCTGAAAAGGTTCTGGACCACATAACCCACTACATAGAAGTTTTGAACAGGGCCGGCTACGGGGGAAAACCCTTCGGAGAATTGAAAGAGTTGTTCGTGGATTAGATTAACCCCGCCGTCCTCAAATAAATCTGCCCTTTTAAGATATAATAGGCAGGTGAAGGAAACCCTTAAGGACGGTTTTTTTATCGGCTCCTCGGGGGCCCTCCTGTTACTCGTGTTGCTACGCCCTTCAACTATCCCATCCCTGCCGGCCTCCGTGCACTGGGAAACCATCTTCACCCTGGCAGGCCTTCTCATAATAACCACCGCCATGGAGGAAAGCGGGTTTTTTCTAAATGTCTCAATAAAACTCATCCGTCGGTTCCGCAATGAAAAGTCCCTGGCCCTTTTCCTCATCCTGCTATCAGCTTTCCTCTCTCCCTTTCTCACCAATGATATTACCCTTTTTGTGGTGGTTCCCATGACCCTGGGGATTGGAAGCCAGATAGAGAACGATGCGGTAAAGTTCGTAATCTTTGAGGCCATGGCCGTCAACGCCGGTTCTTTCCTGACCCCCATAGGAAACCCCCAGAACATTTACCTCTGGCACAGATGGAATATCCCTTTTCTAAAATTCGTGGCGAAAATGGCCCCTGCCTGGGCTACAACCTTGTTTCTGATTTTAATTTTCGCTTTTATAGCCTTCCCCAGCAAAGCCATAATCGTGAAGGAAGAGTTCTCCGGCTCTAAAATAAATAAAGCCATGCTGAACCTGTCCGCTCTGGCCATGGTTCTCTTTCTAATAGCCGTGGAAAAGGACCTTACCTATTATGCAGCTGTGGCTGTGATTCTGCTATTTGCTGTGATTTTCCCGGAAGTTCTTGCCAGGACCAACTGGCTCCTTATAGTTCTATTTGTTGTCCTGTTCATGGATGTTCACTTACTGCTGGAGATCTTTCCCGTAAAACAACTCCTGGAAGCACATTTTTTGAAGGGCACTGGCGGTGCATATTTTTCGGCCATAGGGCTTTCTCAGCTGATAAGCAATGTGCCGGCAGCCATTTTGCTGGGGAAAATTTCCAATTCCTGGAAAGCCATCGCTTACGGGGTAAACATAGGGGGAAACGGTCTGGTTATAGCCTCACTGGCCAATGTGTTGGCTTTAAACATAGGAAGGGCAAAAAGGGCCTGGATAAAGTTTCAGCTGTACTCCCTGCCTTTTCTCCTGGTCTCGTCGGCAGCAGTTTACTCTCTGTTGAAGCTTTGAAGTAAAACTCAGAACAGGCCGTTCACCCGAAAATTCCCAAGGAATGCTCCCTAAAGCAGACCAGCGTACGATAAAAGCATAACCCCTAAAGAGAAGAAATGTTGTCCTTCCCACTTTCTCCTTCAAATCAGGGACAAAAGAGGTTATCCTCCTCGCCATCTTCTAATCCCTGCCCCCATCTTCACCCCCTATCGTACGAGACCCTTTTTAACCCTCATATCCTACAAGGCACTCATCCTTGAACTTTCCTATGAGGCTCTCGGAAAAACCGTTCTGGAAGGGCTTTCCAGGCTCTATGTAGTGAATTTTGATCCTCTTGCTCAAGGCAAAGTCCTTAAAGGCTTTAGACCTGAATTCCGGACCATTGTCGCACCTGAACCAGAGGGGAAAACCCCTCTTTACCCCTATCCTCTGCAGGTGTTCTACTACCTGCTGAGCATCTATTGAGAGGCAAACCACAGTCTCAAAGGCAAACCGCAGAAATTCGTCCAGAACAACCATAACCTTTACCCTTTTTCCACTGCTGAGCTTGGCGAAGAAAAAGTCCATGGTCCATACGCTGAAGGGACCTCTTGCCACAGGGGAAGGATAGCTGCAGCAGCCCTTCGCTCTCTCCTTAGCCCTTTTCCTTCGCTGACGCTGAAAGCGAGCTTCCCGGGAGAGACGATAGTTTCACCGCATTTTACCTCTCTTTCGTACTTTCCACTCTTGCCTTCTACATCTTCCCCAGGGAAATCTGCCTTTTTTCCAGGATTTTTATTCCTGGAGGAAGTGGAGAGAAGATAACCAGGTTGGTACACTTTTGATCAACGAAAGAGGGATACAGCAATCCCTGTAACCTATATTTTCTCTTCCACCTCCTTGCATATCTTCTACAGAGTTTATGGCTCTCACTTCTAATTTCCCATAGCTTTACCCCCAATCTCCTTCTGATTCTTTTATCTGTTAAGTCCAGCAGTCTCGAAAGGTTGAGGCCGATGGAGACTATCTTAAAATTTCCTGTCTTTATCCCAGAGAGAACTTTTTCTATCCTTCTTTGGACTTCCCTTAATGAACAATCCTCACTCCCTGCCAAGTATAAAGCCCCCTCTCCTGGAAAATTCCACCTCCCCCCATTTATTTCAGCCCCTTTTGTAGACAAAGGGTCATACCTTACAGCAACAGTCCGCCAGAAAATGCCGTTAATGGACTTCAGCACTTTTTAATGCACTAATCCTATAAAGGCAATCCCTCCGCAATTGCTATGAATTCTTTCTCCAATGCTTTCCAATTTCCCTCCTTCAGAAGTTCTATAGGTCGTCTGCCGAAATAGGAGTTATTTCGATGTAAAAAATTTTTTATCTCTCTTTCAGGCAAGACATACTCCATAACCAGGATGAGATGATGAAGTTTTTCTATAGTTTCTATGGCTTCTGGAGAAGGGAGGACTTCTCCCTTGAGCCATTTTCCCAGGGTTCCTTCATCCACAGAGAAAATCTCTGCCAATTCTCGAATGGAAAGTCCGGCCGTTTCTTTGATGAACTTTAACTTGCTTGATGTAGAAAGGGCATTTTCTCTCCGAACTTCCTGAGAGTTATTTTCGTATTTTTCTAATTCTAAATCTTTCTTCCCTGAGGCCTTATTCTCCTGCTGTTTCTCAGAAAATCTTTGGGATTTTCCAAAGTATTTAACCTGGAAAACGATCTCCCCGTTCGGCCTCACCAATGCGGTGTACTCTGCTCTATCTGGAACTATAACAATTATCCTGTCCCGCCTTTCTTCAACATAGTAGAGGTTAGACCACTCGGGATAGGGAGTGCCCAGCTCTTCCTCCAGGTAGGCTATTGCCTCCCTTAGGGGAGGTCTTAAAGGGGAAGCCCTATGGCTGAATTCCTTACTTTTCTCTGCGGAGAATCTATAGACACCCCTTCCCCTGTTGCCCAAAGTTCTCCCCCTCTTACGAGAAAAGGTCTTCCTGCCCCTCCTGGGAAAAGGTCCCTCTATTCCCCCTTTGGAAAGCTTTTTTCTCTTAATTTCTCTTCTCTTAGTCATCCTGCCACCCAGTTCTACATTATGATACAATTTTCGAAAAAATCAAGAATCTTCACCCAAAATATTTCGTTCTTCTACTTCAATTTCTTCCCGTATGTTTCTGAACTTTTCCGAGAGGTTCACCTTAAGTCAGCTCTTCCCCCCGTGAGGTTGCCTCCTCAACTTCCAGGCCGTCAACTCAGTAAAACATAAGGTTCTGTCTCAGCTCCCGCCGTCCTCCGAACTTCCAGCCATAGCTTTTTAGCTTCTCTTGAAAGCCTTCTTCAGCTCGGCAATTAACCTGATATTCTCCCTCAGTTCGCCGCATTTTCCACTAAGAGGGCTTAGCCGACACCACCATAGAAAAATCTTTCGGGGCACCAACAATTTTTCTCTCCAGTAGAAAAACACTATCAGCAGAAGGTTTAAGACTAACAACCCGAAATAAAAGCTACACTCAGGGGTCCAGATAAGGGAAACAGCCTGGATAAAAACATAAAGGGAAAAAGTAGTCAGCGTCGACTCTACAACGTGTTTTAGGCCAAGGTCCAGTAAATGTTCTCTGTAAAGTACGATAACGGTTGCAAATAACCACGGAAGCAACAGAACTACGGCCTCTGGCCATTTTGATCCCCTCTCCTTGGTTTCGCCACAGTAATCGGAGAGCTTTTTCTCCTCACAGCAAGGTTTATTAAAATAACTCAGGGAAAAGACGGCCTCGGTGGCGGTTTTTACCCGGGAAATAACCTTCCTTATGATACCTGCAAAATCCCTGGAACTCGTAACTCCAGAACCCTTCCCTTCAGTCGAGGCTATCTTTTCTCCGGTGGTTTTCAGAAATCTCTCGGCGGTCAACTTGGCCTTTCCTATAAAAGGGCTATAAGTGGTATAAATAAGCAGAAGCAATGAAGCGGCAAGAAAAAGGCCAAGCGCGCGGGAAACCCGCAATCCCAAAAAGAAAAGGAGCTGAGAACCCACTTTGTGGAGTGTAGTGATCTTCCCGTCATCTTCCGATGACATTATAGACCCATAAATCCTTCCCTCTTCGATCTTTATTTTCCTACCAAAGTTTTCCGTAAGATCTGCAAGCTCTCCATCCTCGCCGTAAAATAAAATCCCATAATCCTTTATACTGGAGTATTTAACAAGTGTTTTAGCCTCAAAGCTAAACGACTTCACCGAGAAAATCCCTTTTAAGAGGACCGGGTTCCATAAAATTAAGTGACGGGTTAAGGGAGCTCTTACGAAGAAGTTCAGTATATAATGGAACCCCTTGCAAAACACCTCTGCAATGCGGGCCGGGAGCTTCAAAAACGCCTTCTTTTTCAGTTTTCCCCACATTCCTTGCTCGCATTTTTTGCTGCTCCACAAATTCAATACAGAAAATACAGAAGGTGCATTTCTATCTTCTCTCTCCAGTTCCAGGGAGATGCTTAAAATATCGTGACTGCCTATATATGCCGAAGAGAGAAAAACAGAAATAAGAGTGTGAGGGACTAAAACTCTTAGTATATCGAAGAGAGGAAAAACCTTTTCCTCTATGAGTTTCCTCCAGAGGGGGTACTTCTCAACATATTTTTCCTGGAGAGGGTATAATAATAAGCCATCCACCAATGTCTTCCAGGCTCTTATTTTCTCTTCAAACCATTTGTCCCTTTTACCCTGGGGGGTACAATATAGAAAGGTAGGATTAAATACCACAAATGTATAGGGATTTCTGAGCAACTGTTCACGAGAAATGTCTATGTACTGCACAATCTGAATGAAGGCCCTCACAAAATAGTCGGAAAGCTCTTTTCTATTAGGATCCTCCATTACCCATCTATACAAACGAGGAAACAGGCGTGAAAGAACCTTGTAGTATTTCTCATAGTATCGTTGCATGGGAATTAGCACTACAGGACGAGAGCCTTCAGTGGGAAAGTTGACGTTTTCCTCCTCCAAAAGAACACTCAGCACCTTTTCAATAGGGCCCAGATCATAAGGATCCGCCTGAATCATAAGTTTTGCGATGGCCCTTATCGACTCCCGAGCCATTGAATCGTAGTAAGGAATTCCCGTGGTTTGCTTTATCTCCTCGTTTGTCTCTAAAAACTGATATATTTCGGTCATCCTGTCTTGAATACTATTGGAAAGAAGCTCATCTATGATCATCCGTGGCACCGTTTGTTTCGTCTCCTGTCCTGCCTTCACCTTTATGAAAGGAAATATTCCTTTGGGGACCATTCCGAGGGGGAAAATCACAGATTCACTTATCTTAAAGAGGAAATCATCCAATAAATCACGGATCCCGGAAAGTGCCAGCTCCAATTCCAAGACCTCTCGTGCCTGCCGCCTGGAGAGGTAGGTTAAGGTGAGAGTTTCTTTAAGAAATACATATTTTTTCTCCAGAAGCGCCCAAAACAATCTCTGAAAAATTTCCCCTTGATCCTGAATCACCTTCCATAAGCTCATGGGTTCCCTCCTATTTTTCTGTGCTTTTTAAAGAAAAAATATCACAAAAAAATAATATTGTCTAAGAAGAAATTTCGGGCCGAATGCTTTATAGATGGCGCAATTTCCAAAGACAGGACTTTTTATCCTTCTGTATAAAAAGGCTTATAGTACGGATATTTACTTGCATTGCAAAGGATATCTAAAACAGGAAGCCAGAGTTCCTCAATAACTGCTTCTTTGTTTTTCCCTCTTTCTAGAGCATCTGCTTCCTTCTCTGAAAGGACCAAAGGAGGCAGAAATATATCGTCTCTGTTGAAGATCCTCTCCTGGGGGGGTAAATTTTTGTTGGTGTTATAAATTTCAAGATCAGGACTCTTATTCTCTCTCTCGCCAGAGTCAAACAAATAAGCCCTTCTCACACCCGCAAGAGAGATAAAGAGAAGGAAAGGAGGAGCCATTCCTAAGAAATCGTAAAAGAACTCAAAGCGTGATTTTGTCCAGGGAATTAAGTATCCTGAAACAAATTCATATAGCTCTGCTCCCCACACCCCTGCAGTAGAGGGTTCTATAGAGGGTTCTTCTAAAAAAACATCAGCAAAGACATCTTCCGTTATGCCTTCCCTGAACAAGAGTGAGTAGGAAGAGCGCTCTCCCTGATAGTTGGTAAGAAGAAGCCCCTCAAGTGTATACATTGGAAATGTTTGAACCGGCAACTTTTTACTCTTTTCTATAAACTTACCTACTAGTTTCTTATCAGCGAAAGACAACCTTTCTCTCGTGGTGAAGGAGGAGAGGGGAATAAAATGGAAAATTAGTAAGGGCCCGGGTCTTAAAGAGGGCAGAAAAGCTCTGGTTTTTATTTCAGCAACCCGCCTGTATACGAATTCTTTTATCTGCTCCTCCAGTTTATGAGAAAAAAGAAACGACCTCCTTATTTGATCATAGGTCATCTCCATGGATTGGCGTCCTGCCCTGATGTAAAACTTGTGCCTGTACCCCTTGCGGTTCAGATCTATCCAATGGGGTTTTAGAAGGCTTTGCGGGATTTTTATCGCCAGGACAATCCTTCCCGGGGAAACCTCTATTTTCTGCACATGAACAAATACCCTGGGGTGTATCCCATCACGAATTATGTTTTCTATCCTTTCAATAAGGTTGTCGGCGCCTTCCTCCGGGATTCCAGTAAGGTCCTCTGGCTCTCCAGTGCCCTTTTTCTCTTGAATCCCAATAAGTATTACTCCCCCTTCCGCATTGGAAAAAGAGCTTACATCCTTACAAAGCTCTGCTCTCCCCTTTTTCTCATCTAAGTTGATCCCCCTCTTATACTCCAGATGGGGTCCTTCTGGAACTTTTCCTGATAACAAGCCCTCCAGATCCTCAAGGAGTATTTCTTTGTTTAGCAGATATTCCATAGCTCACCTCCTGCTGCTAAAATTTCCTCCCCACCTCCATAAAAACCGTTCCTCTGGTTGTTGCTTATCAACCCTTAGGAGGGTAAGGGTCCTTTCGGTAAGTTCTCTCCTCCTGGAAGGTCCCGTCCTTCCTTTGGATTAAAAGCTGGCCTTTTTCTTTCTCTGCCAGCTTTTTCCCAAATTTTACAGCTTCTTTCTTTGTGGTAAACACCCGGTAGGCCCTCTTGTTTCCCTCTTTTTTTACCTGCCATCCCCTCGGATGGAGAGAAACAAATACTTTTTCTCCTTCTCCTTTCTTTTTTCTCATGACCTCACCCATTAATATGTTATAACGCTCGTCAAGATTTCTGGAGGGGGATGCTCCATAAGAAAGGGAAGAATCAAGCAAGATAGGCCGCAAGCTCGAAACAGGATATACCGGGCCTGCTGAGTGCCGGCCAGGGGGGTGTCTTCCCCTTAGGAAGGGAAGGTCCCCTGTGGGGGATAAATTTTAGCAGATCTAGTTTAGTTTGTTATTTTATATTAAGGAGCAACGAAAATGTGGAGTTTATGGAGGGGTTTTCTATTCAGAATTAGAAGAAATACAGCGGAAGTATTGTTCACTTCGCCCTTTCTACTTGTGTCGTGTTTTGTCTTAGTTAAAGGGAAGAGAATAATCAAAGAAATGTACCTTTCTTTTGCGGAAGCACTACGACTCAATATCAATAATGCAGCAGCCGAAATTATAATATTGCTCGTTGGAATTATTCTCTTTGGTTCTTTCCTACTTCTCTTGCTAATGGGATTTAGCGTAGTCTTGGCTTTTATCCCTCCTTTTAGAGGGTTCTTAAAGGCGAGAAAGTTTTTAGAAAGACGAACCCTAGCAAACGGCACTGAAGTTTGGATAGGGCTAGAGGATCAATGGAAATATCTATTAAACATTTCGCCAGAGATAAACGATTTCTTCATCCTGAAATATTTGGTCCGGACTTCTAAGGTCAATCTAGCTATAGTCTTTGCTCGGGATGTGTACAAACGGTTTTTTGCTATGTTAGGGTTTAAAGAAGAGGCGGTAAAAGAGCTGATAAAAGATCTGCTATTGAGTCATCCAATATATAACAAATGGGTGGATGGGTCAGAAAAAACACTCCTGGAGATTAAAGACATACCGGAAGAGAATATCTGCTGTTATGAATAACAGAATAAAAGCAATATTAGGTATAGCTAACGCCAAGAACTTTCTTTTGACTGCTACATTGAGGGGGTTTCTACTTTTTGTTGCCTTCAAGGAAGTTCTCTTTTTAATATCCTTATACAAAAAAAGAGAGTTTTATTTTGCTCTTTATACAAACACAATCTATTATATAATTTTTATTTCAATCGCCATTCTTGCTCTGGCTTTGTATTTTGCAATCGTTCTCCCTGTTATAAATGTAAGAAAAGCAGTCAAGACTCTCACTTTTCTCAGAAAATACGGAAAAGAAATCAAGCTTACTAAAATTCTAAAGGGATGGCTGTTAACCCAAACCTGGTGGCTTATATTAAATTCTTCTAATTTCTTTGACAGGGCCCTGATAACCAAGAAAATAGAGGTGAATATAAAAGGAAAAAGATTCCTTTTTTTGCTTAGTAAATACTCTTACAAAGAACTAAAGTTGCCCTTCTTTCAGGAAGATGAAATCAAAGAGATTATTAAGAAAAACATTTTTGATATGCCCCCATTTTTTGGAGAAATTTAATGTTATGGTTATATTATACACCATGCGATAGGCTCCATTTCCTGTAAAGCTCCGCAGGGCTTCTATATCCTAAGGCAGAGTTGGGCCGCTTTTCTTCGTGGATTTGGAGCCGTCAGGGATTTTAAAATTTCGTGTTCAGGACTAAAAGCCTGGGCTCGGTCATCTCCTCTATGGCATAGCGGAGGCCCTCCCTGCCGAAGCCGGATTCCTTCACCCCTCCGTAAATCATGTGGTCCACCCTGAAGGAGGGGGCATCGTTGGCCACCACACCCCCCACCTCTATGTTCTCGTAGGCATAGCGGAGTTTTACTATATCCCTGGTAAAGACCCCGGCCTGAAGCCCGTATCTGGAGTCGTTAACCCTCTCCACCGCCTCCTCAAATTCCCTGTAGGGGAAGATAACCACAAGGGGAGCAAAGGCCTCCTGGGAAACCACCCTGGCTTCGTGGGGGGCATCCACGATGACCATGGGGGTTATGATTCTTCCCCTCCTCTCTCCTCCGGTGAGAACCCTGGCCCCCATGGACCTGGCTTCTTCCACCCACTCCAGGGTTTTTTCCACGGCAGCATCGTTTATCAGAGGACCTATCCTCACTTCCCCGTCCAGGGGATCTCCTATTTTAAGTGCTTTCGTCCTTCTTACGAATTCCTCCACGAAATCATCGTATATGGAGGAGTGAACATAAATCCTCTGAACGGAAATGCAGACCTGACCGGAATAGTTGTAGGCTCCAAGAACATTCCTCTCCACCGACCACGAAAGGGGTATGTCCGGCTCCACTATGGACGCTGCATTTCCCCCCAGCTCCAGAACCACTTTCTTTTTGGCGGCTTTTTGTTTAAGGCCCCAGCCCACCTGGGCGCTTCCCGTAAAGGTAAGGAGTTTTACCCTGGGGTCCGCAATTATAAGGTCCGCTGCCTGGTAGGTGGAGGGAAGAACGGAAAGGGCCCCTTCAGGAAGCCCTGCCCGGTACAGTATTTCCCCCAGGATAAGGGCCACGGTGGCCGTCTGGGTGGCGGGCCTTATGATGATGGTGTTTCCTGAGGCAATGGCCGGGGCAAGTTTGTGAGCCACCAGGTTGAGGGGGAAGTTAAACGGGGAAATGCCGAAGATAATACCTATGGGAAACCGACGGACTATGGCCCATCGCTCATCGGCCCCCTTCCTCATGTCCAGAGGATATATTTCGCCTCCTATCCTCTTTGCTTCCTCTGCCGCGGTGAGGAAGGTGAATTGGGCCCTCTTGACCTCTGTGATGGCATCCTTTATGGGCTTTCCGCAGGAGAGGGTAATCTCCCTGGCTATCTCCTCCTCCCTCTCCCTCAGGGCGGCTGAGACCCTGGCCAGGATGTTATATCTCTCCTCGCTGCTCAGCTTCCTGGTAGTCTTGAAGGCCTCCTCCGCCAAATCCAGGGCCTTCTCAGCCTGGGATGCCCCGGCTATGTGAACCTTCCCTACTTCCCTGTCGTCGTAGGGATAGCGGATGGTCTTTACCTCCTCTCCATTTTCCCATTTTCCTCCAAGAAGAAGTTTAAATTCCCTCATTTTTCCCTCCTTTCTTTGAGTATTCTATTGGAGGAGAAACTCCCCCTTTCCCTTACGGAATTTAACCTTTCCCTCAGAACCTCTAAGGGTATTATGGCCTCCGCCTGCTGGGCCCTGGCCATAATCTTCCCCTCCGGGTCCACCCCCAGGGAAAGGCCAACCCCTCCCCTTCCCAGACCGTTCACCGAAAGGACATAGGATTGGGTAAAGAGGGCTGTGGCTCTTACCAGGACCTCCTCCCCCTCCCTATCGGCGGTGGTGGTCATTACGGGATTTACGATGAGCTCCACCCCCAACTCAGCCATCTCAAGGGCTATTTCGGGAAACCATATGTCGTAGCATATCTCTATGCCCACCTTGAAGCCCTCCAGGTCAAACACCCTTGTCCTGTTTCCGGGGATGCTATCCTCGTAGGGCCTCCAGGGATAAATTTTGTCGTAATGCCCCACCACCTCTCCTTCAGGGGAAAATAAATAGGCCCTGTTAACCTTACCCTTTGCGGTTTTTATGTAGAAACTTCCCGGTATGAGCCAGACGCCCAGGTCCCGGGCCATGGAGGAAAATTTCTCCAGGACCTCCCCCTCCTCCAGGCCGGGATGAACTGGTCCGGTGTATGCCAGTTCAGGAAAGACCAGGAGTTTAGCGTGGGGATAAAGAAAAAGGGTCCTCTCCGCCCATCTGTTCATGGTTTCAAAATTCCCCCGGGGTTCCCCGGTAATTTCCATCTGCACTCCTGCTACCAGCATCACTCCTCCAGAAGGATTTTAATCATTTTCTCAAAAACCGGCCAGGTGGGGTTGGCTGTTTTAAACCCTTCGTTCTCCGGAAATTCCACCCCATCCTCTCTGCCGGTAAGTTCGTATTCAAAGTGAAGTCCGGAAAGAAGCACCTTTCCCTCCCCGTATCTGTATAAAATCACCGCGGGTTTTTCGTTTACAAGGTATCTGCCGAGAACCTCCCCTTCCCCCACGAAATAGGGGCCACCGTAATAGAAGGCCTGAAGTTTTCTCCCTTCAAAGAGAACCTCCGCTACGGTGTAAAGGGGCCATGGAGCCAGAGAGGTTATGGGTCCCACAGCAACCCCGGGGTATATTCCCAGGGGAGGATGGTATTTTTTGCCCTCCCAGATTATCTCCCTGGACGCAAAGTAGGCCCCGGCGCATACCCCCAGGTATCTTCCGCCCTTTTCCACGAAGGCTCTTATCATCCTGGCGGCCTTTCCCTTAAGGTCCTCTGTGTAATACCCCGACCATCCGCCGGGAAAGTAGATGAGTTTCATCCTGGAGTAGAGGTCCTTCCTTTTAAGGTCTTCTTTGTAAAGGGGGCTGTAGGTTATACCGTGGGTCTGGAAGAACCTCTGGGAAGCTATAAGCCCTAAGTGGAAGGCCCCCCTGTCCGAATAAATCCCCACCTGGAAATTCCCCCTTCTCTTCACTTCCACGGCCCACCTGAGCTTTCCCTCCCGCAGTTCCCCCAGGTTCCTCAGATATAAAAAGGGAGGGGATGAAGGTTCCCATCCTGATTTTTTGAGGCCCTTTATAAAATCCCCGGCAGAGGGGGGAGAGGAGGCGGAGAAGGGTTCTGAGACGGCGATGTGCTGTGGCCTCAGGAAAACGAATTCCGTGGAAAGGGAGGTCCGGGGAGGGAAAATCCCCGGTATGTTCACCTTAACCATCAACCTGAACTTCCTGGAAAGGGCAACTCCCCTGAACTCAATTCTCATGGGTCCCCGGGGCTTGTATCCGTATTCAAGGGTCCACTTCACCAGGGCCTTGAGCATGGGGATGTAAAGGGAGGGGGAACCCTCCCCCTCCCTCACGGCGTATATTCCCATCCTGGTGTATCCAACCTCCTGGGCGAAGAGCAGGGCTGAAAGGAGAAGGAAAACCAGTCTTTTCATATTTCCTCCATTACATCTTCCAAGATAGCAAGCCCCTCCTCCAGTTCCTCGTCACCGATTACCAAGGGCATGAGCACCCGAATCACATTGGAATATACCCCGGCGGAAATGAGGAGAAGTCCCCTTTCGTAGGCCAGCTGGACTATTCTGGAGGTGGTTTCCTTGTCGGGTTCTTTGCTTGCGGGCTTTACCACCTCAAAGGCGGCCATGGCCCCCAGGGCCCTCACATCTCCCACGAAGGAGAATTTTTCCTTCCATTTCAGGAACCTCGCCTTTACCTTCTCCCCTATGCCCAGAGCCTTGCCACATAGGTTCTCCTCTAAGGCAAAATCAATGGCGGCCACGGCGGCGGCACAGGAGACGGGATTTCCCCCGAAGGTTCCCCCAAGCCCCCCCACCTGGGGATGGTCCATGACCTCTGCCCTTCCCAGAACAGCCGCTAAGGGAAGTCCTCCGGCTATGGACTTGGCTATGGTGATTATGTCCGGCACAACCCCGAAGTTCTCCACGGCAAAGAACTTTCCCGTCCTGCAGAAACCGGCCTGAACCTCGTCCGCCACCAGAAGTATTCCGTATTTTTCGGTGATTTCCCTGAGCTTTATCATGTATTCCCTGGGAGGAATTATGAATCCCCCCTCTCCGATAACCGGCTCAATCACCACCGCCGCCACCTCCTGAGGACGCACATGGGTAATGAAGAATTCCTCTATGTAAGAGGCGCATCGCAGACCGCACTCAGGATAAGAAAGGGAAAAGGGGCAGCGATAGCAATAGGGATAGGGAAGGCGGTAAATCTCAGGGGGAAAGGGTCCGAATCCGGCCTTGTAGGGCACAACCTTGGAGGTCATGGCTAAGGTAAGCAGGGTTCTTCCGTGGAAGGCGTGCTCAAAGACCACTATGGCTCCTCTTCCCGTGTAATGGCGGGCTATCTTTACCGCATTTTCCACCGCCTCTGCCCCGGAGTTCACCAGGAAGCCCTTTTTGGGAAAGGAACCTGGATAAAGGGAAAGGAGCCTCTCCACCACCTCCAGATAGGGTTCGTGCATGGAAGTGTGGAAGCAGGAACCCACGAATTTGTCAGCCTGCTTTTTTATCGCATCCACCACCTTGGGGTTGGAGTGGCCCACATTCAGGGAACCTATGGCCCCTGCAAAATCAATGTATCTCCTTCCGTCCTTTCCCCATATTATGGCCCCCTCTGCCTTCTCAACGAAAACAGGGTTTGTGTTGTAAACCCCCCGGGGGATTAACCTTTCCCTTTTTTCAAGCAGCTGCCGGGTCAAATCCACCTCCTTAGAATTTATAGCTGGCCACTATGGCAAAAACCCTCTGGCCTATGCCCACCACGGGCTTTTCCCAGCGGGGATTTATCCCTATATAACTGGCATCGGGAGGTATGGTAAGGTGCTGGCCGTATTTCCTGAGGAGGTAAGAGTTTCCCAGTATATTGAGGCCGTCCACGGATACGGTAAGGGTCCCTTTACCCAGAGGGAAACTTCTTCCCATCCTCACATTGAGGTTCTTGTAGGCGGGTCCCCTTCTCGTTCCCACAGGCTCAGAGAGAACTTCGGTGTAGAAGTACGGGTCTATGCCGGGAATTCCTGGATTGTAAACCACCACGGTCCTCTGGAGGGGCACCCCGCTCATGTAGAGGAAGTTGAAACTGAACATTATTTCCATGGGCAGAAGATAGGAACCCACCACCTTGAGGACCACCGGCCTGTCCAGGGTTGGGACCGAACCCTCCCTGTTTACCATCCAGTTGGGGGAATCAAAAGCAACGCTCACCCCGTTGGTTTCGTAGAAAGAATTTCCTATGGTGGCCCTGGCCCTTGAGAGGGTAAGGGAGGCGAATACCGACCAGCCGTGGGAGAAGGGCTTGGTAAGCACTATTTCCACCCCGTCGTATTTCCTGTAGGCCTGGGGAGGGTTGGTAATCCAGAACTGGCCTGGCGGGGCCCCTTCCTTCAGGAAGTAAACGGTGTAGGTCTTATCGTCGGAGGTTCCCAGCTTGGCGTCGTATCCAGGGTCGTGAACTTCAATGGGGACCCACCACTGGTCGGTCCTGGCTATGTCTATGTCCTCAATTATGTCCTTCTCGTAGCGGTGAATATAGCTTACTGAAAGCCTGAGGCCCTCTATGGGTTCTCCCTCCAGGGTAAGGAGGTACTCGTCGGTGTGGGGAGCCTTGAGATTCGGGTCAATTCTATCTAAGGGGTTCAGGTATCCTCCCCAGGAATAGACCATGTAATAATAATCGGAACCGTCAAAGTCGTACTTCCCGTTGAAGTTGAGGTCGTACCAGTAGTAGGCGGCGTAGGGATAATACATGGGGTTTATGTTGGAGGTGTATTGGAGGTTCATGTAGGAGTAATACCTTCCGTAGAAGGCCTTCAGGGCTGCCCTTCCGTTTCCCAGCAGGTCAAAGATCACGCCCACCCTGGGGGATATGGTTTTCCAGTTCATGTAATCCTTTATCTCGTTTATGCTCCTGGGGGCGAAGAACTGGTCGTGGGGGGCAGGGATAATGCCGGCCTGATAAAGGGCATACCACCGGGGATTTCCCGTGGTGGACTGGGGAGGAATGTAGGCCTTGCTCATGTCAAATCTTACTCCGAGGTTAAAGTAAAGCCTCTTCCCCAGGTTAAAGGTGTCCTGAAGGTAGCCGCTTATCCTTCTCATACGGTCCTTCTGGACGCTGTCGCCGGATTTGGTCCCCACAGAACGGGCGGTGAAATATCCTATCCAGTTCACCCCGAACCAGGAGGGGAGGCCGTAATTCCCGTTTTCCGTCCAGTAAACTCCGGGATAAAGGCCGTTCCAGGATTCCGGCATCCAGGTATCCCAGTCGTCCCTGGCAAGTTCAAACTCAAGGCCTGCCTTCACCTCGTGGTTTCCTCCCAGGAAATTGTCCAGGAACTTGGTGAGGGAAGCCATGGCCTGGAACCTTCCCCGGTGGTAGACCTCGTTCATCCAGTATCCCCTCCAGAACTTCGCCCATCCTATGTCGTAGTGGCGGTATCCGGTTCCCTCCTGCATCAAAAGCGGAAAATACTTGTAAATATAGCCCGCCCTGGCATCCAGATAGGCGGTGGGGCTTATGTTCCAATTCCACTTGAGGTAGGTCATGAAGTCCTTCTCGTGGTCCCATACAGGGGCGGCGTCCCTGTCGTAGACCCAGCCTATGTATGCAGGGTCCCCCTGGATTACCACTCCGGTGTGAACCTCCCAGTAAGGCTCGTAGCTCACAAGGTAACTCAATGCCCAGTCTAAACGATGGGCCGCAGAGGGCTGAAAGGACAATTTCCCGAAAAACTCCGTCTCGTGGTGTTCCACTCTGGGTTCAAAGCCAGGGGCATGGTAGGCCCAGTCCAGTTTCCTGGCGGAGAGGAAATACCATAGCCTGTTTTTCTTTAAAGGCCCCCCTATGTTGAAGCCCCCGTCAAAATTCCAGAGGGTTTTGTAGGGCTCAAAGGCATCCCCCTCCATAGCCCCCCTTCCAGGAGAATCGGAGGAAAACCCCGAGGGGATAATGTAAAAATTGAGCTCCCCGCTGAGCCTGTTTCCTCCGCCCTTGGTAACTATGTTAACATAGGCTCCGTTTCCTTCCCCTACCTCGGCGGGATGTCCTGAGGTTTCAATTTCCACCTCCTGAATAACATTGTAGTTAAGGTTGGTGGAAAGATAGCTGTGGCGGGGGTCGTTCATCATGAATCCGTCAAAGGCGTAAATGTTCTCCCTTATGGAGGAGCCGTGGGTTGAAAAGGTTCTGCTGTAGCGGACATTATCGCTCACTATGCCCGGAGAGGTGTTGATTATGTCGTAGAGGTCCCTCTGTATGGGGGCGTCCTCCACCACCTCCTTCCCTATGTTCACGGAGTTTTTGGCCTCCTCCACGGATATGGCGGGCATCTTAGCCTCCACCACCACCTCTTCCTTCATGGTCTTCGGCTTGAGAACCACTGAAAGAAAGGAGGTTTTACCCACCCTTATCAGTATGTTCTTCACCACCACGGTATCAAAGCCCTTGAGGGAGACCTTCACCTGATATTTTCCAGGGGGAAGATTGGCAAAGAAGAAAATCCCATCGTTTCCGGTGCGAAATGTGATAGGATTTAAAATGGGTGAACCCGAAAGGAGCACGGAGGCGCCGGGAAGCGGGGTTCCGTCCTGGGCCTTTACGGTTCCCTTGAGGCTTCCCGTCTGCCTCTGTGCCCACAAACCAAAGGCCATAACCAAAGCCAGCAGAAGCACAAGGCTTCGTCTCATTTCAACCTCCTTTTAAATATTTTTGCCATCTCCAGGGTCCCACCTATTATGGTGGCTATCCATATGGGGGGTAAGGTGAGGACCACCAGATAAAGCATGAGTGCAGGGGAGCTTACAAAGAAGAAAATATAAAAGAGCACAAAAAGTATAAATACGAAAATCCAGGCCGCCCCCTTAATAGGTGTAAGCCTGCCGAAGGTTTTTTCAATCAAACTCATTCTTCGCTCCATGGTATTTCCCTCCATAGGGTTGCCCTCTCCATTTCCTCAGAGGCCCTGGGGGTAATCAGACTTGCTAAAACCATGGCAAGAAGGGAAACCGCAAGGCCCGCATGGACGGCATGGAGGCCAAGGACGAAACCGTTGGGATCTCCCCTCTTCCACCATGCAACGAGGGACCAGAGGAAGGCCACCGAGGCTCCTGAAGCCAGGGAATACAGGGCTGCCCTGGGGGTCGCCCTCCTCCAGAACCAGGCTGCCCCCACAGGAACCAGAAGCCCGGCAATGGCCAGAGCCTGTCCCATTATCCACAGGGGGATTAAAAAGGGTATCCACAGGGCGCTGGCCACCCCCAGAACGGCCGTAATAAGAACGGAAACCCGGCTGAGGAGAATTTTCCTACCCTCCGAAAGGGTGTTTTTCAGGGATTTTTCAATAACATCGTTGAACAACAGGGTGGCCCCGGTCATGAGGAAGGAGGAGGCACAGGACATAACCGTCATTAAAAAGGCCACCAGGAGGAACCCTCCAGCGGCGGGCGGTATAATTTTGCTTATAAAATGCAGGTAAACCTGGTCCGGGGAAATTCCCGCCGGAAAGGAAAGGACCCCTGAGCGAGCCGCTGCGGAAAGGAGCATCCCGCCCAGGAAGGAAATAGCCCCCCAGGGAGAGGAAAGGGAAACCGCCACCAGGGCGTCAAAGGAGGTCTGGGCAGAACGGGCCATGTACGCCCACTGGAAGAGCCAGGGATCCACAAGGTAGAAAAGGCCCATGGAAATTATCCACAGGGATAAAATGGAAAGGTCCATGGACCAGGCGGAAAGCATGTGGGAAGGAAGGACCGAATACATCCTATGGACAGAAGATGAAATCCCTCCGTTGTATTTGACCACAAGATAAAGGAAGAGAAGCATCCCCCCTCCCTGAATCACCGATTGAAACCACTGGGAGGTTATAGCGGAAAGCTGTCCACCGGTTATGGTATATAGAAGGACCACCCCTGCCCCCAGAAGAATCCCAAGTTTCAGATTAAGGCCGAAGCCCACCTGGAAGACCAGGCCCAGGGCGAGAAACTGGAGGCCTGAGATAAAAACAGGCCTGAGATAGGAAATGAGGGAGGTGGGTATTCTTATTTCTTCCCCGAACCTCCTGGCCAGAAAATCGGAGAGGGTGTAGGCTCCGTGCTTTCTCCCGAAAACATTTATCTTTTTGGCAAAGAAAAAGGCAAAGGCCGGGACCGTTATTCCTGAGACCGCAATGAGCCACATGGCCGAATACCCCTGACTCCATCCGTACCCCGTAAAGCCTGCCACCGAAGCCCCTCCAATGGCCGCTCCGGTGTAGGCCCCGAAAAACAGCCAGAAGCCCACGCTCCTTCCCATGAGGAGGAAATCCCCGGTGTTTTCCACCCTGGAGAACTTTATTCCCAGCCAGGTAAAAAGAACGAAGAGCCCGAGGGCGAAGGCCCAGGCGTAGGCGGCGGTCATTTTTCCCTCAAAAGGTAGGTGGCGTGTTGACCCAGAGGACCACCGTCATGTTCCTGGTGGGATTTCTCCAGCGGTGCCTGGAGGAACTGTTGAAGTATAGGGTATCGCCCGGTTCCAGAATGTAATGCTCAATCTCGTCAAGCCATATCTCCAGCTTACCCTCAAGGACGAAGATGAACTCTTCCCCCTGATGTGAATAGGCTTCGCCGCTCCCTGCCCCTGGTTCAATGTAGAAAAGGTGAGGCTCCATGGCCGTTGGACCCTCTGCCAGAAGCTCCATTCTCACACCCTTGAAATCCGTGGGAAGGCTTTTCCTTTCCCCTGCCTTTATGAGCTTGCGGGGGGATGCTGTGCTTTCAAAAAAGTAAAGGGTGTTTACTCCCAGGGCATCGGCGATCTTCCTGAGATTGGCCACCGAAAGGTTGGCCTTTCCCCGCTCCACCTGACTAAGAAAGGCCACGGAGAGCCCGGTTTTCTCCGAAAAGGCCTGCAGCGTCATTCCCTTTCTCTGCCTTAACCTCCTTATCTTGTCCCCTACGGAAAGGTTTTCTGCCGGGGGAGGAGGGACCTCGTCTTTAAGGATTTTTTTGATGCCGTAAGCTCCTGAACCCCTGTCCTTAAGCTCCTTGATTTTCTTCAACTTTTTAACCTGTTCCCAGGTGAACCTCCGGGCACCTCCCGAAGTTCTCTGGGGCTTGATCAGGCCCTCCCTTTCCCAGAACCTTAAAGTTGAGGGGCTTACCCCCACTATGTCCGCCGCTTCTCCTATGGTAAAAAGCTTCATGCCTATAATAATATTACAAATTTCCCAAAAGTCAAGATTTTTTTCAAAATTTTTGCAAATTCACCCTATCACTGGCTACCGCATTTGGACCATCCGCAGTTGGGACAGGTGGGGCACTTCTCATCGGGAAGGGGCCATCCGCAGACGGGGCACCGCTCCACGGTCATATCCTTCTCCTGGTAGTTTATCTCCCCCTCGCCTATTATTCGCTTCAGGACCTTGGCTATGGCATCGGGAATGGACTGGACCATCTCACCGTTGTAGAAGATGGGCTCCGAGCCTCCTATCCCCTCCAGCTGTTCTATTATCAGCTTTGGCTCAATTCCTGAACGCAAAGCCAGGGAAATCAACCTTCCCAGGGCCTCGGCGTCGGCCATGGTGGAATAGCCGCTTTTTCCTATCTGGGCGAAGACCTCAAAGGGCTTCTGGTCCATGAAGGTGACGGTTACATAAAGTGTTCCAAAACCAGTTTTTATCTTGTCGGTCCTGGAAGGGAGGCTGTCCGGCCTTTCCTTGGGGACGGGCTTCGTCTCCTGGCCGGCCTTCTGAAGGACCTGCTCCGCCCTGGACCCGTCCCGGTATACGGTTATCCCCTTAACCCCCAGGTCATAGGCCAGAAGGTAGGCCTCCTTTATGTCCTCCACGGTGGCCGAGTTAGGGAAGTTTATGGTCTTGGAGACGGCGTTGTCCACATACTTCTGGAAGGCAGCCTGCATCCTTATGTGCCATTCCGGTTCAATTTCGTGGGCCGTTATGAAATAAGGAGGAAGGGGTTCGTCCGGGTGCTCATCCTTCCACTCCTTGTAAAGGGGATGGATGTCTATGAGCTTTCCGTCCAGGATGTTGGATACCAGCTCAAAGGCGAAAACAGGCTCTATGGAGGAACTGGTTCCAGCTATCCTTGATATGGTCCCTGTGGGGGCTATGGTAAGAACGGTGGCGTTTCTCCTCTTTTCCCCTTTGTAGATGGAGTTTTCTATGTTGGGGAAATTTCCCCTCTCCTCAGCCAGCAGCCTGGTCTGCTCCTCCGCCTTTTCCCTCATGAACCCGGCTATCTTCTCCGCCCACTCCAAGGCCTCCTCGGTATCGTATTTTATCCCCATGAGGATGAAAAGGTCCGCTAAGCCCATAACCCCAAGACCAATTCTTCGGTTCAGCTTGGTTATCTCCTCTATCTGGGGAAGGGGAAACTTGTTCACATCTATCACATTGTCTAAGAACCTTATTCCGGTCTCTATCACATAGGCAAAGCGATCCCAATCAAACTCCTTCTTCTTGCGGTCGTAAAGCCGGGCCAGGTTTATGGAGCCGAGGTTGCAGCTTTCCCAATCGTGGAGGGGCTGTTCCCCGCAGGGGTTTGTGGCCCTTATCTCCCCCCAGGGCCTGGTGGGATTCAGTTCGTTGATGCGGTCTATGAAGACCAGCCCGGGGTCCCCTATGGCCCAGGCGCTCTCCACTATCATGTCAAATATCTCGCTGGCCCTTCTTGTGCCCACCACTTCCCCGGTGTGGGGAGCCACCAGTTCGTATTCCCCGTCCTCCTTCAGGGCCTTCCAGAACTTTTCAGTTACCGCCACGGAGATGTTGAAATTGGTGAGGCTTTTTCCATCCCTCTTGGTCTGTATGAACTCCTCAATGTCCGGATGGTCCACCCTCAAAATTCCCATGTTGGCGCCCCTTCTCACCCCTCCCTGCTTTATTTCTTCTGTGGCTGCGTCAATAATCTTCATGAAAGAAACAGGACCTGAGGCAACCCCCCTGGTCTTTTTCACCATGGAGCCCTTGGGCCTTATTCTGGAAAAATCAAAGCCCGTACCTCCCCCCTCCTTGTGAACCATGGCGGTGTACTTTACGGCGTCAAAAATGCTGTCAATGGAATCCTCAATGGGGAGAACGAAGCAGGCGCTCAGGCACATATCCCTTCCGGCCCCTGTGAGGGTGGGGCTGTTGGGAATAAATTCCCGCCTCATCATTACTTCGTAAAACCTCTTCTTCCAGTAATCTCGGGCTTTGTTGGTCCTCTCCGCCCCGGCCACATAGGTGGCCACCCGGTTGAACAGCTGGGAGGGCTTTGTTTCTACAAGATTTCCCTCCTCGTCCTTCATGAAATACCTGGCCTTCAAAATATTGATGGCGTTGTCGGTGAAACCCTCAATTCCCATCTTTCCCTCCTAACAATATGTTGTGCCTTCAGAATATACCATCGCAATATTTAGTTGTCAATCGGAAAAATGATAAAATTTTCCCATGAGGATAACGGTTATATACGACAACCGTTCCGCCAAGGAAGGGTGGAAAAGCGGGTGGGGCTGGGCCCTGCTGCTGGGGGAGGACCTCCTCTTTGACACCGGCTCCGACCCGGATGACTTCATGGAAAACCTCCAGAGGGCCGTGCCTCCTGAGCGGATAAAGGAGGTGGTTATATCCCACGGCCACTGGGACCACACGGCAGGGCTTTTTCCTCTGGTAAAACAAAGTCCCGGCGTAAGGGTTTATGTGGGGGAGGGATTCAGCCATAAATTTGAGGAAGAGCTTAAAAGGAAGGGGGCGGAAGTAATCAGGGGAAGGGGCTGGAGGGAAATCCGTCCCGGTATATGGATAGGCCCCGAACTTCCCCACCCGGTTCCAGAACAATTCTTGGTGGTGGAAGGAGGGGAGAAGGTTCTCCTTGTGGGAGGATGTTCCCACCCCGGGATAGAAAACTTCGCATACCTGGCCCGGGAAAAATTCGCAAAACCCATGGTGGTTATGGGAGGATTTCACCTCTTTTCTGACCCTCAGGAAAAAATAAGGAAGGTGGCGGAAAGGCTTAAAGGTGCCGGGGTCATCCTGGCCTATCCATCCCATTGTAGCGGAGAAAGGGCGGAAAGAATTTTCAGGGAATTCTTCCCGGCAAAGAAGGCAGGGAGTGGTCTGAGGATAGATTTTCCCTGAGGAACCCTTTAACTGAAAAAATCTCCCTCAGAAGGGAACTTCGTCGTCCGGCTCAGAAGGCCCAAGGTCCGGAGGTTCCGGAGGAAATTCCTCCCCGGCGGGCTCCTCCTTTCTTCCCAGCAGAATTATCTTCTCCGCCTCAATTTCCACTACCTTTCTGGGCTGGCCGTTCTGCTCCCAGCGACGGCTGCGGAGTTTTCCCTCCACCAGGATCTGCTTTCCCTTCCTCAGATATTCCCTGGCGAAATCTGCCAGCTGTCCCCAGCAATAAATGGAATGCCACTCGGTTATTTCGTGGAGGGTATCGCCCTTTTTATAAACCAGGGTGGTAGCCAAGGTGAAGCGGGCCAGGGCCCTTTCACCCTCGCCGGAGGGCAGGTACCTTATCTCAGGGTCCCTTCCAAGCCTGCCCACCAGAATAACCTTGTTTAAAGAACCCCTATCCTTCAATATTCACCTCTTTTAGCCAAGGAAGCCTCCTCGGATCCGGGGTACTTCTGAAGAAGCTCCCTTATGTATTTTTTTGCCTTCCTTGCATTGCCCATTTTTTTATAACACTGGGCCAGACGGTAAAGGGCCGTGGGGGCCTTTATGCTTTGCGGAAAAAGGGAAACCACCTTTTCATACCAGGAAGCTGCCGCAGCGTAGTTGTTCATTCTAAAATAGCTTTCCCCGCACCAGAACATGGCGCTGGCGCTTGCTTTCCCCTGCGGATACTTCTGAGCGTATTCCCGCAGATAAGTTATGGCCTCCTCATACCTTCCCTCTATGAAGGCGTTGAAACCCTTTCGGTAGAGTTCCTCCCTGGGAATCTCTCCGGAAGAGGAGGTCTGCGCCCTGCCCTGGGCCTTTATGGCCAGCTTTAGCTCGTCTATCTTCTGCTCCAAGGCGGCCACCCTCATCTGCAGGGCTTCTATTTTCCTCATGGCCTCAGAATTGGTGCCCTGACATTCCTTCAGAGCTTCTTCTAAGGCCTTTAATCTTTCCCGAAGCTGGTTAAAATCCGCCCTGAGGAGGGCGAGGTCCTCCTGACTGACCCCGCCCTTCTGCTCAGCGATGACCCCGGTGGTTTTCTGAGCTTTTTTCTTCTTTTTCCTCCTCAGGCTCAGGGCGTATGAAGGGGAAAACAAAAGAAGAACCAAAACTATTGCAAGTGTTTTCCTCACTTGGCTATTATAACAAATTCCGCCCTGCGGTTCTTGGCCCAGGCCTCCTCATTGTGCCTGGGGTCCAGAGGACGGCTCTTTCCATAGCTGACTATTTTTATCCTGTCGGGGGAAATTCCCAAGCTTATCAGAAAATCCCTGACGGCCTTGGCCCTTTTCTCCCCAAGAGCCAGGTTGTATTCCTCGGTTCCCCTCTCGTCGCAGTGTCCCTCTATGAGGATCTTCACCGTGGGATGAGCTTTGAGCCACTGGGCGTTCTTTATGAGTATGGGTTTCTGGTCCTCCCTGATGTTGTATTTGTCAAAGTCAAAGTGAATCCTCTGCAGGTAGCCCTTCCTGTTGATCTCCTCCAAACTCATGTCCTCAATGCTTTCTTCCTGAACCACGGGCTTGGGAATGGGCTTTTCCTTAACCTCCTCTCCGGTCCTGGCTACCTTTTTCTCCGTCGGGGGAATGACCTTCACCTTCTCTTTTTTCTTACAGCCTGCCAGGCTGAGGAGAAAAATTCCAGCCACCAGAATCAGGGTGAGTTTCTTCATTTTTACCTCCTATAATTTATTTTCTGCCAGGATGGCATAAGATTGTTTCCCCGGGAAGTGAGCTGCCTCAGGTTTTTTCCATCGTAATCCATTATGTAAATTTGATATTTTCCGCTCCTGTTAGAGGAGAATACTATATGACGGCCATCCGGGGAAAAACAGGGATTTTCGTTCATGGCCATGCCTGAAGTTAATTTTATCACCTGCGATGTGGAAAGGTAAAGTAAATACAGATTGAACCTTCCCATAATTCTGCTTACATATATTATTCTGTCCCCGTCGGGAGCCCAATCCGGTGAGGCGTTGTAGCTTCCCTGAAAGGTTATCCTCCTTGGATTCTTCCCGTTTTTGTCCATGATGTAAAGCTGGGGGGAACCGCTCCTGTCCGAGGAGAACAAAATCTTTTCCCCGTCCGGCGACCATTTGGGGCTGAGGTCTGAGCCGTAGGAATAGGTCAGCCGCCTGCGCTGGCCCGTCCGAAGGTCGTAAATGTAAATCTCGTAGTTTCCTGGAAGGGAGGAGGAATAAAGGAGAAATTTGTCGTCAGGTGAAAAGTCCGGGGTTATGTTGGAGCCCCCCTCTGCCACCAGCATGTCCTTTCCCTGGTAAATATACCTTATGTAAAGGGAAGGATTTCCCCGACGAAAGGAGGTGTAAGCTATCATCTCCCCATTATGGGACCATGCGGGAAGCATCTCCATTCCCCTGGTGTAGGTAAGGCGGACCTGGTTCATCCCGTCGTAGTCCATTATGTAGAGTTCCCTGTTTCCGTCCCTGTCGGATATAAACGCTATTTTGGAGGTGAATATGGGAATCTGGCCGAAGTATTTCAAAAGCTCATCCCCCATCCGGTGGGCCATAAGCCTGCGAAACTTCATCTTTCCGTAAAAGCTTTTCCCCAGTATAAACTCTCTGGTTCTGGCATCGTATAGCTTTCCGGTGAAGCGGAGCTGCTCCCCCCTCTGTTCCACCTTTCCTAAGAATACAACGGAAGCCCCCACCGATTCCCAGGCCTTAAGGTCCGGCCTCTCAGGATTGGTATCCTTCACTAAGGAAAGAAGGTCCCTGGAAAGGGGCGAAAAAACCCTGGAAAAGGCGAGGTCCGCCCTGAAGGTTTCCTCTATTTCCTCCGCAGCGGCCTTAGCTTCGGGGGTGTAGGTTCTTATCTGAAAAGGGGGAATTGCTATTCTGATGGCCGGGACCCCTCCCTTTATCCTTATGGTTATCTCCTGCTGGGCAAGGATTTGAGAGGTAAAAAATACGAGGAGGAAAATTTTTCTCATGGGGTTAATTCTATTCAAAAATGACCCTTATGGCAAGGTAAGCTCCGCTGTATGTGGAGGGAAGCCGGGGGAAGGGTTCGGCGTTCTTAACCGCCTGCAGAGCGTAATTGTCAAACCTGGTTATTCCACTGGGCTTTTCCAGCTTGATTTCAATTATCCTTCCTTCCCGGTTGATCTTGAAGTAAACCCATATTTCAGCCCCCAGCTTCCTTCCCCCCATGAGCTGCGCCCAGTTAAAACCTATCCTTTCCTTTACCGTGATGAGAAAGAAGGGATACGGGAAATTTCCCAGGCGCATTTCCCCTCCTCCGCTGCCCGGCCCTCCTGCAAAGGATATGGTGGGAGCACCTTCCCCCCGGGAGCCTGCAGCTCCCGTGGAAGCTTTCTTCCTCACCACCACAGAACCTTTCCTTTTTATGTAGCGATACCTCCTGGATTTTTTCTTAGGATAGACGAGTTTGGGCTCCTTTTTAATTTTCGTAATTTTCTTGAGCTCCCATACATTTCCCTGCTGGGGCCTTCCCCCGCCGCCTCCTCCACCGGGAAGCTCCACCAGGGAAACGAACTCCTGAAACCTGGGCCTGGCCCTTTCCCCGAAGCTGCTCAGGGAAGCTACCAGAAGGAATCCCAGATGAAAAAGGAAGGAGAGAAAAAGTCCCAGCCTCAAAATCCTCTTCTGACTCATTTTCTCCTGGGCTGAATAACCAATCCCACCGTCTCAATGCCGCTTCTCTTTATTATGTCCAGGATCTCTATCACCTTCCCGTAGGGAACGGACCTGTCTGCCCTAAGAAAAACCACCTTTTTTTTAGCTCCATGGAAGTAGGCCTTCAGCTGCTCTTCCAGGAGTTTCGGGTGGATAACCTTCTTGTCAAAATGAACATAGCCCTTTTTGTCTATGGTAATGACCAGCCGGGTTTCCTCCTTGGTGGAAATATAGCCGGCGGTGGGGAGGTCAACATCTATGCCCACCTGCATCATGGGGGCCGTCACCATGAAAATTATTAAAAGGACCAGCATAACATCCACTAAGGGTGTTACATTGATTTCCGCCATGGCCCTGGGGGCGTAGCTTATCCTATTCCTCAGCATTCTTCGTTAGTCTCTCGGCCACTATGAGTATCTCGTTGGAGAAATTCTCCGCCTCCTGGGAAAGCCTGCGTATCTTGGCGGAAAAATAATTGTAAAAAATAACCGCGGGCACCGCCGCAAAAAGGCCGGCGGCGGTGGTTATCAGGGCTTCAGCAATTCCAGGGGCCACCGCCACCAGGGAAGCGGTCTTCTTCACCCCGATCTCCCGGAAGGCGTTCATTATTCCCCAGACGGTGCCGAAAAGACCGATGAAGGGAGCAGAGCTGGCGGTTATCGCTAAGAAGGAAACATAGGCCTCCAGGCGATTTATCTCCTCAGTCAGCCTCTGGAGGAGGGCCCTTTCCAGGGATTCTAAGGAGGATATTTTCTTATTCTTAATGTCCTCGTTTATGCCCATAAAAATTTTGGAGAAGGAAGAACGGGGAAACCTACGGGCTATCTTTTGAAAGTCTTTCATGTCCCTGGCCCTGAAAAGAACCCTCTTCACCTCCTCATTGTCTTTTCTTACGGCGTTTAGAAAAAGGTATTTGGCGATTATAACCGCCCAGGAATAGAAGGAAAAACCTATCAATATGAATATGACTAATTTGGCCACTAAGGTGGTCTGGGCATAAAGGCCGAGGACATTCATCCCGGGTATTTTATAAGTTTCCCAGGGATTTGTAAAGAAAAACCATGACCGGACGCATACCCGTGAAGAAATGTGGTATTATTTTTCAATGGAAAGAGCAAAAAAGGCATACAAGGACCCGGAATTTTTAAATTCACCGGCGGCGAGGACAGTAAGAATCCTCTCCGAATACCTCCATCCCGAAAGAAAGCTTAAGAAGGCAGGGATAAGGCACACCGTGGTCTTCTACGGCTCTTCAAGGATAACCAGAGAGGACCCTGATCCGGAAAACAGGAAGTATTATCTCATGGCAGAGGAACTGGCCTACCGCATAGGGCTCTGGGTTAAGGAAAACCACAGGGACCACGGCTTCGGTATATGCACCGGAGGAGGACCTGGAATAATGGAGGCCGCCAACCGCGGGGCCAGGAAGGCCGGGGTGCCCTCCATAGGCTTCAATATTTCCTTACCCCAGGAGCAGCTCCCCAACGACTACATAGACCCTGAATTCAATTTTGAATTTCATTACTTCTTTATGAGGAAGTTCTGGTTCATGTATCTGGCCAAGGCAGAGATTTTCTTTCCAGGGGGATACGGCACCATGGACGAGTTGTTTGAAACCCTGACCCTCATACAGACGGGGAAGAAAAGAAAAATACCCGTGATACTGGTGGGGACACAGCACTGGAACAGCACGGTAAATTTTCCCAGGCTTATAGAAAAAGGTTATATATCCAGAGAGGACTGGGAAATCATTGAATACGCCGACTCGGCGGAGGAAGCCCTGGAAAAACTTAAGCCATGGCTGAAAAAACACCTACCAGAAAGTTAATTTTTTAAGAAAACCTCCATGTTAATCGTAAAATTTTATAAGGAGGGAATTATGCGAAAAATCATAGCATTAATAACAGCCTTCTTTATCTCAACCTTTCTTCTCCTGGGCAAAGACTTTTCCCTCAAGGATGTCCTCGCCTACCAAACCGTATCCCAATTTTCCCTGTCCCCTGACGGGAAAATGGCAGTATGGGTCCAGAGAAAGGCCGATGAGAAGGAAAACAAATTCATCTCCCATCTCTGGCTCCTGGACCTTCAACAAAGGACCCCTGTTCAGCTCACCCGGGGAAAGCACTCGGAATACTCCCCCAGGTGGTCACCGGACGGCAAGAAAATCGCCTTCCTTTCCGACAGGGACGGTAAACCTCAGGTTTATGTATTGAACATTCACGGCGGTGAGCCGGAGAAAATAACGACCATGCCCAGGGGGGTGGCGGACTTCCGATGGAGGAATGGGCAGGAAATAATAGTTCTGGCCCGGGAAAAATCCTACAGACTGGAGAAGGAAAGAAAGAAAAAGAAGGACGATTCCATAGTGGTAGAGGACGCTGAGTTTTTCTTCCCCACGAGGCTCTTTTCGGTGAACCTCAGGGACAAGAAGGTCAAAAGGTTAACGCTAAACAAAGACAGGATAGTCTCCTTCTCCATTTCCCCATCGGGAAGATTCGTGATCACAGCCCACATAGACACACCTTCCTATGTGGCGGAGCCGGAGCCCAGACCCAGATACTTCCTGTGGGACCTTGAGAAAGGTAAGAAAAAGGAAATTTTTAAGGACAAATATTTCTCCCCTACCGATTTTCAGTGGCTGGACGACGACCGGGTGGTGTTTCTTGAGACCTTCTCCCGGCACGAGGAAAAGAGAGGGCCCGGGATAGAGCTCCTTTATCTTTATTCGGTATCGGAAAATACCTATAGAAAGGTTCCTTTGAACTGGCCCCGGGGAATTGGAGGCCTTTACCAAGGCCGACTGAGCTGCGGGGGCGAAACCATCGCCACATCCCTGGCCAACGGAGCCAGGAACATTCCAGTGATTATTGAGGCCCGCGGAAAGGACCCCTCCAAATGGAAAATCCACAGAATAAAGGAAAAATTCTTTCAAACCATCATGGGCCTGAAACTATCCGAGGACGGGAAAAAGCTTATTTTTCTAAGGAGCACCTCCAGCGAACCTCCCCAACTTTATCTATCCGAGGTAAAGGATGGAAAGCTTTCTAAGCCAGAAAAACTGACGGATGTAAACCCTTATCTGAAGCATCGCTTTCTGGCGAAAACAGAGGTTATAAAGTGGAAATCCAGAGGGGGCAGGATAATAGAAGGAATTCTTTACTATCCAAAGGACTATAAAAAGGGCGAAAAATATCCCCTTCTCCTTAACATACACGGGGGGCCTGCCGGATACGATGCTGATTGGTTCAAAAACTCCTGGGCCTACTACCCTCACTTCTGGGCCAATAGGGGATTTTTCGTGCTCTTCGTGAACTATTCTGGAAGCTCCAACTACGGGCTTGATTTTGTGGAATCAATTATAGGACATTACTACGAACTGGAGGTTCCCGACATCCTTTCAGGGGTGGATTACCTGATCAAAAAGGGAATGGTGGACCCGGAAAAGCTGGCGGTGGCTGGATGGAGCAACGGGGCTATTCTAACCATAGCTCTCATAACCAAAACCCACAGGTTCAAAGTGGCTGCCCCGGGGGCCGGCGATGTAAACTGGATCAGCGATTACGGAAACTGCATGTTCGGCCCCCAGTTTGATGAACTATATTTCGGAGGAACCCCCTGGGATAACACAGAAACCTACATAAAGAAATCCCCCCTCTTCAAAGCCCGGTTCATAGAAACGCCCACCATAATATTTTTCGGAACCGAGGACAGAAATGTACCCACAGAACAGGGCTGGCAGCTCTTCAGGGCCCTGAAGAGAATCGGAAAGGCTCCAGTGAGGTTTATACTCTTCCCCGGTGAGCCTCACGGATTAAGAAAACCTTCCCATCAGCTGAAGAAGATGCAGGAAGAGGTAGCGTGGATTGAAAAATACCTCCTTGGCAGGAAAAAAGAAGAAAGGCCGGTAGCCGAAGATTCTCCCTTAGAAAATCTGCTTTCCCTGAGGGTAGCATCTAAGATAAACGGAAAATACGGGATTTTGAAAAACGGAATTTTAGCCCCTGAAACCGTAAGAGCAGGGGACATCATTGTCTCCAGGTTTGAAATAACGAGAGGGCAGTTTGCGGAATTCATGAAAGAAAATCCAAACTTTAAACACACCTGGGAGAAGGGAACGGAAAACCTACCTGCCAGCGGAATAAGTTTTCAGGAGGCCATGGCTTACTGTCAATGGCTTTCCGAAAAAACCGGAGAAAAATACAGGCTACCCCGGGAGGAGGAATTCAAAAAACTCCTTTCCCTTATAAAAAAGCCGGGAAACACCCTGGATTGGTGGTCAGGTTATTCCCCAAATCCTGAGGAAGCCGAAAAAATCCGGGACTACATAAAGGAAAAGCTGGGATTTGAGGCCCTGATAAAACCCGTGGGTAGCTTTTACTCAGCCGAGGGGATTTACGATCTAAAGGGAAACCTTGCCGAATGGGTTCTCAAGGAGAACAATAAGGGGAAGGTTATGGGGCTTTCCTGCTGGCACACAACGGACAAAAACACCGTTTACTCTCCTCCTCCTGCCTATCTCGTAGGGTTCAGGGTTGTAAAGGAGGTGAAAAAATGAGAAAGCTGCTTTGTATACTCCTCGCCCTTCCGCTCCTGGCCAGAGCTCCATTGACCAGGGCGGAAAGGTCCAATTTCACCGAAACCTCCACCTATCAGGATGTTATGGAGTTGCTGTGGAGCCTGAAGGCCTCCTCCAACAAGCTAAAGATAGAATTTCTGGCCACATCCGCGGAGGGAAGGAAAATTCCCCTGGCAATAGTTAGTCAGGAGGGAATTAAAACTCCCCAGGAAGCCAGGGCCCTGGGGAAGGAGGTAGTTTACATAGAAGCTAACATACACGCTGGAGAGGTGGAGGGCAAGGAGGCCTCCCTGATGATGATAAGGGACCTGGTTCAGGGAAAGCATCCGGAGCTTCTAAAGAACCAGGTGGTTCTCTTTTGCCCCATCTTCAATCCGGACGGAAACGAAAAATTCGGAAGGCACAGAAGCGAGGACAACGGACCTGCCCTGGCGGGGGTAAGGTACAACGGACAGGGTCTGGACCTCAATCGGGATTTTATTAAACAGGAAAGTCCGGAGGTCAGGGGCCTGGTTAAGGCGCTGGTGAAGTGGGATCCGGTCCTTTTCGTGGACATGCATACCACCGACGGGGTTTATAACCGTCATGTGGTAACCTGGCAACCCCAGATGGCTCCCTGGACAGACCGGGCCCTCATCTCGTATTCCTGGGAAATTATGTTTCCTGAGATAAATTCCACCATGCAAAAGCTGGGATTCCGCCCCATTCCCTACGGAAACTTCCTGGACAGAAAAAATCCAGAAAAGGGCTGGGGTTTCTGGGCCGTGGGAGCCAGATACGGAACCAACTATGTGGGCCTTAGAAACCGTTTCTCCATTCTGGATGAGAATTACGCCAGAGCGGACTTTAAAACAAGGGTTATGGGGGCCTATGCCTTTCTCAAAGCCATTCTCACCTTCACCTCTCACCACGCCCGGCAGATGAGGGAGATAGAGAGGGAGGCTGACCTTCGGGCTATGGAGGAGGTGGCAGGCTCAAGCTTCGGTGTGGAATTTGACCTGAAGAAGGTGATGGATTTTGAGCTCCTTTCATACAGATTCAAAATAGAGAAGATCCCTCAGGAAGAGCTGAAAAAATATCCCAGCTGGTTCGGAGGGTATCTGGTTAAAAAAACCGAGCTTCCTGCGACCTATCACCTTTCTCTCTACTCCCCTTTAAAACCCAAAAGGAGCGTAAAGCTCCCTGCCGGCTATATAATTCTTCCTTCTGCAGCCCACCTGGTAAAGATACTCCTGAGAAACGGAATAGCGGTGGAAAAAATACTCCGACCCTTCCGGGCCCAGGTGGAGGAGTTCAAAGTAGAGGAGATAAAGGCATCCCCCCTACCTTTCCAGGGACATCATCTAAAAAAGGTAAAGGGGGCCTATCGGGTAAAAACAGAAAAAATCCCCGCAGGCTCCTTCTTAGTGCCTCTTAACCAGCCCCTTTCTCGCCTGGCTGCGGTTATGCTGGAGCCTCAAAGCCCCGATGGCTTCCTCACCTGGGGTCTCTTAGACGCCACCCTGGTCCACGAGTGGAGCGGAAAGCCCTGGATGGTTCCCATATACCGGGTGGCAACCGTTCCCCGTGTTGTGGCAGTGGTCTTAAAATGAGCATTAGGATAAGAAAGGGCCAGGGGCAGGACCTGGAGCAAATCTCAAGGAACAATCTGGAAATGGCCCTGGAGACCGAAGGCAAAAAACTGGATCCTGAGTCTGTGATGAAGGCAACCAGGGCAGTTCTTGAAGGAAGGGCTGATGCCGTTTATTATGTGGTGGAAAAGGACGGAAGGATATTATCCCAGCTGATGATCACCAGGGAGTGGAGCGACTGGAGGAACTGTTTTTTCTGGTGGATTCAGAGCGTCTACACCGTACCTGAAGAAAGGGGAAAGGGGCATTTTAAAAAACTGTTTTCTTATGTCCTTGAAAAAGCCAGGGAGGAAGGGGCTTGTGGCCTCAGGCTATATGTGGACAGGGAAAATACCCCTGCCATGAGGATCTACGAAGCCCTGGGCATGAAGCCCACAAATTACGAGCTATACGAACTGGAGTTTTAGTCCATACTTCCCTGAAGGTAAAGTTCTATTCCCTTAACTGCCCTCAGTCCGTCGGCTATGGCGGAGATGGCGTCGGCCACCCGATTGGCCACATCGCCTCCGGCGAATATTCCTGGATATGAGGTCATTTGCCTGTGGTTCACCTTTATTCTTCCCCGCTCCACCTCTATCTTCTCCGCCACCTCCGGGGGAAGGAAGCTGAGGTCAGCCTGCTGTCCTATGGCCACTATTATCCTGTCCACCACCAGCTCGTATTCCTCTCCTTCTATCAACACCGGCTTCGGTCGGCGACCGGGTCCCTGATCCACCATCTTTGCCTTTCCATAGACCAGTTTGACCCTTCCCTCCGGAGCATCCTCCACCCTCAGGGGGATTATCTTTTCCCATATTTCCACCCCCTCCTCCTCCGCTCCCTCTATCTCCTCGTGGTCCGCGGGCATGTCAATTTTTCTGCGGCGATAAGCTATTATGACTTCCGCCCCGAACCTCCTGGAAACCCTGGCTGCGTCCATGGCCACATCCCCTCCCCCTATGACCACCACCTTCTTTCCTATCTCCACCGGTTCGTTGAAGTTCACCTTCCTCAGATAGTCTATGGCATAGATAACATTGGGATGGTCCTCCCCGGGCACACCTAAGGTCCAGGGTTTCATAAGGCCCACCCCTATGTAAATGGCATCGTGCTCCTTCATCAAGCGGCGGAATCTTTCCTGGTCCACGAAATAGTTTAATTTCAGGTCAACCCCCTGGGAAAGGATAAAGTCAACCTGCTTTTTCAGGGAGGGAAAGGGAAAGCGGTATTTGGGTATTCCCGCCATGGTCATTCCCCCCGGCTCCGGCATGGCCTCGTAAACCGTCACCCTGTAACCCCGCAGGGCAAGATAATAGGCCGCAGTAAGCCCACCGGGTCCAGCACCTATAATGCCTATGGACTTATCCTTGGGCTCTGCTTTCTTTACCTTTATAACCTGCTTCAGGTCAGAAAACCTTTCGGTGGCGAATCTCTTGAGCCACCTTATGGCCACGGGGTCCCCTTCGTGACCTAAGGAACAATAGCTTTCGCACCTTCTGGTGCAGACTTTGCCGCAGAGTTCGGCGAAGGGGTTGTTTTCGTACATTATGTTAACGGAGCGCTCGTATTCACCGGAGGCTATGGCCCTTATGTAGTCCGGAATGTGCATCCTGTCGGGGCAACCTGCTATACACAGCCCGCATCCCACACAGCGGTCCGCCTCCCTGCGGGCTTCCTCCTCCGCATATCCCAGAACCACCTCTGCAAAGGTTTCCACCCTCTCCTCCGGGGGAAGTTCCCTCATGGGAACCCGGTGATAATGGGTAAAGCTGTGCTCCTTTTCCTTTCTGTAGCCCTTTTCCTTATTCTCAAAACCCTTTATGTCGTAGCCAGGGATGTAAACGAAATCATCGGGAACATCCCTTATCCATATGTATTCGTTGGTCATCCTGAGGGACATGGTGGGACAGGAATCCACGCACAGCCCGCACCAGCAGCACCTTCCGTAGTCTATCCTCGGGCGAAATCCGGAATCCCCTTTCTTTGGCTCAATGCCAGGAACCCTCACCATATCTATGGCATCGTTGGGACATACGGCGGTGCAGGTTCCGCAACCGATGCACTTTTCAAGGTCGTTTACATGAAATCCCCGGTACCTCTCCGCCGCCTCCCTCTGTCGCTGGGGAACCAGGATGGTATGAGGCCTTCGGGCTACCTGCCTCCAGGCCCCGAGGGGTTTCAATACTTCCTTAAGTCCCATTTTTTCCTCCTATCTCTCCATTTCCGGTGGACATGTCTGGAGGGAAACCATTATGGGAGCCACATCCGCTATGTTCTGACCCACAAGAAGCCTCTCCAGGAGGGTTATACCGTGAACGAAGGAGGGCCCGTTTACATGAACCCTCCTGGGTTTATCGGAACCGTCGCTCACCACATAATAACCGAATTCCCCCCTGGTTGCCTCCGATTTAACATAGGTCTCGCCGGGAGGAATTCTCCAGTAAAGGACATTGGGAAGGGGGACCTGAAATTCTCCCCCGGGCATTCTGTCTATTATTTGCCTTATTAGATTTATGCTGAGGTCAATCTCCCTTCTCCTTACGAGGAGCATGGCCCAGGCGTCGCAACCCTCCTCGGTTATCACATCAAAATCAAGGTAAGGATAAGCCTCGTAGGGATGGTCCTTCCTTACATCGTAGGGAAAACCGCAGGCCCTGGCCACAGGACCCGTAAGCCCCATCTCATCCACCCATTCCTTGGGGATTCTGGCAAGCCCCTTGAGCCTTTTCTGTACCACTGCGTTTTCCATAATGATCTCGTCGTATTCCGGAAGCCTCCTCTCTATCATATCCATGACTTTAAGAACCCTTTCCTCAAAGCCCTCCGGAAGGTCCTTCCTCACTCCCCCTGGCATTATGTATATGTGGTAAATCCTTCCCCCGGTAAGCTCCTCAAAGAGGTCCAGGATGTAATCTCTGTCCCCTATTCCCCATTGAACAGGGGTTGACAATCCCATGGAACCCGCTATTCCTCCGTACCACATTATGAACATCTGAAGCCTGGAGAGCTCCAAAACGAGGGTTCTTATCCATTTGGCCCTTTCGGGGATATCTATACCCCCAAGCTCCTCCAGGGCCCTGGCGAAGTTTTCCTCGTTGGTATCGGGCTCTGGCACGCATATCCTGCACACCAGGGGAAAACTCTTTATGTATATCCGCCGCTCCATCAGCTTTTCAAATCCCCGGTGAAGGTAGCCTATGTGGGTTTTAGCCCAGGTTATGGTATCCCCTTTAAGGAGCACTTCCACGCTCATGTTCCCGGTCACTCCGGGATGCTGGGGTCCTATAAAAAGCCTCACTTCTTTCTTGCTCATTTCCTTCTCCATTCATCGTATTGCTCGGAAATCTCTCTTCTTATGTTTATGCGGCTCTTGGGAGCCCTTTCCCCGAACTTCTCCATGGAATACTTGAGGGTGTCAAAGTCCCTCCTCATGGGAGGAATATCGTCCCAGTCCTCCAGGATAAGCTCCTCGCCCTGGGTGGGATTACCCTCAAAATTTACCCCGAACATTTCGTGGATCTCCCTCTCGTAAACCTCTGCCTGGGGCCAGATCCTGTAAATGGTAGTGAAATTGGGCTGTTTCCGGTCAATGAAGACCTTAACTATTATGTTCTTTTTCTGCTTCGGGGCCCAGAGGTTGTAGCTGAGCTGAAATTTCCCCTCCTCTATCCAGTCAACGCAGGATATCATGACCAGGGTCTTAAAACCCTCGTATTCCTTAAGGTAAACCAGCATGGGTATAAGGTTCTTCCCCGTGGTCCCTACAAAGATAAGGTCATCCCTCTGGACCTTCTCCTCTAAAACCTCAAATCTTTCCCTGAGCCTTTCCAGAATTTCCATGTCCCACCTCACCAGTTGTAATTGGGCATTTTCCAGTTTTTAATTATTTTCCTCTGGTTTTCCCTGTACCAATCCAGGTTCTCTATGTATTTTTTCCACCCGTCCGCCCTTCCGCTGTCTATGAGCTCCTGAAGTCTCTTAAAACCCGCTAAAATAGCTTCAGGCCTGGGCATGCATCCGGTTATCCACACATCCACAGGAAGATAAAGATCCAGCTGGTTTATGGCGTTGTAGGAGTCGTAATACATACCGCCGTTTATGGGGCAGGCTCCTAAGGCCACCACATACTTGGGGGATTGCATCTGCTCGTATACCCTTATGACCCTCTTGAGGGTCTTGACCGTGAGGTATCCGCTGATTATTAGAACATCTGCCTGACGGGGGGTCCCTACCATCCTCATCCCCAGCCTTTCGGCGTCAAATCTGGAGGTGAAGGTGGGCCTCAGCTCAATGGACCCGCATCCTGTCCCGTAGGCCACCACCCAGAGGGACCTTGCCCTGGCCCAATCGTCTATCTTTCTGAAAACCCCCCCATAGGTGAGCTTTTCCGGCTTTTCGTCCAGAAAATAATTCTTTTTATCCATTTTTCACCTCATCAGCGAAATTCTCAAAAGGTCCACAAGCCCTATAAAGGTTGGCCAGGTCCAGAAGAACCTTACCGATTGCTCCAGGCGAAACCTGGGAAATACATTGGTAATGAAAAGGGGCCAGAGGAATACAAGGAAGGTCTTTGCGAAGGCCTCCAGAAGGCTTCCCGCCCCTCCTAAGAAAAGGTCCATGAAGAGAAGGTATTTAGCCATGGCGAAAACGCTCCTTCCCGAAAACATATATGAGAGAAAGGTGGAGCTGTACTCAGTGGGAGGTCCCACGGCTATTTCCTGGGGAGCCAACACCACCTGAAAGGGATATGATGTCATCATCCCCAGAAGGCTGATGAAGGCAGCGGCAGCCGCAAAGGGATGGGTGAAGAGGTGCCAGTGCAAAATCCCTCCCTGCTGAGCCCTCACTATTCCCTCCACGGTGGCGGTTTTATCCGCTATCATGAGCACCACCACGGAAATTACAAAGGGAAGCTCATAGCCCGCCATCTGGGAAAGCCCTCTGGTTACCCCTATGGGGGCATGGGGATGTCCGCTCTCTGCTGCCCCCAGGGCCATCCCCAGACATCCCAGCACCATGAAGTACATGATAACGATGAGGTCTCCGCCGAAGGAAAAATTACTCAAATAGGGGCTGTCTATCACTATCGGGACCAGGAGAAAGGTTCCCGCTCCCCCCACCAGACGAAACATGGGGGCTAAGTAAAACATCACTCCATGGGAAACGGCGGTTTTCTTTCTGAAAAGCTTCCAGAGGTCAATGAAATTCTGCCATACGGTAGGCCCCCTGCGGTTCTGCATCCGGGCGGTTATTTTCCTGGAAATTCCCCCCAGCAAAAGCCCGTAGGCTATCCCACCCAAAAGGGTAAGGAACGCATAAAATATTTTGCTCCACATTATTTCACCCCTGAGAAAATATAAAGGATGATTATGGAAAGGGCTATAACATAAGCGGCGTAGGTATTAACATCCCCGGTGTATATCCTCCTTCCCATCTCAGCCAGGGCATTTATCCCCTCGTAAATTCCCTTCCATACCTTGGTAACCAATGGATAAATCAGCCATCCCACGGCCTTTCTGAAATGCTCATAAAGACCATAGCCGAAATGCAGGTCCTCGGCGCTGCGGGGAACCTCCCCGGAATAGCCCACATCTAACTGACCCACCTTCCTTATTCTGGCGGATGTTATAGCGAAAAAGACCAGGGCTATCAAGAAGGAACCTGCAAAGAAGACCATGAGGAAAAGGGCATTCCAGTGTCCCAGCTTCGTTACGGCCCCCATTACCCTTCCGTAATGGATGGGGGCCGGAGAAAGTCCTGGCAGCGAGGATAGGACTTTGTCTATGGGGTCCAGAAGAAGGCGGGGAAATGCCCCCAGGATTATCAGGGGAAGAAGAAGAAGCACCTCCACCAGGGCAACGGTAAGGGGAACTTCTTTCACATTGAAATTTTCCTCCTGAAGCTGGCCCAGAAAAACGCTGTGGAGGATTTTAAAGCAGTACAGAAAAGCCAGGGTTGAGGCCAGGAAGGCCACCACCGTTATAAAAATCCATCCCTTCTCTATAAGGGCTGAATACAAAAGCCATTTTCCTGCGAAGCCAGAAAGGGGAGGTATACCGGCCAAGGAAATAATCGCCAGCAGAGTGGCGAAGAAGGTAAGGGGCATCCTCCTTATAAGCCCTCCCATTTGGGGAAGGTAGGATGTTCCAACCCTGTAGATTATGCCCGCCGCCGCCACGAAGAGAAGGGCCTTGAAGAAGAAGTGGTTTACCGTGTGGTAGAGGGAAGCGGACCAACCCAAGGGGGTTCCCAGGGCAACTCCTAAGAGGATGTATCCTACCTGGGCCACAGAGGAATAGGCCAGAAGCTTCTTCAGGTCATCCTGGAAAACCGCCAAAAGGGTCATAAAGAAGGCTGTAAGAACACCCAGCCACCCCAGGAAGTATCTGAAAACAGGGTTTGAGGAAACGCCCAGGATGTAAACCACCACCAGGGCCGTGCCGAAGACCCCCATTTTGGACATAATTCCGGAAAGAAGGGGGGTAAACTGGTGGGCGCTCTCCCCGTAAGCGTCCCTGGCCCAGATATGAAGGGGAGCGGTGGCCATCTTAACGAGGAAGGCTAAGGATATAAGAACGGCTGGAAGAAGACCGGGAACCTTGCCAACCCCTATCCTGAGGGAGGGGAGGAGGTAAATCCCTCCCAGCATTGCGTAGGCTCCGGCGGCGGAAAAAATCGCATAAAGCCAGGCAGCCTTCTTTCCTTCCCCCATGTTTATGAGGAGGAAGGAGGACCAGGTCATAACCTCCCAGAAGACGAAAAGGGAAAGCCATGTGGAGGAAAGAACCACCCCTGCCATGGAGAAAACCACCACCAAGTAAGCCGGATAGAAGGTGGAGGGAAGCTTTTTAGAACCGGGATAAGTGGCTATAAGAAGGGCACCTCCCCCAAAAAGGACCAGGGCCAGGAAAAACCCGGAAAGGTCAGGTTTAAAATGGGGAAGAAGAACATATATCCCGTACCCTAAGGTGGCCAAGGAACCGAGCCACTGGAGGGGCCTTGAAAATCCAAGCAGGTAGATCCCCAGGGAAATTCCTAAAAGAAGCAAGACCTGCCCGTTCAAAGGAATGCTCAATTTCCGGGAAAAAATTCCCCAGACCATGGGAACAGATACCACTAAAAGAAGAGATGAAACGAAGGGAGAGAAAAGGTTGCCTCCGGCCTCTTTTCCCTCCCCCTGGGAAGCCACCCTGTAAAGGTGAAAATAATAGACTACCTCCGCCAGAGCCCCTATTAAAATCAGGGCCACCGCCCAGGAATACTGCCTGGGTATGGCAAAAATAAGGAGAACCTTGGCCCAGAAACCCGCCATGGGAGGAATGCCCGCTATGGAGAATACCGAGGAGGTAAAGGAGAAAGCGAAAAGCGGATTTCCCCGGAGGGTTCCCGCCCAGTCCTCAACATTACTTCCCTTCACATTGTCCGCTAAAAGGAAAAGGGAAGTTTTGGCGAAGGAATGATTGAATATTAAAAGGACTATGGCAGCCCCTATCATGAGCCTTGACTGGGAGGCAAGGGCCGAATTGAGGAAGAAACCCGCGGCCAGGATGAGCAGCCCCAGCTGAGCCACGGAGGAATAACCGAAAAGCCTCCTTACATCCCTCTGTCTCCAGGCAAAGAACTGACCTGCCAGGTAAGTGGAACCGCCGAAAATCAGTGCCAGGGAAAAGAAGGACGAAAGGGGAAGAAAGCCCGCCGTCTTCAAGAAGACGAGGTAAAAGGCCTTTACCGCTGCCCCTGCCAGAAGGGCCACCACCACGGGGTCAGCCCCCTGGTAAACATCCAGGGCCCATCCGTTTATGGGAAAGACCTCCAGCTCCACCAGAAGTCCGGAAAGGATGAGCAGGGTTATAAGGGCAAGGACTGCTGAGGAAATTCCCCCTAAAAGCTTTCCGGCTATATCCATCATATTCAGGCTTCCCGTGGCTTTGTATAGGAATACCACGCCCAGGAGAATGAAGGTGGAACTTATGGATCCCACCACCATGTATTTAAAGGCTGCCTCCAGGGCCCCTTTGGTTCTTGAAGAGGCCACCAGTCCGTAGGCAGCAATGGAGGTTATCTCAATGAAGACGAAGAGGTTAAAGAAATCCCCCGTGAAGGTTATACCCGTGGCGCCTAAGGAAAGGAGCAGGAACAAAACCATGGCCTTCCCCTCAGGCTGAGGAAGCCCTTTTACGAACCAGTGAATCGCCCCGAGGAAGGCCACGGAGAAAATGAGTACTGCCATGGCCGCCTCTGCCTTCCCCACCAGGAGGTTAATCCCTATGGGGGGAGGAAAACCACCTATTTTCACTGAAATGGGCCTCGCCAGCTCTCCGCTAAGGAAGCCGTAGAAAACGATCCCGGAGGCCAGCAGGTCAAAAACAAGGGTCAGGATGAAAATAACCCTTGCCCAGACTTTAGCATAGGCCTGGAGTATCCCGATAAAAAAAGCGGAGGCCAGGGTAATGCCTATTATTACTATAGGATTTACCATTTCAACTCCTTGTATTCGTCAATTTCCAATGTATTTTTCTTAGAATACATGAGCATTACTATAGAGAGGGCCACTGCCGTCACCGCTACTCCTATTACGATGGCGGTTAAAACCAGAGCCTGAGGAAGGGGGTCCACCACCTTGGAAGAGGTGTTCACCAGAAGGTCCTTCACATTGACGATAGGGGCTGTCCTTCCCCTAATAAAGCCCAGGGATATTATGAGCACATTTACCCCGGTGTCCATGAGGGAAAGCCCGATGACGATTTTCATTATGTTCCTTTTTACCAGCACCGCGTAAAGCCCGATGAGAATTAAAAGTATGGAAGCTACGAAGAAAGCCATCATTCCTCCTTGATGGTCTTCATCATATCCGTTATAAGCCCGGAGAGCTCAAAGCCCACTTTAAAGCCCACCGCCACATATATCAGGGGAATAACGCCGGCGGAAAATAGGCGGTTCCACTGACCCAGGGGAATTATGTTATTGGCAAGGAAACTGCCACCCCATATAAGCCCGGCAAAACCTATGAGGACAAAGCTCATTCCCGCCAGGCCCTCTAAGGTAGAGAGGGCTTTGTGGTTTGGGTGAAAGGTAAAATGGGCCAGGAGCATGAGCATCACCGCCGAGGCTATAACCGTTCCTCCCTGGAACCCTCCTCCCGGAGTGAGGTGTCCATGAATAAAAATGTAGGCGCCAAAGAGAATGAGGAGGGGATAAAGGGTCTCCGATGCAGCCTTTACTATGAGGCTGGCTTCCCATCTTTCATACCGCCTCCGACAACGGCAGGTGGCCAGGAGGAAGGCCAGAGCAGTGGCAGCCAGGAAGAGCACGGTCACTTCCCCCAGGGTATCAAATCCCCTGTAGTTAACCACTATGGAGGTTACGAGGTTGGAGCCCCGGTTCTCCTCTATTCCTTTATCCACATAGTGCTTTGAGACACCCCAGCTTTCCACCCCAAAGGGAAAAGCCGAGGTTATCTTTGCCAGGAAAAAACCGAGGAGTATAAGAAAAGCTAAAGCGAGCCACTTCCTCATTTTTCGTACCTCTCCGTTTTTCTAATGGCTATTATGAAGATGAGGGTGGTGAGGCCAGCGCCTATGGCCGCCTCGGTCATGGCCACATCGGGAGCCTGAAGGTAAAGATAGACTATGGAGGCCACCAGGGAAACGAATCCCGCCGCCACCACCGAGGCGAGCAGGTCCTTGGTCTCCACGGCGAAGATAGCTAAGGCGAGCATGAGAAACAAAAGGAAAAGCATGAAATACTCAAGAATCATTTTCCCCCTCCTTTAGCCCCTTTTCCTTGTCCTCCGCGTAGCGGTCCAGGACGGAAACCTTGGCCAGAGGAATTCCCTTGTTGTGGGAGGCCCTGGCCAAGGCATGGGAAGATACGGGATTGGTCAGAAGAATAAAAAGGGAGATTATGGCGGTTTTAAAGAACCACTGGGGATGGTAAATCCCCACACCCATTATCACAGAAAGGGCCCCTAAGGTGGTGGCTTTGGTCCCGGTCTGCATGCGGTTGTAAACATCGGGCATTCTAAGAAGGCCCAATCCAGCCAGAAACAGAAAGAGCGAACCCACCAGGATTAAAAATTCTCCCAACGCCCTGTAAATCATCACACACCTCCCTCCAGATAACGGGCCAAGGCAATTACCCCTAAGAAGGCCAGAACTGCGTAAACCAGGGCCACATCCAGGAAAATCGCCCTGTGGAATATCTGGGAAAAGAGGACTATCATAGCAGTGGTTATGGTGGTGGCGGTGTCCAGCCCCACCGCCCTATCGGATATGGTGGGCCCCCTTAAAATTCTGTAAACCGCCATCAATGTGGACAGGCTAACCAGGGCAAATACTATAACAAGGAGACTACTCAAAGATCACCTCCAGAAATCTTTCAAATCCCTTCACTATTTCCTGGGTGGCAGCCTCTACCTCCGGGCTCTTAACATCTATCCAGTGGATGTAAAGATACTGCCCCACCACATCCACGGAAAGGGTACCAGGAGTGAGGGTTATAGAATTGGCAAGGGCGAGCTTTCCCGCATGGGTTTTCAACCTGGTCTTCACCTTCACGATTCCCGGGTTTATGGGAAGGCGGGGGCTTATAACCCTCCTGGCCACATCCAGGTTCGCCTTAACCATGGCGTAGAGGAAGTAAAAGAGATAAATGAAGGCGTAGAGGTACCTTTTGGGCTGAAGCCATTTTTTGGGTTCCGGCCCGGCGACTCCCGGAGCTATCATGCTTATAACCGCTGCGACTATGAGCCCTACCGAAAGCTCCTGAGGGTCAAAGCTTCCGGTCATGGCCACCCAGAGAACAAATAGAACCGCGGTGGAAACCAAAACTTTCATGCCACGCTCCCTTTTTTGATCTTATAGGCTAAATATTCTATCTGCGAAGCTATCTCCACATAACTTATAACCACCCCTGGAGGGGTTTTTATCCCCTGGAGGGCAAAACTCAAAATGCCCTTTATCCCTGCCCTGGAAAGCAGCTCCACCGTTTCCTGAAGCCCCTCGGGGGGGATGGCGAGAACCGCTATTTGGGGATAGTGTTCCCTGTAAAATTTCTTAATCTCCCCTATGGGGAACACCTCCACCCCATTTATTTTCCTACCTATTTTTTTGCGGTTCCTGTCAAAGGCCGCCAGAACCCTGAAGTAAGGGATTTCCTGAAGGTGATGAATAAGGGCTCTACCCAGGTTTCCTGCTCCCACTATTACCACCCTTATAGGTTCATTTATTCCTATTATCCCTTCAATGGCCCTAACTAGCTCCGCCACCCTGTAACCTTTTCCCCTTACCCCGAACTCCCCGAAATAGGAAAGGTCCTTCCTTACCAGCGACCCCGATATGCCACAGCTTTCCGCCAGGTCCGAGGATTGAATCCACTCCTGCCCCCGAAGGCGGGCCTGGCGGAGGCACCTCAGGTATGTGCTAAGCCTCCGTATGCTAACTTCCGGTATGTTTACAGCCATCTTTCTTGTGAAAGTTCTAACTTAAACAAGATGATTATCATACCACAAAAAAGAAAAAAATCAACCGAAATAAAGGGACAGGTTCAAATTAGGTTTTTCTTTACTTTCCGAATTTTCCGCGCTCGCAACCCTCCCGGATTTTCTTTGAGCCTGACCTGAATCCAAGGAAACTAACTAACCAGGCCTATTCTGAGGTCTTTAATCAGAGAGAATTTGAAGCCTCAACGCAGAAGTCCCCCATCAAAAAAGAACGGAACAAACGCCCTTTTCCTTCATCGGCTCATCTATTATTTTCCACGGGGACCATAAATCTTAAATAAGTATTTGCTGAGTTTTACAGGAGCTCAGGCCAGGACGAGTTCTCTCGCCTTCTTCTTTATCCTTCGTCGGAAAGGAAAATGCTCCAGAACTTTCCGAACAAATGACATTGTCCCATAGACTATACCCTCGGCCCGGTACATTAAAATATAAGCCACCAAAGCTCTCTGCTCCTTACTGAGCTTCCCTTTCCCCTCGACCCCCATTTTTCCGAGACCTTCAATTAGTTCACCGAACCCTTTAAGATCAAGGCCCAGCTCATCCTCTAAACTCAAAAGCCAATTTTCATCTCCGGCACGCCTGGCTGCATACCCCGTCCACCTGTAGGAATCCACACTTTTAGAAATTCCTGCTCTCACTGGATTAAGCTCAATGTAGAGGGAGACAACCAGCGCTGCCCTTCCATCTTCCACCCTTATGCTTCTGAACCTATCCCGAAAAACATGTCCTTTTCTACCCTTGCCTCTGTTATAATGCTGGGAAAATCTCTGGTTGAGTTCCTTCATAAACTGGGAAATATCGGAAAGTTTCTCCTTCCAGTAGGAGGCGGAATGAGAAAAAACGGTAAAAGGACGGAAAAGGCTGAGGGATCTCTTTACCGCTTCCTCTTCGCTTTCCTCTTCGCTCAAATAATCCTCGCCTGGAGCCTTAACAAAAAGGTGAAAATGATTGCCCATAATAGCATAGGAAATAACTTTCACGGTGAAAACCTCGGAAAGTTTACGGAGAAGGCGAAGCAGGTATTCTTTCTCGGAGGGACGGAAAAAAGGGAGTTCGTCCTGGATATGAGATATAAGGTGGAAATAGGAAACTGAAGGGGTTTTAAGAAGCTGTCTTGCAATTCTTGCCATGTCCTCCTCCCAAGGAGATTTTATCATATTTGGACCTGTCCCTAAATGTTAAATGTTTTCTGGTAGAATTTACCCATGACGCAGAGGCAGGCAAGCTACCTACTCCTTTTAGGAGCTGCCATCTGGGGATTCGCCTTCGTGGCTCAAAAAGAAGCCATGAAGTTTATGGGACCCTTCACCTTCAATGGAATTAGGTTTGCCCTGGGAGCTATATCTATTCTCCCCTTTTTAAACATTGTGAAAGAAGGTAAACCTCAGCCCTTTAAAAGGCTACTGTCGGGAGGCACCCTGGCCGGTCTTGCCATTTTCCTCGGGGTTTCCTTCCAGCAATTCGGCCTACTATACACCACCGCAGGCAAGGCCGGGTTTATAACAGGGCTTTATGTAATCCTGGTTCCGCTCCTGGGGCTTCTCTTAGGAAAACCCACCCGACCCTTGATCTGGTTAGCAGCGGCCCTGGCTACCGCAGGGCTTTATCTCCTGAGCATGACCTCTTCCCTCCGGATGGGAAAGGGAGATCTGCTGGTTTTAATAAGCGCCTTCTTCTGGGCTTTTCAAATCCATATAATCGGACATTTCTCTCCAAATCTCAATCCTATAAAACTGGCCACGGTGGAATTTTTGACCGTATCCTTGCTTAGCACAGTTGCCGGATTCCTAACGGAGAATCCCTCTGTTTCTGCAGTACTTAAGGGATGGCTTCCCGTGGTCTAAGCCGGAGTTTTTTCTGCCGGCGTTGCCTACACCATACAGGTGGTGGCCCAGAAGAAAACCCCTCCTGCTCCGGCGGCTATCATCATGAGCAGCGAGTCTGTCTTCGCCGTCCTGGGTGGATGGTTGTTCCTAAGGGAGCTCCTTACCCCCAGGGAGATAGGCGGATGCATTCTCATGCTCGCAGGGATGGTTATGGCCCAAATAAGCCCCGGAGAGAACCCTCAGCAGGTCAGATGAAAGGCAGCACAAACCTTCTTGCCTTCACCGTGAAGCTGGTTGAAAATCTCCACCGCCCTGGAAGTTTTTTCCGCTATAAGGTGTATCTCCCTTCTGCGTAACTCCTCCTCCACTTCAGGAAGCACCTTCATAAACCCATAGGCTCCGGTTCCAACCACCAGAACCTCGGGATTGTATTGGAGGATGTCCTGTATATCTTCTAAATGAAGTTTGTGTCCTTCCCTCCTCCACCAGTTTTCGGCTATGGTAGGGGGGAGTATTTTCAGGTCCTTAGTGAATTCCTTTCCATCTATTACCATTTTCCCAAAGCGGTATTTTTCTATTCTCATTTTATTCTCCCATAAATCTCCTTTATGGAAGGCTGGTTGGGATTTATTTTAAGGGAAGCCTCCAGGGCCTTCTTAGCTTCCCTTTTCTTTCCAAGTTTGAGATAACAAATTCCCAAGGAATTAAGAACCCTTGTGTCGCTGTCGTAAATAAGCACGGACCTCCTGTAGTAGGATATGGCCCTTTCGCAGTCACCCATGAGTTCGTAGGCCTTCCCTTTGTAAAATAGGATCTCCGGCTCCCCCTTCTCCTCAAATCCGGAAAGGGACTCCAGGGCCTTCCGGGGCATTCTTTTTACCAAGTAAGCCTTAGCCAGCTCCACCGCCGCCTCCTTCATGTCGCGCTTCTCCTTCAGTGCCCTTTCCAGAAACTCTATGGCCTTCCCGTAGGACCCGAGCCTTGTGTACTGAGAGCCCAGGGCATAGTAAACCAAAAACTTTCTTTCCAGAGGGAGATTCTTGGTAATCACCGAGGGCCTGGAAATGGAGGAGAGGGGACTGACCATGAACTCAGCCTCCTGGGACTTGACATCTCCTATCCTGGCGAAGAGCACATATTCGTCGGAGGGAAGTTTTTCCTCTATGGTACCTGTTATTAGGAAGTCGCGGCGGTAGGGCATGGAGGAAAGCTTAAGTTTCTTCAGAACCCATTCCTGCTCCTCGCTGCGGAGAATAACCTCCAGCCTCTCCTTCTCCCACAATTCCCTGGGCAGACCCCACACCTGAATCGCATAATTTATTTTGTCTTTAGGGGTAAAGGCCTTCTTGGCGTCCATGTAATAGTAAAGGTTGGCCAGGGTGAACGGTTTCAAAGCATAAAGCTTAAAGGGGGAAGTTCTATAAGAAATAAGTGGTTTGCCTATGTAAAAACTATCGGGCGAAGGAACCTCCACCTTTCTATCCCAATAGGAAAACTCCTTGGATACGGTGTTTTTCAGCAGAATAACTATTTCGTGGGTTCCTTCGGCTACGGGAACCTCCCCCTGAAGGGCAAGACCACCGTCTTTTACAGCTCCCAGCTGTTCTTCGTTTACCTCCAAGGTATAGTTATTCTTAAATTGGGCGAGGACTTTCTCATCCGAATCCTTTATTATCACATCCACCTCAAAGGCTGCCAAGTACTTTCTGCCCTCCTTTTGAAAGGTTACAGAGGACGGTTGTATGGAGTAATGGATAAAGTTTATCCCAAGATTAATGTCCTTCAGCACATAAACCAGAAAATCCGCCCTGATGTAATTAAGGCTGTAATCTATGTCCACAATTCCTTTGTATTTCAGGAAGTCCTCGGCATAGGAGGTATCAAATTCCTTTTCGGGAAGCGAAAGAACATTGGCTATTATGGATGCAGCCTGGGGAGAGGGCTGATAATTGTAGGGTATGGTCCCGGGTACCAGGGAAAGGGCCACATCCGCTATGGCCGGGGCATTTTCCTTCAGATACTCGTAAAGCTGCTCGTAATCGGTGGGGTTCAGGTCCATGGTATTGGTGGTTTTTAAGAGCAGGGCGTATGGACCGTCGGAAAGGGGATCGTAAAGTTTGAACTCCCCCATGCCGTTCCTCTTGAAGAAGACAATGGCAAAATGAGGGGGAAGTCCGGGCTTGCCCTGCCCGTAATAATACCAGACCTCCGTAGGAACGAGCACCTGGCTCATATAATATCTCTCTATGCTCACGGGCTTACCCAGAAGGATGTAAATCCTTCCCCGGTCGGTCTTCCAGCCCGGCTTGGGGGAGTCTATGCCTAAGTACTTGTTGGCGTAATTGAACCTCCTTATAAGTTCTTCCCTGAACTCGTTCCTGGGAGTGGCCGGGTTGGGGTCCCTGACCCTCCAGAAAGCCTTTATAAAGATATCCCTCTCCCGATTGTTCTTTAGCTTCAGGAAAACCTCCTTCTCCTTGGGGGTGATAACCCACCAGACCAGCTCTAACCATTTCTGATACTTAGGGGGAAGTTCCCTTATTAACCTTTCTTCCTTGGAAGGGAAGACAAAAAGGCTCAGCAAAATCAGAACAAGTATTTTCCTCGCCTGCTTCTTCATGCTAATATTTTATCAGAAGGAGGTGATTATGAGAAAAATTGCGGGTTTTCTCCTTTTCGCTTTTATGGGTTTAGCGGTAAGCTTTGACTTAATGCCAGGGGTGGGGGTGGTGAAAGGCTCCCAGGTTCTTGACAGCAACCTCTTCAACATCAAACTTTCTTCCGGAGCCAATTACGGAATAAGGGTTCAAATGTCAACGACCCTGCTGGGGGTGGAAGCCTATTATTTCGCCAATTCTCTGGAGAGCAACGCCATTGACAAGGTGAGGCACCTTGATTTGGACTTCTCAGACAAATTCGTAAATTACGGACTTGGGGTCTTTATCCACGGCAGTGGCCTGATAGCTCCATATCTTTCCGCCACCTACGGTAAGACCAAGTTTACCGGGAACCATCAATACGCCCCCGATGGAAAGCACTTCACCGTGGGTATAGGTGCCAAGGCCATGCTCTCGTCCATAGGCGTATGGGGAGAGGCAAGGCTCCTCAGGGTTATGGACATCTTGGAGGAATATCAGGAGTTCGCCGACCCCGGGAAATTTACTACCTTCTCGGTTACCGTAGGTGCCGTTTTGAGATTCCAGTGAAAAGCGTAAGGGAGGCGAGGAAACTCCTTAAGGAAAGGTTAGCCGTCCCCTTAGAGGGGAGAAATTTAGTCCTGGACAGCCTGAGGTGGGGACTTAGGCCCATCTACCTGTTTATGACCAAAGAGGAACCCAGTCTTGTGGCTGAGGCGGAAAGGAGGGGGATAAAGCCGATTTTTATCAGCGAAAAAAACATGGCCAGGCTCTCCTCCCTTAAAACTCCACCCGGCGAGCTTCTTCTCGTGGAGCCCCCTTCATGGGAGGAGGGGAATTTTAGAAAAATAGTGGTACTGGAGACGGTTCAGGACCCCACCAATGTGGGAAGCATTCTAAGGACGGCCTATTGCTTGGGATACGATGCGGTCTATACTGACATCGTCTCTGCCCATCCTTTCTCACCCAAAACCGTAAGGGCCAGCGCCGGATACTCCCTGAAAATCCCCGTGTTTCGGACGGAGCTGAGGGAAAAAATCCTGGGATGGAAGGGCAAATTTTCTATTGTGGGAACCTTCCCTTCAGCAGGTCAGCCCCCTGAGAAAATTTCCCTCCCCTTCGCCGTGGTTTTCGGCAACGAATCCAGGGGTATTTCTCCTCAAATATTCAGGCTCATGGACAGGAAAATCTCCCTTCCCATGCAGAGGGGGGAATCCTTGGGGGTGGCTTCCGCAGCGGCCATAATTCTTTACCTTCTCAAAGGCTGAAGAAGTTTTCCAAGGCAAGCCCCTTCTGAAAAAACCATCCTAAGGGGGGAAATTGGGACCTGGAGGGGGGCAGCCTTAAAGAGGCCGAGGTTTTCTCCATGAGAAAAGGGTGGGGATGGGAGGAGATTATGGCCTGGACCTCCATGGACTTCTGACCCAGAAAATCCATGATTTCTTCCTCTGTTTCAGCCTGAAGGATAAAAACGCTCCTCCGGGGAATTAGCCTCGGAAATTCTTTCACAAGAAAGGCTGACTCGGTGGGAGAAAAACTCCATTTTTCTGCGTAATAGAGGAGAAATTCACGGTAATATTCAAAGGAAGACCTGTTGAAACTTGCCTGCGGGGGCCTCAGAGAAGAAGCCTTCCTCAAACCTTCCTCCACTTCCTCCCAGTCAGCTTTTTTCGTGAAGAGCAAAACTGGGGCCAGGCACGCTTCTCCGTCAAAGGAAAGGGCATCCACAAGCAGGGGGAAAACCTCTCCTTCCTCCAGGATGCCTATGGAAAATCTGGGGCCGAAAAACCTGTGGGGAACCCTGAGGCTTCTCAAGGCCCTTCCCAGGCCCGCCCCTCCAAATCCCACCACAAAATCAAACTCCCCTGCGGCAGCCATGGCCTCCCTGTGGCCGAGTTCCACGAATTTGAATCCGGTGAGCGCCCCGAGGATCCGGTAAAACTTCCTTTCCGAGGAGGGGACTTTGAAAATCACTTCAAAACCATAGGACTCCATAAGGGGCGCCATCTGAAAGGGAATCACCGGCACATTGGCGGGAAGAAGAACTAAAACCCTTTTAGGCCCCTTAAATACGGGGACCTCCATTTTCAAAAGCTCCTCCCCCAGATAAACCAGAATATCCCGGAGAAGCTCCCTTTGATATCCCCTATCTGAAACCTCTTCCCCCCGCTTCAGCATATCGGCAATTTTAAAGGCAGCCTCGGAAAACTTAATGAGGACTTCACCGGAAGACATATCCGCAACCCCTCTCTTCTTCGCTAATTCTTCCGAGGACATGGAAGGCCCCCGACTCCTCCACTTCCACCATGTCAGGAACCAGCAGGGCTGAAACGGTGCAAAGGTTGGCAAAATCAAAAACCCTGAAAAGACCTTTCCCCTTAGTGAATACCACAGCGTAGGGATGCGGCCTGTATCCTTCCCGGGAAGGGGCATAAAACTGAGAGAAAAGCTCCGCCATGCCGTATTCGCTCCAGAACTGGGCCTGCGGAATCACAGAGGAAGCCTCCCGATGAAGGCTCCGACGGTGGTATTTAAGTCCAAGACCCTTGTATCCGCCCGTTTCAATCCACTTAAATTCCCCCATTAGGGTTTTTTCCTTACGCTTCAACCATTGAATCAGGCGAAGGAGCTGGGTGGAGGTGGAAAAAACAACCCCTTCCCTTCCGTAAAGGGCATTGAAAACCTCCTCCGGAGAAATTTCATAAGAAAGGTTTAAATACTGGACCCCGGGAAAAAGGCTGAGCATAAAGGAAAGGGACGAGCGGGGAAAAATACGAAAAGGGGGTATAAGGGAATAGACCCGCTCCCCTTTGAAGGGAAAGGACCTGAGGGCTGAGGCTCTGTAAAGGGCCAGACTTTCCTGATTGTAATAAACCCTGCTCCTGTCACCCCCGGTCCCGCTGGAGAGGAAATATCCCTCATGAAGGCCGCAGGAAAAAACCTCTTCGTACTTGAAAAACTCCACCGGAAGAAAGGGTATTTCCTCCAACTTCCCTATCCTGCCTATCCCCTTCCTTCGGGCGAACCTTCCGTAAACCGGATTGTTTAAAAGTTGAAAATTGGCGACCTCCATGGCCAGGTCAGGGTCAAAATCCTCCGCTTCCTGTATGTACCTTTTTATCCTGCCTATAAGGTCCTTCATAGATAACCCATGGAAGATAGCCTTGAAGAGAAATCTTCTCCCCCTTCGCCGCCGCCCCTGGGAGCACAGCTTACCCTTTTAAAACCCTTCAGGTAAAGGGGACAAAAGGGAAGTCCCCTTTTTCTTATATTTAGCCATATTTCATAATCACCCATACCTTCCAGGGGAAATCTTTCTTCCACCCTTTGACCCAGGGGCCGAGCTTCCCTTAGAGGCTCGTAAACCACGGTAAAACCTCCTCCTTCCAGATAAGGAAGGAGAAATTCCCTTCTCAGGTAAAGACACCAGTCCTTAAGGCTTTCCGGAGGGACGGCCTCCACATCCAGCCTTTTTGCGGAAAAGCCGAAGAACTCTTCGGCCTCCCTTAAATAAGAGTAAACCTCCGGGGACCAGCGGCCATGGTCCAAGAAGACCACCTCATCCGCTTCCTTCAGGTAAAGGTGGAGGAGAAGGGTGGTTTCAATATTGCCTATAAACCATATGGCCTTCATCCCAGACCCAGCTTTTTCCAATAATACCTGAAGGACCTGTAGGAAATTCCCAGAAGCTCCGCCGCCTTCCTTTTGTCTCCTTTGGCCTTCACCATGGCGCTTCTCATAAACTTCCTCATTTCACCCTCCAGGTATTCCTCCAGGTTAAATCCCTCCTCCAGTTCCTTCCATTCCAGGACCTTCTCAGGAAGGTCTTCCTTGGTTATGTAAGGACCGGTTTGTATGGCCACCGCCCTCTCTATAACATTCTGAAGCTCCCTTATGTTCCCCGGCCAGTTATAGGACTCCAGGGCCACCAGGGCTTCCTTGTCCACGCCGAGAACATGGCGCCCGTGTTTCCGATTGAACTCCTCTATGAAGTGCTGAACAAGGAGGGGAATGTCCTGTTTTCTTTCCCTTAAAGGAGGAAGTTCTATCCTGACCACATCCAGACGATAAAAAAGGTCCTCCCTGAATTTACCCCTCTTTACGAGTTCTTCTATGTCCTGATTGGTGGCGGATATTATCCTGACATCTACCTCTATTTCATCGTACCCCCCTACCCTGCGGATTTTCTTCTCCTGAATGGCGGATAAAAGTTTTGCCTGCATGGTAAGGCTCATACCCGAGATTTCGTCCAGAAAGAGGGTTCCTCCCCTGGCCACTTCAAAAAGCCCTCTTTTTTCCGAAATTGCTCCGGTGAAGGCCCCCCTTTCGTGGCCAAAGAGCTCGCTCTCTAGCAGAGTCTCTGGAATGGCAGCGCAGTTCACGGAAACGAACCTTCTCCTTCTCCTGGGGCTGAGCTCGTGAATAATCCTGGCCAGGAGGGTCTTTCCCGTTCCGCTTTCTCCGGTGATCAAAACATTCACATCGCTGGGGGCTATTTTCCTCACCAGGTCCATGACCTTCTCCATAACAGGACTTTTGGCCACCAACTTTTTTTCTTGATACACCGCTTCCAGTTCCCGTCGGAGTTCCTCCACCTCCCGACGAAGGGAACTGGCCTCCAGGGCCTTCCTTACGACGATTTCCAGGGTCTCTAAATCAAAGGGCTTCAGGATGTAGTCCTCGGCCCCCATTTTCAGAGCCCTCACCGCATCCCCTACAGAAGCGTAGGCGGTTATCAGAATAACAGGGATTTCAGGGTGAGACTTCTTTATCCTCCCCAGCAGATCTATTCCGTTCATCTCCCCAGGGAGCTTTATGTCGCTTATGACCACATCCGCCCAATGATACTTTTTCACAGCCTCCTCTGCGCTGAGACAACCCTCCACCCTGTAGCCTTTGGTCTGGAAAAACAGGGACAGGACTTCCAGAAATTGAGCGTCGTCCTCCACTATTAAGATTCTTTCCATCTCAGCCTAACCTCCTGAGGGGTAGCGGTGAGTATCCCATCCATGCTGGCTATTATGTAGGCCAGCTCCAGGGCTGCAAATCCTTTTCCAGTGGTAAGTTCCCTTAAATTTGGCTGAAGAATGGCGTTTATTTCCTTTTCGGTAAGCGGAGGGTCCCTCCTGAGCACTATTTCCCCGTCGGCAATTTTTATTTCAAACTTGGCTCCCTCTACGGAGAGCAATTCCTTAAGCCTATCCAGGGCCCTCTGCGGAGAGGGATCGGAGCCTAAGGAACTCCATCTTATAAGTATTTCGTTGATTTTCTCGGCTCTTTCCTTTATCTTTTCTATAAATTCCCTCTTCTTCTCTTCATGAAGAGAAGGCAGTAGCTGAAGAACCCCCAAAATGGTGGCCAGGGGATTTCTTAGCTCGTGCGAAATTATGGATATGGTCTCCCGCACCCCTTCCCTTCTCAAATTGAACCACCTCTGGGTATAGTCGTCTATAATCAGGAGTTCTCCATAAGAAAGGGGAAGTCTCGAGACCCTGTAAATTCTCCCATGGCTTTTCACCACTCCTTCCTTATCCCTTAAATCCTCCATGGGAAAACCCTCGCACGCTCTGCCCACTACCACAGGCTCCCCTTCCTGAAGAAGGACTACACATTGATTGGCCTTCTCCATAACCTCATCTAACTTTAAGGCTAAGTTCTTCTCCTCCTCCTTGGCTATTATCTTTGTCGTAAGCTTCCGAAGCTCCTCCCGGGATACCACCAGCATGTATGCCAGGGCAGGAAATCCTAAAGCGTAAATTAAAAGCCCCGTGGTAAAATCGCTGTAATCAAAGTCTATGTTGGGCACCTTGAAGTAAAAGGAGGTAAAGGCAAAAATCAGGTAGGAAAGCAGGGGGGTCAGGGAAATTATGAGCAGGGTTTTCCTGTCTTTGAAAAAGTAAAAGGCTTCCAGGAGAAGAAAAACGAAAAGGAAGTAAAGCGGACTTTCGTAACCTCCGGTGTTTAAAATCAGGTAAGTAATCAGGAACCAATCCCCCGCTATCTGTATATTTATCAAAAAGCCCTCGCTAATTCCCATCCTCAGAAGGAAAAGGTACAAAACGGATAGGGTAAAAAGAAGGCCGAGAAAGGAAAAGAAAAATTTTACCGGGAAAAGGTTGAGAAAGGCCAGCTGGATTATTATTATGGATAATAGCAAAAAGAAGCCCGTAAATAGCCTTATCTCTATTAGCTTTAGTATCTTTCGGGGCATCAAAATCTTCCCAGGAGGGTAAAGATGGGAAGGTACATGGAAATTACTATGCCTCCCACCAGACCTCCCAGGAAAAGAACCATGATTGGTTCCAGGACCGAAATCAGAGCGCTTACGGCAGTATCCACCTCATCTTCATAAAAGTCCGCTATTTTGTTCAGCATGGTATCCATGGCACCGGTGGCCTCTCCAGCCTCTATCATCTGGCTGATCATAATTGGAATGTAGGGACTCTTCTTAAGAGGCTCGCTGAGGCTTTTACCTGCTGCCACTTCCTCCCGGGCATCCAGAATTAGTTTTTCTATTACAGAATTGCCGGCGGTCTTGGCTGCTATCTCCAAAGCAAGGAGTATGTCCACCCCTGAGGTGACCAGAGTGGCCAAGGTTCTCATGACCTTGGCCAGAGCTCCCTTCAGAATCAGGGGCCCTATGATCCAGATCTTGAGTTTAATCTTATCTATGGTCTGTCTTCCCATAGATGTTGAAGAATAGAGCTTGTAGAGGAAAATCAGACCAATAAGACCTCCCAGCCAGATATAGACGCGGTTTACAAGGAAATTGCTGGCAGCTATAACCATCTGGGTAGGAAGAGGAAGCTCCGCGCCTAAGTCGTGGTATAGCTTTGCAAAGGCCGGGATAACCTTCCAGAGTATGAAGGCTGTAATTAGAATCGCAATGACCAGAACAGCTATGGGATAGGCCAGGGCGGATTTTATCTTGTTGACCAGGGCCTTAATTTTTTCCAGATATTCAGCAAGCCTCTGCAGGATTATGTCCAGGGTTCCACCGGTCTCCCCTGCCGCCACCATGTTCACATAGAGAGAATCAAATATCTGGGGGTGTTTTGCGAAGGCGTTGGAAAGAGAGCTTCCCCCCCTTACATCCTCCGTCACCTTCTCAAGAATGGCCTTAAATCTTTTGTTGGTCTGCTGCTCCGCCAGAGCTGAGAGGGCCTGGTCTATGGCCAGCCCAGCGTTGACCATCACCGAAAGCTGCCTGGTGAAAATGGCCAGCTCCTTCAGACTGGCTGCCTTACGGAGTCTGGGGAGCTTCAGTTCTAAGCCTTTTTTCTTTAAATAGGATATACGAATTCCTTCCCTTAAAAGTGCCCTTCTTACATCCTCCTCAGAGGGAGCAGCTCTTTCGCCGCTAACCATCTGCCCCATTCTATTGATACCCTTAAATACGAAAACAGGCATCCTTACCTCCTACATGGTTTTTCTTCCGGTTTCAATTATACCCGCCATGGGGGGCGGCGTGTAAATATGCCTCACGGACATGGGCCCTCTTCTTATAAGGTCGTGGAGCTCCTCAGGATAGGAGCTGGCACCCATGGCGGTTTCCAGGGTTATTAACCTCTTAAAATAAAGGGCTGCCAAGGACTGGTTGAAGGTGTGCATACCGGTGGCTTCCTGGCCGGTCTGCATGGAGGAGTAGATCTGATGGATTTTGTCCTCCCTTATGAGGTTTCGGATGGCGGGGGTGGGAACCAAAATCTCTGTTGCCAGAATTCTTCCCCGGCCGTCGGCCCTGGGGAGAAGAGCCTGGGTAACGATCCCTTCCAGTATCATGGAGAGCTGGGTTCTTACCTGAGCCTGCTGATGGGGAGGAAAGATATCTATGATTCTGGTTATGGTCTGGGCAGCGGAGTTGGTGTGGAGGGTAGCCAAGGTAAGGTGACCGGTTTCTGCTATGCGAAGAGCAGCCTCCACGGTCTCCAGGTCCCTCATCTCACCTATAAGGACCACATCGGGGTCCTCCCTCAGCACCGACCTTAAGGCATTATGGAAGGACTTAGTATCAGTGTGAATTTCCCTCTGGTTTATGAGTGCCTTCTTGTGGGAATGGAGGTATTCAATGGGGTCCTCAATGGTAACTATGTGGACGGGCCTCTCCCTGTTGATCTTGTCTATCATGGTAGCCAAAGTGGTGGATTTTCCAGACCCCGTAGGGCCGGTAACCAGAATAAGACCCCTGGGCTTTTCGCAGAACTTCTTCACCACCGGAGGAATGCCCAGCTCTTCAAAACTCCTTATCTCGTAGGGAATCCTTCTGAACGCTCCGGCCACAGCCCCCCTCTGCATGAAAACATTGGCCCTAAACCTTGCGAGTCCTTTGATTCCGAAGGAAAAGTCTATTTCCCAATTTTCTTCAAACCTGTGCTTCTGCGTATCGGTGAGTATGGAATAAATGAGGCTTTTAGTATCGGAAGGGGAAAGGGGAGGAAAGTTAAGCCTCTCTAAGGCTCCGTTTACCCTTATGACCGGGGGCGAACCAGTGGTAATGTGAAGGTCAGTTCCTCCTCTTTCTATCATCATCCTCAAAAGTTCCACCAGAGTTAACGCCATCCATTTCCTCCTTAGTACTTAACGGTCTCCCTCACCACCTCTTCTATGGAAGTGATCCCCTGTTTTATCTTTTCAAGACCGCTCCTTCTCAGGGTTATCATCCCCTGCTCTATGGCCTTTCTTCTTATTTCAGCCGAGGAGGCTCCCGAAAGTATGAGCTCCTGGATCTCCTCGGTGACCTCCAGCACCTCAAAAAGTCCGATCCTTCCTTTATACCCCGTGTTATTACAATATTTGCAACCAACGGGCTTGTAGACGGTAATGTTCTTTGCCTCCTCCGGGGTAAAACCCAGCTCTATAAGCACCTGGGGCGAAACCTCTGCCTCCTCTTTACACTTGGTACAGAGCCTCCTCACCAGCCTCTGGGCCACTATGGCCACCACCGAGGTGGCCACTAAGAAGGGTTCAATTCCCATGTTTATAAGCCTGGTCACCGCACTGGCAGCGTCGTTGGTGTGGAGAGTGGAAAGGACGAGGTGACCGGTAAGGGCTGCCTTTATGGCTATCTCCGCTGTTTCAAAATCCCTTATCTCCCCCACCAGGATTATGTTGGGGTCCTGCCTCAGGAAAGCCCTGAGGGCCGATGCGAAGGTTAGCCCTATGTCCTCCCTTATGTGCACCTGATTTATCCCGTAGAGGTTAAATTCTACGGGGTCCTCGGCGGTCATTATGTTAACTTCGGGAGTGTTTAAGGTTGAAAGGGCGGAGTAAAGGGTGTTGGTCTTTCCGGAACCTGTGGGCCCGGTAACTAAGATCATTCCCCAGGGTCTTTTTATGGCCCTCTTGAATTTCTCCAGGCTTTCCGGCTCAAAACCAAGCTGGGTAAGGTCAAGACGAAGCTGGTCCCTGTCCAGTATTCTGATAACAACCTTCTCCCCAAAAATGGTGGGAAGAATGGAAACCCTCATGTCCACTTCCTTCTTTCTCCCCTCGTCGGTCTTGACCTTCATCTTTATCCTTCCATCCTGGGGAAGCCTCTTCTCGGCAATATTAAGATGGGAGAGGATCTTTATCCTGGAGACTATACCGTCCTTCATCCTCAGGGGAGGGGTCATCACCTGATGAAGAACCCCATCTATCCTGTAGCGGACCCTGAGTTCCTTTTCGTATGGTTCTATATGGATGTCAGAAGCCCCCCTGTTTATGGCCTCCCTTAGGATGAGGTTCACCAGCCTCACCACCGGCTTCTCCTCAGCTTCCTTGCTCAGGGTCCTTATATCCGCCTCCTCTTCCTCCTCCAGAAGTTCAAGGCCCTCCTCGTCCAGGTCTAAGTCCGCCAGCTCATCCAGACTTTCCCCCATGATCTCATCCATCTCCTCCTTCACCTCTATCTCGTGTTCGGAACCGTAGAGCTTTTCAATGGCCTCCATTATGGCAGATTCTGAAGCCACCGCCGGCTGTATGTTGAGACCCGTCAAAAACTTCAGCTCCTCCACGGCGTAAAGGTTGGTGGGATCCGCCATGGCAACGGTCAGGGTGGCTCCCGCCCTGTCCACAGGTACCAGCATGTACTTGCGGGCAATTTCTGCAGGGACCCACTCCTTTACCTTTGGAGAAAGCTCAAACTTTGAAAGGTTTATATAAGGATAACCATACTGTTTAGAAAGTATGGAGGTAACCTGGTCCTCGGTGGCAAAGCCAAATTTTATCAGGATTGAACCCAGCCTGCCTCCGTGAAGCCTCTGATATTCCAGGGCTTCTTCCAGCTGGGAAGGGGTTATGATCCCTTCCTTCACTAAAAGTTCTCCCAGTTTGCTGGCCATTATCTATCTCCTTAAGTCTTTCCTTTTCTAAAATTATATCTAAAACGCATTTGTAATGGCAAGGGAAATCAAAAAGCCGCTCTTTCCTTCCTGGTTAAAACTCAAGCCCGTTCTCAAACTTAACCTTCTGTACCTCAAAGCCCCGTAAGCTCCGTAAAACCTTCTCCCATCCCATTCTCTGATGCCTAAACCAAGGGTTAAAATTTTTATATCAAAAAGCCCGGAGAAAAAATATCTATTTTTATAGGAGCTCAGGTCCGCCCCTGCTGACAGGTAGAAGGAACCCGAAAGTTTGTAGGAAAGGGCCCCAAGGAAGTACTCCGGAGTAAATTTTTCCCCTTTACTTACCGGAAGGTTCAGCAAGGACACGGAAGCTATTATCCTGGGTGTTAAAAAACCGGCAAAGCCCAGATCCAGGCTTAACCTCTTTCCTTCACTGGGCTCACCCTCCTGAAGGGAAAGCAACTCAGAGGGAGGGGAGTAGTTTCTTTCGTCCTGCAATGGAAGGGAAAAATCCCAGTTTCGGTAGAATACATATTTAGTGGTTACTCCCATAAAAACCCTGTTGGCCTTCAAAAAATAGGCCTTGGAAAAGAAAATTTGTTTCTCTTCCCTCAAAGTATAACGAAGGCCGGAAAGGTCTTCCTTGGGGGAAAGGTTCAAATTTTTGAAATAGACATAGCCGAAGGCTCCCCCCCTTCCGCTTATGTAAATGTTTCTGGTGAAGCTGGCATGGGAGAATTTTCCCCGGGAGGATTCCAGAACTTCCCCGCCGGGCCTTTCTCCCTTTTCCAGATATGAAAATAGCCCTGAGCAGTCCATGGAATAAAAACCTTGGGAGTACTGGAGCGATGGGAAATTAAAGGCAGCCAGGGCAGGATTGTAAAAAACCCCTGACTCCTGGGCTAGGGTCGTGAGGGCCGAGGCGGGCAAAACCCCCATAGGATCAAGCACCGGAAATTGAAAATCAGCCCCCAACAGGGAAAGTGTGAAAATCAAAGCGAGGAACTTCCTTTTCATAGCCCAAGAACCTCCCTTTCCAGCTGAACGATCTCCAGGGCTTTCTCCACCCCCACTTCTATCATTTCCACGAGCACCTTCTTAGAAAAACTCCCTCCTTCGCCGGTACCCTGAACCTCCACCAGCTCACCTTTTTCGGTGGCCACTAAGTTAAGGTCCAAATACGCCTGGGAGTCCTCCTCGTAATCCAGGTCCACCAGGAGCTGGCCATTCACGATCCCGAGGCTTATCCCGGCGATGAGCTCCTTCATGGGGTTGTCAAACAATTGGTTCTCGTAAACCATTTTTTTAAAAGCGGAATAGACGGATATAACCCCCCCCAGAAGGCTGGCCATCCTGGTCCCCCCATCCGCCTGTATCACATCGCAATCTACGGTAACCGTCCTCTCCCCCAGCATTTCCAGGTCTATAACCGCCCTGAGGGCTCTGCCTATGAGCCTCTGTATTTCGTAGCTTCTTCCGGAAACCTTCGTTTCCCTTCCTTCCCTCAGCTTTCTCTTGTCAGTAGAGCGGGGAAGCATATTGTATTCGGCGGTTACCCACCCCTTTCCGCTCCCCTTGAGCCAGCCAGGGACCTTATCCTCCACCGATGCCGCCACTATGACTATATTGTCGCCCCACCTTACCAGGGCCGAACCCTCGGCATACTTCAAATAATCGGGATAAACCTCTATCTTCCTGAGCTGGTTCCAGGCTCTCTCCCTTCTCATTCCTCCTCCAGCAGCACTGCCGAAGGAAAGCTCTCTGCGAAAAGCTCCGCATCCCTCCGGGAGCCCACTATCTTTCCCCAGTGCATTGGCACCGCCACCTTGACCTCCATGGCCCTGGCAGCTTCGGCGGCCTGGGACCAGTCCATGGTGTAAGTTCCCCCCACCGGCAAAAGGACCACATCCGCCTTAAGCCCATTCATCTCAGGGATAAAGTCCGTATCCCCTGCATGATAAAGGCTTCCCTCCGGAGTCTCCACTATGTATCCCAGCCATCCCTTTTCCTTAGGATGGAAGGCCTTGTTCAGGTTATAGGCGGGAATTCCTTTTATTCTAAATTCCCCCAGGGTAATCTCCTCTCCTGGTCTCAGCTTCACATAATTCTGGTATGCAAGATTGGAAGCCGCTCCCTCCGGAAGAACTATCACAGTCCCTTTTCTCCACACCTTCTCTATGTCCTGCGGCGAGAGGTGATCAAAATGGGGATGGGTTATGAGAATAATGTCGGCCCTGGGCAGGTCCTCCTTCAAATTGTAGGGGTCAAAATATATGTTTTTACCCCCTGCATTCAGCAAAAAACTGGCATGCCCTAACCAGTGCAGGTTTTCAATAAGTTTCACCTTCATAAATTTTATTTTAGGACAGAAGGCCAGGATTTCAAGAATTCCTCCAGGGCCAAAAGCGCTCCCTCCTCCACCTCCGCCAGCCATTTTACCGCGGAAATCCCTCCCCTGAAATTGCTGAGAACCCTGACCTTCACCAGGTCCTTCTCCGTGGTGTATATGGGATATCCCCTGCTTCTGGCGTAAATTTCCTCCAAATCCTGAGGAGAGTAAGGGTAATGGTCCGGGAAAACCAATCTATCCTTAACCTTGGGAAACAACCCTAAGAACCTCTCGGGCCTACCTATCCCGCAGAAAACGAAAACCTCCTCCTTTGGAATTTCCGAGGGAAAAAGTCTGTAACGGAAAGCTCCGGGAAATTCCTCCCCCTCCGGGACTAAGATTATGTGGGCAAAGTCCAGGGCCTTTTTCGCTTCCCTGAGGTAAAAGCCCTTGATTTTTTCCGAATGGAGCACAATCTCTATTTTTTTAAGGCTTAAATGTTGAAAACCATCGTCCAGAATGAGAAGGTCAAGACCCTTTTCCCTGGCTTTCCTCGCCAATTCTTCCCTTTTCTTACCCACGAAGACCCAGGCCCAGGGGAGATTCTCCCTGAGCACCGCAGCCTCGTCCCCGGCCTCCCGGGGATCTATCCATTGGTGGGGCGGATAACTCTTCAGCCTCACCCTTCCTCCGTATCCTCTTAAGCCAACCCCCACCTTCCTCCCTTTTTCCGCCATAACCTTAGCGATGTGGATGCTAACGGGGGTCTTGCCGGTTCCGCCGAAGGCTATGTTCCCCACAGAGACCACCGGAAGGGGAGGGACCTTACCCTTTGTAAAAAACCTCCTGAGAAAAACCCCCCACCGGTAAAGGAAAACCAGGGGACTAAGGACTTTTAAAAGCTGATAATATGAAAGAAGCATTATCATTCACCGCTCCTTTTAACTTTTCCAGAAGCCCCCTGGCCCTTCGGCCCACTTCCTCCAATTCCCCGCCAAAGGCCTTCTCAATGATATACCTCAGCTCCTCGGGGTTTTTAAAAAGGAGGGCAGCTCCCTCGCTCAGGAACTGTTCCGCTAAATCAAAGAAGTTTTCCATGTGGGGACCAAAGGCTATGGGGGAGGAAAAATATGCCGGCTCCAGGAGGTTGTGTCCTCCGAAGGGCTTGATGCTTCCCCCGATGATGGAAAGCAGGGCTCCTTCGTAAAGGCCTGCAAGCTCCCCCATGGTATCCAGCACCATGACCTGCCAATCTCCCCTTCCGTCCCAAGCTGTCCTTCTCACCGGAAGAAAGCCGGCCTCCAGGGCGGCTTCCAGGGTCTGCTCGGCCCTTTCAGGGTGCCTGGGGGCTATTATCAGCTTTCCCCTTTTGTCAAAACCTTTAAAAGCCTCCAGAACAAAGGCATCTTCCTCCCTGTCCATGGTGCTACCGGCCACTATGTAAGGTTCCTTTATTTTCAGGGAAACCTCCGGTTTTATCTCAAAATCCGCCTTCATGTTCCCGGTTACAAAGAGCTTATTCCGGGGTGCCCCTATTTGAAGGAAGCGTTGACGATATTCCTCGTTCTGAACGCAGATGCAGTGGAAACAGCCCAGCAGGTTCTTCATCAACGGCTTTATTCTTTTATACCAGCGAAGGCTCTTTAAAGAAAGCCTTCCATTCACTATGAACAGCTTTATATCCCTTTTACAGGCTCTTTTAATAAAATTGGGCCACAACTCCGTCTCGGCTATTACGATGCCGTCGGGTTGTATCCTCTTGAGGAATTTTTCCACCACATGAGGAAGGTCCAGGGGAAAATAAAACACCGGAACGGATGGAAATTTCCTCTTGGCCACACGATAACCGGTGGAGGTGGTGGTGGAGAGAAGGAGCTCAAAATCCTCCTCTGCCATCCTTTTCAGAAGCGGAGCCAGGGAAAGCACCTCCCCCACGGAAACCCCGTGGAACCAAAGGCGCCTCTTTTCCTTGGAGGGCAGGTCAGGAGGGTTAAACTTTCCTTTAACTTCAAACTCCCGGCCCTTCAACTTGCTGGAGGCGTAAAAATAAAAAAGGGGAAAGGGGGCCAACAGATAAGTAAATACTTCCAAAAGCACGGAAAAAATTTTAACATATTCACCATGAAAGAGATTCTGGTAAGAATGCCCAATTGGCTCGGCGACTCTGTCATGGCCGTAGGGGCCCTCAGGAATCTGTCTAAGGAATTTAAGGTTTACCTTCTGGGAAAACCATGGCTCGGTGAGCTTTTTTACGGCGAGGGTTTCTATCGGGGGATATACCCTTTCCGCCACCTTTTCTCCTGCGCCCCGGTTCGGGAAATCGGTCTTCTTTTCACCAATTCCTTCTCCTCAGCCCTTAACTTTCTGATTTGCGGAATTAAAAGAAGGGTGGGATACCCTAAGGATATGAGGGGAGCGCTCCTTACGGACCGGGTCCCATGGGAAAGACAGCATCAGGTTCTGCAGTACCTCAGGCTGGCGGAATATTTAATGGGCAAAAAACTAAAAGCCGAGGTTCGCCTGAGGCCACCGGTTCAGGAAAAGGAAATAGATGTGGTCCTCATCCCTGGGGGCTCCAGGGCGTCAAAAAGGTGGCCTGCCAGAAACTACAGGGAATTGGGGGAAAGGCTAAGGGGGAAAAGACTTTCGGTTTTATATGTGGGTTCTGAGAAGGAAAAGGAGCTCCTTCAGGAGGCCTCCGGAAACCTCCCCTACTCCACTCCAAATATACTTGGATTGAAGGAGATCTTAGCCCGGGCAAGAATCGTTTGCGGCAACGACACCGGACCCATCCACTTGGCGGACGCCATGGGAACAGCGGTCCTCTCCCTCTTTGGAAGCGCCACCCACCCTGAGCTCACAGCTCCCTGGAACCAGAAGGAAAACATTATAAAGAAGGAAAACATAAGGGAAATCTCGGTGGAGGAGGTTTTTGAAAGGCTGTTGGAGCTTGTTTGACAATTTTTGTCAACAACCCTTAAAAATTTTGTCAACGCGAGGGAGATGGGGCCTGTAAAAACCCTTCTGTCTGGCATGCTTCTTGCTGTTAATAAGTTGAAAAATAAAAATTTAAGGAGGTAAACGATGAGAAAAAGACAAAAGGGATTTACCCTTATTGAGTTGCTCATCGTGGTGGCCATTATCGGAATTCTGGCCGCCATTCTGATCCCCAACCTTATGGTGGCCATCCAGAAATCCAAACAGAAATCCACCATGGCCGACCTGAGGAACATCGCCACGGCCATTGAGGAGTACAGGCTGGACAACAACACTCCCCCCACTGACCTGGCAGTTCTTACCCAGAACAGCGGCTTCTACATCCAGGCTCTGAAGACTATTGATGCCTGGGGACACACCTTTCAGTATCAGTACAACACGGATCCAGGAGACTACATAGTGGGCTCCCCTGGAAAGAACGCCAGCTGCGGAGACATCTGTGACTGCGCTATAGGAGCCAACTTTACCCTCTACGACCCTCCCACCACCCTCGCTGAGTTTGACCGGGAGATCATTTTCTCCAACGGTCAGCTTGTCTGCGGACCCAGGACTAAGCAGTAAGCTTATCTAATAATTCTTCGCCCCGTCCGAAAGGACGGGGTTTTTTTATTTTGTAAACTTTTTTTCCTCCCTTTCGTAAAATTTCATGTAAAAGCTTCAAGGAGGGCCGTATGAGAAAATTTCTCGTTTTTCTGTTGGCTTTCGCCGCTGCTTTCTTCTATTTATTTTCGGAAGAGGGGATGTTTTTACCTCAAAGGATCACCCCCGCCCTTTACCAGAGGATGAAGTCCATGGGGCTACAGCTCACTCCGGAAGATATCTGGAAGCAGGGAGGTCCTTCCCTCTCCCAGGCGGTGGTGAACCTGATGGGAGGAACGGGTTCCTTCGTCTCCCCGAAAGGTCTTATAGTAACCAATCACCATGTGGCCTTCGGAGCTATCCAGCGTCAGAGCGCCAGCAGGGGAATTGACCTTATAAGAAAGGGCTTCTTAGCTGAAACCATGAAGGATGAGATACCTGCCCCTGGCTACAAAGCCCTGGTTCTTCTCAAAATGGAGGATGTGACGGGCGAAGTCCTCAAGGGGGTAATGAAGATAAGGGATCCCTATAAGAGGTACATGAGGCTGGAGAAGAACAGGAAAAGGCTCATAAAAAGGAGGGAAAAACCCGGCTATCGCTGCGTTATTCGTAGTTTTTACGGAGGCGAAAAATATTATCTCTTTACCTACCTTGAACTCAAGGACATAAGGATAGTCTATGTTCCCCCCTCCAGCATAGGAAACTACGGAGGGGAAATTGACAACTGGATGTGGCCCCGCCATACAGGGGATTTTTCCTTTCTCAGGGCTTATGTGGGGCCGGACGGTAAGCCGGCAGAATACTCGCCGAAAAATGTCCCCTACCAGCCCATGGTTTACCTTAAATTTTCCGCCCGAAACATAAACCCTGGGGATTTCATGTTAATCTTAGGATACCCGGGGGCCACCCAGAGGTATATGCCCAGCTTTTACGCAGAATTCATGGAAAAGGAATATTATCCAGGGCGAATAAAATTCTTAGAAGGCTGGATAAAAATCCTGGAGGAGGGATCCAAAAGGGGAAAATTGGCCAGGCTTAAAAACGCCGGCATTCTCAAAGGCCTCAACAACGCCATTAAAAACTGGAGAGGCCAGCTGGATGGATTTAAGAGGCTGAAGGTTGTGGAGAAGAAAAAGAGGCTGGAAGAGAAGCTCTTGAAGGCCGTTGAAGCATCGCCTGAGTTAAAAACGGAGTATTCCGATGTTCTGCCCCGCTACCGGGAGTTCTTCCAGGAATGGAAGGCTTTAACCATGAAGAGCTTTTACTCCGGATGGTTTCCCTACGGTTCAAGGCTGCTCTCGGCTGCCCTGGAGATAGTTTACTGGACCAGGGAAAGGATGAAGAAGGACATAGACAGGAAGCCCGGCTACATGGACCGGGATAGGGAAAACCACATCATCCGCCTGAAAATGGTGGATATGGCCTATGAACCCTGGACCGACAGGCAGGTTCTCAAATACTTCCTCATGCAACAGGGAAAGGTACCTAAGGAATACAGGTTGAAGGCCGTGGAAAGGGTGCTTGGCGGGGATTTTTCCGAAAAGAATATAGAGGCCTTCCTTGATGAGCTCTACAGCAAAACAAAACTGGGGGACCTCAAAACCAGACTGGCCCTCTTCAATTCCCCTTACAGCAGGATAGTAAAATGCCAGGACCCCTTCATAAAATTCGCCTTAGAGCTTTTGCCCGAACTGGATGCCATGGAAAGACAGGGCAAGGTTCTTTCGGGAAAGTCCCTGGATTTCCTGCCCAAGTACTATGCCCTGTGGAGGGAGGTCTTCGGAGGAGAATTCATGTATCCTGACGCCAACGGAACCCTACGATTGACCTATGGAACCGTGAAAGGGTATTCTCCCAGGGATGCCGTCTTCTACCTTCCCCAGACGACCCTCCGGGGAGTGATGGAAAAGGAAACCGGAAGGGAACCCTTCATAGTCCCGGAAAAACTCAAAAAACTCTGGCAAAGCAGGGACTTCGGCCCCTACGAAGACCCCGAACTCCAGGATATCCCCGTGGATTTCCTGACCACCCACGATACCACGGGAGGAAATTCAGGCTCCCCGGTTCTTAACGGAAGGGGCGAACTGGTGGGACTCCTTTTTGACGGCAACCTGGAAAGCGTGGTGAGCGACTACTACTTCTGGCCCCCCATCACCAGGTCCATCTCCGTGGACGCCAGGTATGTGCTCTTCATCACCGATAAATTCCAGGGGGCTAAAAGAATTCTCCAGGAACTGCAGATCGTAAGATAAATTAAAAGCGGAAGGTGTATTGAAGTTTCACCTCGGCCTTGCGGTAAAGGACTGACCAGCGGTCTAAAGGATTCCCCCAGCCCTGATTGAAGACGAGGAAAAGGTCGTTGCCCTCCTTTATTATCCAGCGGAATCTGGAATTAATGCCCCAGCTCTTGCTTATATCGTCGTATTGGATGTAGTTCTGAAAATAAACTTTGGGGCTAAAATAAATGTCAAACTTTATCTGGATCACCTGGGCGTTGAAATTACCCTCGGGAAGCCGCACATAATTGCCTTCCCTGACGATCTCCAGATTCAAATGCCTGGATGGCTTGAGCTGCAGACCTGTCTCCAGGGTAAGGGCGTGACCGGTGTAGTATTCTCCAAATCTGGCGGAAAGGTCAAAAACCCAGGCCCTCTTCCTGGAGGTATTTATCTCCACCCTGAACTTATCCATGGTGTATTTGCCGGGGGGTATCACTATGCCTTCGTAGACTTCAAAGGGATAATCTAAGTAATCAAAATAGGGCATGTAGTTGAACTCCAGGTGCTCCCCGGATTGGGTTCTAACATTAAAGGGGGCGGTAAAGAGCCTCCACTCCACAACCCTTCCGCTAAGGTCAGTGGTAACGGTTCCCCGAAGCTCAAAGAAAAACTGCCTTATGAATCTGCCGTTCACCCTGGGATTGTAGGAAAGGCCTACATGTAGTCTTCTTATCCCTGTTCTCATGACAAACCCCAGGGCAGGATAAAAATTCTCCCCCACCTGTATAAAGCTTATATAGTTGTCCACGGTGTCGTTGGGATAATCTATATAGGCTCCGAAGAGGGAATCTTCGCCCAGGTCACTGGAAAAGCTCCTGAGGTAGTATCCAACCACATATAAATTCTTATCCCTGAGGAACCTGGAGGTTCCGTACTTAAAGTCCACCCCGAAAAGGGAGTTTCGGGCATCCCCCTGGGGGTTTCCGCTGGTAAAAATGAAACCTATGAGGGATTCGTCCCAGATATTCTTGGAGATTCTGGTCACGAAGAAGTTTCTTCCTTTGATATCCTCGTAATCCTTGGTGGCTATGTCCAGTATCCCTATGTTGTAATCCCCTGCCCTTCCGGTGACCTTAACCCCACCGAGGATGGGGATCTGTTCTCCTTCCACCAGACCTATCCTCCTGGAATAGAAGGGGATGAAGGAAAAGGGATGGGCTCCGGAGAAGGAAAATATATCGCTCCCCTCCAAGAAAAACCTCCTCTTTTCAGGGTAAAACAGGGGGAATCTGGTGAGGTTTATCCTTCGCTCGTCCACCTCCGTTTCTGCAAAATCCGTGTTGTAGGTAAGGGATGCTTTAAGGGCCGGGGTTATGTTGTAGAAAACATCCAGACCTCCGTTGTAAATCAACCTTTCTCCGCTTCCTTCCTCCTTCACTTCCTCACCCACCAGTCCATAGGGCCTCACATCAAGACCCTTTCCCTGCACGATGTTCTCAATCCCCTCTATGTATCCCGCCTCCGCCACCTTGGTGAAATAAACCTGGTGAAAGGGGGAAGCCCAGCGGTCCTCCTCCATCTTTCTCTTTATCTTCCTCATGATGTTAAAACCCCAGACCCTGGTTTTCGGATTGAAGGAAAGGGTTTTAAAAGGTATGACCATCTCAGCATACCACCCCTTCCCGTCCCTGCTGGCCGCCGCATACCATATGCCGTCCCAGGCCGGGTAAACCCTTTCGGAATTGTTTATAACGAGGCCATCAAACTTGGCTCCGTTGGGATTTACGGCGAAAACATAGGCGTTTCTTCTGTCGTTGAAGGGGTCTATGAGCACCTCCACATAATCGTCATCCCTGATGGGAAAATCCCTCTTCATCCAGAAGGCGGTTATCCTATCCGGTTGACTGTCAAGGCACTTCACCCCTATGTAAAGGAAGTCCTTATCGTAGAAGATGTAAACCTTAGTTTTCTCCGTGGCCGGGGAATTTTCCACCGGTTCCTGCTGGGTCAGGTGGGAGATCACCGTTGCCTTCTCCCAGGCCGGCTCCGTCAGCCTTCCGTCAATTTTTATCTTTCCCTGGAGCCTCGGTATTTTAAGCCTCGGATGGGAGGCTCCCAAAAGAAAAAGGGAGAAGGATAAAAGGAAACCCAAACCTCTCAATCTCATAACTGCCTCCTTCATTATGAAAGGTAAAGAATTTTATACGAATTTCAGGGGAAAAGGTTACTATTTTCTGAGACCCCTTACCTTTGAGACCGGCAGGGTGAAGGCTATTCCAGTATCGGGCTTGCCCAGGTCCCCCAGGACCTTTTCAATCTCATTCAGAACTCCTTCCTCCATCTCATCCGGGATCACCGAAAAGATGGTCTTGGAAAAGGCGGTCTTCCCATCAAAAAGGGCCCTGAAACCTGCGAAGATGGGAACTTCCTCCTTCAGATAATCTATGGCCCCCACGGAATCCAGGATGGTTATCCCTGGAGTCCCTATCTCAATGAGGGCCTCCAGGAGTTCCTCAAACTTTTCCCTTTTCACTATGACTGCTACCAAAAGCTTCACAGACTTATCTCCTCCTGCTTAAAGGCCTCGTAGGCCTCCTCGGGACCTTCGGCCTTTCTTATCCTGTCCACTATCCCAGATGATTTAACCAACCTGGCCAGGCGGGCCAGCATTCTCAGGTGAAGGTTGGGATTGGGGGCAGCGGTAAAGAAAACCACATCCACCGGCTTTCCGTCCAGGGCATCAAATTCTACAGGGGCCTTCAGGGTCATAAATCCCACCACGGGCTCCTCTATGTCGCAGAGCAGGTGAGGCACGGCTATACCTCCCCCGATGCCCGTGGATTGAATTTCCTCCCTCCTCTTGAGCTCGGAGAAGGCCTTCTCCAGGTCCTCCACATAGCCTCCCCCGGAAAGAAGCTCCGCTATCCTGCGGAGGACTTCCTCCTTGCTGGAAAGCTCCTCCCCCAATTTAATTAGGTCCTTCTTCAAGTAAAGGGAAAGATTAATCATGTAGTAATGATAACGGAATTTTGGTTTCCCTCAAAGCTCCTTTAGTTTAAAATATCCAGAGTGAAAAGAATTTCCTTCCTCCTGGCCGTCTATTTGCTCAAGGCCCAGGGTTTTATATGGCCCCTGAAGCCCTTTACCGCCCTGACCTCCACCTTCTACGAATACAGAACCACCCATTTTCACAGCGGGGTTGACCTCAGCACCTACAGAAGGACAGGGCTTCCCGTGAGGGCAGCGGCCTCAGGAGAGATTTTCAGGATTTTTTACCACTGGTACGGCTTCGGAAGGGCCCTTTACATAAGGCATCCCGGAGGATATGTCACGGTATACGGCCATCTTTTGAGGTTTGAAAACCGGCGGCTTGGCCTGGAGGACCTTATAAGAAGCCTGGGGAAAAAAATCGGGAGAAAATATATAGGCAATTATTACCTGGAAAAACCCATAAAGGTAAAAAGAGGCCAGATCATAGGCTACAGTGGCTCCATGGGGGCAGGGGGCCCACACCTTCATTTTGAGATAAGGAAAGGGGAAACCCGTCCCCTGAACCCTCTGAAATTCCTCCCTACCAGCACAGGTCCGGTGGTTTTTCGCTCCTACATCCTTGAAGTTGCTTCCCCCGGAAGCTTTGTGGGCCTCAGCCCCACCAGGTTTTACGGCGGGCTTCCGGAAAGGAGAGAAATACCGGTACACGGTTGCTTCAGGCTTTTCCTCCGAGGCTACGAGAAATGCAAGGGAAGGTGCGGGATTTACCGTTTGCAGGCCTACTTTGACGGGAAAAAGGTTTTTGAGCTGAGGGGAGACGAATTTCAGTTTTCTCTGAACCACACCGCAGGGTGGTTCTATAATTTAGCCCTATCCTCCCCCAAAAGTCCGTATTATGTGATTCCGCCCTTCTCCTCCCCTCCCCTTTGTATTGAGAAGGGAGAGCACACCCTGAGGGTTATCGGCCAGAACATACGGGGAAACTCCTCCCGGGTGCAACTTCTTCTCCGCCACTGGCCTTCTCCCTTCTCCCTGAAAGGGATTTGCTGCCCCCATAAATGGGGAGTAAAGGGATGGGAAAGGGTTAAGGGGAGAATTCCTTCGCAGGGGTATATACGCTTCAAGGTCAGGGCAGGGGGTTTCTCTTCCCCCTGGATAATCCTTTACAGGGGAAAAGCTCTGAAGTCAGGGGAGAAGCTCCGCCCCAGGAGAATAGAAGCCCACATAGGATGGGAAAGGGTAGTATTGCCCAGGGGAACCATTGCTTCCCCCATGTTTTGTCAGGGGGAATGCTTTTCGGTGCTAAGCCCCGGGGAAGAAGAGCTAACAGTACAGGGATTCCATTTTCGCATAGCAAACTCTGCCTCTGAAATAAAAATCAAAGCCCTCCCGGGAAGCTTTCCGGGCCTGAACCTGAGGGTTTCCAGGATCCCCCCCCAGAAGCTCCCCCGGGAACTCCTGCCCCTCTCCCCTTTCTACCTCATAACCCCCAGGGAAGCTCTTTTAAAAAATCCCGCCACGGTGGAAATGAAATTTGAGGGAAAATTTGACAGCACCGTGGGGATTTACAGGAAGTTCTCCAGGGGATGGTCCTTACTTAAGCCCACCCTGATGGAAAACCGCCTGAGGGCAAAAACCAAGCTTCTGGGCGTCTTCGTGGTGGCTAAGGACATCGCTCCTCCCAGAATAGGCAGGATTCGTATAAAAAAAGGCAAAATATTCGTGAAGATAACCGACGGGGGAAGCGGAGTGAATCCGGAGGAAATCTACATTTCCATAGGGAAGAAAAGATTTATCCCTGAATACGACTACGATGCGGGGCTTGCCTTCAGCAGGATAAAGATTCCCAAGGGTAAACACCTTCTAAAGGTTCAGGCCCGGGACTTCGCAGGGAACCTGTCCTCCAGAGCCATATGGGTCCGGGGAAAATGAGAGCGGACATGAAGCTTCAGAAGTTCATAGCCATGGCCGGGATATGTTCCCGAAGGAAGGCGGAGGAGCTCATAAGGCAGGGAAGGGTCTTCGTGGACGGAAGACCGGCCAAGATTGGGGAAAGAATAATCCCCGGGAAAAACCGGGTGGAGGTGGACGGGAAGGAAGTAAAACTTCCCCAGAAGAAAATTTACATAATGCTGAACAAGCCCGCAGGATTTGTAACCTCCACAAAGTCCCAGTTCGGGGAAAAAACCGTTTTGGAACTTCTGGGGGAAGTTACTGAAAGAGTGTTTCCTGTGGGCAGGCTGGACAAAGAGACAGAAGGGCTCCTCATACTCACCAACGATGGGGAACTGGCTTACAGAATAACCCACCCCAGCTTCGGAATAAAAAAGAGCTATTTGGTAAAAACCGACAGGGAAGTGCCACCACAGATGCTGGGGAACATGAGGAAGGGAACCTTCATCCATGGCAGGAGGGTGGTACCGGACCTCCTTCAAAGGCTGGGGAGGAAAAAATACAGGATAATTCTACACGAAGGAATGAAGAGGGTGGTGAGGAGATTTTTCCTATCCTACGGATTCCGGGTGGTCTATCTTAAGAGGGAAGCCATAGGCTCCCTCCGCCTCGGAAACTTAAAAAAGGGACAATGGCGGTATCTAAGCCAGCGGGAGCTGGAGAAGATTTTCCAGGAACCCTATTATCCCTCCCTGGAAAGGGAGTAAAAGCGACGGAGCTTTTCCGTAGCCCTCTTCCTTATTTCCTCAAAGGGCCTGCCCATCATAAATTCCGCCACCTCCTCTATGTTTTGAGCCGTGTGAATTTCAAACTTACCTTCCCTTACAGCGTGAAGCACCTCATCCCTTAGGTTCAGGTCCAGAAGGTTGTCCGCCGGGATGACCACCCCCTTTTTCCCTCTAAGTCCCTTCATTCTGCAAACCTCAAAGAAACCCTCTATTTTTTCGTTAACGCCCCCCACCGCCTGAATCTCCCCCTTCTGATTAACCGATCCGGTAAGGGCAAAGTTCTGCCTTACCGGCAGTCCGGTTATGGCGGAAAGAAGAACCACAAATTCTGCGGCGGAGGCCGAATCCCCATCTATTTCCGAATAGCTCTGTTCAAAAACCACCCTGGCCGAAAGGGTAAGGGGAAAGTCCCTGGCAAACCTCTCGGCCAGCAGTCCGTTTATGATGCAAACTCCCTTGGTGTGGATGGGGCCTGAAAGGGCCGCTTCCTTCTCTATGTTTACAATTCCCTCCTTTCCAGGGGCGGCGGTGGCGGTTATTTTCACCGGACGCCCGAAACGAAGGCCATCAATGCTGACATAGGTCAAGCCGTTTATCTGCCCAACTTTCCTTCCGCTGACCTCCAGCCTGAGGATGTTTTTCTTGAAGAACTCCATTTCCTTCCTCTTAAAGATGGAAATCCTCTCCTCCCTCTGACTTATGGCTTGCTTAATTGCCCGGGCATCTATACCCCCTCTTCCCCCTTCCTTGGCAAGGAAGTCCGCCTCCGCTAATATTTCGGTCATAAGCCCAAAATTGGTGCTCATCCTGTCCCGTCCTTCCACCTGTCTTGCCAGGTATTTAACCATCTCCTTGAATCCATCCACGGTGAGGGGAAGATATCCCCTCTCCTCAATATAGGTCCTGAAGAAGGAGGCCAGGGCCCTCAGATTTTTTTTGTTTATGGGCATGGACCAATCGAACTCCGCCTTTATCCTGAACACCTCCTTAAACTCGGGGTCCAGACGATAGAGAAGGGAATACATGCCGTAGGAACCTATGAGGATGACCTTAACATCCACGGGTATGGGAAGGGGCTTTATTCCCTTGGTGGAAACGGGGTTTAAAAGGCTCTCCAGGTCCTCTATTCTGACCCATCCTGTATCCAAAGCCCTCTTGAGATTTTTCCAGACAAGGGGATTGGTCATATCCTCGGCGTGGACTATAAGAAAGCCTCCGTTGGCTTTAAGAAGGGAACCTACCTTAATCATGGTGAAGTCCGTGGTATAAGTTCCGTAAACTGCCTCCCTTTCTATAACTCCGAAGAGGTTCTTGTAGGTGGGATTTGTTTCTATTATAAGGGGTGCTCCCCGGAGCTTGGAATTATCCACGGCAAGGTTGACGGAAAATCTCTTCTTTACCTCCTTTAACCAGCTGTCCCTTTCATCTGCGGGAACCCCCTTGACCTCCTGGGGTATCTGCAAAAAGGCCTCCTTGGCCTGGCGAAGGTATGTTCTCCCTTCCTTGCTCTGGGAAAGAATTCGCACAGCATCCCCCATTAATTCGTCCCATTTCCCGGACAGAATCTGCTTCACCGCCTCCCCTATGGCTTTTCTCATCTGCTGGTCCATCTCCTTCTTCGCCCTGGAAAGCTCCTCTATTTTCTCCTCCAGTTGCTGTCGCCTTCTCTGAATCTCCTTCTTCTCCTCCTCCGGCAGTTTCTGAAATTCCTCCTGGGGGATCTTCCTGCCGTCCTTTAAGGGGATTATGGCCACCCCTCCCTGGGAAACCTCCAGGACAAACCCCATGCTCAGGGCCAGCTGGTTGAGCTTCTTAATGAATTCCTCGTGTTTTCTATCGTACTCCTTTCTTCTATCTTCCGTGGCCTTCTTGAACTCCTCGCTGGCCTCCATCCTTATGGCATAATCCAGAAGTTCGTTGATGGCCCGGGAGAGGACCTCCACCAGCCTCTTTCCATCCCCTGGTTTGAGGAATATTGGAATGGGAGAGTAGGGGTCCTGAAAGTTGTTGACGAAAACGAGGTCGGGAGGAGTTTTCCGCTTGGCCGCTATTTCCTCAAGAAAGGCTTTTACGGCGGAAGTTCTCCCGGTTCCCGGCTCACCGGCCACAAAGACATTGAAGCCCCTCTTGGTTATGCTAAGGCCAAATTTAAGGGCTTTTAAGGCGGTTTCCTGGCCGATTATCCCCTTAACCCTCTTAAGCCTGGAAAAATCCCGGGGAACCAGCTCCTCGGGAATTTCAAACTCTACTTCCTCAGGTGTTAGTCTCCTCACGGAAAACCCCTATTTTTCTATACTTCTCGTATCTCCTTTCTATCCTCTCCTGGGGGTCCATTTCCATGAGCTGCTGCAGGTTCCTCCAGAGGACTTCGTCCACCGTCTTGGCCGCCATCTCCGGGAAGCTATGGGCAGCTCCCGGGGGTTCCGGTATTATCTCGTCGGCTATGCCGAAGGAATAAAGGTCCTGGGCTGTGAGCTTCAGGTTCTCCGCCGCCTCCTCCACTGCCCCCTGATTCCTCCACAAAATAGCAGCGCATCCCTCCGGGGAAATCACTGAGTAAATGGAAAATTCCATCATCAGGATTCTATCCGCCACCCCTATGCCCAGGGCACCTCCACTCCCCCCTTCCCCTATAACCACCGACACTATGGGAACCTTAAGCCCCGCCATTTCCATGAGGTTGTAGGCTATGGCCTCCGCCTGTCCCCTCTCCTCTGAGCCTATTCCAGGATAGGCTCCAGGGGTGTCTATGAAGGTTATGACCGGCCTGCGGAACTTCTCCGCCATCTTCATTACCCTTATGGCTTTGCGATAACCCTCAGGATTGGCCTGGCCGAAGTTCCTCTTTAACCTTTCCTGGGTGGTTCTTCCCTTTTGATGGCCCACCACTGCCACGGAAATTCCGTGATAAAAGCCAAAACCTGCCACTATGGCCGGGTCGTCGGCAAATCGCCTGTCGCCGTGAAATTCCACGAAATCGTCAAAGAGGCGGTAAATGTAGTCTAAGGTATAAGGACGGAGGGGATGGCGGGCAAGAAGGGTTTTCTGCCACCGGTTGAGGGATGAGGTAATTCTCTTCCATTCCCTCTCCAGTTCCTCCATCAATTCCTTTTCCCTGAGCCTGGCCTCCTCATCCCTCCTTCTCTGAAGTTCTCTTATCTCCTCCCTCAACTTTACAATAGGTTCTTCAAAGGGGAGGACATTCTTTTGAGCCATTTTCACCCCCTGATTTCTTCAAGGATAATTTCGGCGGCCCTTTTTCCCGAGAGAAACATGCCGCCGAAGATAGGCCCCATTCTTGGACCTCCGAAGGTGGCGTTGGCGGCCATCCCTGCCACTATAAGTCCTGGAAACACCTCTTTAGTGTTGGAGGCCACGAAGCCTTCTGCCTTGTCGGCCCACATGGACCTCTCCCCTTCCATTTTGCCGGAGGGGGTTTTCAGCTTTACCCTGCTCTTCTCCTGGAGAACCTTCACCACCTCGGCATCGTGGCCGGTGGCGTCAATGAGAAACCTGGAATGAAGGGCCAGGGGGTCCACATGAAGTCCTGCCACCTGCACCGCTGACCAGTTGATAACAGCCCCCCCTACCCTGCCCTCCTTGAGTATCACATCCTCCAAGAGAATACCGTTGAAGATCACAGCCCCGGCCAGAAGGGCCTTGGACGCCAAAAGACTGGCCACAAGAACCGCATCGGCCACAAAGTACCCAGGAGCGAACTCCCGGGAGGGCATCCCGAACTCGTCCATAACCTCCTTCCCCTCCCTCTGTACCACTATGGAATTGAACATCATGCCGCCTCCCCATATCCCTCCGCCTATGCTGAGCTTCTTCTCAAGAATCGCCACCTTTAACCCCTGCTTCGCCAGATAATAGGCCGCCACCAGCCCTGAGGGGCCGCTTCCGGCTATCAGGACATCGTTTTCCAGGTGCTGGAGAAGTTTCTCCGTGTAGCTCCTTATTATGGCTTCGGTTATTTTCCTTTCCTCTATCATGGTAACCTCCATTGTTTCTTAATTATCCTACGAAAAAATTCTATTGACAACCAGAGGCCGCAGATAATAAATTATAGGAGGAATTCAAAAGGGAGGTGCAAAAATGGTTAAAATCGGGATCAACGGCTTTGGCAGAATAGGAAGGAATTTTTTCAGAGCATCCTTTGGCCTTAAGGACTTTGAAATAGTGGCAATAAACGACATAACCGACGCCCATACCTTAGCGCACCTTCTAAAGTACGACTCGGTTATGGGCAAGTATGAAAAGGAGGTTTCCTACGAAGGGGATTACCTTATTGTGGACGGAAAGAAGATAAGGGTATTCGCCATAAAGGACCCGGGGGAGATACCCTGGTCCGATTACGGGGTGGACATTGTTATAGAGTCCACCGGCAGGTTCAGGGACAGGGAGGGGGCTTCCAAGCACCTCAGAGGAACGGTTAAAAAGGTAATAATCTCTGCCCCGGCCAAGGAACCCGATGTAACCATAGTCTTAGGGGTAAACCATGGGATTTACGACCCCGAAAAGCACCACATCATATCCAATGCCTCCTGTACCACCAATTGTTTTGCCCCGGTGACCAAGGTAATAGATGAAAACTTCGGAATCGTCCACGGACAGATGGTCACCGTCCACTCCTACACCAATGACCAGAGAATTCTGGACCTTCCCCACAAGGACCTTCGCAGGGCCAGGGCCGCTGCCCTCAGCATGATTCCCACCACCACCGGAGCTGCCAAGGCCATAATGGAGGTCCTCCCCCATCTCAAAGGAAAACTCCACGCCATCTCCATAAGAGTACCCACCCCGGATGCATCCCTTATAGACTTCGTGGTGGAGGTTAAGAAGCCCACCACCGACGATGAGGTAAAGGAGGCCTTCGTAAAGGCGGCAGAGGGTGAACTTAAGGGCATTCTGGCTGTAAGCGATGAACCCCTGGTCTCCACCGACTACATAAAGAATCCCTATTCTGCCACCGTGGACCTTCCCTTCGTCAAGGTGGTGGATGGAACCCTGATTAAAGTTCTCGCCTGGTACGACAACGAATGGGGATATTCCAACCGCCTGGCGGAGCTGGCGGAAATGGTGGGGAGGAAGTTATGAAATATGTGGAGCAGCTTCCGGTCCAGGGTAAAACCGTATTTTTAAGGGTTGACTTCAATGTTCCCCTGAAGGACGGCAGGGTGGAAGACGACACCAGGATAAAAGCCGCTCTTCCCACCATCAAATTTCTCCAAGAAAAGGGGGCCAGGATAATCTTAGCCTCCCACCTGGGAAGGCCCAAGGGACAGAGAAAGCCGGAGCTATCCCTGAAACCCGTGGCTCAACGCCTGGCGGAACTACTGGGAGCTGAGGTGAAGTTCTGCCCGGAAACCGTGGGACCCTTAGCCCAGCAGATGAAGAAATCCCTGGGGGAAAGGGAGGTTCTCCTTCTGGAAAACCTCAGGTTCCATCCGGGGGAGACAGGGGACGACGAGGAATTTGCCCGCCAGCTGGCGGAGGGCATTGAGGTCTATGTGAACGACGCCTTCGGCACATGCCACAGAGCCCACGCCTCGGTTCACGCCCTGGCCAGGCTGGTTCCCTTAAAGGGTGCGGGTTTTCTCGTGAAAAAGGAGGTGGAGAACCTGTCCAGGGTTCTGAAGAACCCTGCCCATCCCTATGTTCTCATAGCGGGAGGGGCCAAGGTCTCGGACAAAATTCCCGTTTTGAAGAATCTGATGTCCCATGCGGACAAAGTTCTGGTGGGGGGAGCCATGGCCTATACCTTCCTCAAAGCCTCAGGAAAGCCCGTGGGAAATTCCCTGGTGGAAGAAGAAATGATGGAGGAAGCCCTCGGAATAATGGAAGAGGCCGAAAGGAAAGGAACCGAGTTCCTCCTGCCTGAGGACCACCGCTGCGTCAGGGAGATAAGCGAAGACGCCCAGGTCAAAATAATGGAGGAAATAGAAGATGAATGGAAAGGAGTGGATATAGGACCCCGCACGGAAAAGCTTTACGGCGAAAAAATAAGGCAGGCAGCCATGATAGTCTGGAACGGTCCCATGGGAATATTTGAAATGGAGCCCTTCTCCGGCGGGACGGTGGCTGTAGCTAAGGCGGTGGCAGATAGTCCTGCCTTCTCGGTGGTGGGGGGCGGAGATTCCGCCTCTGCGGTTAAAAAAGCCGGGGTCCAGGATAGGATTTCCCACATATCCACCGGAGGAGGAGCCTCCTTAGAATTCCTTTCCGGAAAGACCCTCCCAGGTTTAGAAGTTCTGGAGGAAGGATGAGACCTTTTATAGCCGGAAACTGGAAAATGAACAACGGCCCCATACGGGGAAAGGCCTTCTTTGAAGAAATAAAGGAATTCCCCCGGGAAAAAGCGCAGGTGGTGATATTCCCACCCTTTCCCACCCTCCCCCAGGTGAAGGAGCTGGCAGAAAGGAAGGCAATAGCCCTGGGCGGCCAGAACCTTTACTGGAGAGAAAAAGGGGCCTTCACCGGCGAAGTCTCTGCAGAGATGCTGGTGGAGGCCGGGGCGGACTTCGTGCTGGTGGGCCATTCTGAAAGGAGGAATATCTTCGGAGAGACCGACGAGCTCATAAACCTCAAGCTCAAGGCCGCCCTGAAGTGGGGATTGAAACCCGTCCTCTGCGTGGGCGAACACCTTGGCGAAAGGGAAGAAGGGAGAACCATGGAAAAGATAAAATTCCAGCTGGATGCGGACCTGTCCGGAATTGACCCTCACCGGCTCATTATAGCCTACGAGCCCATCTGGGCCATAGGCACTGGGAAAAACGCAACCCCGGACCAGGCAGAAGAAGTTCACGCCTTCATCAAGGAATATCTGGGAAACATAAAGGTTCTCTATGGCGGTTCGGTAAAACCCGAAAACGCATTTTCACTAATGAAACAACCCCACATAGACGGGGTCCTGGTGGGAGGAGCTTCCTTGAAACCGGACTCCTTTTATGATATAATCATGGCCGGAGTTAAGGCCTTTGAGGAGAAAGGATAATGTATAGCGTAATCTTAGTTTTTCATGTAATTATCTCTGTTCTGCTCATCATCGTGATTTTAATGCAGAGCGGGCAGAAGGCGGATATAGCTGCGGTCTTCGGAGGTGCCAGCAGCTCCTCTGTTTTCGGGCCCAGGGGAGCCACCACAGTTCTGGCCAAGGCCACCGCGGTCCTGGCCACCCTTTTCGTTTTGACCTCCCTTAGCCTCTACATCCTCTCCTCAAAGGCCGGGAAGGCCTCGGTGGTGGAGAAATCCGTGGTTCAGCAGACCGAAACGAAAAAATAGACGGGTGCCGAGGTGGCGGAATTGGCAGACGCGCCAGCTTGAGGTGTTGGTGGGTCTAAGCCCGTGCGGGTTCGAGTCCCGCCCTCGGCACCACTTTCCCCGTGAGGTTTCCCATGATAACGGAAGGATGGCTTCTTTTTATAATTCTTTTCGTAGCCCTCTCCCTCCTGGGCATATTCTTGGTGAAGGTGGCCCTGAGGCTGGCCAGGGGGATTTCCGCTAAAACAAAAACCAGGCTGGACGATTACGCCTTCAAAGCCCTATCCACTCCCCTCCAGTTGGCGGCGGTGGTTATAGCTGCTCACATAGCCCTGCACTTCGCCACATTGAAACCATCCTTCTCCAGGGTAATTCAGGATACCCTCTTCGTGCTCATAGTTCTGCTGGTGGTTATCGCCATAAACAATCTGTTCAAGGCCATAGTTCAATGGCTTCACGAGAGCGCTGCCAACAAGGAATTCGTCCGGCGCTTCGCCCCCATCTTAGAGATCGGTGAAAAACTCTTCGTATGGACCGCAGGGCTAATGATAGTGATGAAGAGGTTCAATTACGACATATCCTCCTTAGTGGTATCCATGGGGGTGGGCTCCCTGGCCATTGGACTTGCAGCCCAGGATACCCTCTCCAACATAATAGCCGGGCTAACCATACTCCTGGACCAGCCCTTCAAGGTGGGTGACAGGATCAAGCTGGAAAGCGGAGAGTTCGGGGATGTTCTGGAAATAGGTCTGAGGACCACAAAGATAAAAACCGTGGAGAATTATGTCCTTGTAATTCCGAACTCCCTCCTGGTAAAAAGCAAGGTTCTTAATTTTTACCTGCCCGAAAGCAGAACCGTAGGGAGGGTTTCGGTAGGGGTCTCCTACAAAGAGAACCCGAAGAAGGTAAGGGAAGTGCTTATAAGGTCCGCCCTGGAGGTGGATGAGGTTCTGAGGGAACCGGAGCCCGTTGCGTTTTTTACTGAATTTGCCGATTTCTCCCTGAACTTCCTCCTGGTCTTCCATGTGGATGACCCCAAGAAGGTATTTTCCACCGCCAACAGGATCAGGGATAGAATACTTGAGAACTTCCGGAAGGAGGGAATTGACATCCCCTTCCCAATACAAACTGTTTATTTAAGGAGAGAAAATGAAGGCAAAAATTGAAGTTTTCCTTAAGCCAGAGGTCCTGGACCCCCAGGGGGAGACCATAAAGAGGGCCCTGCATACCCTGGGATACGACACCATAAGGGAAGTTCGCCAGGGAAAGGTCTTTTACATTGAACTGGACGAAAAGGACGCCGGGAAGGTAATAGAGGAGATAGCCAGAAAGGTGCTTGCCAACCCGGTCATAGAGGACTTCCGATGGGAAACAGAAAAATAAGGTTCGGGGTGGTGGTATTCCCCGGGACCAACTGCGACCGGGACACCTACCATGTAATAAAGGAGGTGGCGGAGGAGGAGGCTGTTTACCTCTGGCACCGGGAACGGGACCTTCGTGGCTCCCAGGTGGTGGTTCTTCCCGGAGGTTTTTCCTACGGAGATTACCTAAGAAGCGGGGCCATTGCCCGCTTCTCCCCCATAATGGAGGCCATCAGGGAGTTCGCCGAGGGGGGAGGGCTGGTTCTGGGAATATGCAACGGCTTCCAGATTCTATTGGAGGCAGGGCTTCTTCCCGGAGCCATGCTGAGAAACAAAGGCCTGAGATTTATATGCCGGTTTGAAGAGCTGGAGGTGGAAAACGCCGAAACCCCCTTCACCCTGCTCTACGAAAAAGGGGAAAGGGTAAAGATGCCCATAGCCCACATAGACGGCAATTACTTCATTGAACCCCACAAACTGGCGCTTCTGGAAAGGGAAAAAAGGGTAGTTTTCCGCTACAGGGAAAACCCCAACGGTTCACTTAACGATATAGCAGGGATAATAAACCGAGGGGGAAATATCCTGGGAATGATGCCCCACCCTGAAAGAGCCTCTGAAGCGGAACTGGGCTCCACCGACGGTCTTCGGACCTTCCTATCTGCGGCCAAGTATGTGAGGGAATCATGAGATCGCTAAAAAGACTCCTTGAAGAGCACAATTTAACCGTAGAAGAATACCAGAGGATAAAGAAAATACTCGGAAGGGAGCCCAATTTAGTGGAGCTGGGCCTGTATTCGGTAATGTGGTCAGAGCACTGCTCCTACAAAAGCTCTAAGGTCCATCTTAAAAAACTCCCCACAAAGGGGAAATATCTGATTCAGGGACCCGGAGAAAACGCCGGGGTCGTGGAAGCCGCCGGAAAGGCCGTGGTCTTCAAGGTAGAATCCCACAATCACCCTTCCTTCGTGGAACCCTATCAGGGAGCAGCCACCGGTGTGGGGGGAATTTTGAGGGATATATTTACCATGGGGGCGAGGCCCGTGGCCCTTCTGGACTCCCTACACTTTGGACCGCTGGAGAGGCCCTCCAATCGGGCAATAATGGAGGGAGTGGTAAGCGGAATAGCGGGCTATGGAAACCCCGTGGGAGTTCCTACGGTGGGTGGAGAAGTGGATTTTGAGGAGGAGTTTTCCCACAATCCCTTAGTGAATGTAATGTGCGTGGGAATTGCCGAAAAGGACGGCATATTTTACGCCAGGGCGGGAAAACCTGGCCTCTCCCTTGTCTACGCCGGTGCCCCCACGGGAAGGGATGGAATTCACGGAGCCACCATGGCATCGGCGGAGTTCGGGCAGGAGACCGAGCACAAAAAGGTAAATGTTCAGGTTGGAGACCCTTTCAGGGAAAAGCTTCTCATGGAGGCAACCCTGGAGGTAATGGAGAAGAACCTCATAGAGGGCATTCAGGACATGGGGGCTGCGGGACTCACCTCTTCCTCCTCGGAGATGGCCTCCAAAGGCGGTGTGGGGGTGGAGCTATATCTGGACCGGGTTCCTCTCAGGGAAGAGGGGATGAACCCTTACGAAATCCTGCTTTCGGAGTCCCAGGAACGGATGCTTATGGTGGCCAAGAAGGGAAAGGAGGAGGAGATAAAAAGGATTTTTGAAAAATGGGGAATAGAGGCTGTGGTGGTGGGAAAAACCACAGAAGACCGCAGGTTCAAAGCCTTCTGGAAGGGCGAACCGGTGGCGGATGTTCCCGTGGAATCCCTGGCCGGAGATGCTCCTCAATACCAAAGGCCCTACGAAAAGCCGGAGATAGACGAGAGGGAGGACCCGGCCTGGGCTGAGGAAAGAAACTGGCAGAAGGCCCTTTTGAAGATAATCTCCTCCCCCCACATGGCCTCCCGACGGTGGATTTACCAGCAATACGACCACATGGTCCAGACCAACACCGTTCTTCTTCCAGGAATAGGTCCTTCGGTTCTTAAAATAAAGGGACAGAAGGAGGCCATAGCCCTCACCATAGATGCCAACCCTGCCTGGGGAAGGGCAAATCCCAAGGCCGCAGCAGTTTTAACTGTAGCGGAAGCCTTCAGGAACCTGGCCTGCGTGGGGGCAGAACCCTTAGGAATAACCAATTGCCTGAACTTCGGAAACCCGGAAAAGCCGAAGGTCATGGGACAATTCGTGGAAACCATAGAGGGCATGAAGGAAGCCTTAGAGTTTTTTGAGGTTCCTGTCACCGGTGGAAATGTAAGCTTCTACAACGAGACCCAGGGAAAGGCCATCCCTCCAACAGTGGTTATAGGGGCTGTAGGACTTGTGGAGGACTACAGGACCATACCGAGGCCCGAGAGGGTGGAGGAGGGCATGGGAATATTCCTTCTTGGATGGACGGGAAAGGACTTGGGTTCCTCGGTTTACCTCAAAGCCGTCCTCGGTCAAACAGGGGGAAGGGTTCCGGAAATTGACTTAGAGAAGGAAAAGCTCCTCCAGCAGCAGCTCATAAGGCTCGTCAGGGAGGGGAAGGTAGCCTACGCGGTGGACCTTTCCCCGGGAGGCCTCCTTCCTAACCTGGCCGAAGCTCTTTTCCACATAGACATAGGAGCGGAACTCTCCTTCTCCACCCGGGAAGAGGAAGCTTACTTCCTTTTTGGAGAAAGTCCTTCCAGGGCCCTGGTCTTCGCCCCAGGAGAATTGGAAGCCGATGTTCCGGTGTTAAAACTGGGGACAGTAAAGGGCCAGGATTTAGTGGCCTACATAAACGGAAGGAAAAAATTAGACCTGCCCTTGAAGCAGCTCCGAAGGAGCTGGGAATCCCTCTTTCCCTCCCTTTTTGATAAATAATCAAAAATCTGCGCAAAACTCCGGCAGCTTTACATCCTTCAGAAAAGGGAAAAACTCCTCAGGGATTTTAGAGCAAAATTTCACCCTCCTCCCCTCCTCCGGATGAAGGAAGGAAAGGCAATAGGCGTGAAGGGCAAGCCTTCCCATGGGGCCCGGGGCCTGGCCATATATGGGGTCCCCCACTATAGGATAACCTGCAAAGGAAAGGTGAACTCTTATTTGATGGGTTCTTCCGGTTTTAGGGCACACCAGGAGGACCGCATATTCTCCCCTTTGTGCCAGCTTTAAAAACTCGGTGTAGGCCTCCCTCACAGAGTAAGCACCCACAGAAAACCTCCCTGGATGATGGGGGTCCCTCCCTATGGAAAAGGGTATCTCCCCCCTGGAAGGGGGTTCTCCCTCAACCACTGCCAGGTAGCTTTTCCTAACGGCCCTTTCCTGGAATTGCCTCTGGAGGGAAAGGAAAGCCTCCTGGGTTTTGGCTACAACCATAACCCCGGAGGTGTCTTTATCAAGACGGTGGACTATTCCAGGACGCTGAGGGCTTCCCACCCCCTGCAACTCAGGCCTTAACTTCAGGAGTCCGTTTACTAAGGTGGGTTCTTTAACCCCTGGAGCCGGATGCACGGTTAGCCCAGAGGGTTTGTCCACCACCATAACATGAGAATCCTCGTAGATCAGGGTGAAATGAACATCGGCGGGCCTCGGCCCTTCCTCCTCTTCCTCCACCTCCACCGAAACCCTCTCCCCAACCCTTAACCAATGGGAAGGTTTGCACCTTCGGCCATTAACCAAAACCTTGCCTGATTTTATGAGTTTTTGAACTTTAGATCTGGAAACTTCCAGGCGGGAAGCTAAGTATTGATCCAGCCTCCCTTCTTGCTCCACCTCAAACTCAGCCTTTATTTTCCCCATTCCTCCTTCGGACCAGGATTATTATTATGCCGGCCAGTATTAAAAGAAGGCTTATAAACTGAGGCACAGAAAGGGAAGTCCATACGGACCCCCCGTGTATTATCCAACCTCTTCCCGGGTCCCCCCTGTAATATTCGTCGTGAAACCTTATAAGCCCATATCCTATAAGGTAAAGGGCGGAAATCTCCCCATCAAATTTTTTCCTTTTCCTCACCACGAAATAAAGGATCCCGAAAAGGATGAAATTCAAAAAGGACTCGTAAAGCTGCACAGGGTGTATTTTTACACCAATAGGGGTTCCCACATGTTCGTGGGCAAACTGGCTGTGGAAAACCACACCCCAGGGGACATCCGTAGGCCTTCCGTAGCAACATCCGGCGGAAAAGCATCCCTGCCTGCCGAATCCGTGCCCCAACGGAATCACCAAGGCGTACACATCCATGACCTTCCAGAAGGGAAGTTTCTTTATTTTAAGGGCCAGGATTACGAAAATAAGTCCACCTATGAGGCCTGCGTAAAAAACCCCTCCGGAGCGAAGGAGTTCTTTTAAATGCGAAGAGTAATAACCCGGGTCCTCAAACAAAAGCCCTAATTTTGAAACTAAGAAGGAGAATACAACGGTCCAGAAGGCAATGTTTACCACAGTATTGTGCGGAAGCCCCTGCCTCTTTGCCTCCCTTCCCATGAGCCAGAACCCAGCTAAAAGCCCCACGGCTATCCAGAAGCCGTATCCGTAAACCGTAAGAGGCCCTATTTTAATCAATATGGGATACATCTTCACCTCCCTTAAAAAGAAGGTATATTACCAGGGTCAGGGAGCCCACGGTGATGCAGGCATCGGCGAAGTTGAAAACCGGCCAGTGATATTTTTCCCAATGTAGATCTATGAAATCCAGCACGCTTCCCTGAAGAAATCGGTTCATAAGGTTGCCCCCGGCTCCGGCGATTATCAGGGAAAGGGCCATCCGGGGCAGCCTTTCCCTCTCCTTGAAAAAAAGGTAAAGCACGAAAAGGGCAGCCCCCAGGGATATAAGGGTTATAACCCAGAATATCAGAGGGTTGCGGGCATCGGAAAGAAAGCCGAAAACCATGCCCCGGTTTCTTACATTAACCAGACTGAGGAAGGAAGTAAGCCTTATTACCTTCCAGGGAGGAATGTTCTGAGAAACCAGCCATTTTGTGTACTGGTCCCCCCCCACAAGAAGGGCTATAAGGGCCAGAGCCTTACTTAACTTCAAATCAGCTCCTTTACCACCGCTATGCATCTCGGGCAAAGGTTGGGATGCTGCGGGTCCTTTCCCACCTCGGGATGATAAACCCAGCAGCGTTCGCACTTCTTTCCAGGTGCCCTTTCCACCTCCACCCTCTCCTCCCCTTCCTCTATCCTCCAGGCGGAAACTATGAAGAGTTCAAGGAAGTAGGGTGAGTATTTTTCCAGGACCCTCTTTTCCTCAGCCGGGGCGTAAAACAAGAGGGAAGCCTCCAGGGAATTCCCTATAAATCCCTCCTTTCTCGCCTGGTCCAGAGCCTTGTTGGCCAGGTCCCTGTACTTCATGAGAACATCCCATTCCTTTTCTTCCTCTTCAGTAAGAAGGGAAGGAAGTTGTGGAGGGAAAACTTCCAGGTGAACCGAAGGACTCTTTCCGGGAAATTCCGGCAGGTGCTCCCAGGCTTCCTCTGCGGTGAAGGATAAAATGGGCGCCAGCAGCCTCATGCTATCCCGGGCCATCTCAAATATGGCGGTCTGGGCCGCCCTTCTCTCCAGGGCCCCTGGAGCGGAACAATAAAGCCTGTCCTTTACGATGTCAAGGTAGAAGGAACTGAGGTCCACCGTAAAGAAGTCGTAAAAAAGGTGGGCTATCTTATAATACTGGTAGTTCCTGTAAAGCTCCTTCACCCTCCCGGCCAGAGTCCTGAACCGGGTGAGAATGAACCTGTCCGAGGGAAGAAGTTCCTCCTCTTTAACAGTGTGCTCCTGCGGTATAAAGTCCCGCAGGTTTCCCAGCATAAACCTCCAGGTGTTCCTCATCTTTCTGTAGGCTTCTGTGAGTCGTTGAAGTATGTTTTGCCCCAGCTTCACATCTTCCGTGTAATCCAGGAAGGCCACCCAGAGGCGGAGTATCTCTGCACCGTAGTCCTTTATTATCTCGCCGGGCTCAATAACATTGCCCATGGACTTGGACATGGCCCTTCCCTGCTCGTCTAAAACCCATCCGTGGGTTATAACCACCCTGTAGGGACTTTCCCCCTCGTTGGCCAGCCCCACCAGCAAGGAGCTGTGGAACCAGCCCCTATATTGGTCGTTTCCCTCCAGGTAAACATCCGCAGGCCAGCGGTGGTCCTCCCTGTGCTTAAGGACTGCGTGGGATGTCCCCGACTCAAACCAGACATCCACTATGTCGTTTTCCTTCACGAATTGGGAGCTTCCACATTTTTCGCATTTAATGCCCTCGGGGATGAAATATTCCGGTGGATGAAGAAACCAGGAATCGGAGCCCTCCCTTTCAAAAACCTCCGCCACCCTATCCATCACTTCCGGTTTTACCAGAGGCTCTCCGCAGTTTTTACAATAAAAAACAGGGATGGGAACACCCCAGCTCCTCTGCCGGGAAATGCACCAGTCGGGCCTGTTTTCTATCATGTTGTATATTCTTTCTTCTCCCCAGGAAGGGATCCAACGGACCTTCTTTATCTCCCTCAGGGCTTTGTCCCTGAGACCTGCTTTATCCATGGAGATAAACCACTGGGGGGTTGCTCTGAAGATTACAGGACCCTTACACCTCCAGCAATGTGGATAGGAGTGGGTTATCTCGCCCTGGGCAAGGAGCATGCCCTTTTCCCGAAGGACTTCAAGCACCAGGGGATTTGCCTCCCACACGGTTTTCCCCTGAAGAAACTCCACTTCCCCGGTGAACCTCCCTTCATCGTCCACAGGGGAAAGAATTTCAAGCCCGTACTTCAGGCCGGTCTGATAGTCCTCCTCTCCGTGGCCCGGGGCCGTGTGAACGCATCCGGTTCCCTGTTCCAGGGTTACATAATCGGCAAGAACTACGAGGCTTTCCCTGTTCAGGAAAGGATGTTTAGCCTTGAAACCTTCCAGCTCCCTTCCTTCAAATTTATGCACCAGTTCAAAGGAGGCCCCCAGCTCCTCCTCCAGCATGGGCGCCAGGAGCCTGGCGAGTATGTAGTATTCCTCCCCGTTTCTGAAAACCCCGTAGTCGTAATCGGGGTGAAGGGCTATGGCTAAATTGGCGGGAAGGGTCCAGGGGGTGGTGGTCCATATAACCACGAAGACCTTTTTATCCCTCAGGGAAGGGGATAGTTTCTCAGGCTCCAGAAGGGGAAATTTCACATAAACCGAGGGGGATTTGTGCTCGTGATACTCTATCTCCGCCTCCGCTAAGGCTGTCTTGCAGTGGGGACACCAGTAAACGGGTTTCTTGGCCCTGTAAACCTCCCCCCTCTGGAAAAATCCCTTGATGTGCCTTATGATCTCAGCTTCATACCCGGGATCCATGGTAAGGTAAGGGTTCTCCCACTCCCCGAAAACACCGAGCCTGATAAACTCATCCCTTTGAAGCTTGACGAATCTTTCAGCGTACTTTTTGCACTCCCTGCGGAATTTTATTTTATCCTCCAGCCTCCCTATCTGGTTCTCCACCTTTATCTCAATGGGAAGCCCGTGACAATCCCATCCAGGAAGATAGGGAGCATCGTAGCCCATCATGGAATAGGATTTGACCACGAAATCCTTAAGAATCTTGTTAAGGGCGTGCCCCAGGTGTATGCGACCGTTGGCATAGGGGGGGCCATCGTGCAGGATGAACCTGGGCCTTCCTTTCCTCTGCTCCCTTATTCGTTTATAAAGGTTCATTTCCTTCCACTTCTTAAGAATTTGAGGCTCCCTTTGAGGAAGGGAAGCTTTCATGGGAAAATCCGTCCTGGGCAGGTTCAGGGTCCTTTTAAGTTCCTTGGGGTCAAGCATCTTTTATCCTCCTGTTAAAGTTATATTTTCTACACTAAGCCCTGAAAAGTCAACTCCAGCAAATCTAAAAGCCAGCCTCGTTGACCTGAAAAAAACCCTGTTATATAATGCCTACTTCATGAAAAAAACCTTTTTTCTTCTGCTTCTAAGCTGGTGGCTTCTTGGGAAAGTGAACTTCACCTTGGAAAACTACTCCCTCTTCTATAACTTTGAATACAAATCCAACCCGTATTACGATGGAAGGACCTTCTTCGGAGATTGGATCCAGGGATTTTTCTCCCTGAGGATAAACCCGAAGGTTAAGGTGGAGGCAGGAGCTCTTCTCTGGAGGTTTTACGGAGGGGAGCGGGAGGTTTTACCGTATCTGGCAGCCGTCTTTTCCCCTTACCCCAGGCTCAGCTTCCGCTTCGGAAACCTGAGGAAATTCCACGGCCTTCACAGGGCCCTTTATTTTGACACCCTTTACTACGAAAGGCCTGCGGAGAGGGGTTTCCAGATAAATTACCTGGGAACCTCCATCAGGGCAGAGGCCTGGATAAACTGGCAAAGGGAAATGAGAAGATTGGTTCAGGAAAAATTTGATGTGGGGGCCAAACTGCACATGGAAGGAAAACTGCCCTTCGCCGATTTTCAATATCACTATGTCCACTTCGGAGGGGAATACCTGGAACATCATATAGGACCCCGGGACGACATGGCCATTATGGCGAGAGGAGGGCTGAAGTCCTCAACACCTGCGGGGAATTTAAGGTTCTCTGCAGCCTATTTTTATTCTTACTTCATCCCGGACCGCTGGGAACCTTCCCGCTTCCACGGAAAGGGAACCGAGGTTGAGCTCTCCCTTTCCGGAAAATACGGGGAATTTTTTGTGAGCCGATGGTGGGGAAAGGATTTTTATCACCAGGACGGAGACCCCCTTTACCAGGGTAAAAAGCTTACCTGGCTGGGATACCGCAAGGAGGTTGTTCTAAACGGATTTCATTTCGCCTTAACCCTCACCACCGGATGGGTGGACGGGGTCTGGGTTCCTTATCAAAAAATAGAGGTGGGCTGGAAAAAGACCTTTTGACACTTCCCTTATAATTTATTCTGGACAAAATCCACAAGGAGGTCGCCATGATAATCCTGAAAAAGCACGCAGCCCTCATAAAGAGGATGGCGGAAAAATGGGAGCAGGGGATGGAGCTGGACCGGATCCTGGATAGACTTACTGAAGAAGAAATAGAATACCTCTTCCACCTGGACCTGGAGGGTCTCCTTACCGAGGAAAATGGTGTTTATACCCTCACCCAGGCAGGTCACATGGTGGCTGAGGCCATAAGGGAGTGTGAGCAGAGCATAGGTCCCGTGGAGGAATGGGGGGAGGACTTCAGATTCGTGGGTTCCGAGGTAATCTCCATGCTGGAGATAGCGGTTTTAAGCCAGGGGAACATATCCCTTAAGAAAGAGATCTCCTCAGCTCTCCAGAAAAGAGGCCTGGCCATGGAGGGAAAGCTTCTCCCCATAGGAGAATCTCTTCTTCAGGCCTACAAAATAGCCGAATCCAGGGTTTTCATCTCCCCTGCCCTGGCAGAAAAACTGAAAAAAACCCCTCCGGGACCGGGCAAAAAAACCTTCCTTCCCCTGAATAAAGAAGATGTGATGCAACTGGAGGCCATGGGGCTTTTGACCTTCTCCCTTCCCTACGGGAGCAACTACTCCCTCACCGGGGCAGGACAGCAGATAAGAGCAGGACTCCTTAAGGGGGCTCCGGTGAACTTCCCGCTCACAGACGAAATTCTCGTTTCCCTGCTGGAGGGAGAACTCCAGGGAGAAGAAAAGGAGAAATTGATGCTTATGGGCGCCATGGATGGGGAAGGAAACCTTCTCCCTGCCGGCGAACATTTTCTGAAGGCGGCCCAGCTACTTTATGTGGAACCGATAACCGTGAACCCTTCCATAGACATTGACCTTCAGGACCTTACCGTACTGGAAATAATAGAAGAACTCTGGAGGGCCCACGAAAATAATCCGGAGGTCTATCCCAGCTATTCTCAGATCAAGAAGAGGGCCGAGGAGAACTCCATAACGCCCTGGAAGGTCTCCTATTCCCTCTACCTTATGGAAAGCTACAGGATGCTTCACTCCAAAATAGGGGAAAAGGGGGAACTGGTCTATGAACTGACGGAGTGGGGGGAAAGGGTTCTGCAGGACAGGAAACAGACTGGTAAAAGGGAAGTGTCCGCTACCGCCGTAATGGCCATAACCACCACCAGGATGGAAAACCTCTCTCCGGGGGATTCCTGGGTATCCAAGGCAGAGGAGCAGGGTCTTCTCGGCAACGGATATCCCAGCAAATCCGGAAGATTCTTCGCCCAGCTGGCCAGTTCCATTGAAAGGCTGCCCATGATTTCCGCCTTTGAAGCCAGGGTCCTCAAGCAAATGCCCCTGTGGAGGGGGGTTTTTGAGCCCTGGATTCTGGGCAAATTTCCCCCAAGGGAGGAGGAACATGTCCGTTCTGCCCTGAGAAAGCTTGTGGGACAGTCCCTGATAGACGCTCTTCCCGGAGGATTTTACCGTCTCACCGAGGCAGGGGAGAGAATCAAGAGGGCCATATCTGCAGTCCCCGATGGGATAGAGTTTCCCCTCACACCCCATCTTGTAAGATTCCTGCTATCGGCCCAGGAGGCCACCGAGGAAAAGGGAAGGGTTAACCTCAGAGAAGCGGAGAGGCTCTCCGGGCTCGACCCGGAAATTTTCGGAAAAACCCTCACCCAGGCCAAGATTTCGCACTTCTTTAAAGAGGACAAAATCACCACCGCGGGGACTCTTATTCTGGAAGGGGTGGAGCTGCTGAGGGAAGCCATGACCCTATGGGAAGAGATAGAGCTGTGATATCATTGGTTTATGAGAGGAAAAATACCGGCGTTTTTGCTGGCGGCCCTGTTCATCCTTGCCCCAGCTTTGGGCGAGGATATTGAGGGTTTTTTAGACCTGGGCCTGGGACTCTCCTTCTTCCACACCCAGGGGAGTTTCTCGGACAAGGGGCTTCCAGAGGTAGAATTTAGCTTCCTTAACGAAAGCGGCTTCGGAGCTGGACTGACCTTCGCCGGGATAGGTCTTGGTCTTCGCTGGATAAGCTTCACCTCCCCCTACACAGAAAGGGCCTCCCGCAGGCTTCTGGTTCTCTTCCTGGGGGGAACTTCCATTGGTTATTTTCAGAGCGGTGAGGAGAAGCTCTTTGACATTTCCCTTTCCAGCAAGAGGGCCAGGCTTTTCACCCGCCATAGGTTCTTCTTGGACCTTTCTGTATCCACCGGTTTCAGATACTGGAGATGGAGCCTGGACCAGCCCAGCCTCTACCAGGTTTACCTCAGGTTTGCCCTCGTGCCAGGGGTCAGGGTATTATCCACCGGAGACTCCCAGGTCTTCGTTGAGTGATGTTCTGGAACCTGGCCCTGATTCTAATCTTGAACCTTCCAGGGCCCAGGTTCCATTATCTGACTTCCTACTCACCCAGGGGGTACTTAGGACCGGTCAAATGGCAGAAGAGGCCTGAAATGGAATGGAAATTTATAAAAAAGATTAAACTCCCCTCCCCAAAGCTCCCTTCCATCTCCCTGCAAGAGGCGTTATACAAAAGGAGGTCAAGGAGGAGGTTTTTCCGTTCCGGGATTAAACTGGAGGTCCTCTCCGGGATACTCAACGCCGCCGACGGGGTAAGCGACGAAAAATGGGGAATTAAGCTCAGAACAGCCCCCTCCGCCGGAGCCCTCTATCCCATTTTCATATACTTCTTCGCCGAGCAGGTGGAAGGGCTGGAAAAGGGCCTTTATCTTTTCCTTCCTGAGGAAAACTCCGTGGGCCTATTGAAGAGGGAGAGCTTCCGCAGGCAGGTTCTTCGTTTTTCTCCCCAGGGGGACATGATGGCCAGGGCTCCTCTATTATTGGTGCTGGTCTCCTTTTTTCAGAGGGTCACATGGAAATACCTGGACAGGGGCTACCGGTATGCCTATATGGAGGCCGGGGCCATCTCCCAGAATATTTACCTGGCGTGTGAGGCCTTTGGACTTTCCACTGTAGAGATAGCGGCCTTTTACGATACCTACATCAACGAGCTTCTGGGACTGAACGGCACCACCTCCGCCGCCCTTATACTTCATCCTGTGGGACCGAGAACAAAATGAGTTATAATTCCTACCCATGGAAACCACATCCATAGCCTTCGGCCCTGTGCCATCCAGGCGTCTGGGGATGAGCTTAGGTATAAACAATATCCCTCCCAAGATCTGCACCTATTCCTGCGTTTACTGTCAGATAGGAAATACCGTGGAGATGTCCGTTCACAGAAGGGCCTTTTATGAGCCTGAGGAGGTTTACGAAAGGGTAAAGGAAAGGGTAAGGGAGGTAAACTCCCGGGGTATAAATATAGATTACCTTAGCTTCGTCCCCGATGGAGAACCCACCTTGGATGTAAACCTGGGGGAAGAAATAAGGCTTCTCAGGAGCCTGGGAATAAAAATAGCCGTCATCACCAATTCCTCCCTCCTCTGGATGGAGGAGGTGAGAAGGGATCTGGCTCCGGCAGATTGGGTTTGCGTTAAGGTGGATGCCCTATCTCCTCAGGTTTTCAGGCGGGTGGACAGACCCCACGGCCGGCTTTCCCTGGAAAAAATACTGGAGGGGCTGGAAAGGTTCTCCCGGGAGTTTAAAAACCGTTTGGTAAGCGAAACCATGCTGATAAAAGGCCTTAACGACTCCGGGGAGGAGCTGGAAAAAATCGCCGAATTTCTCCGGAGGATAAGGCCTGAGACTTCCTACATAATGGTGCCCACCAGACCCCCGGCGGAAAAATGGGTCCAGGGAGCCGATGAAGAAATCCTCCACAGGGCTTACCTTATCTTTAAAGCCCACGGCCTTCGCCCCGTTCTCCTGACGGGTTCTGAACCAGGAAGTTTTGGTTTCACCGGAGATGCGGAAAGGGACATATTGGCCACCGCCGCGGTCCACCCCATGGAAAGGGAGGCTGTGGAGGAACTGCTGAAAAAAACCGGAGCAGGCTGGGACCTGGTGGAGAGGCTAAAGCAGGAGGGAAAACTCAAGGAGGTGGAATACAGGGGAAGGGTTTTCATAGCCAGGGTCTTCGGGAGGGGAAAATGAAGCTTTACCTCATCAGCCTCGGAATGGACACCCATTTTGACGAAAAACACCGATACCTCTTCAGGGTGGCAGCTTCACCACGGGAAGCCCTTCTGGCCGTCCTGAAGGAAATGGAAGGGGAAAATTTCCACTTTGACTCCCTCACAGAGATAAATTACGCCGACGGAAGGAGAATAGAGGTGGGGAAACCCCCGGAGGGGGAATTCCTCTTTTCTTCCTTCGTAGGATACTACATAAAGGGCGAACCGGTGGAAAGGCACGGCATAATATTCGTGGTGGCCAGCGATAGTAATAAGGCCAAGGAAAAGGTTAAGGGGCTGCTGAAAACCCTGGATGCCATAAGCCCCCATGTGGACGGATTAATGGAACTTAAGGAAATAGGGGGATACCCCATAGCAACCTCCCCGGGAAGTTCTGTTCCCAATCTTTTCCTTTACCACGACGAAATAAAGAAACTTCTGGGAAGATGAGTTTTCTTATTTTTCTGATAATAGTCCTCTATCTATTCTACCTGCTCTTTCTAAAGCCGTCTTATAAAACGAAAAAGACCCGTCGGGAAGGTTCACCTTCCCCGGGGGTTAAAAGGCTGGTCAAGGACCCTGTATGCGGGGTTTACATACAGGAGGATATGGCGGTAAAACTTTATTACAAAGGTCAGACATACTATTTTTGCTCTAAGGAATGCCGGGACGAATTCCTTAAATCCCATTGAAATGTTATAATAGAGTTGATGAAAGGAAAAGTTAAAATTAAGGAGATATTGAGCAGAAAAAGGAGAAAGAACCTGGTAAGTCATTATAGAAAAAGATATATCAACAAAGGCAGGAGAAATGGTTAAGGCCTACATTCTAATGAATGTAAGTTCAGGAAGAGCCGCCGAAGTTACCAGAAGGATGAGAGAAATGGACTGGGTAAAACAGTGCCACATAGTCAGCGGCCCCTACGATATAATAAGCTTAGTGGAAGCCGAGGATTTTAACTCCTTGGGGGATTTTGTTGTCAACACCCTTCAGAAAATGGCAGGGGTGGAGAGGACGGTGACCTGCCCCATTTTCAATCTAAATGGATAAGACGAATTAGATGGAGAAGCTGCACCTTCCGGAAGATTACATAAGAATCCTGTCAGGAAGCCTGAACAGGACACTTCTGATCATAGAAAAAAGGCTCAGGGTGGACATAACCGCCAGGGGGGATACCCTCATGATCTCAGGGCCGAAGGAGAGGGTTAAATTCGCCAAGGAATACTTTGAGAAAATGGCGGACCTCAATAGGGTGAGGGCACTGAGGGAGGAGGATTTCATAATAGCCTTGGACATGCTGGAGAAGGATTCGGAGGCCGACCTGGAAACCCTCTTTGACAGGAGAAGGGAGATAAGGTTCAGGGGAACCCGCAAACCCGTTCGTCCCAAAAGCCTTAATCAGAAGCTTTACATGGAGGCCATACAGAAATACGACATAGTCTTCGCCGTTGGGCCGGCAGGAACTGGAAAAACCTATCTGGCCATGGCCATGGCCATCTACCTTCTTTTTGAAAGAAAATACGGAAGGATCATTCTCACAAGGCCGGCCATAGAGGCAGGGGAAAAACTGGGTTTCCTCCCTGGAACTATGGAAGAAAAGGTAAACCCATACCTACGGCCACTTTACGATGCCCTCTATGACCTTTTAGAGGCCGAAAAGGCCCTGAGGCTCCTGGAGAGGGGAACCATAGAAATAGCCCCTTTGGCCTTCATGAGGGGTAGAACCCTGAACGATTCGGTTATAATCCTGGACGAAGCCCAGAACACCACCTCAGAGCAGATGAAAATGTTTCTTACCAGGATAGGATTTGACTCCAAGGCGATTATAACAGGAGACATTACCCAGATAGACCTGCCCAAGAACATAAAGTCAGGCCTTGTGGAGGCCATTGAGCTTTTAAACGGCATTGAGGGCATTAAGGTCATTGAGTTCTCCAAGGAGGATGTGGTGCGTCATCCCTTAGTTCAGAAGATAATAGAGGCTTACGAGAAAAGGGAAGAGGAGCAGGATGGGAAAACCTAAGCGAGGGGGGCTGAAGCTCAGGGAAGAAAGCCTTAAAGTGGGTCTTCTCCTCAAGATAATCGGTGTGGCAGTTACAGTATTCGTGGGTGTTTATTTCCTGTACTCGGTGAATTACTCCCCCCTGGCTCTCCTTTATTCTTTCCTTTTCCTCTACTTCCTGACAAAAATTCTGCGGGAGGCCAACGGAAAGAGGAATTTTGACAAAACCATTAATGTTGTTATCTTCTCCTTTCTCTTTACTTTTCTTCTTTTCCTCCTTCACAAAACGGCACTTTTGAGGCTCATGGGGAGCCAGGCAGAGGAGATCATCCTGTTTTCTTTTCCATATTCCTTTGCTGTTCTGGTGCTTTCATACATCTTTGAGCCTTTATCATCAATAATTCTAACCGTTCTTATATCACTGGGAGTGTTGGGAATAACCGGTAATGTTATGGCCTTCCTTTATGCCTTCCTCCTCGGTTTCGGGGCCATTTATGGGGTCCTGCATTACGGGAAAATGAGGAGGGGAACCATCTATAGAACCGCCTTCGTAATATTATACCCCGCATCCCTCCTGTTTCTGCTCTTCTCGCACCTTCAGAAACTCTCCCCCAGAACCTTCCTCCACGACCTGACTGCCTCCACGGTCAATGTCCTTGAGCTGAGCATTATAGCCTCTTTCTTAGTGCCCATCATAGAGTATCTCTTTAGAATAGTATCGCCCCTGAGGCTTATTGAGCTGGCCAATACCAATCAGGATGTCTTTAAAAAAATGGCCTTGGAAGCCCCCGGGACCTTCCATCATTCCCTGATGGTGGCCACCTTGGCCGAGAGGGCCGCCGACGCCATCGGAGCCAACTCCCTTCTGGCCAGAGCCGGTGCCCTTTACCACGACATAGGAAAATTAAAAATGCCCCAGTATTTCATAGAGAATCAGGTGAATCTTCCCAACCCTCACGAAAACAAAAGCCCCTCTCTCAGTGCCATGATAATAATAAACCATGTGAAGGAAGGGGTGGAAATGGGAAAGGAAATGGGGCTTCCCAAGGAAATAATAGATTTCATAGCCCAGCATCACGGGACCACCCTGGTAAAATACTTCTACGCCAAGGCGAAGGAAATGGGAAGCGACGCCGACGAGACCACCTTCCGATATCCTGGCCCAAAGCCCCAGAGCAAGGAAACAGCCATAGTTATGCTATGCGACTCTTCGGAGGCGGCGGTAAAGTCCCTGAAGGAACCCAACGAGGAAAGCATAAGGTCCACGGTAAATTCCATCTTCAAAGCCCTGCTGGAAGACGGACAGTTTGACGAAGCCCCCATTAATATGAGGGAATTGAGGGTGGTCAAGGAAGAAATCATAAAAAGCTTGACAGCCATACACCACAAAAGGGTTGAGTACCCGAAGGAAGGGAAAAATGGTGCTAAACCGACAGAGGAAGGTAAAAATAAACAGAAAACCTCTTCTTGAGCTCAAGGAAAAGCTGAAGGAGGAATTTTCCGAAAAGAGGGATTTCACCGTGGTTCTGGTTAGCGACAAAAAAATAAAGGAACTGAACAGGCTTTTCAGGGGGAAGAACGAACCCACCGATGTTTTAAGTTTTCAGGCGGGACAGGAAGATTATCTTGGGGATGTGATAATTTCAACTGAAACGGCCTTGAGGCAGGCCCAGCAGCTGGGCCACTCCTTGGAGAAGGAACTTAAAATCCTGCTCATACACGGCTTCCTTCATCTTCTGGGCTACGACCACGAAACCGACCGCGGAGAAATGAGGGCACTGGAAAGAAAGCTATGGAAGAAGTTCCTATAGGTCAGGCACTATTCTCCCTGCTTTTCCTGCTTCCCTCCCTGTTCTTTCTGTGGCTGAGACAGAGCCTTTCCATATCAAGGATAAAGCTTTTTGCCTTCCTGTGGAACAGGAAAATACCCACAAAACACTTAAGGACGGTGGAAAGCCTCAGACCTTTTTACTCCATGGCAGGAACCTTCTTCTTCATACTTTTCGTTGGCTACATCTCCAGGACCCTTAATTTAAACCTTTACTGGGAACTCCTTACTGTGGCTGGAACCTTTTTGCTGTTCTACATGGCTCTTCCCTGGTGGCTTTCCTCCTCCTACAGAGATGCTGGCCTCTCCCTTGCGGTTTCCCTGGCCAGGCTTTTTACCCCTGTACTGGAAAGGGAAAAAAAGGAGGAAGAGGAAGCTGAAGCCCAGGAAGGGGAAGTGGAAGGCCTCATAGAGGAGGCCATGGAGGAAAGGATAATAGACAGCGAAGAGAAAGAAATCCTGAGAAATGTTATAGAATTTTCCGACACCCTGGTCAGGGAAGTTATGACCCCCCAGAGGGAAATCATCGCAGTGTCGCACGATACCACCCTCCGGCAGGCCGCCAGGATAATCGGGAAGGAAAAAAGATCCCGCCTTCCGGTTTACAAGGGCAGTTTGGACAACATTCAGGGAATAGTTTATGCCAAGGACATTGTGGGGGTATGCCACAGCGAAGGGGAAAGAAAGGTATCCGAGGTCATGAGAGAAGCTGTGTTCGTACCGGAGGCGGTATCCATATCCAGGGCCCTGGAAACCATGAAGGAAAAAAGGATAAAAATAGCCATAGTGGTGGACGAATACGGGGTAGTTTCAGGCCTCATTACCATGGAGGACATCATAGAGGAAATTTTCGGGGAAATAACGGAAATTGACGAAAGACCGGAGAAGGAAATAGAGAGGATGAAGGAGGCCATGGAGGTGGAGGGTGACTGTCCCCTGTGGGATTTAGAGGAAAGCCTGGGGATAGAATTCCCCGAGGGGAGTTATTCCACCATCTCAGGTTTCGTAATGTCCTACTTAGGAAGGATCGCCCGGAAGGGGGAGGAATTTGAGTATCAGGATTACAGGTTCAAAATCCTTGATGCGGACCGTCGTAGCATAAAGAAAATTCTTATAAGGAGGAAAAAATGAAGGCAGGCTTCGTGTCCATAATAGGAAGGCCCAATGTGGGAAAATCCACCCTGCTCAACGCCATGCTGGGTAGAAAGGTGACCATCGTTTCCCCTACCCCTCAGACCACCAGGCATAGGATTCTGGGGATCAAAACCACAGATAAGGGTCAGATAATTTTCATGGACAATCCCGGCATACATCGCCCCCTGCACAAGCTGAACGAATTGATGATGGAAAGGGTTTACGAATCTTTAAGGGACACCGACCTTATCCTCTTAATGATAGACATAACCCAGCCCTTTGGGAAGGGCGACGAGTTCGTGGTCAACATGCTGAAGGAGGTTAAGCCAGATAAATTTCTGCTCATAAATAAAATAGACCTCGTCTCCAAGGGGAAAATACTTCCGGTTATAGACCTTTACAAGGACCTGCTGGAATTCAAAGAAATAGTCCCCATCTCCGCCTACAGGGGAACTAACCTGGATCTTCTTGAGGACCTGATCTATAAGTATCTACCTGAAGGAGAACCTCTTTTCCCGCCACAGACCGTAACCAACATATCGGACAGGTTCCTGGTTTCCGAAATAATCAGGGAAAAACTGCTTCATCGCCTGCGGGCAGAGCTCCCTTACTCGGTGGGGGTCCTGGTAGAGGAAATGGAAGACAGGGGGGAGCTGCTTTACATCTATGCCACGGTTTTTGTGGAGAAGGAGAATCACAAGAAAATAGTCATAGGAAAGGGAGGGGAAAATCTCAAAATAGTGGGTAAAAGGGCCAGGGAGGAGCTGGAATTCATTTTCGGCAAGAAAATATACCTGGAGCTTGTGGTCAAGGTAAAGAGGGGATGGAGGGATGACCCGGCAGTCTTGACCCTTCTGGAAAATCAGTAGGAGGTTGGGATGTTTGTAATAGTTCTCACCACCCTGGAGAAAAGGGAGGATGGGGAAAAAATCGGTGCTGCGCTTGTGGAAAGGAGATTGGCCGCCTGCGTGCAAATCCTGGGCCCCATCACCAGCATATACCGATGGAAAGGAAGGGTGGAAAAAAGCGGGGAATTTCTCTGCCTAATAAAAACGAAGCAGAGTCTATATTCTGAGGTTGAGGCTTTTTTAAAGGAAAACCACCCTTACGAGGTTCCGCAGATCGTGGCGATTCCCATAAGCCAGGGGAGCGAGGCGTACCTTAAATGGCTTGAGGAAAGCTGCACCGGTTAGCCCCTTCCCCTCCACAGGGGGAACATAAGGGTAAACCTTGCCCATTCTCCAGGCTTGCTTTCCACCGTTATCTTTCCTCCCATCTCCTCCACCATATTTCTTACCATGTAAAGTCCAAGGCCCGTTCCCTCGCTTCCTTTGGTGGTGAAATAGGGCTCAAAGATTTTATCCAGGTTCTCCTGCCTTATCCCTGTGCCGTTGTCCTCCACCACCAATTTGGCCACATGTTCTCCTGAGCTGGGATCGAACTCGGCCCCAACCTTAACCTTTATTTTTCCCCTTTCCTTTCCCGAAGCCATGATGGCATCTATGGAGTTAATAAGAAGATTGTAAAGGCCCACGGAAATTTTACTGGGATCCCCCAGGACTCTGAATCCATCTCCTTCCTTATTGAATTCTATTTCTATTTTTCGGGGAAGAAGCCTTTTTACGAAATCCAGGGTGGACTCCACCACATCGTTGAGGTTCACCACCTCCTTCTTCATTTTTTCCTTGGAAAAGTCAAGAATGGACCTGGAAAGTTTAGCCGCTGCTCTGGTGGTTTTCTTTACCCGTTGAAGTTCCTCCTTCAGGGAGGGGTCCGCCACCTTTAAATCCATTATTTCAAGGTATCCCAATATGGTGGTTAAATAGTTGTTTATATCGTGGGCGTAGGAGCTAAGTCGGGTTCCTAAAAGAGCCTGCTTCCTCAGGTGATAAAGTTCTTGCTCCATCTCCCTTTTCCGGGTAATATCCTCGGCCTGAACTATGAGCAGTAGCTCCTCCTCCCTTTGAACGGGATACATGAGAAGCTTCAAAACCATTTTCCTTGCAGGAACCTCAGCCTCCACCCCGAAGGCTTCCTGAGCCTTTCCTTCCAGAAGGGCCCTGGTAAATTTTTCCCTTATCCCCTCAAGCCCCTTTATCGCAAAAAGGTTTTCCCCCTCCTTCAGGTTCCCGGAAAAGATCCTTTGGGCGGCCCTGTTGAGGCTCACCACCCTGCCGGAGGGTTCACAGGCAATCACCCCCACCGGGTTGCTGTCTATTATGGTCTGATAAAAGGCCTTGGTCCTGCGGAGCTCTTCGTGTTTTACCTTTATTTCTTCTGCCATGTAGTTGAAGACGCTGGCCAGATGGCCGAATTCGTCCCTCCTCTGAAGGTTTAACCTGTAATCCAGGGCCCCCTTAGCCCATCTTTGCCCGGCCTCGGAGAGAAGTCCTATGGGCTTCGTAAAGTGATTTCCCAGCAAAATCGTAAGAAGGAAGGCAAAGGCGAAGTCCACTAAAAAAGCGATGAGGGCATAGTTTACGGAGCTTTTTAGAAGGGCCACCATTCTCGTCTCTTCCTTCCCTATTAAAATTTTCCCGCATGCACTTCCGTCCATGCACCTTATGAGCGTTTCCTTTAGAAAATACGGTCGCCCTTCAATGTAACCCACCCAACCCCAGCTTTCCCTTTTCATTCTGGAGGGGAAAATCCTGTCTCCCTCCTTTCCAATATAGGTAGACCCCAGGAAATCTCCCGTCCTGTCAAAAAGGAAGATCTCCTCCCTTACCCTTTCCTTCAGGTAATCGGCGAAGTCGGAATCTATGTGCCTTTCTATGAGCAGATACCCTTTAACTTCTAAGGAATTGGGATTAACAATGGGTGCCAAGGAAATAAAGCAAAGGCTCTTCCCCATCTCCTTTACCCCGCTCAACCTTAGGATTCCCTGGCTGGACTTCAAATAGGGCTTAATCTCAAAGGGACATGGAGAAGAATCCGCCCTGTAGGAAAGAAGACGATCTCCCCTTTCGTTGAAAATTATTACTGAGCCAGAGGGAAAAAGAAGATCCTTTTGCTGAAGGTAAATCCCCATGACCTCAGGATTCTCAATATTGTCGGAAATTTCCTTCGTCTCAGAGAGAAAGGTGGCTATTCTGTTTAGCTGGGCAAGGTAATCGTAAAAGAGACTTTCGGCCCTTCGCAGGGAAACTGAAAGGTGTTCTATTTCTGTCTTTTTTAAGCTGCTTCTGAGCTTGAACACAAATAAACCGGTGATGAAGGAAAGGGAAAGAAATATGATGAACAGAGAAAACAATATCAGCTTTAATTTGATCTTCATTCCTTGAAGATCTCCCCTAATCTGACGAGGCCGGTGGGATCAACCTTAATCCCCTTTATCCTTCTATTCACAAAAAGGGAAACCTTAAGATACGATACCGGTATAATCCACCTTTTTCTGAGAATTTCCCCCTCCACCCTTTCGTAAACGGCCCTTCTCTGCCGGGAGGTGTCCATGGACAGAGCCTCCTCCAGGGTATTCCTGAGGAGTTTAACTCCCTGAAAGGATGATATGGTGGGATAGCTGGTCAGGACCTTCTCGCCTGAAAGCAAAAAGGAAAGTATATTGTAGGGTTCCGGATAATCCCAGATCCAGGTAAAAAGGGAGAGTGAATATTTTCTCCGGCGATAAATCTCATCCAATTCCCTCCCGCTCCTCACCGGCACCAATTTGATGTTTATCCCTATTTTCTTGGCCTCGTTGACAAAGGGAAGCAGGAGTTTAGCGTAGAGGGCATCGTCAGGGTATACCAGGCTCAACTTCACTCTCCCGAAGACTTTGTTTTTTCTGAGCAGAGCCCTGGCTTTCCGGGGCTGATATCCGAAGGGGCATCTCCTGGAAGAAAAGGGAATTATCCTGCAGGCGGGTTCCCTGTAGTTGCCGAAGGAAAGTCTGACCCAGCGGCTGTTCCATATGTAGGAAAGGGCCTCCCTGACGAAACCCTTCTTTGCCCACGGGTCCTCAGGGTTAAAAACGAGGTATTCTAAGGAAAGGACCGGAGAAGACAAAAGGTAAAACCTTCCTGAATTGCGAAGGGCCTCCACCCTGGACATGGATATGCCGTTGGTAAGGTCCAGCTTATCCCTGAGAAGGAGAGAATAGATAGAATCCATGGAAAGGGAAAAGAGCATAACCACCTTGTCTATGTTCCCCATCCTCCCCCAGTAAAAGGGGTTTCTCTTGAGCACCATCCTCTTGCCCTTCTGCCAGAGGCTCACATAATAGGGCCCTGTTCCCAAAAACCCTAATTCTCCTCTGGATGGGTAAATTACCGAGGCCTGGGTCACCGTGAGCAGATGGAGGAAAGGAGAAAATTCCCTCTTAAGAAGGAAGACCACCCTGTTCTTCCCCAGGGCCTTGATCTCCTTTATGTAGGGAAAAAGAAACCTTCCGGGGGGCATTTTTAGAAGCCTCTTGAAGCTGTAAACCACCTCCCTGGAGGTAAGGGGCTGGCCGTTGCTGAACTTCACCCCGGGCCTTAGGTAAAAAACCCATTTCTTCCCATCTTTAGACCTTTCCCACCTGACGGCCAATTTAGGCATTATCTCTAAGCTACCGGGCTTTACCTCCACCAGGGTCTCAAAAATATTGGAAACCACCATGGAGGATACATCCTCCCATTGGGCCGCGGGGTCAAGGGATACTGGTTCCCCCCTCACGCCGAAGTAAAGGGTTTTTCCCAGAAGGCTCCCTGCGAGCGTTAGAAAAAGAATAAATCCCCTCATTTCACCCTAACCTTGTAAAAAATTAAATAACCCTTGGGATTTATTTCTATCCCTTTAATACCTTTCCTGTATGCCACCAGGAGGTAGGAGCGATAAAGGGGTATTGTTAGATAGTTTTTCAAAATAATCTTAACCACCTGGGCGTAAAGTTCCCTCCTCTTTTCCTCGTCCAAGGTCCCTCTGGCCCTTAAAAGCAATTCCTTGGCCTGCGGTAAGGACATGTAAGTTACCCTGGGGGATAAGGGGAACATAATGGAATAGAGAAAATTCCCGGCCTCGGGATAATCCGCCACCCAACCACCTATGGCCATTTCAAAGTCCCCTTTTATCACCCTCCTCGTCAGAACCTTGTAGGGCAAAGCTACGGGCTTAATTATAACCCCTGCTTCCAACAGGGACCTGGACAGGGCATTGGCCACATCTCCGTAAGGACTGCCCACCAGGTAATACAAGGTGCACTTCAGCCCATTTTTATAGCCTGCTTCCCGCAGCAGTTTCCTGGCCGCCTCAGGGTCATATTTCGGAACCTCCATGTAGTCCTTTTTATCCAGAAGGGATGGGGGAAGGGGTAGGGTTACGGGCTCCGCCAGGTCTCCAAAAACCACCCTTACCAGCCTTTCCCTGTTTATCAGATATGTTATGGCCTTCCTCACCCTTATGTCGTTAAAGGGGGGTTTCTTCACATTAAAGGTTATGTAATTAAGGTCCAGCACCGGAAATTTGAGGATGTCTATCCTAGGGTCGTTCTTGAGGTCCTCGTATTCCTTCCTGGAAAGTCTGCTCAGCACATCGGCATTGCCGTTTCTGAGCTGTAAAACCCTGAGGTAAGGGTTCCTGACCACATAAAACCTTACCCCTTCTATACGGGGTCTTCCTCTCCAGTAGAACCGGTTGGCCTTCAAAAGAACAAATTTTCCCCTCACCCAGCTCTCCACCTTGAAGGGTCCTGTCCCTATGGGGAGAAACTTATCCTTATAAGGCTTCACTATGTAGGCAAAGGGATTGGCCAGTATGTAAGGAAAAAGTACGCAGGGCACCGCAAGCTCGAAGTCCACCGTGTAGTCGTCCACCTTCCTTACATCTTTAAGAAAGGGCATTAAAGATCTCTTAGCTTCAAAGGAAGTCCCCTTCTGCCTTTTGAAGGTAAATACCACGCTATCGGCGTTGAAGGGACTCCCATCATGAAACCTTATCCCCCGCCTAAGGTAAAATCTCCAGACCCTCCCCCCTTCCATCATCTCCCATCTCTCTGCCAGCAGAGGAGAAACTTTGTACCTCTCACCCTTGAACTCCACCAGTCCCTCGTAAACATTGGCCAGGACCTCCGAAGTGTAGTTGTTCCATTGGGCTGCGGGATCCAGATGCACGATATCCTGGCCCCGGGGGTAGTTCAAAATCCTTGGAAAGGCCAGATTAACCCACAGGAGGATAAACCACAAACCCCAAAAACGCCTCATTTTCTCCTCCTAAAAAAATTAAAAGATAAAACTTCCTCTTATATTTTAGAACTTTAACCGGAGTTTTCCATAAAATGGGAAAATCCCTTGACGGAGAGGACCTTTCCATCCAGTCTTATAACTCCATCTCCGGTAACCTTCCCAACCATAACCCCTGGTCCCACTCCCCTTTCTGCGGTATAAACCAGCGCGTAGTCCTCTCCCCCGTAAAGGACATAATCCAAGGGGGAAGAGCCTTTGAGCCTGCAATATTCTCTAAGCTCCGGGTGGATAGGGAATTTTTCTGCGAACAAAAGGGCCCCCTTATCCTGAAGCAATTTTTTAAGGTCCAGGACGAAACCATCGCTCACATCTATCATGGAAGAGGCGAACTTCGCTACCCGCTTGCCTTCCTCCAGCCTGGGCTTTGGGTCCCAGAAGGCCCTCTTTAAAGTCTGAAACCCCTCCAATTTTTCCTCTATGGCCTCCCTTCCGGCCCTGGAAAGGCCGAGGTCCCCCACGAGGTAAATCCCCTCCCCCTTCCTTGCCTTCCCCCTTAAAACCGGAGCTTCAGCCCTTCCCACGGCAGCAACCGATACGAAGAGGCTCTCCGAAGAGGAGATGTCCCCTCCCACTAAGCTGCATCCGGCCTCGCAGCAAGCAGATTCCACCCCATTCAGGAACTCGTCCAGCCAGGAGGAGGTAAGCCTTCGGGGAAGGGCAAGGTCCATCAATATAAAAAGGGGCTCTGCCCCCATGGCTGCCAGGTCGCTGAGGTTCACATTAACCGACTTCCTTCCTAAGAAAAAGGGAGGGTGTTCCCTAAGAAAATGGGTTCCCTCCACCAGCATGTCGGAGGTAAAAACCAAATCCCCGAATACCGCCGCATCGTCCCCGATCCCCACCTGGACCTTGCCGGGCGGAAATCTTCTTCTAAGGAGTTCTATTATTTCATCCTCGCTTCTCATCAAGAAGAACTACCTTTAAAACCTCCTCCACGGTTTCCACGGGGATCAGCTTCATCTTCTCCTTTACATATTTGGGAAGGTCCTCCACATCCTTCATGTTCTTTGAGGGCAATATGAAGGTGTGTATTTTGCTTCTCTTGGCCGCCAATATCTTTTCCTTCAGCCCTCCAATGGGAAGAACACTTCCCCTCAGGGTGATTTCTCCGGTCATGGCCACATCGTTTCGCACCGGCCTGGAGGTGAACAGGGAAACCAAGGAAGCCACGATGGCCACCCCGGCGGAGGGTCCGTCCTTGGGAATGGCCCCCTGGGGTATATGGATGTGGACATCGCTTTTGGTAAATTCTTCGGGATCTATGCCGAACCTTTCGGCGTTGGCCTTTATGTAGCTCATGGCCGCCATGGCTGACTCTTTCAACACATCTCCCAGCGAACCGGTAAGTTTTATATCCCCCTTTCCCGGCATTTTTATGGATTCTACGAAAAGAAGCTCGCCCCCGGTGGGAGTCCAGGCCACCCCGGTGGCCACCCCCACCTTAGGTTCAGGCAGGGCCTCGTCCCTGAAACCCAAGGGGGGACCCAGGAATCTGTGAAGGTTTCTGGCGGTAACCCTCACTTTTTTCCTCTTGCCTTCGGCCCATCTCCGGGCCACCTTCCTCATAACAGCCGCAATCTGCCTCTCTAAGTTCCTGACGCCGGCCTCCCTGGTGTATTCGGAGATTATTTTCCTGACGGCATCGTCGCTTATCTGAAGCATACCCAGCTTTATACCGTTTTCCTTCATCTGCTTGGGTATAAGAAATTTCCTGGCTATGTGCAGTTTCTCCTCTTCAGTATAACCGGGAAGGTATATGACCTCCATCCTGTCAAGGAAGGCCGGATGTATGGTATGGGTAACATTGGCTGTGGCTATAAACAGAACCTTGGATAGGTCAAAGGGAACCCCCAGGTAGTGGTCCACGAAGGAGTGGTTTTGCTCAGGGTCCAGGACCTCTAAGAGGGCAGAGGAAGGGTCTCCCCGAAAGTCGGCCCCTATTTTATCCACCTCGTCCAGCATAAAAACCGGATTGTTGGAACCGGCCTGGCGGATTCCCTGAATTATCCTGCCCGGAAGGGCCCCCACATATGTCCTGCGATGCCCCCTTATTTCGGCTTCGTCTCTAACCCCTCCTAAGGAGACCCTTACGAATTTTCTTCCCAGGGCCCGGGCTATGGACTTTCCCAGGGAGGTTTTACCTACCCCCGGAGGCCCTACGAAACAGAGGATGGGCCCCTTCATTTTCTTAGCAAGCTTCCTGACGCTGAGGTATTCAAGGATCCTTTCCTTAACCTTCTCCAGGTTATAATGGTCCTCGTCAAGTATTCTCTTTGCCCTCTTTATGTCCAGGTTGTCCTTGGTGGACCTGTCCCAAGGGAGGGAGAGCATCCAGTCAAGATAGGTTCTTATCACCCCTGCCTCGGCGCTGTCAGGGGGAAGCTTTTCCAGGCGGGATATTTGCTTTTCCACCTCCTCCTTGGCCTCAGGGCTCATCTTCTTTATTTTCGCCAGCTTCTCCCTGTATTCCTTTATCTCCTCAGCAAGCTCAGAGCCTATACCCAGCTCCTTCTGTATTGACTGAAGCTGCTGGCGAAGGAAAAACTCCCTCTGCATCTTATCCATACGCTTTTTCGTATCCTCCATTATTTCCTTCTGCACCTGGAGGAGCTGTATTTCCCTTTCCAAAATTTCCAGAACCTTTTTCATCCTCTCCACCGGATAGAAAATCTCCAGAACCTGCTGGGCCTCCTCAGTCTTTATCCCGAGATTGGCCACTATCAGGTCCGCCAGCTTACCTGGGTCCTCTATTCGCCCTATAAACATGAGGAAATCCGGCGTCAGGTTTTTGCCCCCAAGCTCTACTATTTTCTCAAGGGCAGCCTTCAGGCTCCTTTTGAGGGCTTCCACCTCTACCTCGCTCCTCCCCTCAATCCTCTCCTCCACCACCTCAATCTCCGCCTCTATGTATTGCCCCTCAGTTTCCACTTTTTTAACTCTGGCCCTGGCCAGACCCTGAAAAAGAACCCTCAGGGTCCCATCGGGAAGGGTGATCATCTTGGAAATCATGGAAACGGTCCCCACCCTGAAAAGGTCCTCCGGCCCGGGCTCCTCTATTTCCGGGTCCTTCTGAGTCAGGAGCAAAATCTTCCTGTGGGTGGATAGACTTTCGTTTATGGCCTTCACCGATTTGTCCCTTTTGACGAAAAGCGGAACTATCATGTGAGGGAAGATAACCACATCCCTCACCGCCAGCACCGGGATTCTTTCCGGGACTTCCACCTTTTCACTCATTTTCTTCCTCCACCTGGATTTTTATTCTTCGGTTGATTCTGGAAATCTCCACCTCCAAAACCCCGGCTTTCAAACTGGCCCTGGCCGAGGATGGAATGACATCCTCGCTTAATTTTATCACCAAGAAGAAATCCCCATATTCCCTCTCGGTGTGAAGAACTCGCTTCACCGCCGGGGGCATCTTCCTTCCTTCCACTATGAGGTTATCCCCCTCAACCCTGACCTCCAGGGAAGAGGCATCCACTCCGGGGACTTCCACGAAAATTCTGATCCTTTCCGGCCCCACCCTGATATCCACCGGGGGGGTCCAGCTGCCCCATGCCTGAACATGGTCCTTAATCCTCTCCTTCATTTGAACTCCCTCCCTTGAGAACTTCCAGCTCCCTGTAAAATTCTTCCAGGTCCCTGAACTCCTTGTAAACGGAAGCAAATCTCACATAGGCCACCTGGTCCAGGGACTTAAGCCTTTCCATAATGACCTCGCCTATCTCCTTGGAGGAAATCTCCCCCTTAGACTGGGCCAGGGTCTCCAGCTCATCGGCTATGGCCTCCAGCTCCTCGGCGGATACAGGCCTTTTTTCACAGGCCTTTAAAAGTCCGTTTATTATCTTATCCCTGGAAAAGGGCTGCCGGCTGCCGTCCTTTTTGATAACCATCACCGGAATGAGCTCTATTCTTTCATAGGTGGTGAATCTCCTTCCACAAACCAGGCACTGCCTTCTTCTCCTCACCTCGGTTCCGTTCTTTATCTCCCGGCTATCCACCACCCGGTCTTTATTGGCTCCGCAATAAGGACACCTCATTGGCTCTGCCTTCTCAGTTTAAGGCCCTCCTTCAACCCCACCAAAGCTCCTAAGGAAAGGGTTACCAAAAGAAGTATAACATGAAGGGTAATGGTGGCTGCCACCGCCTTGTTGGGGGAATACCTCCATATCTCAACGATAAAAAACTTGGAAGCAACCTCAAATCCTCCCGCCATACCAGGGGTAGGGATGGAAACCCCCACCAAAAGCACTCCGATGAAGGGAATAATCTGAAAAAAGGGCCTGTGAATACCGAAGGCCTTAAGGCCCAGCCAGTACTGAAGGGCCACCGCCAGCCACACTAAAAACCCCAGCAAAGTGAAATATAAGGCCCTGCGGGGAGAAGAAAAAAAGTGGAGGCCCTGCACGAAAGAGCGGCCGCTGTTTTTAAGCTTTTCCCTGAGATGGGCGGGAAAGACCCTCAGCAAAACCTCAAGGCGATGGAGCTTTCCCCTTCTCCACAGGAAGGTTAAGAAAAGAATCCCCAGAACCAATAAAAGGGTGGCCAGAAAACTCACCCAGACTATGGCAGATAGATTCCCCTTCAAGCGGGCTGCCCTGACCGGGAAGCTCATAAGGTAAAACACCAGAAGAACTCCGATGGAGAAGAAATCAAAAAACCTCTCCACCACCACCGTGGCCACCGAATAACTGGATGGAAATTCGCTCTTTCTGGAAATGTAAATTGCCCTGGCCACTTCACCCAGCCTCCCGGGGAGAAGGTAGTTCACCGAAAAACCCACCACATTGGCCATGAAAAATTCCCTTATCCCGGGTACACCTTCTCCATCGTAAAGGAGCCTCCACCTCAAACCTCTGAGCCAGTAAAAAAACACGAGCCCTAAGGCGAATCCGAGCAGATAAACCAACCTTGCCTTCTTGAGGTAACCCCAGAAAGCTTTAAGGTCAGTACCCCGGAAGAAAATGTATAGAAGCAAAAGGGCTACCGAAAGGGATAGAAGGGATTTGAACCAGCCCTTCATGCTTTTCAATCCTCCTCTTCCCCCATGTCGGAAAGGTTAAGGGGAACCCCAACCTCATATGAAAGACAGCACATGAGCCTGCCGCAAAGGCCGGAAATTTTATTGGGGTTTACCTTGACCTCCATTTCCTTCAGGAGCCCTGAGCCAATGGGCTTGAACTCCTTAAGCACATACATACAGCAGAGAAACCTGCCGCAGACCCCAACACCGCCCAACATCCTGGCCTCGTCCCTTATTCCCACCTGCCTCATCTCAATTCTCATGCGGTATTTCTTGGCCAGGTCCTTCACCAAATCCCGGAAGTCTATCCTTCCCTCGGCAGAAAAGAAGAACATAACTTTCCTTTCATTGGTAAAGAACTTTACCCTCAACAATTTCATGGGCATTCCCCGCTCCTCTATCCTCCTTCGGCAAAACTGGAATGCTTCCCTTTCCCTCTCCAGTTTCTCATGAAAGAACTTTATGTCCTTCTCAGAGGCTTTTCTCAAAACCCTTTCCAGCTTAACCTTTTCCCAGGCCCTCTTCACCGAGGAATTTTCCCTTAGGACCTCCCCCAGTTCCTCCCCGTAGGGGGATTCTATAACACAAAAATCCCCCACTTCGCAGGGAATCCCCGCGGCGTCAACCCTTTTTATAATCCCTGTATCGTAAAGCCTCAGCGTTATTACATCCATTTTTGCAGCCTCAAGGGGTAATTCTAACACATATTCCCACAATCGCTTATAATATACTCTGATGAGATTTTTCTGGGCGTTACTTTTAGCCGGGGATGCCCTGGCCATTTCCTTTTCGTTTTTCTTCTCTTACTTTTTAAGGGAGAGGATAATTCCGGAGTTCTTCAATTCTCTCCGGATAGCTCATCTGGAACCCCTCTCCACATACATACCCCTGTTGCTTATTTTTATCCTTTTGTGGATAGCTGTAGGATGGGAGGAGGAGCTTTACGAGCACAGGGGATTCTGGGAGGAACTCAAGGGAATATGGACCACGGACATAGTCTCCGGATTTTTAACCCTCTCCATTGCATACATAGGAAAAAAGGAGTTCATGCTTTCACGGGTTATGCTCCTCACCACCGTGTTTCTAACTGCGGTGGCCGTTCCAGCCCTGAGGTTTATTCTGAAGAAAATTTTATTTTCCCTGGGCATCGGTCTCCGGCCTGTGGCCATCGTGGGCAGGGAAAAGGAAGCCCGGGACCTGGCCATGGAGCTTCAAAGGGAATGGTACGCCGGCTACAGGGTTAAGAAGGTCTATGAGGATACTGACAGGATAGAGAGAAAGATCCGGGAAGACGGTATAAGGGAAGTTTTCATCCTTTCCTCCTGCTTTGCTCCCTCAACCCTCCGGTCCTTAGTGCTGAGGCTGGAGGGAATGGCCAGCATAAACATAATACCGGAAGTGCATAAAATCTCCCTGGCCTACGGTAAGTTGAAAAATATAGGGATATATATGACCCTTTCCCCCTACCACAAGCTTTACAAAAAGGAAAACCTCCTTATAAAAAGGGCCATGGACCTTCTTCTTTCCTCCCTGCTTTTGCTTTTCCTCTCCCCGCTGCTTCTTGCCATTGCCATAGCCATTAAGCTGGACTCAAAGGGTCCCATTATTTACAGGCAAAGAAGGCTGGGAATGGGGGAAAGGCCCTTCTATATTTTCAAATTCCGCAGCATGAGGGCCGATGCAGACAGGGTGCTTCAGAGGCTTTTGAGAAAAAATCCTGAGCTAAGGGAGGAGTGGGAAAAGTACAAAAAACTCAAGAACGACCCCAGGGTTACCAGGGTGGGACGCTTCTTGAGGAAATGGAGCCTTGATGAACTTCCCCAGCTTTTCAATGTTTTAAAGGGGGAGATGTCTTTGGTGGGACCAAGACCCTATCTGCCCAAGGAGAGGGGAGATATGGGAGGTTACAGGAAAATCATCTTCAGGGTAAAACCCGGAATCACAGGGCTATGGCAAATAAGGGGAAGAAACACCCTTCCCTTTGAAGTGAGGCTGGCCCTGGACGAATTTTATGTAAGAAATTGGTCCCTCTGGCTGGATTTTGTAATCCTTGTAAAAACCGCAAAGGCAGTTCTGGAAAGGGAGGGTGCCTATTGAGCTGGAACGAATCCGGCAAAAGAGTTAAAATAGTTCCGTGAAAAAGAGAATATTGATATTGGTTTATCCCCTGATAGGGGCTTTCTTGGTCAGCCTTGCATCTGCCCTCTGGGTTTTTTATCACAACAGCCAGGCCTCCCCCGGGATTTACATTGAAATTCCCCCGGAGCTGAGGGAGGGAAGGGAAATTTCCTACAACATCCCCTTCCTTTATTTCACCCGGTACTACCCCATGAAGAAGGATTCGGTTTCCTACACTCTGGAGGAAAACTCCCTCCTGAGGAAGGAAAATATATCGGGCCTTCTCTCCCGCTTTGAGCACGGGCTGCGGGTGTCCGCAGAATATGCCCTTCCCGCCAATTACAAGTTTCTCCCCACCAGGGTTGTATCTCCTACCCTTTACTTAAAAACTCTCAGGATTTATGGTCCGGAGAAGGAGTCAAGGGTCTTTATCGATTCCCTGACTTCAAGGTTGACGAATCAATTGTTTTCCCTGCTTAAAATAAAATCCTATTATTCCAGGGTGCACATCCAGAATCTACTCTATCTTAGAACGAGGATAGAAAGGAAAATTCAGGAGCTAAAGGGGAAAATAATCTTCCTGGAAGGGGTTGGAAGAAAATACGGAAACAAAGAGGGACCCAACCTGGCAACCTCAGTAGAGCCGTACTTTCTCGCCTATCTTTCCCCCAGCCTTCAGGCCCGGGCATCCTCCATCATCATCCACGAGCTGGAAACCGACCTTGCCGTTCTTAATAAGGAGGTGGATTACTTCTCCAGGTATTCTGAATTTTACGGCGAAATTCAAAATATGTCCTCCTGTGAAGAAGCAGAGGAAAAGTCTAAAGCCCTCTTTCCTTCCCATGCCCTCTCAAGGGTCATGGGGGAACTGGAAAGGGACTGTCTTTTGTTAAGAATATTCTCAATAAACCTTCCCCTGGCCTACAATAGGGCAAGTTTAAGGATTATCCTTTATTCCTTCTTCATATCCTTCATTTTCTTCTTGGCCTTAACCCTCGCCTGGAATGCCCTGAAAGATGAAGTTTAAACGCTGGTTCAAGGATTCCCTCGTGGTCCTTTCGCTGGCATCGTTTTCCCTTTTTCCCTATGCCGGTTCCCTCAGCAGGTGGAGGGCCCTTCTTCTGGAATATTATCCCAACCTTCTGGTGCTCTCGGCGGTCTTTCTGATCCTTTGCGAAGCCCAGGAAGGTTTCACCTCCAATTCTCCCTCCTTCCTTCTGGAAAGGGAATTTTCTGCTCTGTCCAGGATGGGAAAACTTTCCCTTTCCCTCATCGGGGCTTACCTTGCAGAGTCCTTCCTTTTTTTCTCCCATAATCTGGGAAGGCTCACCTATGCCAGTTTTTTCCTCCTTTCTCTTCTCTATTCCCTTACCAGGAAAACTCCAAAAATTCCCAGGGTACTCTGGAAGGCTGAGACGCCCCTGGAGGAAATAAAGAAGAAGTACCCCCTTCTACTGAAACCTGCCCGGGAAATTCCCCATTCCGACCTGGTGGTGGTAAATGGAAGTTTGGACAAGGAAACCCTCAGCAAGCTTCTGGCCAGGGAGGGAGTCCTCGTCCTTTCTCTGGAAGAGTTTGTGGAAAATCTGGGGAAACTCGTTCCCTTAGAACTCAAACCGGAAAAAAGGGTAGCTGAAGAGGTGCTGGCTGTTGAGAAAAACTCCTACGAGGGGATAAAAAGGCTCCTGGAAGTCCCCGCAGCCCTTATAGCTCTTCTCCTTCTATTCCCCCCCGCCCTTCTTTTGGCCTTAATCCACCAGATTGAAAGCCCGGGACCCATCTTCTATTTGCAAGAGAGGCTCGGAAAGGACGGCCGCCCCTTTAGACTTATAAAGTTCAGGACCATGGTTCCCAACGCAGAGCCGGAAGGAAAGCCCGTTTTCGCCAAGAAGGACGACCCCAGGATAACCCGAATAGGAAAGATCATAAGGAAGCTTCACCTGGATGAAGTTCCGCAATTATTAAATGTAATAAAGGGAGATATGTCCTTAGTGGGTCCAAGGCCGGAAAGGCCGGAAATTAGCCGGGTCCTGGAAAGGAAGCTACCTCTTTACCCCTTAAGGACAAGGGTAAGGCCAGGGGTTACGGGATGGGCTCAAATTCACTTTGGGTACGCCGGGGATGATTTCCAGCAACATTTGAGAAAACTGGAATACGACCTCTATTACATAAAACACCGAAACTTCTACATGGACCTGCACATACTTTACAGGACCTTTCTTCTCTTCCTCAGGCCTGCCTTAGATTAAGCATAGACCCTGGCTTCCTCTTCCCCTTCAAGAACTCTTAGAACCCCTTCGGCTAAGGCCCTCAGCTCATCTTCTCCGGGATATACCTTTACCGGGGCTATAAACTCTATCTTAGGAAGGAGCCTCTGGAGAACCCACTGGCTCCTGGCCAGTCCCCCTGTAACCAGCACGGCATCCACCCGGCCGTGGAGGACCGCAGCCATGGCCCCGGCATCCTTGGCTACTTGATAAACCATGGCCTCGGCTATCTGCAGGGCTACCTCGTCCCCACGCTGAATTCTGCTCTCCACCTCCCTGAAATCCTTTGTCCTTAAATAAGAATACACCCCGCCCTCTCCGAAAAGCTTTTTCCTGAGGGTTTTGAAATCGTACTTCCCGCTGAAGGCCAGCTTTAAAAGTTGCACGCAGGGAACCCCCCCTGCCCTATCCATCCCGAAGGAACCCTCTTCCATGGAATTGGTAACATCCACCATCCTCCCGTCTTTGTGGGCGGATACGGAATTGCCTGAGCCCATGTGAATTACCACAAGGCGAAGCTGTCCATAGGGAATCCCCACTTCCTTGGCGTATCTCTTGGCCACAGCCTTGGTGTTTAGGGCGTGGGAGAGGACAGGTTTTTCTATCTCGGCCAGGCCCGTTATCTTGGCTATGGGGGGGAGTTCGTCCACACTTACAGGGTCTACGATGTAGGCGTCCACCCCGGCTTCTCTGGCTATTTCATAGGCTATGATGGCTCCAAGATTAGAAGCGTGTTCTCCCCTTTCTGCCCTTTCCAGGTCCCTGAGCATCGCCTGGTTTACCAGGTATGTCCCGCTCTGAAGGGGCTTGAGAAGGCCACCCCTTCCCACCACCGCCGCCAGCTCCGAGGGGGATATACCGGCCTCCTTTAAAGCCCCTTTAACCAGAGAAGCCCTGAAATCCTTCTGGTCATAAACCCTCTCAAACTCTGCCAGCTCCTCGGAGGAATGGATTATGTTTTTCTTGAGGACCTCTTTTTCACCGTCAAAAACCGCTATTTTCGTGGATGTGGCCCCTGGATTTACAGCCAGAATTAATCCGCCCATGTTCACCTCCCACCCAATAATAACAAAACTTCCCCACAAGGTCATCCTTAAGGAGGTAAAGCTCTGCTGGTATAATATCCTGATGAAGGAACTTATAAAAAAAAGAAGGAAGGAAATAAAGGAAAACCTCAGGAGGGAATTTTCTCATATTAAAGAAAGATTGGGAAGGGACCCCTTTTTGCTTTCCTTTTCCCTGGAGGAAGAGCCTTCCTCGGAAGTTTACAGAAAAAGCATAAAGAAGAAGGGGGAATCCTTGGGAGTGGAGGTAGAGCTTATGGAAGGAGATGAGGGGCAACTCCTGAGTCTGAACCAGGACCCCTCTGTGGATGGGATCATTGTCCATTGCAGAAGAGAAAATTTCCTGAAGCATACATCCTTTATAAGCCCTGAAAAGGATGTGGAAGGTGTAACCCCCGCCAACCTCGGCAGGCTGATGAGGGGGGAAGAGGGGCCAAGACCTGCCACGGCCTTAGCTGTCATGGAAATTTTAAAGATATTGAATTTTCCCCTGGAGGGAAAGCTGGCGGTTATCGTGGGTAGGAGCCTTATCGTGGGAAAGCCCCTGATTTTTCTCCTCCTTTCTGAAAACGCCACGGTGTCCACCGCCCATTCCAGGACCAGACCTCTGGAGGCCATCACCTCTCAGGCCGACCTCCTGGTGGTGGCGGCAGGTAGGCCTCACCTTATAAAACCCTCCATGGTAAAGGAGAAGACCCTGGTGGTGGATGTGGGAATAAATGTGGTGGAGGGGAAAATCCTGGGCGATGTGGACCCTGAGGTAGGGAAAAAAGCGCTTTTGACCCCGGTGCCTGGAGGGGTGGGAGCCTTTACCCCGTACATGCTTTTTTCCAATTTGTCCTTGCTTTTAAGGAGAAAACTTGAGGGAAAAACCTCTTATAGTTCAAACTGACGGAACAGTTCTCCTTTTCGTGGATTCGCCGAAGTTCAGGGAAATAAGAACAGAGCTTTCCCTTTTTGCGGAACTGGTTAAGTCCCCTGAGTATGTCCACACTTACAGAATCACCCCCATCTCCCTCTGGAACGCAGCGGCCATGGGAATTTCCTCCCGGAGCGTTCTCAAATTCCTGGAGGAGAACTCCCCCTATGAACTTCCCCAGAGCATAGTAAAAAAGGTGCGGACCTACATGGAAAGGTACGGAAAGGCGAAGCTGATGATGAAGGAAGGCAGGCTCCATCTCATCCTGGAGGACCCTTCCATTTCCTTCCTGATATTCTCCGACAGAAGGGCCCGGGGATTCATCCAGGAAGTCTTAAGCGAAAAGGAACTCGTAATAAAAAAATATGCCCGGGGTCATCTCAAACTCTTCCTGGTCAAAATGGGCTATCCCGTGGAGGACTGGGCGGGTTACTCCCCGGGGGAACCTTACCATTTTACCCTCAAGGAAACCCTGAAGCTCCGTCCCTATCAGTTGGAGGCGGTGGAGGCCTTCTACGCCGGGGGAAGCGAGAAGGGAGGAAGCGGCATAGTGGTTCTTCCCTGTGGAGCTGGAAAAACCGTGGTGGGCATTGGGGTTATGGAAAGGCTTCAGACGCAAACCTTAGTGGTGGTGACCTCTACTGTGGCTGCCCGACAGTGGAAGGATGAGCTCCTTCGCTGGACCAATATACCGGAGGAAGACATCGGGGAATACAGCGGGGAGAGGAAGGAAATCCGGCCCATAACGGTGGCCACCTACAATATTTTGGTCCACAGAAGGAAAAAGGGGGAGGAATTTTCCCACCTGGACCTATTCTCCAGCAGAAATTGGGGGCTGGTAATCTACGACGAGGTCCACCTGCTTCCGGCCCCTGTTTTCAAAATCACGGCGGACATTCAGGCCAAACGCCGCTTAGGACTCAGCGCCACCTTAGTGAGGGAAGACGGAAAGGAGGATGAGATTTTCGCCTTAGTGGGTCCCAAAAAATACGATGTTCCGTGGAAAAGCTTTGAGGAAATGGGATGGATAGCCAAGGCCAGGTGCTTTGAGGTAAGGGTCCCCATGCCCTTAGAGCTAAAAATTAAGTATCTGAAGGCCTCCAGAAGAAAGAAGTTCACCCTGGCCTCCACCAACCCCATGAAAATGGAGGCTCTGGCAAAAATTCTGAGAATGCACAGAAACGATCAGGTTCTTATCATAGGTCAATTCATAAATCAGCTGAAGGAAGCCGCTGAAAAGCTAAAGGCTCCGCTTATAACAGGGACCACCCCCAATTCTGAGAGGGAAAGGCTCTATGAAAGCTTCCGCCAGGGTAAACTGAACCTTCTGGTGGTATCCAAGGTGGCCAATTTCGCCATAAACCTTCCCTCTGCCAATGTGGCCATAGAAATTTCCGGGACCTTCGGTTCCCGCCAGGAAGAGGCCCAGAGGCTCGGAAGAATTCTCAGGCCCAAGGAGGGGAAGGAAGCCTATTTTTACGCCATAGTAAGCGCCGAAACCTTGGACGAGGAGTACTCAGCCAAAAGGCAGATTTTCTTGACCGAACAGGGATATAGCTATACCATTATTAGCCTGGAGGAACTGGATGAAAAAGGCTCTTTATCCGGGGTCCTTTGATCCTATAACCAATGGACATGTGGACATTTTAGAGCGGGCCAGCAGAATCTTTGACATAGTGGAGGTGGCGGTCCTGGAAAACCCATCCAAGAGTCCTCTCTTCACTGTGGAAGAAAGGGTTGATATGATAAGGGAAATATTCAGGGGAAAATCAAATATAAGGGTGGGTTCCTTCAGAGGGCTTCTGGTGGAATACGCCAGGAGGACCAGGGCAGATGTTATTATAAGGGGGCTGAGGGCCATATCCGACTTTGAATACGAATTCCAGATGGCCCTGATGAACTTCAAGCTAAACCCTTCCATAGAAATAATTTTCATGATGCCCAGGGTGGAATACTCCTTCCTGAGTTCCAAGCTGGTTAAGGAAATCTACAGCCTGGGAGGAAGCCTCCCCGAACTGGTTCCAGAAGTGGTGGACAGGGAGCTGAAGAAAAAATTTCATGATTCCAGAGCAGGCTAAAAAAGCCCTGAAAAAGCTATTCGGAAAGGCTCTAAGGGAAGACCCTCCTCACCTTTTAGCCTATTCCACTGATGCCACCAGGATAGAAGCAAGGCCCGATGCGGTGGCCTTTCCTGTGAATGAGCGCCAGATATCGGAGACCTTAAAATTAGCCAATAAATATAAATTTCCTGTAGTACCCAGGGGTTCGGGAACTGGTTTTTCCGGAGGGGCTGTTCCCATAGAGGGAGGCCTGGTCCTCTCCTTAAGCCGCATGAGGTACTTAAAAATCCATGGGGAGGACATGGTGGCGGAGGTGGAGCCCGGCCTCATCACAGAGGAACTCCAGAGGGAGGCGGAGAAGCACGGCCTTTTTTATCCACCGGATCCTGCCTCCCTGAAAAACTCCACCATTGGAGGAAACTTAGCGGAGAATGCCGGTGGCCCCAGGTGCCTCAAATACGGAGTTACGAAAAACTATGTCCTGGGCCTCAGGGTTGTCCTCCCCTCCGGGGAAATCATAGAGCTGGGAAGGGGTCTGCAAAAGAATGTGGCGGGCTACGATTTGCTGGGGCTTTTTATCGGAAGCGAAGGAACCTTAGGGGTCATCACCAGGGCATGGTTAAAGTTAATCCCTCTCCCACCTTTAAGGAGAAGCCTCAGGGCAGATTTCAGGAATGTAAGGGAGGCATCCCTGGCCGCTACCTCCCTTCTGAGCTGCGGAATTCTCCCTTCCGCCCTGGAATTCGTGGATAGCGAGAGCCTCAAAGCAGCCTCTTCTTACCTTGGAATTGAAATAAAAGCCGGGGCCAGCCTTATAATCCAGGTGGATGGAGATGAACTCTCCGTAAAAAGCCAGATGGAGAGGATAAAGCGATGTTTGAAGGAAAACTCCCCGGTGAGCATGGTGGTTTCAGAGGACGAAGAACAGGAAGAGGAGGTATGGAAACTTAGAAGGAGCATATCACCGGCCATAAACAGATTGAAGCCCATAAAGATAAACGAGGACATAGTGGTGCCGAGGTCTTTGATTCCTCAGGCGGTGGATTTCGTTTATTCCTTGGGGAAAAAACACTCCATCATGGTGGTGGTCTTCGGCCACATGGGGGACGGAAACCTCCATGTAAACTTCATGGTGGAGGAGGAGGAGAAACCCAGGGCGGAGGAGGCGGTAAAGGAGCTCTTCCTGTGGGTTATAAAAAAGGGAGGGGCCATCTCAGGGGAACACGGCATCGGGATTACCAAGGCGAGCTTCCTCAGGGCACAATTGGGGGAGGAATCCTACCGATTAATGAAGGGGATAAAGCGCCTACTTGACCCAAAGAATATCCTCAATCCAGGGAAAATATTCCTCTGACAATCTCAGCCCTCGCTCAGTTTTTTCCGCAGGGTGGGACGGGAAATTCCCAGAAGCTTAGCGGCCCTGCTTTTGTTGCCCCCACAGATCTGGAGAACCTTTTTTATGTATTCCCTTTCCATCTCTTCCAGGGTAAGAATCCTGTGCTCCCCCCTGATCCTCTCGCTGAAATGGGAGGGTTCCAGTTGCCTTCCGCTGGCCACTAAGCAGGCCCTTTCTATCTCGTTCCTAAGCTCCCTTACATTGCCGGGCCAGGAATACTTCAGGAGAATTTCTTCCGCCGGGGGGCTTATCCCGAAAATTCCCTTTTCCCTTCCGAATTCCCTTATGAAGTGCTTAGCCAGAGGGATTATGTCCTCCTTCCTCTCCCTGAGGGGGGGGATTTCAATTATAAAGGTGGAAATCCTGTAAAAGAGGTCCTCCCTGAGCCTTTCCTTCAATTCCTCCATTTTCAAATTGGATGAGGCGATAAATTTAAATTCCACCTCCCTGTCCCGGGTCTCCCCCAACCTTCTCAAAGTTCTGGTTTCCAGAACCCTCAGGAGCTTGGCCTGAAGGTGAAGGGGCATTTCCGTAATTTCGTCCAGGTAGAACACCCCTCCCTGGGCCTCTTCCAGCAGGCCCTTTTTGTCGTAGGTGGCTCCGGTGAAGGCCCCCCTTCTGTGGCCGAAAAGCTCCGACTCAAAAAGGGGCTCAGGAAGGGCCGAAGCGTTTACCGCCACGAACTTTCCCCTTCTGCCTGAGAGACGGTATATTGCCCTGGCCACCTCCTCCTTTCCCACCCCTGTCTCCCCCAGGATAAGCACGCTGGCCCTCCCCCGGGAGGCCAATTTCGCCTCCTCTACCACCCTCCTCATGGCAGGGGAATTGCCAATTAAGCCGTGCACGACCCTGACCGGAAAAAATCTTTCCAGTTTCAGGGCTAAGGCCTCCAGATCTACCGGTTTAACCAGGAAGTCGTAGGCTCCCCTTCTCATGGCCTCCACCGCCAGTCTCACCTCCCCGGCCCCGGTTATTACCACCACGGAGGAGGTTAAGGAAAGCTCTGGTATCAGATCTAGACCGCTATAATCCGGAAGAAAAAGGTCCAGGAGAACTATCTCAGGGGTTTCGCTGCGGGCAACTTCCAGGGCCTTTTTCCCGTTGAGGACTACCTTCACCTCAAACCCCCTGGCTGAAAGATAATCCTCCAGCGCCTTCGCAAAGTTCAGGTCGTCCTCCACTATGAGGATGTCGCTCATCTTCTGGGAAACCTCAGGGTTATCTCGCAGCCCTTTCCTTCCTCCGATTTTATGTTAAGTTCTCCGCCGTACATTCCCACGATGCTCTTTACCACGAAGAGACCCAGCCCAAGGCCCTGGGGTTTGGAGGAATAAAAGGAGGTTTTAATCTTTTCCATAACCTCCGGCTCCATGCCCCGGCCGTTGTCTTTTACCCGCATTATAATTTCCCCCCGTGTCTCCGTTATATCCACAATCACCCTGGGTTCCTTTACCCCCTCCAGGGCTTCTTTAGAGTTCCTCAGAAGATTGTTTATTATCTGATGGATCTCGTCGGGATTTCCCAAGAAGTATATTTTCTCCCGGTTGGTAATCAGGGTCATCTTTATACCCTGCGACTTGAATTCCTGACCCCATGTGGCCATGGCCTTTTTCGTCTCCTCCACCAGGTCAAATTTAAATCTAAACCTTGTTTTAGGCTTCGCCAGCTTCATTATGGAAGAAAGAATCCGGTTCATCCTGTCTATTTCCTCCAGGATCAGGGAGGTGTATTGAAGGAGTTTCTCCCTTTCCTGAACACCCTCCTTTATGCCCGTTTCCATAACCTGAACCATGGCCCTTATGGCTGCTATGGGGTTCTTGAGTTCGTGAATTATCATGGAGTATATGTGTGTCATCTCCCGGTTTAATGGAACGAAAATCAAAAGCCTATGAATCCCTCCCTCCCCCACCTCGCTGCTGAAGTCAAAAACCTCCCAATTGCAGCTCCCTATGCTGACAATTTTCTTTCCACCCTCCACTTCCTTCAATATCTCCTGCATTTTGGGAAGAAATAGCCCCGAGAAATCCTTCGGCAAAACTGTCAACCTATCTTCCCATTCGCAAAAAAAACCTACCAGGTTTACGGGCAATGCTTCCTTCATAGAAAAAATTTTACCACCCCCCTGGAAAACATCAAGTTTTAAATGGGGTATTTTCTGGCACATTTTTTGCTCAAAATAAAACGATGGCCAAGAAAAAGAAAAAGCCCGAAATCCTCATTGTTGACGACGAGGTCAACATAACCCTTTCCATGATGGAATTCCTGAGCAAGAAGCTTGAATGCCACGGGGCATACAGCTACGAAGAGGCGGTGGAGTTTTTAAAAAAGCATCCCGTGGACCTGGTGATCTCCGACATAAAACTACCCGGAAAGGACGGATTTGACCTTCTGCTCTGGATCAGGGAAAACCTCCCCCAAACCAGGGTTATCCTCATCACCGCCTACGGTTCCCCTTTCTTCAAGGAAAAGGCCAAAAAATCCGGGGCATTGCTTTACCTGGAAAAGCCCGTGGCCCTCAATCAGCTCCTTAGAATCATAGGCAAAATTTTCCAGACTAAGGGATTTGATGTTTCCCTGAGCGACCTGGAGCTGGTGGACATCCTGCAATTTCTCTCGTTTTACAACAAGGACCTGACCCTTTCGGTGGAAAATTCCATAGGACTGAAGGGGGAGATGGGGATAAAGGATGGAAGGGTTATGTGGGCCAAAACCGAGGATTTAAAGGGAATAGACGCCTTTATGGAGATGATGAACTGGGAGGGAGGGGTATTTACCTCCCGGCCCTACAGGGATGATGAGGAGGGAAGGATAGGGGAAAGCATTATGCACCTCGTCCTGGAGGCCGCCAGGCACAGGGACGAGGACAAAACCAAGGAAGAGGAGGAATTGGAGGTGATTATTAAAGGAGGTGATAAAATGTCAACATTGCAAGAACTACTTGAAAAGGCCGCGGGGGAAATTCCGGAATTAATAGGAACTTCTATAGTCAATTTTGACTCAGGCCTTGCTATTGCCACCTATTCACCGGACCCCAATTTTGATGTCACGGTGGCATCGGCCGCCTATTCTGAGGTTCTAAAGCAGAACAACAAGGCCTTAGAACTGCTAGGGGGGCCAGAAATCGTCGGAGAGACGGAGGACATCCTGGTAACCACCGATAGGGCCTACATTTTAGTGAGGCAGCTGGGGGAAAAGCACTATCAGGGAGTGGCCATGACCAGAAAGGGGAATCTCGGGCTGGCCAGGGTTATTATGAAGAAGTACGAACTTGCCTTCCTGGAAACCCTGAAGGAGCTGGGAGAGATTTAAGGAGGCGAGCTGTGAAGGGTGCGATCATTGACGCCATCAAAGATCTGGTAGTGGAAAACTTTGGCATGGAAAAATGGATGGATGTTCTGGAAAACGCCGGCCTTCCCCGCACCACCACCTTCTCCGTCCGGAAAGATGTGCCGGACGAGACCGTTCTGGCGGTGGTGGAGTCCATATCCAGAACCCTGAACCTGTCCCCGGAGGAGGTGGCCGACGCCTTCGGCGAATACTGGGTGACGGTTTACATGCCCAAGGTCTATAAGCCCTATTACCGGGGGGTGACCAGTGCCAGGGAACTGCTACTCAAAATGGACGAAATTCACCGAAAGGCCACCCAGAACATTCCCAATGCCCATCCCCCCAGGTTTGAGTACCGCTGGGAAGCCCCCAATGTGCTTATAATGAAGTACAAGTCCCCCCGAAAGCTCATGGCCATATTTATGGGGCTGGCCAAGGGGGTAGGCAAGTTCTACAAAACCCCCCTGCAGGTGGAGCAAATATCAGAGGATGAGGTTAGAATAACCTTCCCTGAATAAGGAGGAAAAACTGGATGTGAAAGAAATCCGAGAAAGGGTGATGTAAAGAGCTCCCAACACTTATTGCGGGGGGGTGTTTGACGAGGCGGGTCTTTTGGTGGATTCCCTCTCCAAATTGGAGGGGCTGGACCCGGAAGTGGCCACCGCGGTAAGTCAGGACATAATAAGGGCCATAAGGAAGGGAATAGAAATTCGCTCCAAGGCCGCCTACGGGGAGTTTGAGAGGAGGCCATTTTAGAAACCGAGAACGCCCAGATAGTTATCCTGAGCCTTAAGGAGGCCCCCTTCGGCATGGTGGGTTTCTTTGACAAGTCCACCCCCATAGGCCTTATAAAAACTTCCATGGAGAAGGCCAAGGAACTGATAGTGGCCCTTTAAAGGAGGGCGAAATGCAGGACATAGCTGCCCAGCTTATAAAAAAGATCCCCCAGGGCGTGGCCGTGGGAATTTACGATTTTGAAAAGGAAAGGGAGGAGGCGGTGGTTACCCTTCTTCCGGGCCACGACCCGGAAAAGGCAGCCAGGGTTTATTCCTTTATATACAGGGAAATAGCCAAAGCCCTCTCATATCTTCCCTCCGAGGTCGGAGGTTTCAAAAACCTCTCGGTTATATCCGGTAAGGCCGTTTTCTTCATATACAGCGTCCCCGAAACCCCCTACATACTGGTGGCCGCCATACCAAGGGAAGGAAATGTGGGGCTGGCCAAGGTTATGATGGAAAAAAGCGCCAAGGAAATGGCCCGGACCGTCGGTTGACAAAGGAAGGAGTTTCTTATAAAATAAGCCATTGGGCGGTTAGCTCAGTGGTAGAGCACTGGCCTTACAAGCCGGGGGCCAGAGGTTCAAGTCCTCTACCGCCCATTTTAAGCGGGGTCGTAGCTCAACCCGGTTAGAGCGCTGGCCTGTCACGCCAGAGGTCGCGGGTTCAAATCCCGTCGGCCCCGCCATATTTATTTGAGGTTTCTCAAGAAAATTGCCATAGACCTCCTGCTGGCCTTCATAGTTTTCCTCCTGATAAATCAGCTCTTTTTCGGGGAGTTCATCGTTCGGGGACGCAGCATGACGCCCACCATATTCCCCGGGGAAAGGATCCTGGTCCTCAGATTTCCCCCTCCGAAAATAAGGAGGTGCGACATAGTGGTCTTTCTGTACCCCAGGAATCCCCGAAGGAGCTTTATAAAGAGGGTGGCCGGCCTTCCAGGGGAGGAAATTGAAATTTCCGGGGGGAAGCTCAGGGTAAATGGCTCCTCCCTGGAGCGCCCCTGTTTCCGGCTACAGCCCTGGGCTAAACTCAAAAAGAAAATTCCCCTTGGATTTTTCTTCGTTTTGGGAGACAATTCAGAGGTGAGCAACGACAGCAGATATGGGTGGCTGGTTCCTGCCGATTACATTGAGGGTAAGGCTCTGGCGGTCTTCTGGCCCCCATCCAGAATAAGGTGGCTCAGATGAGGAAAAAATTAACCCCTGAAAGGCTGCTCCTCATAAGTTTCGCCGGGGCCATATTAATAGGCTCCATTCTGCTTTCCCTGCCAGCCGCATCTAAGGGAGAAAGGCTTTCCTACATTGACGCCCTTTTTACCTCAACTTCCGCCGTCTGCGTCACGGGACTCATAGTTAAGGACACGGGGAAGGACTTCACCCTCTTCGGCCAGCTGGTAATCCTCGGGCTTCTTCAGCTGGGAGGCCTAGGACTCATGACCTTTTCCTCCATTATCTTCATCCTGATGGGGAGAGGCGTGAGCATAATCAGCCGTTCGGCGCTTCAGCAAAGCTTTACCCCCACGGGTCTCGGGAACTTCTCCGTCTTCCTTAAAAATATTCTGATCTACACCTTCTCTGTGGAGGCGCTGGGCGCAGCCCTTCTTTATCCGAGGTTTTCCACCCGCTTCCCGGCGGCTTATTCCTTCTTCGCCTCGGTCTTCCACTCCATATCAGCCTTTTGTAATGCAGGATTTTCCATATTTTCCGATAGCCTGATGTCCTGGAGAGAGGACATCTGGGTGAATGCGGTGGTCTTAACACTCATAGTGGTGGGGGGATTGGGTTTCTTCGTTTTCTGGGACCTGAAGGAGAAACTCTTAGGAAGAAGGGAGCATCTCTCCCTTCACACCAAAATGGTTCTGGCTGCCACCGCCTTCCTTATCCTCTGGGGAACCTTTCTTCTTTTCACCATAGAGTTTCATCGGGCCTTCAGCGGGTTCTCCCTCAAGGGAAAAATCCTGGCTTCCCTGTTTCAGTCCATAACCCCCAGGACCGCAGGATTCAATACCGTGGACATAGCCTCCCTCTCCCTGCCGAGCCTCCTTCTCCTCATATGGCTGATGTTCATAGGGGCTTCCCCGGGCTCCACCGGAGGAGGCGTGAAGACCACCACCGGATTCTTGGGGTTCCTGGCCATGAGGAAAATCCTTACCAAAAAGGAACAGGTCCAGGCCTTTGGCAGGGGTATAAGGGAGGAAGCTATAGAAAGAGCCCTGGTCCTTATGGTCTTTTTCATTTCCTTTCATTTCTTCTCCACCTTCCTTCTCTCGCTCACGGAAAACTTCTCCTTTATCCAGCTGGCCTTTGAAGAAATGTCCGCCATGGGAACCGTGGGTCTTTCCACAGGGATAACTCCCCGGCTTTCAACCTGGGGAAAATTGATAATCATCGTATCCATGTATGTGGGAAGGGTGGGGCCTCTGACAATACTGTCTTCCTTGGTAAGAAGGTCCCGGGGCAGGTTCACCCTTCCCTACGAAAGTGTTATGATAGGTTAGGAGGGCAAAATGGGAAAGTTTGTAGTTCTGGGCCTTGGAAGCTTCGGCTTTTACCTGGCAAAGACCCTTTACGAAAACGGTCAGGAAGTTATTGCAGTGGACAACGACGAGGGCATAATTGAGAAGATAAAGGATTTCTCCACCCAGGCCTTTGTGGCGGATGCCACAGACAAAGAAACCCTTGAGAGCATAGGTGTGAAGGAGGCCGACGCTGTAATCGTGGGGCTGGGTCCCAGGATGGAGCCCAGCATACTTTCGGTTCTATATTTAAGGGAATTGGGGATAAGGGAGATTATAGTCAAGGCCCTCAACGAGGACCATCAGAAAATCCTGGAGGTCCTGGGGGCCACGGAGGTAATTTACCCCGAAAAGGACATTGCCGTAAGAACCGCCCATAAAATCATGAGCGGCAATGTCATAGACTTCCTTCCCCTGGCTCCCGGTTATTCCATACAGCAAATTGCCCCTCCCTCTGACTTTATCGGAAAGAGCCTCAGGGAGCTGGACCTCAGGAGAAGGTACGGAATCCAGGTGATCGCAGTGAAGGAGATTATCCCGGAGAAGCTACACCTGATCCCTTCCGGAGACTTCATCATCAAGGAATCGGACATGCTTCTGGTGGTGGGCAAAGACGAGGACATAAGACGACTTTCCGGATAAACTCAGTCCCTTACTCCCCGAAAGCGGGGGCTCCTCATAATTGTTGGGGAGCCCTACATCAAATCTTTTTTCACAACTCAGCGGCCGCTTCTTCCAGAGCTTCTTTGGCTATGGCCACATTTCCTTCCTTTTCCAGTAAAATCATGGCTATGGCCTTTTCCCCCCTTCTGGCCAGAAATTTTCCGGTATCTGTATCGGCCTGGATGAAGTAGAGTTCACCGGCGTGGGTTTTTTCCGCTGTCTTATCTCCCGCCACAAAGAAGCTTGCCATGTGGATGAAGAACATCTTTACAACCGCTTCGTCTCTGAGAGCGTCGAAGGCCATAAGTTCGCCGTTAATGTTGGTTATTCCGGATGCCTTATATCCGGGTATCTCCCTGAAGGTTTCAAGGATTTTTTCGTAGTTCACAGGCATGATAACCTCCTTTTTTGTAGTTTCTTTTTCTTTATCTTTCAAATCCCTTTCAATTTCTCTTCTCCTTATATTAAGGGCTTTAAGGATGAGCTTTTCCAGAGGAGTTTCTATTGAGATTTTAGTTTCTTTGCCTGTTTTTTTTCGAATACTCAAATGGACATATTTCCATTGAAAAATTTCTAAAGCCGCCTCTTCCCCGGAGTTTGCTTTAGTTCTTGCATCCACCAGGTCTCCTTTGATAAAAGTCAAAAAACCTTTATCGCCGCTCGTAGTCTTGACGGTGAGGGTACAGGTTCTGTGTTCCAGATGGAGGAGCTGTATTATGTCCAGCAACGACACATATGGAATAGAAAGGCCCTCCAGAAACTCGCCCTGGAAAATATCTTCTATCGTTGAAATCAGTTCTTTAAGGGTAATGGGTTTTTCAAGGTATCTTATGGCCCCTATACTCATGGCTTCAGATTTTATGGGAGGAGCTCCGTAGGCCGTCATTAAAACAAAAGGAATAAAAGGCTTTGTCTCCATCACATGAGTTAGAAGTTGAAGGCCGTCCACATCTGGCATCCTCAGATCAGAAATTATAAGATCCAAATCCTGGGTATCCAGTATTTCCATTGCTTTACTTCCCGACGATGCAAATACAAAATCGTATTTATCCGTGTAACCCGTCATGGCATCCTTCAGTATCGTCAGGAAGTTTTTGTCATCGTCAACTATAAGTATTTTTCTCATCTCAAATTTCTCTAAAGCAAAATTCGTGCCACATTTACTCAGGCCAATACGGGGAAATTGACGGGTGCCAATGGTCTTTGTGGCTCATCCATTTTGACCCATGGTTCATAATGAACCACCCCATTTTTTCAACTTCCTTTTAAGGGTTGAAAGTGAAATACCCAGAATTTTCGCCGTTTTAGATTTATTCCCACCTGTGGCCCTAAGGACCCGAAGGGTGTATTCCCTTGTTATTTCCTCCAGGGTTTTAAAGCCAGAAGGCCTTTCTCTCTCAAGTTCGTTTAAGTATGAAGGAAGGACCTGAGGAAGGTTAAGGGATTTTCCTCCCCCCAGAATAAAGGCTCTCTCTATTATATTTTTGAGTTCCCTTATGTTGCCCGGGTAAGAGTAGGAGAGAAGGAGTCTTCGTTCTTCTTCGGTTAATACAGGGTTCTTTACACCCAGTTCCTCGAGAAAATGAAGGGCAAGGGGTATTATGTCCTCCTTCCTATCCCTGAGCGGTGGTAACTCAAACTGTAAGACAGCTATTCTGTAAAAAAGGTCTTTTCTAAATTTGCCTACCCTTATCATCTCTTTAAGATCCTCGTTGGTAGCTGCTATTACCCTTGCTCTTAATGTAATTTCTCTATTCCCTCCCAGTCTCCTGAATTTCATCGTATCAAGAACATGCAGGAGCTTTACCTGGATAACCGGGGGGATTTCTCCTATTTCATCCAGGAACACCGTTCCCTCTCCGGCAATTTCCATCAAGCCCTTTCTCACTTTATCAGCCCCGGAAAAGGCTCCCCTCTCGTATCCGAAAAGCTCCGACTCCACCAGAGATTCCGGTATGGCAGCACAATTTATTGTTACAAAGGGATGTTCTCTTCTCCTACTGAGCATATGAATAGCTCTTGCAAGCAGGGACTTACCTGTACCTGTCTCACCACTTATCAGCACGGGTGTGTCAGGAAATGATGCGGCTTTTTTTACGAATTCCTTTATCTCTGCAATAGAAGAGGAACCCCCCACAAACCACTCTTTCACCGGATATTTTCCTATTTGATATTTCCTGTACTCTCTGAGGCTTTCCAGTTCCCTGAACTCTTCAATTCTACTGAGAAGGATTGAAAGCTCATCCGGGCTAATCGGCTTTATTAAATAATCAAAAACACCTTCTTTTATTGCTTTTATCGCTTTTTTCGTATCAGGATAGGCTGTCATAACTATTACTTTGGTCTCCGGGGAGGTCTTAAGCAGCCATCGCCAGAGGTCTTCCCCCCTGAGGTCCGGGAGATTTTGATCAATTATCACCACATCGTAGGTTTCCTTTTTCAGACTTTTTTTCGCTTCTTCTCCTGTGGCAAAAAGTGTGACTTCGTGCTCTTTTCCTTCCAGAAATTCTACAAGAATTCTCCCAAAATTTATGTCATCTTCAACAATAGCAAGTTTCATGGTTTCTTATTCCCTGCAGAGTGGTATGTAAATTCTGGCCCTGGTTCCCTTTTCATCACTTTCAATCTCAATAAACCCATCCATGGATACCATAAGCCTCTGGGACAGGGGAAGCCCCATACCGGTTCCGTCAACCTTGGTGGTGAAAAAAGGGAGGAAAATTTTGTCCCTGATATCTTCGGGAATTCCAGTCCCATTGTCTGCAACTTCCAGTATCGCGTAATCGGGGGTTTGCTTTAAGGAAATTTTTATTATCCTCTCTCCCTCTTTTCTGGAAAGAGCCTCCATGGAGTTTTTCAGTATGTTCTTCAACACATGCTCCAGCGGTATGGGATCCGCCATGATACATATATCAGGAATTTCTCCAATCTCTACCTTTATATCCTTTGCCAAAGCTTCCATTTTGAAAAGCTCAATCCTCTGAATCACGAAGGAAGATAAAAAAATTTTTTCAAGATTGATTTTTCCCCATCCACTGAGGTTTTTCATCATGAGGAGAACCTTCTCAAGGGTTTCAATCTCCTCTATAAGCCTGTCGATAAGTTCCATTATCCTTCTCGGGGAATAGTCCAGTATATTCTCCTTCATTACGGAAAGAGAGAATTTTATGGTGTTGACAGGATTTCCCAGTTCGTGCCTGAGAGCAGTAAACACAAAATCCAGATAATCAAGGGCTTTTGCGGAGAAGAATCCGGTATCCTCAAGTTTCCTGCCTACAAAAACCGTATAGTGTTCAACCTCATAAACCGAAAATCCATGATTAACACCGTTTATATTGATATAAAACGGTTTACCCGGAGAAATTTTGCCTATTTTTCGCAACCTTTCCAGTTCTGCTGTTTCTCCCAGCATGCTCTTAAATCTGCGGTTGGCGAAAATTACTTTCCCGGACTTGTCCACTATCCCCATAATTATTGATACCCTATCCAGAATTGTGGTTAAGACTTCAAGCTTTGATTCATCCCTCATAAAAGATCCTTCTCAATCCTTCCAGAAAACCTATAATTCTCTTGTAGGAGGCTTCAGTAGTCAACACCACCACATGTAATCCCTCCTTGAGCCTGGCCGCTATAAGTTTTTCTCCGGAGTCAAGGGTTACGGTCCGGAATGGAATTGAAGGTTTTTTACTTATAATTTCCTTAACCACCGGTAGAAGAATTCCTTCCTTTTCAGGAAGAATCCCTATTGCCTTTATCTTTCCATCGGGTTTTACAAGGAAAACCCCTGCAAAACCCTCTGTTCCGTTCATATGGTCCAGTAGGATTTTCTCAACCAAGCTCATGGAATCATATAAGACAATCTCCTCTATATCCAGAACCTCCAGTGGACCTTCCTCAAGTAATTCATCCATCAAATCATGACTGTATCTACCCGCATATTCAAGCTCCTGAAGTTCTCCATTTTTAAAAACAAGGAAACCCTCTCCCTTTTCGCCTTTAAACTTTACCCTGAAGATGCCATCGGTTTTCAGGGAAAGCAGGGTTAGTAGATCCTGAGCCCTTAGATTTATGCCCATGAAAACCTCCTTAATAGTAATATAAGCTCCATCTTGTTTTGAACCTTTCTAAATCTCAAATAGTTAGGAATTTTACCATATTCAAAAAGGCTCATCAATCCCTTTCCGGGTTTAGCCTGAGGCCCTGATGCAGCATTTCCGCATGCTTCACTTTCTCCTTAACTGATTTTCCCGGCATTCAAAAGGAAAGGCGAATATTTTTTTCTCCCAATTTTTTCTTCAACATTCTAAGCAGGCCCGTGGTTATCTTTACCGAGGGAATTAATTCTGACCGGAATTTTCGTATTCCATCCGGGGTCTCCAGGGCTATGATCAATTTTGTGTTCCCTCCTCTGTGGCTTAGAAGAAAGTTCATCATTTCCTCCAGCCTCTCCTGGTCTATATCCCAGTCCCTGAGGAGAATCTCCAGCTCCTTTACGCTGGAGAGGGCCTCGTCCTCCAAGCGAGATATCCTTTCCACTATCAGAATCCTGTCCCCCTCCGGTTCTATTCTCAGGTTTACATGGAAGACCAGGGGCAGGTTTTCCGCCAGCATTCCCTCATACCTGGCCAGGACATCGGGATAAACCAAGGCCCTCATAACCCCCGTAAGGTCCTCCAGGGTAAGCCAGGCTATCTTTCTTTTTGTTCTCGTCTTGCTTATCTTCTTTTCCGAAATCACCCCCACCACCCGGTACCTGCTCTGGAGATTTTCCTCCTCCTCTTCGGCCAGAGTAGAAAGTTTAGCGTGGGGGATTTTCTTCAGCTCCTCTCTGTAGGAGTCCAGGGGATGGCGGGACAGGTAAAACCCTAAGGCCTCCTTTTCATGGCTTAAGAGAAGCTGGTCGTCCCAGGGGGGAACCCGCCTGATTCTTTCCAGAACCTCCTCATCCTCCTGGTCAAAGAGGCCCCCTACCTGCCTTTTGACCCTGTCCAGGTACTTCTCCACCAGTTCCACCATCTGATGTCGGTCCATGCCGAAGCAGTCCATGGCTCCGGCCATGATGAGGTACTTCATAACCCTCTGGGTAACCACCCGGGTGTTTACGCTTCTAATAAAGTGGAAAATGGAGTCAAACTTCCCCACCTTCCCTCTGGTTTCCACGATGTTCCTCACGGCGTTAATGCCCACATTCTTTATGGCGGAAAGGCCAAACCTGATCTTCTTTTCTCCCACCGGGACAAATCCGCTCTCGCTCTCGTTGACATCGGGTGGCAAAACCTCTATGCCGAATTCCTTGGCGTCGTTGATGTACTTCAGGATTTCAGAGGTTCTGTTAAGCTGGGCAGCGTTGGTAAGCAGGGCCGAGAAGAAATAAGTGGGATAATGGGCCTTCAGATAGGCGGTCCAGAAGGCTATGAGGGAATAAACGGCGGCGTGGGATTTGTTGAAGGCATACTGTCCAAAATGTCGCATCTCATCAAAGAGCTTTCTAACCCTGGCGGGATCCTTTCCTCTGGCCACCGCACCCTCTATGAACTTTTTTCCCAGCTTCTCCATAAGGGCGATCTTCTTTTTCCCCATAGCCTTCCTCAGGTCATCGGCTTCCGTCATGGAAAATCCCGCCAAAGCCACCGCCACCAGCATAACCTGCTCCTGATATACCAGGACCCCGTAGGTTTCCTTAAGAATTGGTTCCAGCTCAAGGAAGGGATATGTAACCTTCTCCTGTCCGTGCATCCTCCTTATGTAGACATCTATGTACTGCATGGGACCGGGACGGTAAAGGGCGTTCAAGGCGATGAGGTGTTCAAACTTCTGAGGACGGGCCTTTATAAGAGTTCGCTTCATCCCGGAACTTTCAAACTGGAAAACTCCGTTGGTCCTGCCCTCCTGGAAGATTTTTAAGGTCTGCGGGTCGTCTAAGGGAATTTTCCTGAGCTCTATCTCCACCCCCTCCCTTTCCTTGAGCATTTTGAGGGTATCGTCTATGACCGTGAGGTTGGCAAGCCCCAGGATATCCATCTTCAAGAGCCCCAGGGCCTCCAGGTCCGACATTTCAAACTGGGTGGTTATATCCTTCTTGGAGCGGTGAAGGGGAAGGATCTCCACCAGGGGCTTGGGGGATATAACGACTCCGGCGGCATGGACCGAGGCCTGCCTTATCCTACCCTCTATTTTTACCGCATTGTCTATGAGCTTCTTAACCTGGGGGTCCTTCTCGTAGCTCTCCTGAAGGGAAGGGTCTGCCTGCAGGGCTTCCATTATGCTCATATTGGCAGGGATCTTCTTTGCCGTCTTATCCACCACATCCTCGTCTATCCCCATAACCCTCCCCACATCCCTTATGGCAGCCCTGGCCTTCATGGTGCCGAAGGTTATGATCTGAGTAACATTTTCGCTTCCATAACTTCTCTTTATTTCCTCTATAACCTCTCCTCTCCTCCTGCGGCAGAAATCTATGTCTATGTCGGGCATGGAAACCCTTTCCTCGTTGAGAAACCTCTCAAAAAGCAGGCCGTACCTCAGGGGGTCCAGCTGGGTTATGCCCAGGCTATAGGCCACAAGGCTTCCAGCGGCGGAACCCCTCCCTGGGCCCACGGGAATTCCCTTCTCCTTGGCCCTCCTCACAATGTCCCAGACTATAAGGAAATAACCTGCAAATCCCTTCTTTTTTATTACCTGGATTTCCCTCTCCAGCCTTTTAAGGTATTCCTCCTTGCTTATACCGCTTACCTTCAGCTCCTCCCACCGTTCCTCAAAGCCCTTCTTAACCAGCTCCTCAAAATAACCCTCCAGGGTATAACCCGAAGGCACTGGAAATTCCGGAAGATAGTACCTGTCGCTGCGGCGAAGCCTGAAATCCACCTTCTCCGCTATTTCCAGGGTGGCATCCAGGGCTGCGGGAACCTCCCTGAAGAGTTCCTCCATCTCCCCCGCGGTTTTAAAATAGAATTCCCGGGTCCTGAACCTCATGCGGTTTTCATCAGATAGCTTGGACTTGGTCTGGATGCAGAGGAGGATGTCGTGGAGCTCGTGGTCCTGCTTCCTTAGATAATGGGCATCGTTGGTGGCCACCAGCTTCAAACCGAATTTTCTGCTGGCCCGCAGAAGATAGGAGTTCACCATCCTCTGCTCCTCCAGGCCGTGGTCCATCATCTCCAGATAGAAGTTTTCCCTTCCAAAAATCTCCATGTACTCAGCCACCGCCCTATCGGCCATGTCTTCCCGCTGAAGCTGAACCCAGCGGGGAATTTCTCCCTGAAGGCATCCTGAAAGGGCGATGAGGCCTCCGCTGTGCTTTCTTAAAAGGTCCTTGTCTATCCTGGGCTTGTAATAAAACCCCTCCAGGTAGGAAACCGTTATGAGCTTTATGAGGTTTTTATAGCCCTCCTCTGAGCGGACCAGTAGAGTTATGTGGAAAAGGTTTGGTTTGCCCGCTGCGGCGTCCTTTTTTCCTATCCCCTCCGGAGCTATGTACATCTCCGCCCCGATAATGGGCTTTATTCCGAATTCCTCCCCCAGCAGGGAAAACTTCACCGCCCCGAAGAGGTTGCCGTGGTCGGTTATCGCCACCGCCCTCATACCCTGCCTCTGGGCCTCTTCGTACAGTTCCCTCAGCCTTATAGCCCCGTCCAGGATAGAGTATTCTGTGTGAAGATGAAGGTGGACGAATTCTCTCATTTTTTCCCCTTACAGAAAATGATATCATAGGGACATGAAGAAATTGGTCTTAGCCCTTCTGATATCTTTAATCCTTTCCGGAAACGCTGTAGCCTATGGAGGGAAATTTTCCTCGGGTTTTCTGGACGGCAGGGCAGTGGTTTTTGAAGAGGGAAATCCCATTTATCGCGGGAGCCAGGGAAGCTATTATGCCATGGCCTTCCCCTGCGGTGAGAGACTGATTTTCCTGGAGCTCAATTTCAAGGACGGTCTTTACTCTCTTCTGGTAAACAGAAAACCTTACCTAAGCTCCTCCGAGGAACTTTATTCCCCCAGAGCTCTTTGTTACAACGGAAAAAAGGCGATAATCGTGGGTGTGAAGGATAGGTTTGTGGTCTTCATGGACGGGAAGGAATTCTGGGTCCAATCCTTTTTCGGTCCCCAGATGAACCCTGTCCTTAAGCTTAAAGGGGAAAAGCCCTTCCTGGAATTTGAAGAAGTCCTCAGGGGAATGTTTATAAAGAGAGAAATTCCCCTCCCACCTCCAGCTCAGCCCAGATTCAAAAAGGTTCGCATAGGGGTTCCTAAGCCTCCCTTCTGGTTCAACTACTCTCTGAACCCAAATAAGTACATAGCCTTCGGCGACAGCATTACCTACGGTTGCGGATACGGAACCTGCGAGCACAACCCCCCCATAGGATATCCCCCCAGGCTGGAGAAATTGCTCAACCGCAGAATAGGTCCCAGTCAGGTAGTAAACCGCGGGGTTCCCGGGGAGGAAACTCCGGAGGGGATATTGAGGATAGACGAGGTCCTTCAGGAAGAGGAGGCCAGGTACATCCTCTTAAACGAAGGAACCAACGATGTAATCCACTCGGAATATCCCCTTTCCGTGACGGAAGAATGCCTCCGGGGCTTGATTGAGCGCTCCTTGAGCTTCGGGACCTATGTGGTTCTCTCCACCCTTATTCCCAGGAAGGACTGGTTCTGGTACGCCCCCTACTTCCATCAAAAATTGATAAGTATAGTTAAGCTCCAGAGAAAGCTCGCCAAGGAATACTCCCTCCCCTTAGCGGACTTCTTCAAGGCCTTCACCGATAACCCTGACTGGATGGACGAGCTCCTATCCGAGGGAAACCACCCCTCCTTAAAGGGATATCAGCTTATGGCGGAAAAGTGGGAGGAAGCCATTGAAACCATAGCCCCCTATCCCCCCCATTCTCTTTCTGTCGTTATGGGCGGGGGAAAAATACACCTGCAATGGGAAGGGGGTGGTGAAGCGGACCTGCAGGGATTCCTCCTGTGCAGGGAAGGGGTCTGCCTTGACTTAGGGCTTCGCTTCTCCTGGAGCATTCCTCCCCAGGAACTGGAAGCCCTGCAACTCAGAGCCTACGATAAAGCCGGTAATAGAAGCGAACCCATTGATATAGATTTCTCCGAGGGAAAAGAATGAGAAAAAGGGTTCTCCTCACCCATCCTTTATTTGAAGAAATCCATAAAAAGCTCTCCTCCCATTTTGAGCTGGAGATAGGAATTGAGGGTAGGGAGGACCTTTTGAGAAAAATTCAGGACAAGGATGGTCTCCTCTGCTTTTTGAAGGACCCTGTGGACAGGGAGGTCATTGAAAGGGGAAAAAACCTCAAGGTCATAGCCAACTACGCCGTGGGCTACGACAACATAGACCTCAGGGCTGCCAAGGAAAGGGGAATAATCGTAACCAATACCCCGGACCTTCTCACCGACGCCACCGCAGACCTCACCTGGGCCCTTATCCTTGCGGTAAGCCGCAGGATTGTGCCGGCTCACCTCTTCACCGTGGAGGGGAAGTTTAAAGGGTGGGAAGCCAGGCTCTTCCTCGGAAAGGACCTGCAGGGAAAAAGGCTCGGAATAGTGGGGATGGGAAGGATAGGGAAGGCGGTGGCCAGAAGGGCCAGGGGATTCTCCATGGAAGTTGTTTACTACAGCCGAAGAAGGCTAAAGCCCCGGGAGGAGGCGGAGCTCTGCGTCCGTTATCTTCCCCTGGACGAACTTCTTGAAAGCAGCGATGTGGTCAGCATCCATGTCCCTTTGACGGAGGAGACCGAAAACCTTATAAACAGGGAGCGTATTCTCAAAATGAAGAGGGGGTCCATATTGATAAACACAGCCCGGGGCCCGGTGATAGACGAGGAAGCCCTGATAGAGAGGCTGAGGGAAGGGAGTCTTTTCGGGGCCGGCCTGGATGTCTACAGGGGGGAACCCAACATAAACCCTGAGTTTTTCAAACTTGAAAATGTGGTTTTGCTTCCCCATATAGGTAGCGCCACGGAGGAAACCCGCCTGGCCATGGCGCATCTTGCGGCGGACAACATAATAGCCGTTTTGAACGGAAGGCCACCTTTAACCCCTGTATGGAGGTAGAAATGAGTTACGACATGGAGATAGCAAGGTCGGTGGAAATGAGGCCCATCTGGGAGATAGCCGAAAGGGCAGGGATAAAGAGGGAGGAGCTGGAACTCTACGGTGATTTCAAGGCCAAGGTTAAACTTTCCATCTTCAAAAGGCTGGAGGATGCGCCGGAGGGAAAGTTAGTCCTCGTCTCCGCCATAACCCCCACCCCGGCTGGAGAGGGAAAGACCACTACATCCATCGGTCTTTCCCTGGGCTTGAACAGAATCGGCATCAAATCTGTGGTGGCGTTGAGGGAACCGTCCTTAGGCCCCCTTTTCGGGATGAAGGGAGGGGCCACCGGGGGAGGGAGAGCTCAGGTTCTTCCGCCTGAGGACATAAACCTGCATTTCACCGGAGACCTCCATGCTGTAACCGCAGCCCATAACTTAATAGCTGCCGTGGTGGACAATCACCTTTACCGCAGGAAAAAGCCCTGTCTGGATCCCAGAAGAATTGAGTGGTCCAGAGTTCTTGACATGAACGACCGCTCTCTAAGAGACATAGTCATAGGCCTGGGGGGAAGAACCCAGGGGGTGCCCAGGGAAACCTTCTTTCACATTACAGCTTCCTCTGAAATAATGGCTATTCTCTGCCTGGCCAAATCTTACGACGAGCTTAAAAGAAGGATAGGGAACATCCTCATAGGTTATACTTACGAGGGGGAACCCGTATTTGTCAGGGACCTTAAGGTTGAGGGAGCTGCAGCAGCCCTGCTCAAGGACGCCCTGAAGCCCAATTTAGTTCAGACCACCGAGAATACCCCCGCCATCATACACGGAGGCCCCTTTGCCAATATAGCCCAGGGGGCCAATTCGGTCCTGGCCACCAGGCTGGCCATGAAGTTATCCCAGGTGGCGGTAACCGAGGCCGGCTTCGGCTTTGACCTGGGAGCGGAAAAGTTCTTTGATATAGTTTCCAGAAGCGCTGACTTCTACCCCAATTTAGTGGTGCTGGTGGCAACGGTAAGGGCACTTAAAATGCACGGTGGAAAGAAGCTGTCCCAGCTTAAAGAACCGGATCCGGAGGCGGTGGAAAAGGGCCTTCCCAATCTGGAGAAACACCTGGAAAACATAAGGAAATTCGGCGTGAGGGCCGTGGTGGCCATCAACCGATTTCACGGGGATGCTGAGGACGAAATAAAGATAATCAGGGAATTCGCTGAGAGCATGGGAGCCGCAGCAGCGCTCATGGATGCTTACAGCAGGGGAGGGGAAGGGGCCGTAGAGCTGGCCGAAGCTGTGATGGAAAGGCTGGAGGAGAACCCTCCCAGAAAATTCCTTTATCCCCTGGAAATGCCGGTGGAGGAGAAAATTAAAACCGTGGCCCGGGAAATTTACGGAGCCCAGGCCATAGACTTCACCAAAAAGGCAAAATCCGACCTTAAAAAGATACGGAAAATGGGCTTCCAGCGATTACCGGTTTGCATAGCCAAGACTCAGAAGTCCCTTTCCGACAACCCGGCTTTGCTGGGAAGGCCCAAGGACTTTTTGGTAACGGTCAGGGAGATAAAAATTTCCTCCGGAGCGGGTTTCCTCGTTCCCATAACAGGCGATATTCTGCTTATGCCCGGGCTTCCCGAAAACCCCAACGCCGAAAATGTGGATATAGACGGTGAGGGAAACATAACCGGATTGCTTTAGAAGGTCCTGAATCGTTAGAAAAATCCGTTCTCCCATCCTAAAATCTAAATGGGGGTCATTATGGGAAAGATATTTGACAGCAAGGGAAGATTAAAAATACCGGCCAGGGAGGTAAGGGAGGAAGAATTAATAGTGAAACAGGTTTTCTGTCCCGAAGGTCACAATCTGATCACCGAGGAGCACCTCATAGACGGACATCCTGGCATAGAGCTGGCCTTCCGCAGGGAAAACGGCCAGGAGGGCATGGTGGTTTTATCGCCCAAATTGGGAGACAGAAGAGCAATATTTCTCAAGGGAACGGTGGAAGAGGGGGAGGTGGTTAAGTTTCTATGCCCCATATGCGAAAGGCAGCTTCCCATACTTACTACCTGCGAGCACTGCGGGGAGGGCAGTATATATGTCCTTTTCCTGGACGAAAACTTCTCCTTCAACAACGCCATAACCTTCTGCAGTAAGAGGGGTTGCCCCAACAGTACCATAAGGAAGGCTGACAGAATAATAACCGCCCTGGGCCTTTGAACCTTTTTTAAAATTTTTATATCGGTTATTATGATGAGAAAGATCCTATTGCCCTTACTTCTTCAAACCCTGGTTTCAGGAGGGATTTTAGTCCGTCAGACCATCCGGGTAGATTCTATGGAAAGAACCTACCTCCTCTTCGTTCCCAACCGCCTGGCCAGGGTTCCCGGCTTCTTTCTGAGAACCAGCTCATATCCTGTGCTGATTGTTCTTCACGGTGGAGGAGGAACCGGCCGGGGAATGGTAAGGATGACCAGGGGAGAGTTCAATCAATGGGCGGATCTAAGGGATTTTCTTGTGGTCTATCCCGACGGATACGAAAAACACTGGAACGATGGCCGGGATCTGGAATTCTACGCCTCCCAGAGGCTGCAGGTGGATGATGTAAAGTTCATATCCCGGCTCATTGAAAAAATAGCCCAGGATTTCCCCGTAAACCCCGCCAGAGTTTATGTGACGGGGATGAGCAACGGGGGCCTGATGGCTTACAGGCTGGCCTGCGAGCTTTCCCGGAGGATATCCGGTATAGCACCGGTGGCTGCTCCCATGGGATTGAAGTTGCACGAAAAGTGCAATCCCATCTCCCCGGTCTCGGTCTTTATAACCATGGGAACCGACGACCCCATAATCCCCTGGGATGGAGGGCAGATAAGGTTTCGCTCCCGGGTTTTAGGGGAGGTAATATCCGCGGAGGCTACGGCGGATTTCTGGGCGGAAGCAAACGGCTGCAGGAAGGTTCAAAGCCCCTTCTACCTTCCGGACAGGGACCCCCTGGACGGGACACGGGTCTGGAAAAAGCTTTATTATCAATGCTCCTCCGGCAAAAGGGTTATGCTTTACGGGATAGAAGGCGGAGGCCACACCTGGCCCGGGAAACAGCCATATCTTCCGGCGGAGATTGTGGGAAGGATTAGCAATGACATAGACGAATGTGAAGAAATCCTCAGGTTCTTTTCCCTGCTGGAGTAATTTAAAATTAACATAATTATCTGCTATAAGCCTTAATTCCGTTGACTTTTTATTTTTCCAGGTTCTATAATACAAAAAAAAAGAGGAGGTGTCTCCATGACCAAAACCGAAATGGCAAAAAAGCTCGCCAAGGTTACTGGACTTTCCCAGGCCAAGGCTCTTGAGGTTATCAACGCAATTTTTGATGCCCGTCCGGGCAAGGGAATCATAGCCACCGAACTGGATGCCGGAAGAAAGGTTTCCATACCCGGATTTGGGACCTTCTTTACCAGACACCGGGGACCCAGGGAGGGCCGCAATCCTGCCACCGGCGCCAAGATCAAGATACCGGCCAAGAACTATCCCGTATTCAGACCTGGAAAGACCCTCAAGGAAAGGGTAGCCAAGTAAAGACTCTAAAAGGGCTGTCCCTGGCGGGGCAGCCTTTTCAAACCCCCTCTACCTCCCCCGCCAGGAGGGCTTCTTCCATGGAAGGCTCTTCGGAGAGAAAAATTACTATCCCGTCCCCCTTGGCGTCTGCCACCAGGGTTTTAAAATTATCCCAGTCCTCCCTGAGCTTTAATTCGGCCAGCTTGTCCAGGAGCATCTCCCTTATGGTTCTCGCCAGCAATCTTGCCCCGTATTCCTTGGAATACCCCCGTCTTGCCAGCAGGTTCCGGGCCGCATCCGTCAGAATAAGGCTTTTTCCCTCCAGCCTGAGCCTCCTGCGAAGGTCCCTCAGCTGAAGTTCCACTATCCTCTTCACATCCTCTATTTCCAGGGGCTTGAAGAAAACTATCTCATCTATTCTGTTAAGGAATTCCGGGGTAAAGAACCTTCTTATTTCCTGCATGATTTCCGAACGCACCACACGGCTCCATTCAAACCCTATTTTTGAGCGGAAATAAAGGTCCGTGCCGATATTGGAGGTCATTATGACGGTGGCGTGGTTGAAGTATGCTACCCTTCCCCTTCCGTCGGTAAGCCTTCCCGCATCAAAAACCTGGAGAAAGATGTTGAGGACCTGCCCGTGGGCCTTCTCTACCTCGTCTAAAAGGATTATGGAATTGGGCTGAGCTATGATCCGATCGGTGAGCTGGTTCTGATCGTAATATCCTACATATCCCGGAGGCGCCCCCACCAGGGAAGAATAGAAGTGTTTTTCCATCATCTGGGACATATCTATTCTTATGAGCCTCTTTTCATTTCCGTAAAGTATTCTGCTGAGGGCCCGGGCTGTCTCCGTCTTACCAACCCCGGTAGGCCCCACAAAGAGGAGAACCCCATCGGGTCTGCGGCTGTCCACATCAAGGCCCAGCTTGGCCGTTTTTACAACCCTGGCTATCTTCTCTATGGCTTCGTCCTGGCCTATTATCTGCTCCTTGAGCTTCTTTTCCAGATCCCTGACAGCTTCCCGGCTGGAGGTCTTGATCTCCTCTTCCCTCAGTCCGCTCATCTCAGAGACCACCTTCTGGAGATCTACCACGGTCACCTCAGGCATTTGCCTGGCTCCTGAGGAGAAGCCCGTGGCTACCTTGGAAGCAGCCCTGTCCATTATGTCTATTCCCATCTCCGGAAGCTTCTTCTCCGGAAGGTATATTTGGGCAAGCTCCATGATGTTGCGAAGGAGCC
>JALSNJ010000039.1 GCA_026987025.1 Candidatus Aminicenantota bacterium | reverse complement strand
ACGGGGGTCGGCTGGGACTGGCGGGGAGGGGGTGAAGGCTGGCTCTTGGGAGGCTGGGGAGCAGGTTTAGGAGCCGGCTTAGGTTTTGCCTTGGGCGTCGTCTTTTTCGTCTGCACTGGCTTAAGTCTGGGTTTAGGAGCCTGTGGTTTTTTCGCTGCCGGGGGAGATGGCCTGGAGGCCGCCGGTTGGGGCGGTTGGACGGAGGGTTGAGGCTGCTGGGCTTTTTCTGTGGGCGTCTGCTCCGGGGGGACTTCTTCAGAGGGTTTTTCTTCTCCGGCTGCGGGGGGAGGGGGGAGCTTCTGGGCCATTTCCTCCTTAGCCGGCGGTTTCGGCCCAGAAGTCTTACCCTTGCTTGAGAGGAAGAAATAACCCCCTCCTATCAGAGCCAACAGCAATATTGCTCCCAGAACCACGGGGAGGAACCTGGTTTTCCTCTCTGCCTTTCCCTCTTCAGCTTCCAGACCGAAACTTGGAACCTTTACGGGCTTCTTTACGGGTTTCTCCTCTTCCTCCTTTTCCACCATTACCTTCTTTTCCTCAGGCACCTCCCTTCTGGGTGCCTTGAGTATCTGCACATCTATGCCGGCCTTTTTTATCTCCTCTTCAAAAAGTTCGTACATGAACTCCGCCACATCCCTGGCGCTGGGTATGTAGCCCTTGTAGGAGAGGAGGAATTTTTCTATGTCGTTTCTCATGTCGGAAGCCCTCTGGTACCTCCTGGAAGGGTTGGGCTCCATGGCCTTCATTATTATCCTCTCCACCTCCGCCGGTATTTCCGGCCTTACAGACCTGGGAGGCTTGAAGCTCCCCTTCCTTACCTTATCAAGAACCTCGGCTTCCGAATGGGCTAAAAAGGCCTTCTCCCCGGTAACCAGTTCGTAGAAGACCGTTCCCAGAGAGAAGATGTCGGAGCGGCCGTCTATGTTCTTTGCCCCCTTGGCCTGCTCCGGCGACATATAAAGGAGCTTTCCCTTGAGGGAGCCGGCTATGGTCTGGTGGGCCTTTATGGAAGCCTTGGCCACCCCGAAGTCCACCAGCTTCACCTCCCCTTCGTAGGAAATGAGGATGTTCTGGGGGCTAACATCCCTGTGGACGATGTTCAGGGGTCTTCCGTTCTCATCCACCTTTCTGTGGGCGTAATCCAGGGCTTCGGCTATCTTCATCACTATGTAGGAGGATATTTCTATGGGAGGAAGGGGCTTTTTCTCCTTTTTGATCTTGCGGAGGATGGTCTTAAGGTCCTTCCCCAGAACATACTCCATGGCGATGAAGTAGGAACCGTTGATTTTGCCTAAGTCGTATATCTGGGCGATGTTGGGATGGTTGAGCTTGGAGGCCACCTTGGCCTCATCTATGAACATTTCTATGAATTCCTCGTCCTCGGCTAAGTGGGGGAGTATCTTCTTCAGCGCCACTATCTTTTCAAAGCCCTTCACCCCCTTCTTTTTGGCCTTGTAAATCTCCGCCATGCCGCCGGTGCTTATCTTCTCAAGAAGTATGTATTCTCCCAGCACCGAGGGCTCTTCCAAAGGTCCGAAGGGCTCCTCCTCTTCCTTTATCTCCTCCGCCTCTTCGCGGATTTCTTCCACGGGCTTTTCCGACACAGCGGGCGTCACCGCTGGCTTTTCCTCCACCTTTTCCGCTGGCTTTTCCTTTATTTCTACTTCCTCAACCTTTACTTCCTCGGCTCTGGCTTCAACTTCCCTTTTCTCAGCCTCTTCCTTTTTCTTAAAGGCGGGTCTTGTTTTTTTCTTTTCCCCTAACCCCGACAGGGTTTCCTCCAATATCTTTTCAATTAAATCTTCCTCCTTGGGTGCCTTCCTCTTTTTGGGACGGGAGGGCTCCAGGATTTCCTTGAGGATTTCTTCAGGCTCCGCCTTTTCCGCTGCCGCCTTAACTTCTGGTTTGGCCTCTTCTTTTACGATTTCCTCCACCTCCTCAACTTTTTCCTCCTCTTCTTCCTGCTGGGCCATTTCCTTTTCCACTTCATGCAGAATATCTCCGAAGAGCTCGTCGGTGGTTATAAGTTCCTCTTTCACTTCCTTCATGGGTTTTCCGTGAAGGGTTTCCATCTTCATGGTGGTGGTGGGAGCCTTTTCAGGGAGGTATTTTTTCAAAGTGGAGAAGAACTCCTTTTCGTCCAGGGGAAATTCAAAGAAATAATCGGCACCGTAAACATGGAGGGCCTCGTATTTATATTTGGCTCCTTTGTAGACTGAAGAGACCAGAATAACCGGCAATTTCGTTTTTCCGAGCTCTATCCTTATCTTCCTCGTAAGCTCAAAGCCGTTAAGGCCGGGAATTATGGTGGAGGCTATCACCACATCGTAATTTTCTTCACCGATTTTTTTTAACCCCTCCACCCCGTTCTGGGCCTCCTCCACCCTGGCTTCAAAGCCTTCCAGGAGCCTTCTCAATTGCCTTAAATGATTTTCATCGTAGTCCACCAGAAGAACTCTTTTCATGCTACCCTCCCTTTCTATTATAGACATTATTGGAAAAATTGACAATAGAATTAGTATAATGGGGTTGTGAGCGTGGAGTTTACCCTTCTCCTCGTTTTTTTTCTGGGAGCCAGTGCGCTATTTTCCTCCTCTGAGACCGCCTTCCTCTCCCTGGACCGATTTAAATTATCCGCTCAGGCCAACCAGGGAGACCGAAGGGCCCAGGGAATAAGGAAAATTTTAAAGAGGATAGATGTTTTCCTGTCCACAATCCTCATAGGAAACACCCTGTCCAATGCCGCCCTGGCCTCCCTAACCACTTACATGATGGGAAAAATCCTCGGGGAAGGGGGAAGATCTGTGTTCTGGGCCACCGTGGCCTCCACGGTGATGATTTTAATCCTTTCCGAGATGTTTCCCAAGACGGTGGCTGCCAATTATCCCGAGGAGATTAGCTATAGGGAATACCCGCTCATAAGTTTTTTCGTCTTCCTTTTTAAACCCCTATCGGTGGCCTTCACCTGGGTGGTCAGGGGGATGATGACCCTTTTCGGCCTCGGCCCCAAGGAGAGCTTTTCTTCCCTCACGAGGGAGGAGTTGAAGGCCCTGGTTTTTTCAGGGACCAGGGGGCCGGAGTTTTTCATGCTCAAGAGGCTTCTTTTGCTGGAGGACAAGAGGCTGGGGGAGGTTATGGTTCCCAGGGTAAGGATGGTGGCTCTGGAGGAGAGCTCTTCCTACGAGGATGTGCTTTCTGTTATAAGGAAGTACAGGTTCTCCAGATACCCCGTTTATAAAGAAAAAATGGATAGAATCACCGGAATTTTAAATGTCAAGGATTTCATCTCCTTTTCGCCCCCTGGAAAGTTCAGATTAAAGGACATAATGAAGGCCCCCCATTTTTTCCCCATATACGCAAAAATAGAGGAGGTTTTTGATACCATGAGGAGGAAGAGGATTCACATGGCCCTGGTGGTGGACGAGTTCGGAACCGTCAGGGGGCTTGTAACCCTGGAGGACCTGCTGGAGGAGATAGTGGGGGAAATCTGGGATGAGTACGAAACCCCGGGAGATGAGGAAAAGATCAGGGAAATAAGCCCCGGGGTTTTTAGAATAAAAGGGGATGCGGACCCACGGGAGGTGGAGGAGGCCCTGGGGGTAAAACTCCCCAGGGAGGATTTCAGCATCTTCGCCGGCTTCGTGCTTAGCCAGATGGAAAAGGTGCCCAGGGAGGGGGAGGTCTTCCATTACGGAGGATGGAGGTTTAAAATTACCAGGATGATAAAAAATTCCATAGTTGAAGTGGAGGCTGAAAAGGAATATGAGGATAGTAGCCACCAATAGAAAGGCTAAGAGGGACTACGAGATCCTGGAAACCTACGAAGCCGGCATAGAGCTTCGGGGCACTGAGGTGAAGTCCATCCGGGAGGGAAGGATTAACATAAACGACAGCTTCGTAAGGGCCAAGGATGGGGAGCTTTTCTTAGTGGGAGCTCATATATCTCCGTACCACCACGGTACCGCCTTTAACCACGATCCCCTGAGGCAAAGGAAGCTTCTCCTTCACAGAAAGGAAATACACAGGATAATTTCAAAAATAAGGGAAAGGAGGCTGACGGTTATACCCCTGAAGGTTTACTTCAATAAAAGGGGGAAGGTAAAGGTGGAAATTGCTGTGGCCCGGGGAAGGAAGCTTCACGAGAAAAAGCAAAAACTCAAGGAAAGGGATATAGAGAGGGAAATGAGGGCCGAACTTAAAAAGTGGAGGTATTGATGAATTATAAAAGGGCCATAGAAGAGCTGAAGAGGGAAAGGAAGGCGGTGGTTTTAGCCCACAACTATCAGGTTCTGCAGGTCCAGGAAGTGGCCGATTTCGTCGGTGATTCCCTGGAGCTCGCCAGACTTTCGGCAGGGGTGCATGCGGAGATCATAGTTTTCGCCGGGGTTTACTTCATGGCGGAAACCGCCAAGATTTTGAATCCCCAGAAATTAGTTTTGCTCCCGGAAAAGGATGCCCGCTGTCCCATGGCGGACATGGTGGACGCCTCTAAGGTAAGGGAGCTCAGGTCTATGTATCCGGACGCCGCCTTCGTGGCCTATGTGAACACCAACGCCGATGTGAAGGCTGAGGTTGATATTGTCTGCACTTCCGCCAATGCCGTAAAGGTGGTAAATTCTTTGCCCCAGCGGAGGGTGGTTTTTCTTCCAGACCAGAACCTCGCCCACTGGGTTTCCCTTAACACCAACAAGGAAATAATCCCCTATCCGGGTTATTGCTATGTCCACAGGGATTTTGACCCGGAGGCTGTGGCCAGGCTCAAAGAGGAGAACCCGGATGCGGAGGTTATAGTTCATCCGGAGTCCAGGCCCGAGGTGGTGAAGATGGCGGACAGGGTTTTCTCCACCTCCGGGATGATAAAGTATGTGGGGCAGAGTCCCTCCAAGAAGTTTATAGTGGTCACCGAAGAGGGGCTTCTGGAAAGGCTGAGGAAGCTTTATCCGCAAAAGCAAATCCTTTCCCCTGGTATGAAGGGAGTTTGCACGGATATGAAGAAAATAAGCCTCCGTTCGGTATATCTTTCCCTGAAGGAATTGAAATACGAAGTAAAGGTTCCGGAGGAGATAGCCCAAAGGGCCCGCAGGGCCATAGAGAAAATGCTGGAAATAACATAATGGGATTGACAATACTTACTCATTTAAGGAAAATAGAAGGATGAGCGAGAGCAGGCTCAGAAGCGTTCTCAAGGCGGTAAGCTGGAGGATCTTAGCCTCTATAATTACCGGAACCCTGGTTTATCTCTTTACCGGAAAGGGGGAGCTGGCTGTGGGGGTGGGGCTCCTGGATTCTGCGGTGAAGATAATAGTTTATTATTTCCACGAGAGGATATGGCAGGCCATTCCCATAGGGAGAAAAAAACACCCCTTAGAGGACCTTGAGGTAAAGGGTCCCATAGAGGACGATGACAAGGAAAAGATAAGGGAGGTCCTTAAGGACTTAGGATATCTTGATTAGAATTAATAAATAGGAGGTTTAAAATGGTGAAAAAATGGGTGGGCTTCCTGGGACTTATCTTTATTTTTGGTTTTTTCCATAACCTTAATGCCTATCCCAAGCACAAAAGGCAGAGGGCCTATTATACCAAGAAGTACGAGGATCCGGTGATCAAGGAGATGCTGGAGAGGGACAGGAAGCTTCTGGAGGAGGAGAGGAAGAAAACCGAGGAAATTGACAGGAAATACAGGGAGCTCAAGAAGAAAAAGAAGAAAAGGGTTCTTCGCTTTTCCTTTGAGGGAGTGGTAAAGCCGGCCTCCCCCCAGGCCTTTAAGTACCGGGTATGGCACTTTCCGCCGGTGGCCCAGTATCTAACCGGAACATGCTGGGACTTTTCCACCACCTCCTTCTTTGAATCCGAGGTTTACAGGCTCACAGGCCAGAAGATAAAGCTTTCGGAGATGTGGACCGCCTATTGGGAATATGTGGAAAAGGCCAGAAGATTCGTAAGGGAGAGGGGTCATTCCTTCTTCGGCCAGGGCTCCGAGAGCGATGCTGTCCCCAGGATATGGAAAAAATACGGGGTGGTTCCCGCCTCCGCCTACAAAGGGGTTGTGGCCAAGGACGGACGCTACGACCACTCCCTTATGTTCCGTCGGATGAAAAGCTTTCTTGAGTATTGCCGGGAGAAGAACTTCTGGGACGAGAAGATAATCATCAACCACATAAGGGATATCCTGGATAAGTACATGGGAAGGCCTCCGGAGAAATTTTCCTTCCAGGGTAAGGAGTATACCCCAAAGGATTTCCTCAGGGAAGTTTTAAGGTTGAACCTTGACGATTATGTGGGATTTATGTCAACCCTTTCGGTGCCATTCTACACAAGGGGACTTTTTGATGTCCCGGACAATTGGCGCAGGGCCAAGGACTATCACAATGTGCCCCTGGAGGAATTCTACTGGGTTATAAAGAACGCCATAACCCACGGGTACAGTCTGGTAATAGGAGGAGATGTTTCAGAGCCCGGATACAATGGGTTTGAAGATGCAGCTATAATTCCGGACTTTGACATCCCTCCCCGGATGATAAACCAGAGCGCCAGGGAATTGAGGATTTACAACGGAACCACCGGGGACGACCACGGCATCCATCTGGTGGGCTATACCCGGGTGAAGGGATGGGATTGGTTCCTCATAAAGGATTCAGCCCGCAGCTCCCGCTGGGGAAAGTTCAAGGGTTATTATTTCTACCGGGAGGATTACATCAAGCTCAAGATGCTCACCATCTTCCTCCACAGGGACCCCGCCAAGGCCCTTCTGGCGAAATTTAAATAAATGTGCTAAAATCCCTATCCAAGGAGGTTTAATATCATGGCCATGAGAGGCTCTCTGCAGGACCTGCAGCTTCCCGACCTTGTCCAGGTAATGAGCATGCAGGGCAAGACAGGGAGGTTTGTTCTCAAGAACGAGGACGAAGACGAAATAGGATATGTTTATCTTGAGGACGGACAGATAGTTCACGCCGAGGTGGGAAATATAGAGGGGGAATTTGCCGTATACAAGATAGCCCCCTGGTCCCACGGCGAGTTCGTCTTTGAGCCCAATGTTACGGCTCCCAAAAGGACTATAAGAAAATCCAACGCCTCCCTTATGATGGAAGCCGCCAGAAGGCTGGATGAGTGGAAGGTGCTCCAGAGGAAGATAAAATCGGTACAGGCGGTGCCTAAGTTCATCCTGTTTGACCTCAAGGACAAAAGAAAGATAACCCTTACGCCGGCCATGTGGCTGGTGATTTCCAAAATTGACGGCAGGAGGAACATAAAGGAGATCGCCAAGGAAGTCCGTCTTCCGGTTTTTGAGGTGGGCAAGATCCTTTATGAGCTTATAACCGCAGGCTTGATTACCCTGGAAAATGAGTGAAGCATCGGCCAGGGCCACCTTTCAGCTGGTAAAGCTGGAGGAAGAGGAGGGGCTTTTGCCCCAGCTGGAGAGGATCTTCGCCTGGGTGAGAAAGCTTCAGGAGCTTTCCCTTCCCCATACCTATGCCTTTTATCCTCCGGGGATTTCCCTTAAGCTCAGGAAAGACCTTCCCCGAGGGTTTCCCGACAGGAAGGGGCTTCTGAAACTTTCCCCTAAGATAGAAAAGGGCCATTTCCTCGTCCCGAGGGTTATATGAACTTCTCCCTTCTTGAAATAGAGGAGATCCTTAAGCTTCAGGAGGAGGGCCGGGTTAAACCCCAGGAGGTCTGGGATTTTTTCCAGAGAAGAATTCAGCACTGGGAACCCAGAGTAAACGCCTTTATCACCTTGGTTAAGGACCTTAAAGGGAATGGGGTGGCCGTGGGGGTGAAGGACAACATCACCGTAAAGGGCCTCCCCACCACCTGCGCCTCTAAAATACTTCGCAATTACATAGCTCCCTATTCAGCCACCGCCTGGGATAGGCTGGAAGCCAGGGGTTTTTCCTTGGCAGGAAAGACCAACTTAGACGAGTTTGCCATGGGTTCATCCACAGAGAAGTCCTGTTTCGGCCCCACAAGAAATCCCTGGGATCTTGAGAGAACCCCCGGGGGCTCCAGCGGAGGCTCTGCGGCTGCAGTGGCTGCCGGCATGGTTAAATTTGCCTTAGGTTCAGATACCGGCGGGTCGGTAAGGCAACCTGCCTCCTTCTGTGGCGTGGTGGGATTTAAACCCACCTACGGAAGGATTTCCAGGTTTGGCTTAGTGGCCTTTGCCTCTTCCCTGGACCAGATAGGGATAATTTCCAACAATGTTCAGGATGCCGCCTATGTTTTTTCCATAATAGCCGGGGAGGACCCAAGGGATTCCACCACCTCCTCAAGGCCCGTTCCCAAGTTTCAGGATATGTTTGGCGGAGAAGGAGGATCCTTTACCTTCGCCTATCCAGGTGAGGAGGTCCTCGGTCGGGCCGAGGAGGAGGTGCGCAGGGAGTTTGTGGAGTTCATAAAGCTTGCGGAGAAAATCGGCGGAAGGGGGAAGGAGATCCCCATGACCCTTCTGGAATACGCCATTGAGGCTTATTACATAGTGACCAACGCCGAGGCGAGCTCCAACCTGGCCCGCTACGACGGGGTGAGGTACGGGACCAGGCAGGAGGCGGAAACTCTGCTGGAGATGTATTTAAGAACCAGAACCTCTGGATTTGACGATGAAGTGAAAAGAAGGATACTCACCGGGGGCTTTGTTCTCTCCCGGGGCTTTTACGACGATTATTACGGAAAGGCGGTGGCCTACAGGAAAAGGCTGGCCTCCTTCATGGAGGAGCTTTTCTCGGAGGTCGACTTCCTCCTTCTTCCCACCACCCCGCATGTGGCTTTTAAAATAGGGGAAAGGCAGGACCCCATAGAAATGTATATGGAGGACTTCTTTACGGTGTTCGTAAACCTGGCGGGCCTGCCGGCCATCTCCATACCCTGGAAGTTGCTGGGGAAGGGGCTTCCCATAGGGTTCCAGATTGTCTCAAGGTGGTATAATGAAATTGGTATGTTTCATATAGCTGAAAGGCTGGAAAGGGCTATAGATTTTAAAAATAAATTGATTCTAAAGGAGGTGTAAAAATGAAAAAGGGAATGGTATTCCTATTAGCAGGGGCAATTTTAGTCTCGTCCTTAGCTCTGGTCAGCTGCGGCTCTCCAGAGCAGACCCTCATAAGCCGCTATATTCAAGCCGTTAACATGAACGATAAGGATACCCTCACGAAGATCACCCCCAATCCCGTGGCCGTAAGCCTGACCAAGTGGAAGATTGTGGAGAAAACGCAGCCGCAGGAGAAGAAGGTTTCTCTGGCGGACCTGAAGAAGAAGGTGGTGGAGGCGAAGAAGAAGATGGACGACCTTCAGCAGCAGGCAGCCCTGGCCAAGCTTGATTTTGATGACTTCGCCAAAAAGTACGAGAAGTGGTCCAGGGCCATGAAGAGGAGAAATCAGAAGAAGTACGACGAGCTCAAGAGCAAATACGAAGACCTCAAGAAGCAGTTTCTGGCTGCCAAGGATGAGTACAACAAGGTTGTTGAGGAGTTCAACTTTGAGAAGAAGCTCCAGGGCCTTTCCGTGGGGGACATCCCGGAGCTGGAAAAGATGGCTGGAAAGGCCTACGAGGAGGAGATCCTCATTGAGGGTACCGACAAGAGCGGGAAGGTGAGGAAGTTCAAGTTCTATCTGGTGAGGTATGAGCTCACCAAACCCGGAGCCACCCAGCCCATAAGGGGAAGGTGGGTGGTAAGGAAGATAGAGGAAATCCTGCCCAAAGAAGGGACGACTGAAGAGGAAGCCGCCGAGAGCTCCGAGGAGGAGGCCAAGGAAAAGATGGAAAAAGCCGAAGGGCAGAAGACCCCTCCAGCTGAAGAACCGGTGGAGAAGACCGAGGAGCCCCAGGAGAAAAAATAGGAGCAATTGACTTAAGCCGGGGCCTTTTGTTAAAATAGAAGGCCTTTGAGCCGTTAGCTCAGCAGGCAGAGCACCGGCCTTTTAAGCCGGGAGTCGTGGGTTCGAATCCCACACGGCTCAGTGGCGCCCCCGTCGTCTAGCCAGGTTAGGACACCGCCCTTTCAAGGCGGCGGCATGGGTTCAAGTCCCGTCGGGGGCGCTTTTTTCCTATCTTTTTGGTATAATATTTTTGTGAAGTTTACCACTTACACCAGATATGCCATAAGGGCTTTGCTTCATCTCTCGATTGAGCATCCTAAATCCCTTCGGGAAATCTCCGAGAAGGAGAGGATACCTGAGAGGTTTCTGGAACAGGTTTTTCTTAAGCTCAAAAAAGCCGGCCTTGTGGCAGGAAAAAGGGGAGCCAGGGGTGGGTATGTTCTCACCAGACCCAAGGGGGAAATTACCTGGTACGATGTCATGGAAGCGGTGGGGGAGGCCATATCTCCGGTACCTTGCCTTGGAAAAAGACCTGAGCCCTGTCCTACTTACAACGAGTGCCTGGTGAGGAAGTACTGGGACCAGTATTTTCGCATGTCCAAGGAATTCTTTTCCAATCTGACCCTGGACCTGAAGTGAAGCTTTACCTTATAGCCGGCGGGAACCTTTCCAGGGAAGAATTTTTCTTCCGGGTAAGGGAGGCGCTGGAAGGGGGTGTGGATTGGGTTCAGGTCAGGGTGAAGGACCCTGAGGAGAGCCGCAGTATAACGAGGGAAATTAAGAAATTGAAGGAATATTTCAATTTCAAGCTAATAGTAAACGATTTTCCGGATGTGGCTCTTAAGGCAGGTGCCGATGGGGTTCACTTAGGGGAAGGGGACCCTTCTCCCGGGGAGGTCAGGAAGTTCTTCAAGGGAATTATCGGAGTTTCCTGTTATGACGATCTGTCCAGGGCCCGGAGGGCCCAGGAGGCCGGGGCCGATTATGTGGCCTTCGGTTCTTTGTTTCCCACAGAAACCAAGAAAAACTACAGAATTGTAAAGCCCCAGGTCATACTGGAAGCCCGGCGGGTTTTGAAGGTTCCCATATGCGTCATTGGGGGAATAAAAAGGGAAAACATAGACCAGGTGCTTTCGCTGAGGCCGGATATGATAGCCATATCCTCCGCCATATTTCTGGCACCTTCTCCCCGGCGGGAAGCGTCCTTTTTCAAAAGGAAAATGTTATACTATTTAAGTTCAAAGCCTTTAAAGGAGGGAAAATGAAGGATGCTCAGATCAGGGAAACCTTGCTCAGGGAGAATCCTGAGTTCAGGGAGCTTTACGAGAAACACAGGGAGTACGAGGAGGCTTTAGAAAAGCTCCTTTCCAAAAGGCCCCTCAGTCCAGAGGAGGAAATGGAGATAAAGAAAATAAAAAAGCTGAAGTTGAAAATAAAGGACAGGATGCAGGAAATACTGGTAAAGGAGAGGGAGAACAGGATTGGCTAAGGAGGGGTTTTATTTTGTGGTTCCTGTGGCGCTGGTTTCTCTGGCCTTTTTTCTGGGAGGTTTCTTGAGGGTTTCCGCTCCTCTGGCCGTCCTGGCCCTGGCCCTCGCCTTCTTCTTCAGGGATCCGGAAAGAAAGCCTCCTAAGGAAGGGGGAATTCTCCTCTCCCCCGCGGACGGAAAGGTTATGGCGGTGGAGAAGGTAGGCGAAGGCTGGAGGGTCAGTGTTTTTATGTCCCCCCTGGATGTTCATGTAAACAGGGCTCCCTGCAGCGGCAGGGTGGAAAGCATCCAGCACCTGGGCGGAGGGCATCTCCCGGCTTACAGAAAAGCATCGGAGAAGAACGAAAGGGTGGAAATGGAAGTGAGTTCCGGCCATCTGACCTTTAAAGTGGTGCTTATAGCCGGTATTTTAGCCCGCAGGATAAAAACCTATGTGAAAGAAGGCCAGGAGGTGAAGGCCGGCCAGAGAATAGGCATAATTCTTCTGGGCTCCAGGGCCGACCTTTATTTTCCCCTGGAATTTTCTCCTTCGGTAAAGGAGGGGGAGAAGGTGAAGGCAGGGGTTAGCATCGTGGCGAGGAGGGAAAATGAGAATTAAAAGAAAAAAAAACAGGAAGAATCGCAGAAATTTAAATCTTGTTTATTTCGCCCCTTCCCTTCTCACAGTGGCCAACCTTTACTTCGGATTTGTTTCCATTAACTTCTCCATAAAGGGCAAGTTTGACCTGGCAGCCCTCTTTATAATTTTTTCCGCCATCATGGACCTTCTGGACGGAAGGCTGGCCCGGGCTCTGCGGATATCTTCCCCCATCGGTAGGGAACTGGACTCCCTCTCGGATGTCATCTCTTTCGGTGTGGCTCCCTCCCTTATGATTTACCTCTGGGGTTTAAAGTTTCTTCCCAGACTGGGCTTTTTAGTGGCCTTCGTTTATCTGGTGGGAGGAACCCTTAGGCTGGCCAGATTTAATGTCCTGGCCTCCAGCGGGGTGACAGCTAAGAGGTATTTTGAGGGATTGCCCATTCCCTCCGCGTCCATGGTTCCGGTTTCCATCGTCCTTTATTTTAAAGACCCTGTTAATCATCCAGTTTTTATCCCTACCCTGGCCGGGGTGATTTTCCTCCTTCCCTTCTTGATGGTATCCAAGATAAGATACCGCAGCTTCAAGGACATAAACTTAAAGAGCAGGGAGCATTACCTTACCGTCCTTCTCTTCGCCCTGGCCCTTTCGGCCTTAGCTGCCTGGCCGAGGCAGGTTGTCTTTTACCTGACCTCCGCCTATGTTCTTTCATGCCCGCTTAGGGCCCTTTATCGCCTTCTCAAGAGGAAGCCCAAGGAGCAGGAGCATGGACTTCAGACCTAAGCTGGCTTTGGTAGGGGTTAAAAACATCCTGGGAAAGTCTCTGAAACTGGCCCTGGAGAAGGGCAAATGGGAAATAGGAGAGGTTTACCTCTATGAACCGGGTATCAGGGAATACGCCCTCATAGATTCCTTCAGGGACGAGGCCAAGGTGGTTAAGGCGCCCAAGGAGGAGGAACTGGCCCACAGGGACTTAGTCTTTTTTACCGTTCCAGTGGAGGATTCCCTTTTTTTCGCTCCCAAGGTCTCTGTGGACCTCAGCGGCACAAGGCAGGAGCTGCCCTTTTATGTGGAGGGAATAAATGAGAATAAGATAAGGGAAAGGAGGCTGGCCAATCCTCATCCTGCGGCGGTGGGGCTTTCCCTTATACTTTCTTCCCTCCAGGGCCTTTTGAGCTTCGCATCTTCCACAGTTATAGAACCTGTCTCCAGCGTGGGAGAAGAGGCCATGGATGAACTTTTTTCCCAGGCCGTTTCCCTTTTGAACATGGAGGAAGTTCCTAAGAAAATTCTGGGGGAGGTCCTGGCCTTTGACATTTTCCCCAAGAGGGGGAGGAGGGGAAAGGGGGGATTCACCTTGGAAGAGCTCAGGGTCTCCTCCCAGGTAGAGGGGTTGATTGGGGCTAAGCATCGTTGCCTCATGTTCAGGGCCGGGATTTTCCACCGTTATGCCGCTTTGCTTTACCTGGAAGTTTCCCGCAAAATGGGGCTTAGGGAGATGAAGGAGGCCCTTGAGGACAACAGGTATATTCTGCTGGAGAGCAATCCCATATCCCCCATGAAGATAGAGGAAGAGGAGGGATATTTTATCTATGTGGGGGAAATAAAGAAGGCGGAAGAAGGGAGGTTCTGGCTCTGGGCCGTTTTTGATAACCTTCAGAGGGCCTCTGTCCTCAACGCCCTCAGTATAGGATTCAGGGCCCTGCGATACCATGAAGAGAGTAGTTGAACTCATCCTTCCACACCGATGGAGGGTGGCCTTAGCCCTTCTTTATTCTGCCCTGGCAGCGGGTTTTACCGCCTTGGCAGCCCTGATCCTTCAGCCCATAATGGACGATCTTTTCCAGACCTACAACAGGTCCGCCGCCGGGTTTAAGTTCGGTAAATTCCTTCACCGCTTCCTGGACCTTTCCAATCCGGTGGTTATCCCTTTGCTGGTTTTCGCCGTTTTCTTCGGAAAGGCCCTGTTCACCTTTCTGTCCAATTATTCCATGAGGGCCCTGGCCCAGAAAGTGGTAAGGGACCTAAGGGAGGAGATCTTCAGTCTTCTTCTTTCCTCCCCCGTCCCCTTTCACGACAGGGTGCACAGCGGCCGGATTTCCTCCAAGTTCTTTTACGAAGTGGATGTTCTGGAAAGGAGCATCTCCGACGGCATCATTCGCTTAGTTCGGGAGTCTCTAACAGTTTTTTCCTTGGGGGTGGTTATCATAGCCAACAACCCCGGCTTTTTCCTCATTGCCCTCCTGGTGGTACCCCTGGCTGCGGTTCCCGTGGCGGTATTCGGAAAAAAGGTCAAGGCTCTGGGAACCCTACGGCAGAGGTCCGTGGCGGAGATTTCCAGAAGAGTAAACGAGGTACTCTCTAACATAAGGATTGTAAAGACCTTCGCTGCGGAGGATTACGAAAGGGAAAGGTTCCGTCAGGTGAACCAGAGAAACTATAGGGATAATTTAAAATTCGTCAGGGTTTGGACCCTTTCCTCGCCTTTTATAGAGTTCATGGGAGGTTTAGTGGCGGCGGTTCTTATATTCATTAGCGCCAAGCTGATAAGGAACGGGACCATGACCCCTGGGCAGTTTACAACCTTCATCGCTTCGGTCTTCTACATGTACACCCCCATAAGGAGGCTTTCGGGAGCCAATAACCTGCTTCAGGAAGGTGGAGCGGCCTTGGAGAGAATAAGGGAAATAATGGAGGAGGCGAAGAAATACCAGGTGGCCTCCGGGACCTACAGGCCCCGGGAGCTGCGGGGGGAAATAGAGTTTAAGGATGTTCATTTTTCTTATGAAAACGGAAGGGAGGTTCTCAGGGGGGTAAACTTCAAAATAAGGCCAGGGGAGACTGTGGCCTTAGTAGGTTTTTCCGGTGTGGGCAAGACCACCATTACCCAGCTTATCCTGGGCTTTTACTTCCCTACCAGGGGGAAAGTCCTTATAGATGGGGTGGAAATTCAGAAATACGACCTGAAATGGCTGAGGGGAAGGATAGGGGTCGTGACCCAGGATATCCTGCTTTTTAGCGAATCCGTGGCGGACAACATAGCCTACGGGGGGGGAGAAGTTCCCATGGAAAGAATAGAAAGGGCTGCCAGGGCAGCCCATATTCACGATTTTATCTCCTCCCTTCCCCGGGGATACAGGACCCTCCTCAGCGAAAAGGGGGTGAATTTTTCAGTGGGGCAACGCCAGCGTCTTTCCATCGCCAGGGCCATAGTTAAGGACCCAAGGATACTTATCTTGGACGAGGCCACCTCCTCCTTGGACGCCGATTCTGAAAAGAAGATCCAGCAGGCCCTTCAGGAAATAGTCAGGGGCAGAACTACCATAATAATAGCCCACCGCCTGTCCACAGTTAAAATGGCCCACCGCATACTGGTTCTTCACGAAGGAAGGATCGTTGAGGAGGGAAGCCATGGAGAGCTTATGGAAAAGGGAGGAGTTTATGCTAACCTTTACAGGACCCAGATGGAGGGATAAATGGAATCCATGACCGGATTTAGCAGCGGAAAGTTTTCCGGTCCCTCCTTTGACCTGAGGGTCTCCGCCAAGTCGTTGAACAACAAGTACCTGGACATAGTAATAAGAACCGGTTTCTTTATGAGGGCCCTGGAGGAGGAGGTCCGGAAACTTGTCAAAGAGAAGTTTCGCCGGGGAAGGATAGAGGTTCATCTGGACCTTATCTTCACCTCCGGAGAGCGTCAGAGGGTTTTTCTGAACGCGCCGCTTCTGGCCGGTCTCCTTTCGCAGCTAAGGCCCTTTATGGGGGTGGGGAAGGTTTCCTTAGACGGGCTGCTCCGTCTTCCCGGAATGGTGGAATATTTAACCGACGAAGAAGGCTTTTCTGCGGAGGAGAAGGAATTTATCCTTCAGGCGGTGGAGGAGGTTCTGGAGGATCTCAAAGGGGCTCGTAAAAGAGAAGGGGAGAAGATAGAGAAATTCCTGAGGGAAAGGCTAAACCTGATTTCCAGGAAGCGCAGGGAAATGGTCAGGCTGTTCGCCTCAGCCCAGGAGAGAACTCGCAGGGAACTGGCGGAGAAGATAAAGGAATTTCTGCCGGCCCTGGAGGAGGGCAAGTTGATTCAGGAGGTTTCCCACCTCATATCCAGGTTTGACATAACGGAGGAGCTGTCCAGGATAAAATTCCACCTTCAGGAGTTTCGCCGAAGCTTCAAGGACGGGGGAAAGAAGCTGGATTTTATAGCCCAGGAAATCCTCAGGGAAGCTAACACCATAAATTCCAAAACCCAGGACCCCGGCATAATAAAAAGGGCGATTTTGATAAAAGCCATAGTGGAGGAGATGAGGGAGCAGCTTCACAACCTGGAGTGAAATGGCGAGGATGATACACATAGGCTTCGGAAACGCGGTGATGAGCGACAGGATAGTGGCGGTTCTGGGGGTTGATTCCCTTCCGGTTAAAAGGTTAAAGGAGGCCGCCAGGGAAAGGGGGCTGCTGGTGGATGCCACCACAGGGAAAAGGGAAAGGTCGGTTATAATAACCGATAGCGGACATGTGATAATTTCCGCGCTGGCTCCCACCACCATAATAATGAGAATTGAGGAGGAAGATGTCCAGGGCTAAGGGTCTGGTTATAGTTATTTCAGGCCCCTCGGGGGTAGGGAAGACCACCGTGGCCCGGGAGGTGGTAAAAAGAATGGAAGGGGTGTTTTTCTCGGTATCCCACACCACAAGGCCACCCAGGGGCCAGGAGAAGCACGGCCGGGATTATTATTTCGTGAGCAGGGAGGAGTTTTTAAGGATGGTGGAGGAAGGTGAATTCTTGGAGTGGGCGGAGGTCTTTGGAAACCTTTACGGCACCAGCCGCAGGGAGCTGGAGAAAAAAAGGGAGCGAGGGGATGTACTTCTTGACATAGATGTCCAGGGGGCCCTTTCAGTGGAAAAACTGTTTCCCCAAAGCATAAGGATAATTCTCTTTCCCCCTTCCCTTGAAACCCTGAGGGAGAGGATAGACAAAAGGGGGGATACACCACCGGAACATGTGATGAAGAGGCTCCGCAAGGCCCGATGGGAACTTTCCCATTATCCTCACTTCACCCACATAATCGTGAACGAGGACCTTGAAAGGACGGTGGATGGGGTCTGTTCCATAATAAAAGGGGAAAGGCTGAGGCTCTCCAGGATGGAGGAAAGGGCAAGGAGGATACTTTGGGAAGAGTAATCCTGGCTGTTACCGGTTCCATAGCCGCATATAAGGCTGTGGAGGTCCTGAGGGAGTTTCAGAGGAGGGGCTGGGAGGTCCGGGTGGTTATGACCCGGGCTGCCACCCACTTCGTGGCCCCCCTCACCTTTCAGACCCTTTCCGAGAAAAGGGTAATAGTGGACCAGTTCAGGGATGTTTTTGCCCTGGAGCACATAGAGCTCTGCCGGGAGGCGGATGCCCTTCTTGTGGCTCCTGCCACTGCTGATTTCATTGCGAAGATGGCCGCTGGCCTGGCCGACGATTTCCCCTCCTCCCTTTACCTTGCCTGTAAAAAACCGGTTTTCGTAGCCCCGGCCATGAACGAGGGCATGCTGATGCACCCTGCCACCCGGAGAAACCTTGAAATCCTGAGGGAGCATGGCGTAAGGATAATAGAGCCGGAGGAGGGTCCCCTGGCCTGCGAGGAAGAGGGGCTGGGAAGGCTGGCGGAGCCTGCCAGGGTGGTTTTTCAGGTTCTTTCATCCTTAGGAAGCAGGCTCAGGGGAAGGAAGGTTCTGGTCACCGCAGGACCAACCAGGGAGTTTATAGACGAGGTGAGGTTTATATCCAATCCCTCCACCGGGAAGCAGGGGCTTGCTATAGCCCACCAGGCAGCCCTGATGGGGGCTGAAGTTCATCTCCTGCTTTCCTCTGCTTCACCCTTCAGGTCCATGGTTTCCTATGAGACCTTCACCAGCGGAGAGGAACTCAGGGAAAGACTGAAGGGAAAGGATTACGACCTTCTCTTCATGACAGCGGCGGTGGGGGACTTCAGGCCGGCAAAAACTAAGGGAGGGAAGCTCCGCCGGCAGGGCCGCCTCACCCTTGATTTGGAGGCCACACCGGACATCCTGGCCGAAATTTGTAGCAGCAAGAGGCCGGGCCAATTTGTGGTAGCCTTTGCCGCCGAGACGGAGGATTTCCTCCAGAGGGCCAAGAAAAAACTGGGTAAGAAAGGAGCGGATGCCATCTTCGTAAATCCTGTTGGCCGGGGGGTAGGATTTGGTCAGGACGAGAATCGGGGATGGCTGATTTTCAGGGACGGAAGCATCCACGAAATTCCACCTTCTTCCAAGGAGGAGGTGGCCAGAAGGATAATAGAGCTTGTTATTGAAAAGGAGGAAATATGAAAAGAACCCTCGTCCTGTTTTTGACTTTAGCCGTGGGCCTCGTCCTGTCTGCCGGGCTTATGGCTCAGAAGTTTAAAAACCTCGCCCTTACCCCTCCCATGGGATGGAACAGCTGGAACTGCTTTGGGCCCAACATCAACGAAGAGCTTATTAAAGAAATTGCCGATGCCATGGTTTCCACCGGCATGAGGGATGCGGGATATGTTTATTTAGTTATTGACGACGGCTGGCAGTGGAAGAGGGATGAAGAAGGCAACATAATACCCAATCCGAAGAAATTCCCCCACGGCATGAAAGCCCTGGCGGATTATGTGCATTCTAAGGGCTTGAAGTTCGGCATATACTCCGATGCCGGAAGAAAGACATGCCAGGGGCTTCCGGGCAGCCGCGGCTACGAATATCAGGATGCCAGGACCTATGCGGGGTGGGGGGTGGATTACCTTAAATACGATTGGTGTTATCACGGCAAGCAGAACGCCGAGGCGTCCTACAAACTTATGAGGGATGCCCTTTACAGGGCCGGAAGACCCATAGTTTTCAGCATCTGCGAATGGGGAACCACAAAGCCCTGGACCTGGGCCAAGGATATAGGACATCTATGGAGAACCACCGAGGACATACAGGACTGCTGGGACTGCGTCAACGAGTGGGGAGGAATGGGCTGGACCCTCATCCTTGATAAACAGGTGGGCCTTGAGAGTTATGCAGGCCCTGGCCACTGGAATGATCCCGACATGCTGGAGGTGGGAAACGGTGGAATGACCCTCAACGAATACAGGGCCCACTTCAGCATGTGGTGTATGCTGGCTGCCCCTCTTATGGCAGGCAACGATATAAGGAAGATGACTGCGGAAATAAAGGAGATTCTGCTCAACAGGGAGGTTATAGCCGTGGACCAGGATCCCCTGGGGAGACAGGGAATAAAGCTTACAGACATAGGGGATTACGAGATATGGGCCAAGGAACTCGCGGGAGGGGAACTGGCGGTGGCGCTGCTCAACAGGGGAACTGTTCCCGTGAACGCTGTCCTTCGCTGGGGGTATTTCTTGAGAAAATTCAAGATGAGGGGAGTTTACAAAATAAGGGACCTCTGGAAACACAAATTTGTGGGCACCACCTCTCGTAAACTAAAGGTTAAAGTTCCTCCCCACGATGTAATTATGCTCAGACTGGTGAAGGCCCGTTAATCTTCGGTCTTTTTCATCTGCTGCTTTACCTTCTGGAACCAGCGCAGCCTTCTGGCCATTTCCCTTTCAAACCCCCTCTCTATGGGGTAGTAAAACCTCCATACCTTTCCCCGGGGAAAGCATTCCATGGGGGTGGTTCCCTGGGGGAAGTCGTGGGCGTAGAGATAACCTTTTCCAAAGCCCTCCTCCTTCATCAAGCGGGTGGCGGGGTTCCTCAGATGTAGGGGGACCGGAAGATGGGATGTTTCCCTGGCGGTCTTTTTCGCCTTCGTCCACGCCCTGTAGGCGGAGTTGCTCTTTGGGGCCAAGGCTACATAAATGGTGGCGTAGGCCACCACCAGGTCCCCCTCCGGAGAGCCAAGGAATTCGTAGGCCTTTAGGGCCTCTGTGGCTATTAAAAAGGCCTGGGGGTCCGCAAAACTCACATCCTCCACCGATGCCATAATCAGCCTTCTCAGGATGGGTCCCATGTCCTCGCCGACCTCCAGCATCCTGGCCAGCCAGTAAAGGGCGGCATCCGGGTCCGAGTTCCTTAGGGATTTGTGGTAGGCGGAAAGCATGTCGTAGTGATAATCCCCGGCCTTGTCGTAAAGGAGGTGTTTTTCCCCGGCCGCTTCTTCCACATGGGAAACTTTTATGGTTTTTCCCTTAGCCAGACTGTGGGCGGCTTCTAAGGTAGCCAAGGCTACCCTGGCATCTCCCCCGCTGATTCTCACCAATTTCTCCAGGGCTTCCGGCTCTATTCTGGCCTTCAACTCCAGCAGTCCCCTCTCCAAGATCTTTTTAATGTCCCCGGGAGCCAGGGGCTCAAATCTAAAGACCTTCATTCTGGACAGCAGAGGGGATATGACCTCAAAGGAGGGGTTTTCCGTGGTGGTGGCTATTAGAATTACTCTGCCTTCTTCTAAGTAGGGAAGGAAGGCGGCCTGCTGGGCCTTGTTGTAGCGGTGAATTTCGTCAAGAAAGAGCAGCTTGGGCCCCAGGAGGTCTTCCCCCTCCATGGCCTTTTTCACCTCGGAGATGGAGTGAAGCACTGCGGAGAAATAATAAGGCTCAAGATGCCACTGACGGGCCAGAATCCTGGCTGCGGTGGTTTTTCCGCTCCCCGGTGGACCCCACAGGATAAGGGAAGTAGGGGGAAGGTGACGAAGAACCCTCACCACCTTCCCCTGACCGACGAAGTCCTCCCAGCCTTCAGGTCTTAATCTTTCCGGTAAAGGCCTCGTTATTTTTTCTTCTCCTCCTTTTTCTTCTTCCAGGCCTTTACATCTTCGGGGAATATGTCGGAGAGCTTCTTGTCAAACTTAAGAAGGTAGCTCAGACCGGAGGTTCTGCCCACGAGCTTTCCGTCCATTTCTCCGAATTCCACCCTCCGGGTTTTTTTCTCAAGCTGGAAATCCACCAGCACTTCCGGCTTAAATCCAGAAGGCCTGTCTATGAAATCCTGGGCCTGAAGGTCCTCAATGCTCCTAAGGAATCCCTCCACCTTCTCCCCATCCAAAGGAGCCTTGAAGGGCTTCAGGGCTTCCCACTCCTTGCCCTTCTTCCTGGCCTGGAAGACCTCCTTTCCCCTTTTCCAGGTAAATCCCTTAACATCAAAGCTGTAAAACTTCACCAGCTTTTTCTCCCTGAACTCCCTGGGGTCTTTGTCAAAGCTATCAAAGAGACTCTCTTCCACCTCCACTATCATGTTGTCCTTCAGGAGGTAAACTTTATCGTCCTTTTTCTTGAGTTTTAGCTCTATGGGTTGGTTTTTGTCCTTCAGGAAAACCTTTACTACAAGATCAGGTTTGTCCAGACCGTATTCCTTTATTTCCTTTTCCCCGGCGGAGTCCTTCACGAAGAATTTGGCGTCGGTCCCAGTGAGGGTATAGAGGAGGTCCTCGCACTTGTAATTGTCCGCCATGGATTTCACCGGCTCGGTCATCCACCAGTCGTCGCCCTTCTTCACTAGGGTATAGGAACGCTTTCCCTGGACCTGAATTTTCCCGGCCCGGGATTCGTCAAATCTGGCTATCTTTTTATCCCTGTAATCCGAGGGAGCCTTCAGGGCAAGGTCAGTAAAGAGGGAGGAAAGGATGACCACCCTGCTGTCCCCTTCCAGCTTGGCGTACCTGTTGGAGTTCAGCGGGTTTTTATCCCCGATCTTTATAACCACTGGCTTCGTTTTTCCCCTTTCCCAGACCTTTACTATGGCCTTTGGGTCCTTAAGTCCGTATTTCTTCAGGTCTGTGGCCTTTTCCTCCACCAAGCGGCGATAGCGGAGCTCCTTCACCTCGTCGGCTATTCTGCCCAGGATGTATCCGTCCGCCGGAACCTTCTTGGGCTTCTCCATCATCCACCTTCCGGCCTCCTTTTTGAAGACCAGGTCTGCTCCGTCCTGACGGATAAGTTCCACCCGGCGAACCTCGTGTTCCAGTTTCACGAGCAGGTTCTCTTCGGCCTTTTTCTTCTGTTGATAGTGGGAGAGGAAGTAAATTCCTCCCACCAGAAGAAGCAAAATTACAAAAAGTACGATAGGAGTTCTTGCCCTCATTGCCACCTCCTTCTTATCCATATCCAGAGTCCTATAATGAGAAAAATTTCAGGGAGAAGGATGATGGAAAGGAAACCGATGAGCCTCTGTTGGCTTCCTGTGAGTACCAGGGTGGAGGATTTGAAGCTGCGGGGGCTTATGGCTATAAGGTTTTCCTGTTTGCTGCACCAATTCACAGCGTTTTCAAAGAGGTTCCCGTTTCCCTGCTGGTCGTAATAGGCATTGGTTATGAAGTCGGAGTCCCCGAATACCACGAGCCTCCCCTTTTTGTCCTTCTCCAGTCCCTTTATTTCCAGGGCCACAGCCAGGGGGATGGGGCCCTGGATGTCCACCCCGGGGTCAAATTTCAAAGGTGGCTTGAGGTTAAATTCCTCCCAGCTCTTTGTGCTGGTTTCGGCTATTTCCAGTCCGCTGACCCCCTCCGGGAGCTGGTCTGCCAGGAAGACTCCCTGGGCCACAGGGTAGAAGGTCATGAGCCTGAAATTCCTGGTTATATCGTGCCACTTGTAGTTGGTCACGACGGGCACCAGGGCGTTTACCCCGAAGATCTGGGAGACCATGTCCACAACTATGCCGTTTTTCAGGGAAATCCCGTACTTGCGCATGAGCTTGTACAGGTTTTTAAGGGGCTTCTGGGTGGGGTCTATCATGGCTATTGCGCTTCCTCCCTTCCTCAGAAATTTGTCCAGCCTCTTTATTTCCACCTCCAGAAAATCGGTTTTTGGCCCGGGTATGACGACTACCCGCACATCCTCAGGCACAGGCCCTTCTGCCAGGCTTATTACACCCACATCGTAGCCCAGGTCCTTCAGCCTGGCGGAGGCGTCCGATATTCCTGTCTTTCCGAAAACCTCAATGGAGGCTTCCCCGTGCCCCTTGAGGAAGTAAACCTTTTTTCCTCCCTTGGAGGTGAGTTTTATTATGCTGTTGGTAAGGTTTTCCTCGGTGAGGTCGTCAATCCTGTCCTTCCTCTTTCCCACCTTCACTATGACGCTACCCAGGGAAACCCTGCCGAATTCTGAGAGGGCTTCCGGGGATTTGTACGGATCTATGAGCCTGTAGTAGAAGAACTTAGGATTTGCCTCCCTGTAAAGGGTAAATAGTTCCTCCATCCTGCGGCGGGTATCGGATTTTTCCTCGGCAATACCTATCACTTCCACCTTTGTATTTAGCTCCTTGAGGACCTTCACCGTCTGGGGAGCTAAGCTGAAGACCTTCTCCTTGGTCAGGTCAAACCTCTTGTGGAACTTCGCCAGACCATAGGTGGCTACCCCTATAATGGCTAAACCCAGAACCACCGATATGAAGAGGTTTATTCCCATGGCGTCCACTATTTTGATAAAGGCGTAGGCCACGAACCCCAGGGCAGCTACGGCAAGCCCCACGGTGAAGACCAGATTGTTTCCTAAGAGATATCCCAGGTTTATGGCCACCAGTAAAGCGACGATGGCTATCCATACGATAAGATTAGACCTTTTCATTTTTCACCTCCACCACCTTTTTACCTCCAGGACCGCATAGGTCAAAAACAGCCCCACTAAGGTAAAGCTTAGATAATAAGCTATGTCCGCTGTGTCTATTACCCCCTTGGAAAGGTTGTCAAAATGGCCGAAGAAGGAAATGAACTTGAGGAAGTCCCCTAAGAAGGAGGTCACATAGGTGAGCCAGTAGATAAGCCATAGAAGGAGAAGGATGGCGAAGCTGAAGACCGCTGCCACTATCTGGTTCTCGGTAAGGGAGGAGGTGAAAAGCCCGAAGGAAATGAAGGAGGCGCCCAGGAGGAAGAGGCCCAGGTAGCCTGTAAGCACAGGGGCAAGTTCCGGCCTGGTTATGGTGAAGGGGTAGAAAACATAGGGGGCGGTGGCAAGGATCATCAGGAAGAGAACCACCACTGCAGCCAGGTATTTTCCCAGGATTATCTGGGTATTGGTCAGGGGAAGGGTAAAGAGCAGCTCCTCGGTCCTCTGTCTTTTTTCCTCGGCGAAGAGCCTCATGGTCAGGATGGGAAGAAGGAGAAGGAGAACCACCGCGGCGTTGGAGAAGAAGGGAATGTAAACGCTCTGATTAAGGCTCAGGTGGGAAGAAAAATAAGGGTTGCTGCCGGCCCTCAGGGAGAGAAGGCTGAAGTTGGATACGATCACATAATACATGAATCCCGCCAGTAGAAGGAAAAGGGATATTACGATGTAAGCCGTAGGAGACGAAAAATAAATCTTCAGTTCCTTTTTCATGACGGCCCAGGTGTTTCTCATGCTTCACCTCCCCTGGAAATGGCGGATATGTAAACCTCCTCAAGGCTTGTGGAGCCGTATTTCTCCTCCACCTCCTTTATCTTCCCGAACTCTATAAGCCTTCCCTCGTTAATGATGGCTATAGAATCGCAGACCGAAGTTACCTCCTGAAGTATGTGGGTTGATAGGATGATGGTTCTTCCTCCTCCTAAGGATTTTATCAGGGCTCTTATCTCCACGATTTCCTTGGGGTCCAGACCGATGGTGGGTTCGTCCAGGATGAGGACCTTGGGGTCCCCCAGTAGGGCCTGGGCTATTCCTACCCTCTGGCGGTAACCCTTGGAAAGGTTCCTTATCCTCCGGTGAACCACCTTCTCCAGGCCCGCTTGGGAAACGACCCGCTCTATCTCAGCCTTCTTTTTCTTCCCCCTTAATCCCTTCACCTCTGCCACGAACTCCAAAAAAGAACGGACCTTGAGCTCGGGGTAGAGGGGGGGGACCTCCGGAAGATAACCTATGAGCCTCTTGGCCCTCAGGGGCTCCCTTTGAATGTCAATCTCTTCTACGATGGCCTTCCCTCTGGTGGGCGTGGTGTAGCCCGTGAGCATCCTCATGGTTGTGGTTTTGCCCGCCCCGTTGGGCCCTAAGAAACCGAGGATTGAACCGTCTGGAACCTCCATGGTTAAGTCCTCCACAGCCCGTATGTTCCCGTAATACTTGGTTAAGTTCTCCGCCCTAATCATTTTCACCTCCTACATCCTTTCGGGTATTTCTATGCCAAGTATATAAGTTCCTATTTTTAATTTTGCCTCCACCAGCTCCATTAAGGCAAACCTCAGCGCCCTTTCCTCCGGTTCCTTCTCGTTTAGTATGGGGTATTTGGAATAGAAAAGGTTGAAGGCCTGGGCTAAGGAAAAGAGATATTTGGCAAGCAGGGACAGCTCTGCGCTTTCCCTGACCTTCTCCAGAACTTCGTCCAGACGGGAAGCACTGTGGACCAGGGCCCAGTAATCCTCCTTTTCCTTCCAGCGGGCGGGGCCAAAATCCATTCCCCTTTCCTTGGCCTTTGCCTTTATGCTGTTTATTCTGACCAAGGAGTACTGAAGGTAGGGGCCGGTTTCCCCTTCAAAGCTCAAGGCGTCCTCTATGTCAAAGAGAACCACGGAGTTGTTGGTGAACTTCAGCATGTAATACCTGATGGCAGCCGAGGCTATTTTTCGGGCTATATCTTCCTTTTGGTTTCGGGCGAGTTCTGGATGCCTTTTTTCCACCTCCTGCAGAGCCCTTTCCTCCACAGCCCGGATAAGGTCGTCGGCCTTTATTCCTATCCCCTTCCTTCCGGATATGGAAACCGCCTCCCCTTCAGCCTGGAAACCCAAGGCCAGGGCTGATTTTTTGCTGAGGGCCACCATTTCGTAAGAAAGATGGACCGAGCCCTCGGCGGCTTCGGGGTATCCAAGCCTCCTTATGGCCTCTTTGACTATTTTCTGTAGATAACTCTGGCGGGAATCTATTACATTGTAAACCCGGCGGGCCCTGCCGAAGTTTCCAGGTTCCCCCTCCTCTAAGGTGGTAGTATACAACAGCCTTCCCGAAGGGTATTTTTTGAAGATTTTGTATTTAAAGTCCTTGTCCTGAAGCCCCAGCTTCCACATCTGGTATGCTATGTCCTTGGCCACATAGGTGGCGGTCCCGTCGGAGCGAACGATAACCTTCTCCCTCGGTTCCCCTCCTTCCTCCAAATCCATGACCCAGCATCCTGAGTTAGGACCCTCCTGGGCCCTTCTTATAACCCCCCTTTCCTTCAAAAGCCGGAAGGTCTTAGCCCATAGCCCCAGGGCTATGATGTGGGACTCCCAGGTTAGCAGGTTGTATTCTATCCCCAGCCTCTCCATGGTTTCAAGGTGAAGGGAGGCTATTTTTCTTGAAAGCGCCCTGCCGGCCTCGGCGTATTCCCCTTTCCCTTCCTCCAGGGCTTTAAGGATTCTTTTCCTTTCCTTGAGGGCCTCGGGGTCCTCCTCCATCCTTCGCTCCACCTCCACATAAAGGTCCCAGCAGTAGTGGTCAAATTTTTCCCCCACCCTGTCCCAATCCCCGGGGCGAAGGTTTCTCATCTTCAGCAGACCGAACACGACATCGGCCACCTGAACCCCTGTGTCGTCTATGTAGTTTTGAACCTCCACCTCCTCCCCTATCTTCCTGAGAAGGCGGTGATAGCTGTCCCCCAGAACCGCATTCCGCAGGTGTCCCACATGGGCCGCCTTGTTGGGGTTTATGTTGGTGTGTTCAATGAGGTTTTTGCCTTCCTTAGGTTCCACCTCTATCCGGTGTCTGTTCCGATGCAGGCGGTGAAAAAACTCACCGTGGTTGAGCCTAAGGTTGATAAAAGGGCCGGCGGTGCTCACCTCTTCCACCATGGGAAGGCCCCTGAGCCTGGATGCGAAGTCCTTGGCCAACTTCGCCAGGTTTTTTCCCTCCCTCTTTCCTACGATAAAGGCGGAAAGAAGGCTCAGGTCCCCCATGGACAGCTTCGGAGGGTAGTCAAACCTTACATCCTCAGGGGGGATGGAGAGGAGGGAGGAGATTCTTTTTTGCAGTTCCTTCTTTAGCCAATACATCAGTATTTGATTATACCATTGATTCGTTTTAAAAGCTTCTAAAACCTGTTGTATACTTGGCCTATGAACCCGATGATAATCAAAGGCCTCTTGATTTTGACCGTTATAGGTTTTCTCTGGATAAGTGAGGTCATCCCCTTAGCCATAACGAGCCTTCTTGTCCCGGTTCTTGCGGTGGGGCTGGGGGTTGCCACCGTGGAGGAAGCCTTGGCTCCCTTTGCCCATCCCATCATTTTCCTATTTATGGGAGGCTTTGCCCTGGCCGGAGCCCTGCACAAAAGCGGCATAGACCGATGGATAGCCCAGGGGATGCTTTCCCTTGCCCGGGGGAATTTTCGCCTTAGCGTCCTCCTTCTTATGTACGCCACCGGGCTTCTTTCCATGTGGATAAGCAACACCGCTACCACCGCCATGATGCTTCCCATTGCCCTGGGAATTTCTCCCACCCCCTATGTCCTTCTTTCCATAGCCTACGCCGCCAGCATAGGGGGAGTGGGAACCCTGGTGGGGAGCCCCCCCAATGGGTTAACCGCAGGGATTTTGAATATATCCTTTGCCAGGTGGACCATCATAGGTTTTCCCCTGTCCATGGTTTCCATATTCATCGCTTACCTCATCCTTACCCTGTACTTCAAACCCCCCAGGGATGTGCTGAAGGCCGGTGGGAAGAAGGTTCCTCTGCGGAAGGACGCATACCTGACCCTGGGTGTCTTTCTTCTAACCGCCTTCTTCTGGATAACGGGGCTCGTCCACGAAGGGATAACCGCGGTGGGGGCGGTGGTTCTTCTGGCGGTTCTGGGGATAATGGACATCAACGAATTCAAGGCCTGGATTAACTGGCCGGTCCTTTTGCTCTTCGGAGGTGGGATAAGTCTGAGCAGGATTCTTTCCAAAACCGGAACCAGCAAGTACTTAGCCCATTCCTTAGTTCGCCTTCTGGGAAGCTCCCACATCGTGCTCTACATCTTCGTAATGGTCCTATTCGCCTTGGCCTTTACCGAACTTACCAGCAACACAGCCACCGCCGCCATAATAATTCCCATACTGGTGTCGGTATCCTCCCAGCTGGGGGTTTCCCCCCTTCTTCTGGCGCTTCCGGCTGGCTTTGCCGTCTCCTTTGCCTTTATGCTGCCGGTGGCCACTCCCCCCAACGCCTTAGTCTACGCCACGGGGGTCATAAAGCAGAGGACCATGATAAAGGTGGGGGCCATTCTGGAGATAACCTTCGCCGTGTTGATAACCGCCCTTTTCCTGATTATAAATCCCTGAGAAGGGATGCAAAGGTCTCTGCCACCTCTCTTGCGGACAGTTTCCTTACGCATTCCTTTTTCCTGCACCTTCTCTTCCAGCAGGGAGAACAGCCCACCGGGGCCTTTATTGCCTCCGCCCTTCCCCAGGGCCCGTTTCTCTCAGGGGAGGTGGGTCCGTAGATTCCGAGGGCCGGCTTGCCCAGGGCCGAAGCAGCGTGAAGAACGAAAGAATCAGGGCTTATAACCCCCATGGAGGCCTTCACCGCGGTGAAGACCTCCTTTATTGAAAGGAAGGGGGATACTTCGCAAAGGCAAAGCCTTGAGGCCCCCTCCGCCTCTTCCCTCTCGTCTTCCTTTCCCCAGAGCAAAATGGGTTCAAATCCCCTTTCTTTGAGGGCCCTCCCTATCTCCCCCCATTTTTCGGCCCCCAGCCTCTTGCTCTGCCAGGAAGCGCCCACGCTTAGAATTACCTTCCCCCCAAATTTTTCCTCTGCCCAGGGGGTGAGCTCCACCCTCAGGGGGAAGGAGAGGTCCTGACAGCGCCGGCCTGAAACCTCAGAGGCCAGGGCCAGGTTCTTTTCCATCACATGCTTACCCTGAAAGCCCTGGAGTTTTCTGTTGTAGAAGACAGAAGCCAGAGGCTCCCGGCAGAGTTTTGCTGAAAAACCGAACCTTTCCTTGGCGCCCGAAAGGTAGGTGAGCAGGGCGGATTTCAGAAGGCCCTGAAAATCCACTGCCACATCCCAGCCCCGCAGGGCGGCCCACTCTCCTCCCTGAAGGGGATTAAGGAGGCTCTGGTCCAGGCCCTCCAGCATCTCCAGTATTTGAAGACCGGCCTTAGAAGCCACCCACCCTATTTTTAGCTCACGGTTTCTCCTCAGGCAGGCGAAGGCGGGTATGGTGTGTATTATGTCGCCCAGGGAGCTGAGCCTTACGACGAGGAGCCTCAAGCCTCCATCTCCTTTAAAAACTCCGCCAGCCTCCTGGCCCCTTCCTCCACCTCCGGCGAGAGGCCCTCCCCGAATCCCAGCTCCTTCACCTGGACCACGAAAATCCTCACCCTTGCAGAGCATTCCTGAATCAGGGCAGAGAAAAGGGAAAGGGGAAGGGTGTGGGTGGAGATGGTGTGGCGGTCTACTTCCTCCGGGGAAACCTCCCGGAACTGGCCGGGGGCAAGCCCCAGCTCCCCTCCGTCCACCACGATGACCTCCTGAGGTTTTTTAGAGCATATTTCCTCTAAGAACCTTTCCGGATATGTGCCACAAAAGAGCACGGGGAAATCGTCCCGGAGGAGTTCTCCAACCCTGATGCCCACCCCGTCGTCCCTCCTCATGGTGTTCCCCACCGCGCATATTATCTTCATCCCTCCCCTTCCAGGCTAAGGATGTGGAGTTCGTTCCCCTGTAGAATCTCTCCCCCGGGGGTTCCGCACTTAGGACAAAGGAATACGGGTCCGTCGGGACGATAGACCAGCCCGCAGGCCGGACATTTTACCTTCAGGGGAACCTTTTTTATTTCCAGGGCAGCCTCTTGCAGACCGTATTCTCCCTTCATCATGTTGAAAACCTCTATGAGGAAGTCGTCCACCACCGCGTGAAGTTCTCCTATGAGAACTCTTATCTTCAGCACCCTCTTCATCCCGGCCTTCTCCGCTTCCTTAAGGGCGCTGAGGATTATGGCCCTGGCGAAGCTCCCTTCGTGCATCAGCATATCCTCGGGAGGGGCTCGCCCATGGGGGGCTCTATTATCCTGTGGGTGGAAGCCCTGGTTTTAAGAACCACCTTCCCGGGAAATTCGTCCACAACCTCCCCAATTATCGCCGCTCCCTTCCCCAGGGGGTGGGACCTCATCTTCTGCAGCGTCTCCTCGGCCCCCTCCCTTTCAACGAAGACCAATACCTTCCCCTCGTTGGGAAGTTGAAGGGGGTCAAAGCCCAGAACCTCGCATATTCCTTCCACCTCCGCCGTAAGGGGCAAAGTCTCCTCCCATATCCTTATTCCGAAGTTCATCCCCTGCACCGCTTCGTTGAGGACCGCCGCCAGGCCTCCCCGGGTGGGGTCCCTCATGAACCTGACCGCCGGCGAAAGCAGGGGTTCTATCAGGGACCAGAGGGGAGCCACATCGCTTTTTACCTGGGCCTCCAGGCCCAGCTCCCCCCTGGCTAAAAGAATGGCCATTCCGTGCAGTCCAATGGGTCCGTTTATTAAAATCAGGTCCCCGGGGCTAAGTCTCTCCCTCTTGGGGGCAGGCTGAAGGAGGAGTTTTCCTATGCCTGAAGAATTGATAAATATGCCGTCGGCCTTTCCCCTTTCCACCACCTTGGTGTCCCCGGTCACTATCCTCACCCCGGCCTCCTCTGCGGTCTCCGCTATGCTTTTTACAACCCTTTCCAGCAGCTTTATTTCAAGGCCTTCCTCTAAGATGAACCCTAAGGAGAGGTAAAGGGGTCTTGCTCCCATGACCGCCAGGTCGTTTACCGTCCCGCTTACAGCCAGGCGACCTATATCCCCTCCGGGAAAGAACAGGGGATGGACCACGAAGCTGTCGGTGGAGAGGACTATTCCTTCCTCCAGCACCGCTCCGTCGTCCATTTCGGCAAGGACCGGGTCCTTCAGGTAAGCCTGAAAAACTTCCCTTATAAGCCTTTCGGTTTTTGCCCCACCCCCTCCGTGGGCGAGGGTTACCTTATCCGAACTTATACCACGCACTGCAACTTCCCTCCGATGATACCATACACGGGCCCAAGGGGTTCTCAGGGGTGCAAACCCTCCTGAAGAGGGGGCACTCCGGGGGATCGATGAGCCCCTTGAGCACATCCCCGCAGCGGCAGGCCGGGTTCTTCCTCGGGGGCGGAGGATTTACCGGAAAGGCCCTGAAGGCATCGTATGGGGAAAACCCTTCCCTAAGGAAAAGGCCGCTATTTCCGATGAGTCCGAGCCCCCTCCAGGAACTATCCCCAGCGTAGAAAACCTCCCACATGAACTCCTTGGCCCTTTTGTTTCCTTCTTCCTTTACGGCCCTGGGGTAGTTGTTCACCACCTCCGCCCTGCCGTCCCTTACCATTTCCAGAAGCAATATTATGGACTGTAATATGTCCACGGGCTCAAACCCTGAGATTACCCCGGGTTTTCCCATTTTTTCAAGAAAGAGATAATCCCTCCTTCCCAGGATAACGCTTACATGCCCCGGCAGGAGAAAACCGTTTATTTTTAGTTGCGGGTCAGAGGAGAGGGCCCTCAGGGCCGGGGGAACGAGCTTGCCCCCGGGAAGGACGAAGAAGTTTTTCCGGCCCTCCCTGCGGGCTCTTAGAAGGGTGGCGGCCACCGAAGGGGCCGTGGTTTCAAAGCCTATGGCCAAGAAGACCACCGGCCCCTTCTGTTTAAGGGCGATTTCGTAGGCGTCCATGGGGGAATAGACCACCCTGATGTCGGCCCCTTCGGCCCTGGCCCTTTCCAGGCTGGAGTAGCTTCCAGGGACCCTGAGCATGTCCCCGAAGGTGGCCACCGTGAGGCCGCCTTTTGCCAGCTCCAGGGCAAAGTCTATGTATTCGTTGGGGGTTACGCAGACCGGACATCCTGGCCCGGAAATCAGTTTTACGCCCTGCGGAAGCATCTGGTGTATGGCGAAGCGGTGGATCTGCATGGTGTGGGTTCCGCATACCTCCATTATTTTCATTTCCTGGCCGAACCGGAAGGAAAGGAGCCTTTTTCTCAACTCTTCCATTCTTCCGGGGTCCCTGAAGGGCTTTAGAAAATCCTTCAAAGCATACCTCCCAGGATCACCTGGCCTAAAGCTATTCCCCCGTCGTGGATGGGGACCTTATGCTGGAAGAGGGGATGAAATCCGGCTTCCTTAGATTCCTCATATAGGAGTCCTCTGAGCAACCTGTTCTGGAAAACCCCTCCGCTGAAGATCAATTTATCCGAGCCAGTCCTTTCCCGTAGTTTTTTTGCCGCCTCTATTATACCCTTGGCCAAACCCAGATGAAAGGAAAAGGCCTTTTCCTCCGCGGTTCCCCTTCGTTCTAAAATTTCCGCTATGGCCGGGCTGGGGTCAAGTACGACCCTTTTCTCCTCCTCCAACACGGTGAATTTATAAGCCGGGAAAGGCGGTGATGAGGAGGCCGCCTTTTCCAGGGCTATGGGGGCCTCGGCCTCGTAGGAATTTTCCTTTATGCCGAGGATTAAAAAGGCGGCGGCGTCAAAAAGCCTTCCGGCGCTGGAGGTAAGGACAGTTCCCAGGCCCTTCCTTATGGCGGAAAGCACCAGAGGAGCTCTGGGGCCAATTCCCTCGGCCAGCCTTTCCGCCCTTTCCGGAGATATGGCTTCCACTAAGGCCAGGGCTGGTCTCCAGGTTTCCCTGGCAGCGGCGTCTCCCCCCTGAAGGGGGAAGTATTTTATGTGGCCCGCCCTGAAAAGTTCCTCCGCCCTCCCCACGAAGAACTCCCCTCCCCAGATAGCCCCGTCCTCGCCGTAGCCCGTCCCGTCCATGGAGACCCCGATGACTTCGCCGGTTATGCCGTGCTCGGCCAGGGCCGAGGCCACATGGGCTTTGTGGTGCTGAACTAAGGTGGGTTCCGGGGAGAATTCCCCTGCTAAACGGGTGGAGAAGTAGAGGGGATGAAGGTCCGCCACCACCGCCCCGGGTCTGAAGTCTCTTCTTTCCATTTCCTCCACGATTTTTTTCTTAAAGGCCTGGGCATCCTCCAGGCATGTAAGCGGGGCCTTGGAGTAGAAGAGTTCAACCCTGTTTCCTTGGCCCAGGGCGAAACCCCTTTTCATATCCGCCCCCAGGGCCAGGGTTCTTTTCACCCGCCAGGGGATTTTCAGGGTCAAGTTTTCCATGGTTTTATTTTAACAGGAAAACGATTCAAGACCTTGATTCAAAAATTTGAATTTACCGTAGAGTTGAAACAGAGGGTCTTTTTATATGCGGGGAATTTTTGGCACGAAAATTGCTTCCTTCAAGGCAGGAAATCTTCTTAGGAGGTGTGCGTATGCGAAAGGCTTTAGTTCTGGTCGCACTTCTGGCCTTGGTGGCTGTTCCGGTCATGGGCCAGGTGAGGACCGGAAACATTTACGGGAAGGTGGTGGACGCTGCCAGCGGACAGCCTCTTCCCGGAGTGGCGGTTACCCTCACGGGAGAAAAGATAGCCCCCATCACGGCTATCTCCTCTGCGGAGGGTAATTTCAGGTTCCTTTCCCTTCCGCCTGGAGTTTACCAGATAAAGGCTGAGCTCCAGGGATTCAAGACCATCGTCAGGAAGGGAATCAGGGTGGTGGCCGGTAGCGATGTTAACATCGTTCTCAAGATGGAAGAGGGTACCATCAAGCAGGAAATCACCGTCACCGCAGCTGCCCCAGTGGTGGACACCAGGAAAGCCCAGGTTGGAGTTAACATTACCAAGGAATACCTGGAAGAGCTCCCCACCTCCAGGAACCCTTGGGTCTTTCTTGAGCTGGCCCCTGGAGTTCTGGTTGACCGTGAGGATGTGGGAGGAAACGAAGGCGGTCAGCAATCCTCCTACACCGGGCACGGAGTAGGACAGGGACAGTCCACCTGGAATGTTGACGGAGCCAACATCACTGACCCCGCGGCCATCGGAGCTGCTCCTGCTTACCTTAACATGATGGGATACGAGGAGTTCCAGGTAACCGTGGGAGCCCCTGACATTGAGTACATGACCGGAGGAATCCACCTGAACTTCATCTCCCGCCGGGGCGGAAACAAGATGAGCGGGCTCTTCTACCTCTACGGTGAGGACGAAAGGTGGCAGAGGGACAACATCCCCGACGACCTCAAGGCCAAGGGATACAAGGGGAACAAGGTCAGGACCATTTACCACTACGGCGCCAACTTCGGCGGTCCCATTATAAAGGATAAGCTATGGTTCTATGTGAGCTGGGGTGTTCAGGACATAGGAACCTACACCATGGCTGGAACTTCCGACGACACCTGGCTGGAGAGCGGATACGGAAAGATAAACTTCCAGCTTGGTTCCAAGCACAGGGCCGAGTTCTTCGTAGAATACGACAACAAGAAGAAATGGGGAAGGACGGCCTTCGGTGCAACCCAGCAGGAGCCTGGAACCACCTGGGACCAGACTGGACCCGGGTACATCTGGAAGGCAGAGACCGAGCACTTCTTCGGAAACCTGATGCTCAACTTCAAGGCCATATACACCAACGGTGGGTTCCACCTGGCTCCCAAGGGAGGAATGGACACATACACTATATTTGAGTTTTATCCCAAGTTCTATGTAAGGGGTTCCTTCATTGACTACAAGACCGACAGGAATCAGTGGAACATAGTCCTCAGGGGTAACTACTTCAAGGAGGCCTTCCTGGGAGGAGACCACGAGTTCAAGTTCGGAATTGAGTACCTGGACGCCATAATTACCACCACCTCAACCTGGCCCCACGGTGGGACCATACTCTACAGGTTCGGTCCCGACCTCTGGGTGGCCGAGGCAAATTCCGTGGGATACATTGAGGCCAAGTACACCAGGTACTCCGCCTATGTGCAGGATGTCATGAACTACGGAAGGCTTACCGTAAACCTGGGTCTCCGCTACGATGTTGAAATAAACAAACTCAACCCGGGAACCGTTCAGGGCGCCGAGATAATGAAGGATTACATTCCCGACCTTGACTTCGGAGGAGCCGATGTTAAGCCCAACTGGAACATGTTCTCCCCCAGGCTCAACCTGATTTACGACCTAACCGGGGACTCCAAGACCCTGTTCAAACTGGCCCTGGCCAGGTACGGTACCCAGGGAGGAATTAACAGGGCATACTTCGTAAACCCCATAAATGTCAGGTATTTGGCCTATTTTTGGGTTGACAGAAACGGCGACGGCATCGTCACCGAGGACGAGCTTCTGGGATATCCCAACCTCGGGTGGGCCGTCTGGTACGGTGGTTTTGACCCCGCCAATCCCACCTCCACCGAAACCCCCAACAGGTTTGACCCCAACTACCACAGCCCCTGGACCTACGAGGCCATAGTGAGCCTGGAAAGGGAAGTTCTCCCCAACCTGGCGGTCTCCATCCAGGGAGTTTACAGGAGGGTGGTGAACCAGACCTGGGACCTTTACATAAAGAGCTACGATCCTCTGGTCCTGGAGTCCAAGGACGACTGGGTGGTTGCCGGATACATCCCTGAAATAGACAAGTATTACTACACCCTCTCCTACTTCAAACCCGCCGGAAGGTACAGGACCAACCACGACAAGTACTATACCGATTACAAGGCTATCCAGTTTATCGTGAACAAGAGGCTCTCCGACAGGTGGATGCTCAACGCCTCCTTCACCTACGACGACTGGAAGCAGCACTGGCAGGACGAGTACACCGACCCCACCAACAAGGACTTCTTTGACGGCGGAGTGGTGGCTCCTGAGTCCAGCGGTTCCGGAATCAGGGGAATCTATGTCAACTCCCGCTGGATGTTCAAGGCCTCCGGTCTCTATCAGCTCCCCTACGACTTCAACATCTCCTTCGCCTTCGTGGCCAGGGAAGGATATGTAATCCCCAGGTACTGGTACATAGATGATAGGGGAAGCGGCCTTGGAAGAGTGAATGTTTACTACGGAAAGTTCGGCGACACCAGGCTTCCCACCTTCTGGATGCTCAACCTCAGGCTTGAGAAGAAGTGGGAGATCGCCAACCTCGGAAGGATTTACTTCTCCATAGACGGGTTCAACATTACCAACAACAACATGGCCCTGAAGAAGGACCCGATGATGAACTCCACCAGCTACATGGAGGTCCAGAGGATCCTCAACCCCACCGTGTTTGAGTTCGGCATCAGGTTCGAGTTCTAAGCTGAACCTCTGATAAATGCCCCGCCATCTCCGGATGGCGGGGTTTTTTTATTTTAAAAGAGTTAGACCAGAGGCTTTCCAAGAAGCCAGGGCGCTGCGAAGTCTTCTATTTTGAAGGGAAGTCTCTTTCCGGGAGGAAGTTTCCCCTCAAATTTTATCCTCAGGTAGTTTTCGCTGAGGGCCTCCCCTTCCTTTATTACCGTGGCCTGCAGGGTTTTTCCCACCATGGAGCGGGCGAATTCCCCGGTTTTCCTCCTTCCCAGCTCCCTCAGGAGGGCAGACCTTTTTTTGGAAATTCTCTCCGGAACCCTGGGTCTTATCTCCGCCGCCCGAGTTCTTTCCCTGGGGGAAAAGGTGAATACATGGAAGTAGGATAGGGGGGCTTTCTCTGCGAACCTGTAAAGGAGGAGAAAATCCTCATCGGTTTCCGAAGGAAAGCCCACTATAAAGTCCGCCCCCAAACCTGCCTCAGGCCTTCCCTTCCTTATCTTATCCACCAGCCGGGCGAAGCCCCTGTTGCTTCCCCTTCCCATGAGCTTCAGGATCCTCGGGGAGTAGTGCTGAAGGGAAAGGTGGAAGGTGGGCATTATGTGGGGGGAATTGAGGATGTAGTCAAGGAGTCGGGAGGACAGGAACCGGGGGTCCAAGGAGGAGATTCTGAACTTTATCTGGGGATAGAATTTCTCCAGCAGCCGCAGAAGATGGAGGAGGCCCTCCCTCTCCCCCCATTCCCTCCCGTAGGATTCCAGGTGAATGCCCGTTATTACTACCTCCTGGTATCCCAGGGAGAGAAATTCTTCAATCCTCCTTTCTATGAGGGACCAGGGGAGGCTCCGGGAGGGACCCCTCACCCTGGGTATAATGCAGTATGTGCACGCCAGGTCGCAGCCCTCCTGCACCTTCAGGAATCCACGGCTTTTCCACCTTACCGGCTTGCCTTTTCCTTCTGCTCCCAGGAGGTTGATTATCTCCGTTTTTCTGTGGTTGGGAAGGGCCAGGTCTGCTCCTTCCACCTTTCCGTAGTGGTCCACATAACATCCTATGGCCGCGATTTTCGCCCCCGGGTTTTCCCTCTTTACCCTCCTGATGATTTTTCTCAGGTCAGCATCCGCCCTGTGGGTGACCGTGCAGGTGTTTACGATGACCCAGAGGGCTTGCTGAGGTGAGGACAGAACCCAGCCCCTTTTCTGGAGTTCCTCGGCTATTTTCTGGCTCTCTGCGGCGTTAAGCCTGCATCCCTGGTTTATCAGGGAGAATTTCTTAGACCCTGGACCTGAGTTCTTCCCTGTATTTCTCAAGTTTTTCGGTAAGCTCCGGGTACTTCAAGGCCAGAATTTCGCAGGCCAGGATGGCGGAATTAAGTCCTCCCCACTTGCCCACGGAAACCACCGCCACCGGTACTCCCCTGGGCATCTGCACCATGGAGAGCAGGGAGTCCAGACCGTTGAAGGGGGGAACCGCCACCGGAAGGCCTATAACAGGCTTTGTGGTGTGGGCAGCCACAACCCCTGCTAAATGGGCTGCTCCCCCGGCCACCGCCACGAAGACATCGGTTTCCGCCTCCTTTTCCCTCACTATTTTCATAGTTCTTTCCGGGGTCCTGTGGGCGGAGGTTACCACCACCTCCGTCTCCACCCCCATTTTTTCCAGAAATTCCAGGCCCGGCTCAATGGTAGCTCTGTCCGAGTTGCTTCCTATAAGGTAGAAAACCTTCATTGGAAAACTCCTATGTCCTTTCTGTAAAACATGCCTTCAAAGTGTATTTTTTCTATGGCGGAATAAACCTTCGCCCGGGCCTCCCCCAGGTCCTTTCCCTTTGCCGCCACATTGAGGACCCTTCCTCCGGAGGTGTAAAATTTTCCGTCCCTGAATTCGGTCCCGGCGTGGAAGAGAATTACATCTTCCCCTACTTCGTCAAGGCCTTTTATTTCCTTTCCCTTTTCGTATTTTCCGGGATAGCCACTGGAGGCCAAAACCACATCTATGGAAACCTCCCGGTCCCACTCCAGCTTCTTTTCCGGGATCAGGCCTTCGGCCACCGAGTTTAAGACCTCCACCAGGTCGCTGCGCAGCCTCATTATTATGGCCTGGGTTTCCGGGTCTCCGAACCTTACATTGAATTCCAGAACCTTGGGGCCTTCCTCCGTCAGCATCAACCCTGCGTAGAGCACCCCTCTGAATTCCCTTCCTTCTTCCAGCATCCCCCTTATGGTCGGGCGAATTATGCTGTCCATAATTTTCACATAAAGGTTTGCGTCCACATAGGGACAGGGGGAGACGGCCCCCATTCCTCCGGTGTTGGGCCCCTGGTCCTCGTCGTAGGCCCTCTTGTAGTCCTTGGAGGTGACTATGGGCACTATGTTTTTCCCGTCGGTTATTACTGTGAAGGAGATCTCCCTTCCTGGCAGAAACCTTTCTATTATCACCCTGTCGCCGGCGGTTCCGAATACTCTCCTGTTTATCAGAAGGTCCAGAGCCCTCAGGGCTTCTTCGTGGGTCTGGCAAACCAGGGAGCCCTTTCCTCCGGCCAGACCGTCCGCCTTTATTACCACGGGATATCCGTATTTGCCGGATTCTATTATTTCCCTGCCGGTGGAGAAGTCCGTGGCCACATCAAACTCGGCGATGGGTATTCCGTGGCGGGTCATGAATTCCTTGGCGAAGACCTTACTGGCCTCCAGTTCCGCCGCCAGCCGGGATGGACCGAAAATTTTAAGTCCCCTTCTCTGAAACTCGTCCACTATTCCTAAGGCCAAAGGCAATTCCGGCCCCACCACCGTAAGGTCCACGGCCCTTTCGGCGGCGAAGTCCGCCAGGGCCACCACCTCGTGGACGGGGATGGGAACCCTCTCCGCCTCCTTCATTCCCCCGTTTCCTGGAGCCGCATAGATTTTCTCCACTAAGGGAGAATGGGATATCTTCCACACCAAGGCGTGTTCCCTTCCCCCTGAGCCCACCACTAAAACCTTCATCCTTTCCTCCTTATAAGCCCTAAGGCCAGAAGTTTTTTCAGGGAATTTTTCAGCTCCTCCTGGTCCATGGGGGCTATTTTGGAAATTTTTTCCACCGTGGCCTCGCCGTCTATAAGGGAAAGCAGAAAAGCTTCCTTGGGGGTTAGCTCCGCCTGGGAAAGGCCTCCCACCGGCAGAAAGACATCCTCGTCGCTTATGCTTGGATTTTCTATTTCGTTGAGGACTTCCTCGGCGTCCTCCAGTTCCAGCTCCTCCTTTATGTTTTCCACCAGGGCCCTGGCCCTTACGAATTCCGGATGGTCCTGGGATATCCTCTCTAAGTATTCCAGGGCCTCCTGAAGTTTTCCCTCCGAGTAAAGCCTGGCTCCCTCTTTGAAGGGATCCACCCTTTCCATCAGGATTTTTTCTATGGGGGCGGTGTCCAGGCCGGCCTCCTCAAATTCCCTTTTGGCTATTTTAAGGTACTCAAAAACCTTGGTCCCCTTGCCCTCTTCGCTTCTGGCCAGCCTCAGCCAGTACTCGTAGGCTAAGGGATAATTTCTTTCGGCATAGGCCTCCAGCCCCTTGGACAGGAGAAGCTCCGGGTCATGCAAGAACTCCAGGAGCCTTCTTCCCATTTCCTCCACCCCCGCGGTCTCGTCCAGAACCAGGACATTGGCCTTCAGGTCCCTTCTTCTTATTTTTTCCCCCGGCGGCTTTATTATCAGGGTGATGGGGGAAGACCTGTCCCATAGTCTTTCCAGATTCACGAAGACATCCCCCCTTTTGTATTTACCCACGGGAAACTGAACCACCACTATCTCGGCTTCAACCTGGGGCAGGAGTTCAGGGGTTTCCAGTTCCAGCACTTCCATGCCCTGCTGCTGGAGAACCCCTTTAAGGCCTTGGGTTATCTTTTCTGAGCAGAAAAGGGCTGCCTTCATCCTTCCTCAAATTCCCTTCTTATTTCAGGATACAGGGGGAATTCCTCGGTGAGCTTTCTTACCTCCTCCCTCACTTCCTCTATGACCTCCTCCCTGTCCATGTTGTGAAGGACCCTGGATATGAGCCTCCCCACCTTCTCCATTTCCTTCTCCTTCATCCCCCTGGTGGTGAGGGCAGGGGTTCCTATCCTTATACCGCTGGTTATCAGCGGAGGTTGGGGGTCAAAGGGTATGGTGTTTTTGTTTACGGTAATTCCAGCCCTTTCCAGTGTTTTTTCCGCCTCCTTTCCGGTGATTCCCAAGGACCTCAGGTCCACCAGCATTAGATGGTTGTCCGTTCCCCCTGATACTATCCTCAGACCCTCGTCCTTGAGGGTTTCTGCCAGTGCCTTGGCATTTTTAACTATCTGGGCTGCGTATTGTTTAAACTCGTCGGTCATGGCCAGCTTGAAGGCCACCGCCTTGGCGGCAATTATGTGAACCAGGGGTCCTCCCTGGGCCCCCGGGAAGACTGCCCTGTTCAGTTCCTTTTTGTACTTCGCTTTAGATAGGATGAATCCCCCCCTGGGTCCCCTCAGGGTCTTGTGGGTGGTGGATGTGACGAAATCCGCATAGGGGACCGGAGAAGGATGAACCCCTCCTGCCACGAGCCCTGCTATGTGGGCCATGTCCACCATGAAGTAGGCCCCCACTTCGTCGGCAATTTCCCTGAACCTCTTGAAATCTATAAACCTGGGATAGGCCGAGGCCCCGGCCACGATGAGTTTTGGCCTGTGCTCCTTGGCAAGTCGGAGGACCTCGTCGTAATCTATGGTCTCCGTTTCCTTATCCACCCCGTAGAAAACCACATTGTACCAGCGTCCAGTGAAATTCAGCGGATGTCCGTGGGAAAGATGTCCGCCGTGGGAGAGGTTCATCCCCATCATGGTGTCTCCGGGCTCCAACACGGTGAAGTAAACCCCCATGTTGGCCTGGGTTCCGGAATGGGGCTGGACATTGGCAAATTCTGCTCCGAAGAGTTCCTTGGCCCTGTTCCTCGCAAGGCTCTCCACCACATCCACGAATTCGCATCCTCCGTAATATCTCTTCTTGGGGTAGCCCTCGGCATATTTGTTGGTGAAGACAGAGGCGGCCGCTTCCAGAACTGCCCTTGGTGCGAAGTTCTCCGAGGCTATGAGTTCTAAGGTAGAATGCTGCCTTACGGTTTCGTCGTAAACTGCCCTGGCTATCTCAGGGTCGTATTTTCTCAGGTCCTCAAACATGCTCCCCCCTTAAACTATTTTTTCTATTTGCTTTGAAAACTCCTCCCTGGCCAGGAGGACCTTCCAGTTCCGCTCCACCATCCTCTGAATTTCGTCCACATCTTCCTGGGTAAGGTGGCGGAACCTTCCCTGAAGCTTTAGATATTCAATTACCGGCTTTAGTTTTTTGGGCTTTATGTTTATTTTGTATTTCTCTCCGTTCTCCACCTCGTAGAGGGGGAAGACCCCGGTCTGAACCGCCAGGCGGGCCAGTTTTATGGTAATTTCCGGCGGCGTCTTCCACCCAGGGGGACACGGGGAAAGCACCTGGATAAAGCGGAATCCCCTCATGGACGCCGCCTTCTTCACCTTCTTCACGAAGTCCTCGGCGTAGGCCACGGTGGCGGTGGCAGCGTAGGGGATTTTGTGGGCTGCCAGAATTCCTATTATGTCCTTCTTGGGCCTGGCCTTGGGGAATTTGTAGGGGGTGGTGGTGGTCCAGGCCTTATAAGGGGTGGCGGAGCTCCTCTGGATTCCTGTGTTCATGTAGGCTTCGTTGTCGTAGACTATGTAGAGTATGTTGTCCCCCCTCTCGGCGGCGCCGGAGATGGCCTGAATCCCTATGTCAAAGGTTCCGCCGTCGCCTGCCCACGCCACCACATTCACATCCTCCTTCCCCAGGATTTTCATGGCCGCCGCCACTCCGGCGGAGGTGGATGCCGCCGTTTCAAAGGGAGCGTGAAAGATAGGGACTCCGGCGGCGGAATAGGGGAAGGGCCCGTCTATGACAGACCAGCAGCAGGCCGGGATGGAAAGAATGGTTTTTTTGCCGAGGGCCTTCAACGCCAATCTCATGGCCAGGGCTCCTCCGCAGCCCTGGCAGGCCAGGTGGCCCGGCGTCATGTATTCTTCCCTGGGTATGGTAAGTTTTCTCATATTTTCACCCCCTTCCAGATTATGTCCTTTCCCTCCTCCATCTTCTCCACCTCTTCAAAGAGTTCCATGATGTTCTTGGTGGTTATGTCCCTTCCCCCAAGCCCCATGATGTAGCTGAAAACCGGAGGATGATTCTTTACATTGGCCAGGGCTCCCCTTACTTCCGAGGCTATAATTCCCCCTGCCCCGGGGGAGAGGTTTCTGTCAAGGACTATAACTTTCTTGGCACCGGAGAGGATTTCCTTCACCCTTTCGTAGGGGAAGGGTCTAAATACCCTTATTCTCAGAAGACCCACCTTCTTTCCCCTTTCCCTTAATAGGTCCACCGCATACCTGGCTGTGGAGGCTGCTGTGGAGACCGCCACAAGGATTGTATCCGCATCGTCCACCCTGTAGGGGTCAACCAATCCGTAATATCTTCCGAAGAGTTTTTCAAACTCCCTCCCCTCTTTTTCTATGAGCTGTAGGGCCTCCTCGTGGGCTTTGTGTATTTTGTATCTGAGTTCCATATACCATTCGGGATTTGTAAGTCCCCCGAAGGCGTGGGGGTCGTCGGGGTTGAGGATGTACTTGTTTTCGTAGGGAGGGAGAAATTCGTCCACCATCTCCTGGTCCGGAATCTCCACGGGCTCCGAGGTGTGGGAGAGGAAAAAGGCGTCCAGGACTACCATGGTGGGAAGAAGGACCTGCTCTGAGACCTTATAGGCGAGGATTACCGAGTCCAGGACTTCCTGATTATCCTGGGCGTAGATCTGCATCCATCCCGTGTCCCTCTGGGAGAGGGAGTCGGTTTGCTCGGTCCATATGGACCAGGGCGGACCGAAGGCCCTGTTTATGTTGCCCATTACCACAGGAAGCCTTGCTCCGGTGACCCAGTGAAGGACCTCGTGCATGAGGGCAAGGCCCTGGGAGGAGGTGGCCGTAAAGGCCCTGGCACCGGAGGCCGATGCTCCCATGACCGCCGCCATGGCGGAGTGCTCGGATTCCACCTTGACGAACTCCGCCTTGAGGGTTCCGTCGGCGCACATTTCGGAAAGAAGCTCCACCACCTGGGTCTGGGGGGTTATGGGATAGGCGGCTATTACCTGAACCCTGGAAAGAAGCGCCCCGTAGGAAAGGGCGTGGTTTCCAACTATGGCCATTCTCTTCATTTCCCTTCCTCCTCGGTGTATATGGCATCCACAGGGCATTCCTCAACGCAGATGAGGCAACCCTTGCAGTAATCGTAGTCTATGGCCACCCTCTCATCGGGGTCCCTCAGGTATATGGCCGGTTCCGGACAGTACTTCCAGCATATCATACAATCTATGCACTTGTCGTAATCAATGATGGGCCTGAGGTTCCTCCAGCTGGCCGTCTTGTTCACCCACATGGTTCCCAGGCTCATGGCCATGGGGGGAAGATCGTTTACCGACTTAAATATTATCTTCTTCTCCTCTTTTCCCATCTTCAGCCCTCCATTATCACAGAATTGTAGGCCTCCTCTGCCGCCGCCCGGTTCTCCTTGGGTTTTATGGGCACTCCTTCCTCTATGGCGTCCAGAAGGGTTTCCAGCTTTACCACAGGGATCACCCTGGCGAAGGCGCCCACCATGGCGGTATTCACTATGGGGGAGGCGGCGCTTCCCAGCCTGTACTTCAAGGCTATGTGGGTGGCGTCCACGGTGGCCACCTTGAATTCCTTGGGAAAGCCCAGCTGCGAAGGCTTTTTGGTGGTGTTTACAAGAATCCATCCCCCTGGTTTAAGCCCGTCCAAGAGGGGCACGGCCCCTATGAGGGTGGGGTCAAGGATTACTATGTGGTCGGGCTCGTAAATCTTGTGCCTGGGCCAGATCTTTGTGTCAGAAATCCTGGCAAAGGCCGCCACAGGAGCCCCCCTCCTTTCCACCCCGAACTCGGGGAAGGCCTGTATGAACTTCCCTTCCCTGGTCAGAGCATCGGCAAGAATTTTGGAGGCCACCACAGTTCCCTGACCTCCCCTGCCGTGGAACCTGATCTCAATCATGAGACCTCCTTAAATTATGAATTTAAGAGGTAATTCTAACCTTAAATCCCTTTTCAAGTCAAACGCAGGGTCAAAGACCGTAGCGGTACTTGTCCTCAATTATATCGTGTTCCTGCCATTCCCTTACCCAGTCGTCCACATAAAATACCATGTATTTCTTTTTGGGGTCAGCCACAGAAGTGATGACCCGGCGCAGGCCCGCGTTTATTATCATTTTTTTACAGATGAAACATGGGAAGGCGTTGATAACTTCCCCGGTATCCCTCTTTTCTCCGTAGATGTACATGTCTCCGCCGAGGATGGAAACTCCTGCCCTGGCAGCGTTTATTATGGCGTTCTGCTCCGCATGGACCGAACGACAGAGTTCGTACTGGCTTCCCGAAGGGATGCCCAGCTTCTGGCGAAGGCAGAATCCGTGTTCCAGGGAGCTTTTGGTCTTGCGGGGAGCTCCCACATATCCCGTGGACACTATCTGGTCGTCCCTTACGATTATGGCCCCTATGAGAACCTTCAGGCATGTTGACCTGGTGGATACCACCTTGGCTATGTTCAGGTAATATTCGTCCTTTTCGGGCCTTTCTATCATGGCTACCTCCTGCAAAAAACCATGTCCCCCACCCTTCTTTTCAAATAGGCCCCCACCACCGGGCACTTCACCCTGAAAAGGAAGTAAATGTCCAGTCCCTTGTCCTCTAAGGTCTCAAAATTACCCTGCCCCTTGGAAAGGACCAGGGGAATCTCCTGAAGGGCCCTTTTAATTTCCCCGGATGCCCTTTCCAGCACCAGGCCCGCTATGTTCTGGCCCGTGGTGATCACCCTGGCCACCCTGTCCATCCCGACCTCCAAGGCATCCACCAGGATGGCGTCGTTTATTATGGGGCCTCCCCTCACAGCGTAGGTAACCTCGGTCTGGTAATTGGTTATGAGGTATTCCACCAGAAGCTTGTCAAAAACTATCTCTCCGGCGTTGTCCCCTATTATCAACAATTGCCTGTTTTCCCTTAGCTCCCTTTCAAATTCGCCCAGGGTTTCGGGGGAAAGCCGGGTTTTCCTGAGGCTTTCCACCTCCCCTTCTATGTCAAACCTTGCCTCGGTGCCGTAATCCATGGAGTTGCCCAGGACGGATAGTTTGAGCACATCCTCCAGGGATAGCTCATGGAGCCTCTGACGAAAGGGCGACACCAGCTCCTGGGCTCTCTGATTTTCCGTTTTTTTTACCTCTGAATAAGGGTCATCTATGCCTGTTATTTCCCTGACCCTGTCGTAGACCTTCTCTGCCAGTTCCGGAGAGGTAACATCATAGGATTCCTCCTGGAGAATCCTCAGAACCTCCCTCATAAGGTCTTCCTGGGAGGCTCTGTCCAGCCTTAGGATTTTTATAAGCTCCACCATCTGTGAGACGATGCACCTTACGCAGTAAATGTCCATTTTCATTTTCAGCTCCCTGGTTGTTGATTATATAATAATAAGCCAGAGAGGTGAAAAATGGGAAAGAGCATAATTGAAAAGATAATCTCGGCCCACAGCGGCGGACAGGCCAGGGCCGGAGAGATCGTGTGGATGGAGATTGATGTCCGTTCGGCCCGGGATTTTGCCGGGGCCAATGTGGTTAAAAACTACGAAAGGGAATACGATGGAGCGCCGGTGGCGGACCCCGGGAAAACCTTTTTCACCTTTGACCTGGTGGCTCCAGCAAAAACCATAAAATACGCCGTAAACCAGCAGATATGCAGGAATTTTGCCCGAAAGCACGGCATCAGAGTTTACGATGTGGACATGGGGATAGGTTCCCATGTTCTCATGGAGGAAGGTTTAGCGAGGCCAGGCGCCACGGTGGTGGGAACCGACAGCCACATGAATATAGTCTCTGCCGTGGGAGCCTTCGGTCAGGGGATGGGCGATGTGGATGTGGCCTTTATTTTCAGGACCGGGAAAACCTGGTTTGAGGTACCCCAGACCATAAAGGTGAAGATAAAGGGAAAACCTCCGGAGTTTACCTCTCCCAAGGACCTTACCCTGAAGATAATAAGGGAGCTGGGGACCACCACCGCCCTTGGAAAGGCCATTGAGTTTTACGGCGAGGCGGTGGAAACCCTTCCTTTATACGGAAGAATAACCCTTCTCAGCATGGTGACCGAGATGAGCGGGATCGCCGGGTTTATCCCCTTCAACGATGAGGTCCGGGAGGAAATAAGGGGATGGGCCGGGGACTTTGAGGAAGTGATGGCCGATGCCGATGCGCGCTATAGCGGAGAGGTGGAGATAGATGTAAGCGGGCTTAAACCCCTGCTTTCCGCACCATCCCATCCTAAAAATGTTCATCCCGTGGAGGAATACGCCGGGGAGAAAATAGATACCGCCTTTATAGGTTCCTGCACCAACGGAAGATACGAGGACATAAAGGCTGCATGGGAGATTTTGAAGGGGAAAAAGGTGGCTTCCGGGGTAAGGCTGATAATAGTTCCTGCCACCCGGAGGGTTTACGCCAGGCTTCTTAAGGAGGGGATACTCCAGGGCCTATTTGAGGCCGGGGCCATAATCCTCAACGCCTCCTGCGGAGGTTGTGCCGAGGGGCATGCAGGCCTTACAGGAGAAGGAGAGGTTCAAATAAGCACCGGAAACAGGAATTTTGCGGGAAAGCAGGGCAAGGGCCTTACCTATTTAGCATCTCCCCAGACGGTCGCGGCTTCTGCCCTCACAGGAAAGATAACACCTCCGGAGGAGTTCCTGAGTTGACGCTCTGGGCACTTTTGCTTATAAATTTCCTCAGAATAGACGCCAAGGCCTTTCCCTTTGAACTGGTGAGCGGGGAGAAGGGGAAAATAAATATTTACATTGCCGTAAACAATCCCAATGTGACCCTTCAAACCCTTCCCCCCTTTAAAATCTATGTGAAGGACCCGGATTCCCTGGTCTTTACCAAAAACTTCTACACAGCCTTTGATTTAAAGGCCTTAAAGGAAGGGGAAGTTAGAAGGAGCGAGCCTATAAGGAGCCTTCCCGTGCTTTCCATACCCTTCACCGTGAACGAAAACGCCTCCCCGGGAAAACATAGAATTAAATTTGAAATAGAGTACCTGGTCTGTTCTAAAAGCGGCAAGTGGTGTTTGAAGACCCGCCAGAGGTTTTCTTCCGAGATCTGGATAAAATCCTATGTAAGGCCCAGGGGAGGGGGAAAATAAGGGGCACGACAATTTGATAATCCCGCCAGGGAGGTTATAATTTTCCTGTAAAAAAGTGATTAAGGAGGAATTATGGACTATACACCCTATTTTTCCAAAAACGCCCTCAGAATGAAGAGGTCGGAGATAAGGGAACTTTTAAAGCTGGTAAACCAGCCGGACATGATTTCCTTTGCCGGAGGGCTCCCTGCTCCGGATGTATTTCCCGTGGAGGAACTCCGGGAGATAGTGGATGAGGTCCTGAAGGAAGAGGGGAGGAAGGCCCTTCAATACAGTCCCACCGAGGGTGACCCCAGGTTGAAGGAGGAGCTGATAAAACTAATGGCCAAGGAAGGGATATCCGCCAGGCCCGAAAATATCCTCATAGTAACGGCTTCTCAGCAGGGGCTGGACCTTATAGGGAAGGTATTCATTGACCGCAAGGACACTGTGATAATGGAATCTCCCACCTATGTGGGTGCCATCCAGGCCTTCAATTCCTACAGCGCTGCCATGGATACCGTGGAGTGCGATGAGGACGGCATGATCCCTGAGGCCCTGGAGGACAAGCTCAAATTCTTCTTTGAAAAGGGGATAAAGCCCAAGTTCATTTACCTTATCCCGGACTTTCAGAACCCCTCCGGGGTGACCCTCTCCGGCGAAAGGAGGGAGCGGATCCTGGAGATCGCAGAAAAATACAAGATGATAATTGTGGAGGACACCCCATACCGTCAGCTGAGGTTTGAAGGAAAACCTGAACCCCCCCTCAAATCCCTGGACCGCAACGGCAGGGTTATTTCCCTTTTCACCTTCTCCAAGATTTTCCTCCCCGGTTTTCGCTTAGGATGGATAGTGGCCCCGGAGAAGATCATTGAGAAGCTGGTTATGGCGAAACAGTCCGCTGACCTCTGCACCTCCGCCTTCGTTCAGGCCATAACCTTCCGATACCTGAAGAGGGGACTTCTGGATACCCAGATAAAGAAGATAGTTGAGGAATATCGGGAGAAGAGGGACCTTATGCTGAACATGTTTGAGAAATACATGCCGAAGCTGGACGGGCTCAAGTGGACAAAGCCCAAGGGAGGGCTTTTCCTCTGGGTGACCCTTCCCCCATATATGAACTCCAGGGAGCTCTTCGTGCGGGCCGTGGAGAAGAAGGTAGCCTTCGTGGTGGGTTCCGCCTTTCACCCACACGAAAAATGCGAAAACTCCTTCCGCGTAAACTTCTCCTACTCCTCCCCTGAGGAGATAGAGGAGGGGGCTAAGAGGCTGGCCAGGGCCATAGAGGAATACGAAGCGGAGATAAAGAGGAAGGAGTTTACGGTTATAACCCCATAGGCCCTCTTTTTTAAACAACGGTTATCTGATATATTTATTAGATGAATGCTCTAAGCGTTGTTCTACAGCTGGCAGTGGTGCTTTTCGCGGTGGTGGTGCACGAGACGAGCCACGGATATGTGGCTTACCTTCTGGGAGACCCCACCGCAAAGTACAGCGGAAGGCTGACCTTAAATCCGCTGCACCACATAGACCCCGTGGGGACGGTAATCCTTCCCCTTTTCCTCGCCCTCTTTCACATGCCCATATTCGGTTGGGCAAAGCCGGTTCCCGTGAATCCCGCCAGGTTCAGGGATTGGAGGAAGGGGATGATGCTGGTGGCCATCGCAGGCCCGGGCTCCAATATAGCCCTGGGGGCTGCCTCAGGGATACTTCTGATTTTTCTGAGGAAGCTTTCCCCGGCTTCCGTTTTCTTTGCCATAAGGTTCATGAGGGAGGGAGGACCGCTGCCCTTCATTTCCCTTTTTGTTTTGCTGTTCATCTACTCCTTCCTCATAAACTTTTTCCTTGCCCTTTTCAACCTCCTTCCCATTCCCCCTCTGGACGGCAGCAGGGTTCTGGCGTGGCTCCTGCCCAGGAGACTTCTCCCCGGCTACTATAGTATGGAGCGCTACGGAATCCTCATACTCTTCCTTTTTATATACATGGACTCTTACATAGGTATTCTAAACGCCATGGCCTCCCCCATTTATTACCTGTTGAACAGGATCCTTCTTTAAGGAGGTGATATGAAACGGGTTCTCAGCGGAATGAGACCTACCGGTAAGCTTCATCTGGGTCACTGGGTTGGGGCGCTGCAGAACTGGGTGGAGCTTCAGGAAAAATACGAAAGCTTCTTCGTTATAGTGGACTGGCACGCCCTTACCACCGATTACGAAAACCCGTCCCAGATACGGGAGAACATCGTTGAAATAGCCGCCGATTGGATGGCTGCAGGAATTGACCCGGAAAGGTCCACCGTCTTCCTTCAAAGCTTGGTAAAACAGCACGCGGAACTTCACCTTCTCCTTTCCATGATAACCCCCCTGGGCTGGCTCCTGAGGGTTCCCACCTACAAGGAACAGATGCGGCAACTTTCCGACCGGGACCTGCACACCTACGGTTTCTTGGGTTATCCTGTGCTCCAGACCGCAGACATAATAATTTACAAGGCGGAGCTGGTTCCCGTGGGGGAGGACCAGAAGTACCACATAGAGCTGGCTAGGGAAATCGTAAGGAGGTTCAACCACCTTTACGGGGAGGTCTTCCCGGAGCCCAAGGAGATTCTGACCCCGGTTCCCAAAATACTGGGAACCGATGGGAGGAAGATGAGCAAAAGCTACGGGAACGCCATATTCATGGACGATCCCCCGGATGTCTTAAGGAGAAAGATATTTCCCATGATGACCGACACCCGGAGGAAAAGAAGGAGTGACCCGGGGAAGCCTGAGGATTGTCCCGTTTGGACTCTGCACAGGGCCTTTACCCCGGAGGAAAAGAGGAGGGAGCTTTATCAGGGGTGCACCACCGCCTCCATCGGTTGCCTTGATTGCAAGAGGGTGCTGGTGGAGGAGCTTACCCTCAGATTTGCCGCCTTCAGGGAGAAGAAGGAAAGTCTCATGAGGAAGAAGGAGGAGATAAAGGAGATTCTGGTGGAGGGTTCCAGGAGGGCCGCCAGGGTGGCTGAACAGACCCTGGAGGAAGTAAGGGAGGTTATGGGGATTGGAATTAAAGTTTGACGGTTTTGAGGGGACATTGGAAACCCTCTATCAGCTGGTTAGAAGGAGCATTATAGACATAAAGAGGGTTTCCCTTATGTACATAGCCGGAAAGCTCTTGGAGTATTCCAGGGCCCCGGGGGTGGATATAAACAGAGCGGCCCACTACCTGTATTTGCTTTCCCTTTTGATCTTCATAAAGCTGGCGGTTCTTTTACCTTTCCAGAAGGAGCTGATTCCGGAAGAGGAGGCCCCCCCGCAGGAGAGGGCCGAACCCGATTGGCTTTCCCGATGGAGGGATAAGCTGGAGGAGCTTCAAAAGAGGAGGTGGCGGGTGTTTCACCATAGCCGCCAGGGGATACCGGTGAAGGAGGAGGTGGTTGGGGACCCGGAGGAGTTTGCAGAGGCGTATTTTTCCATCCTGAGGAGGGAGGCGGCTCGCCGTCAGCTGGAAAGAACCGTGGGGAGAAGGGATTTTTCTGAGTTTATGAACAGGTTGAAGGAAGAAATAGAAAGGATGGGTAAGCTCTCTCTGAGAAGCCTGATTTCCCTCTGCCAGGACGGAGAGGAGGCCATCTTCACATTCTTTTTCCTTCTGGAGATGCTCCGCCAGGGGGATATAATAGCGATACAGGAATTTCCCTTTTCTGAAATATTTATATGGACCAGGGAAGCCTTTGAAAATGAAGTTGCTCAGGCTTAAAGCCCTGCTGGAGGCATATCTTTTTCTTTCCGAAAGGCCCCTTTCTGTGAAGGAGGTTTCCCAACGGCTGGGAGTTGCTCCCTCCATGGTGGAGGAGGCCCTGGAGAGGATGGCAAAGGAAATGGAGGGGGAGGACCGGGGTCTCCGCCTGGAGAGGGTGGCAGGGGGTTTTGTCCTGGCCACCAAGGAGGAGCTCTTTGATGACCTGATGAGGCTGGGGGCTTCCAGAAAGAGGAAGCTATCCAGGGCAGCCCTGGAGACCCTGGCCATTGTGGCCCATCGCCAGCCCATTACCCTTCCGGAGATAAACGCCATAAGGGGAAGGGATTCCTCCGTTCCCCTACAGACCTTGATAGCCAGGGGGCTGGTCAGGGCGGTGGGGAGGAAGAGACAGCTGGCGGGAAGGCCCTTCCTTTATGCCACCACCGAAGAATTTTTGAAGGTTTTTGGCCTTAATTCCCTTCAGGAACTGGGCGGCGATGAGACTTGACGAGTTCCTGCAGGCAGCGGGGGTGGCTCCCCGGAAGGAGGCTGCGGTGATTATAAAGGAAGGTTCGGTGGTGGTGGACGGCGAAGTGGTAACCAACCCTTCCAGGGAAGTGGACCCTACCAGAGCCGTGGTGTACTTCGCTAATCTCAGAGTGAAATTGCCCTCCAGGCCCCTCATTTACATGGCATACAAGCCCAAGGATTACAACAGCTCCTTTATAGCCAGGGATGGGATCTATCCCTTTTTCAAGAAACTGGCCTTCCGGGTCTACCCTGATGCCCTTTTGCCTAAATTCGCCTCAGGGCTCATACTCCTTCACAACCAGCCCTGGCTTTCCAGGGCCCTGGCCAGGGCCGACCTTCCTTCCCTTTACAGGGTAAAAATAAAGGGTCCCTGGAAGGCGAAGGACCGGGAAAAACTTCTCTCCGGAATGAAGGTTCAGGGACACTTCCTCAGGGTGGAGAAAATTCTGAGCGAGCGCCGCAGGGGGGATAAGGTTTCCCTCCTGCTTCAATTTACCCACAGGTTTCCCTCCCTGCTCAGGACCATGTTCCTCAGAAGAGAGCTTTCGGTTATGGCCATGACGAGGATCAGCCTGGGTCCCCTTAAACTCGGCAGCCTCAAAGGCGGTCAGGCCAGGACCCTTACCGAAAAAGAGGTGCAGGAGCTCAAAAGGGCCCTGGGGATAACCTGAATATGGAAAAATTCCCCTTTTTGAATTATAATATTTAAAAGGGGGCGATTGGATTCGACAGGGGTGCAGCGGTTGCAGGGCTGCATGCCGAGGTGCCGCCACCCTCGTAAAACAGGCGGTAGCACAAGAAGTGCGAACGATCTTGCTCTCGCTGCCTAAGTGAGGCAGCCGTCTGCTGAAGCCCTTCCCTGCGGGGCTCAGCAGGCGACAAGAAGCAGGGTGGTTCCGACAGGCTTCCCCCGACTGTCGAAACGAGATTCAGGGGGATAGCCCTTCCGAGCCCTGCCCCTTCGGGCGAGGAAGGGCGAAGGGAGAAAGAAGGGGCTAAGCATGTAGAGGCCCTGGGATCGCCACCTCTGGACGCGGGTTCGAGTCCCGCCGCCTCCATTTTTTTATGTTAAAATAGTCCCTTATGAGGAAGCTGGCCCTTTTCCTGTTGATTTTTCCCCTTCTGTGGACGGCCGAGCTGAAAACCCGCTGGGCTGACCACAAAGGGTTTTCCAGGTTCGTGATAGAGGCCCCATCCCCAATTCAATATTCCATCGGTGAGTACGGAGAGTTCTTTCTTCAGATTATTCTTCATGGAGATCACTCCATCAAACCCACACCTTCGGTGGATAGCAGGATTTTCTCTGCCGTGGAAGCGAAGAGGGTGGAAGGTGGAACCCTCGTCCTCATCCGGTTCAGAAAATCCTCCCTCTGGAAGGTGTTTGAACTTCAGGACCCCTTCCGTATAGTGGTGGATGTCCGACCCAGACCTCAGGGCAGGATAATGAAATACGCCCTGAGGACGGTGGTGCTGGATCCCGGCCACGGAGGTCAGGAGGAAGGCGCGGTGGGAAGGGGAGGGACCAAGGAAAAGGATCTGGCCCTTACCTTCTGCAAAGAACTGAAGGTTCTTCTGGAGTCCCGCCTGGGGGTAAGGGTTATTTTAACCCGCAGGGACGATAGTTTTCTTGGCCTTGACGAAAGGACCGCCATAGCCAACAACGCCAAGGCCGACCTGTTTGTAAGCATTCACTTCAACTACAGCGACGACCCTACGGTAAAGGGCCCGGAGACCTATTTTTTGAGCTCGACTGCCACCGATAGAGAAAGCAGGCTTTTAGCCTACAAGGAAAACATGGGGGAGATAACCAGGGCCCCCAATACTGACATAGGCCTGATACTCTGGGATATGGCCCAGAACCAGTACCTCTATCAATCCAGCAAACTGGCGGAGGCCATACAGCAGGAGCTGGCTGCGGAGATAGGGGTTAAAAACAGAGGGGTAAAACAGGCCCCCTTCGCTGTTCTCATGGGAGCCACCATGCCCGCGGTTTTAGTGGAGGTTGATTTTATCTCCAACCCTGAGGAAGAAAAGCTTCTGAACACCCCGGAATACCGAAGAAGGCTGGAAGAAGCTATTCTAAGGGGCCTTAAGAAATACATGGGAAGTCTGCGCCGATGAAGAAATCCCTGATATTTTTCTCGGCTGTTGTAGTTCTGGCCCTTATGGTTTCCCTGACCGTCTACCTTTTTATAAGAGGAGGTGGTTCAAAGGTAGAGGGACCATCGGCGGATGGGAGGGCGGCTTCCGGGGGGGAAAGGGAAGTGGAATCAAAGGCGGAGAAGGAAGAGGTTATCCTTTTCTTCCCCACCATGGAGGGTTATTTGAAAAGGCAGCTCCGGGAAATAGAAAAAAAGGGCAGCCCGGAGCAGAAGGCCATGGAAATACTCTCTCAGCTTAAGGTTCCCCCTTCCGGAGCCCTATCCCCCTTTCCTCCCGGAGGGGATATAAGGCGGGTTTTTATAATCAACGGGGAGGCGGTGGTGGATGTGATCCTTCCCGGGCAGGGCTTCGGAAGCCAGTACGAGCTTCTGACGGTTTATTCCTTGGTGGATTCCCTCACATATAATCTGGAAGCTGTGGATAAGGTGAAAATAGTGGTGGGGGGAATGGAGCGGAAAACACTCTTTGGCCATGTTAGCCTCAAGTATCCCTTCTTTCAGGACCTCAGCTATGCAGAAGAATGAAAGCCCCATAGGAATTTTTGACTCTGGCATAGGAGGTCTTACCGTATACAGGGCCCTCAAGGAGATACTTCCCGGGGAGAGATTTGTATACCTTGGCGACACGGCCCGCCTTCCTTATGGCACCAAGTCTCCGGGGACCATAATAAGGTTCTCCTTGGAAAACGCAGAGTTTCTCCTTCAATTTGACATTAAGGCCTTGGTGGTGGCATGCAACACTTCCTCCTCGGTGGCCATAGAGGATTTAAAGAAAAAATATCCCCATCTGGTGATCCTGGGGGTTATTGAGCCCAGCGCCAGAAGGGCGCTGGAGGTAAGCCGGGGCGGGAAAATAGGGGTCATTGGGACTGAAGCCACCATAAGAAGCGGAAAGTATCAGAAAATTTTGAGACAGGGCGGAGCTGAGGTTTACGCTAAGGCCTGTCCTCTTTTCGTCCCCCTGGTGGAGGAGGGATGGATATACCATCCGGTGACCCGCATGGTAGCGGAGGAATATCTCCGCGGATGGAGGGACAAAATTGACACCCTGATTTTGGGTTGTACACATTATCCTGTGATAAAGAAGGCTATTTCAGAGGCAGTGGGGGATGATAAGGTCCTGGTAGAATCCGGTGAGGCTGTGGGGCTGGAACTGAGGGAAATATTGAGGGAGAGGAATCTTTTAAGGGAAACCCCCTCCCGGGAAGAGGACCTTTTTTTCGTTACGGATTTTCTGGAGAAATTTGAGAGGGTTTCCTCCCTCTTTCTGGGGCGTAAAGTGAAAATAGAGGAGAGAAAATTTTCCTTGTGTTAAAATTTAGGGAGGAGGTAGACATGAGAAGATTTAGATTGAGTCTGGCCCTCATCCTGGCTTTGGTTCTTGGAATTTTCATAGGGATAAAGGCTTCAAAATCCACCGGGGAGGTTCCCAAACCTCCGGTGGCCTTCGCCGACGAGTCCCTTCCCTTTAACGAGGTCTTCGTTAAGGTGGCGGAAAAGGTGAAACCTGCGGTGGTTCGGGTGGAGACCGAGGCCGTGGTGGAGTACTCATCTCCCTTCAGTGACTTTTTTTCTGATCCCTTTTTCCGCTGGTTCTTCGGGGAAAATCTACCGAGCCCTAAGAGGAAGGAAATACTCAAGGGCCTGGGGTCGGGCTTTTTGATCTCCCCCGATGGTTATATAGTCACCAACAACCATGTGGTGGAGGGAGCCAAAAAGGTTGTGGTTAAACTCATAGACGGAAGAAAATTAAAGGCCAAAATAATAGGAACTGACAAGAAATCCGACCTGGCCCTGCTTAAAATAAACGCTAAAAATCTTCCCTATTTGAAGTGGGGGGATTCTTCCAAGATAAAGGTAGGGGAGTGGGTTTTGGCCATAGGAAATCCCTTAGGTTTAGATTACACCGTCACCGCTGGAATAATATCCGCCAAGGGAAGACAACTTCCCCTTTCCGAATACGAGGACTTCATTCAGACCGATGCCGCCATAAACCGGGGAAATAGCGGAGGTCCTCTGGTGAACCTCCGGGGGGAGGTCATAGGGGTTAACGCCGCCATCCAGACGGAGACCGGGGGCTTTATGGGGCTTGGCTTTGCCATCCCCTCCAACCTGGCCAAGAAGGTGATAAAGGACCTCATGAGCAAGGGAAAGGTCGTCAGGCCCTTCCTGGGAATTCAGATGCAGGCGGTGAACGAGGACATGGCCAAGGCCCTGGGGCTTAAAGTGGCGAAGGGAGCCATTATTTCCAATGTTATAAAGGGTTCTCCGGCAGAGAAGGCAGGCCTTCGCCGTTACGATGTGGTGGTGGGTGTGGATGGTAGGGAAATAAAAAATCCCCTGGACCTTAAGATAGCCATAATGAGACATTCCCCGGGGGACAGAATAGTCCTTAAGGTAATAAGGAACGGGAAGGAAATAAAAATTCCGGTGGTTCTTGGAAGCGAAAGTCAGGCCCCTGCCTACTTCGCCCAGGGAAATCCCCTGGGAATAGAGGTTTCCCCCCTTTCCCGCCGCCTGAGGAGGTTTTATCCCTACGGGGTAGAGGTTTCCAGGGTTAAACCAGGAAGCCCTGCCCAGAGGGCTGGAATTCAGCCCGGGGATGTCATCCTGGAAATAAACCGACAGCCCGTGAAGTCAGTGGCGGAATTTAAAACCTTGGTGGGCCGCCTGAGAAAGGGAGACATAGTTCTTCTTACGGTGGCCCGGGGAGAGCAGACCTTCTTCATAACCCTGAGGATAGGGTGATGAAGTTTTACAAGGCGCAGGCTCTTGGGAACGACTTTTTGATAGTGGAGAAATCCGAGATAAAGGGGGATCCCCACAGCCTTGCCAAAGAGCTGTGCCACCGCCATTTCGGAGCTGGAAGCGACGGTCTGATAATCCTGGCCCGGGAGGGGGAGCGTTTCTCCTTCAGGATCTTCAACGCCGACGGGTCGGAAGCTGAAATTTCAGGAAACGGCCTTCGTTGCGCGGCAGCCTATGTTTACTACATGGGATACGAAGGGGAGGAAGTGGAATTTGAAACCCTGGCCGGGGTGAGAAGGGCCCGTCTCATGGAAAGGAAGGGAAACCGATTTATCTTTGAGATCTCCATGGGAAAGCCCAGGCTTTCCTCCCAGGAGATACCCTTTGACGACGGCACCCCCAGGGAAAGGGTGGTGGATTATCCCCTTTACATTGGAAACAGAACCTTCCCCATAACGGTTCTTTCCGTGGGCAATCCCCACAGCGTTCTTTTCTTTGAGAACCTTCCCTCCTCGGTGGAGTGGAAGGAGCTGGGCAAGGAAATAGAGGAGCATCCCTTCTTTCCTGAGAGGACCAATGTGGAATTCGTTAAAGTTCTGGACCGGGGCACAATACAGGTTCTTTTCTGGGAAAGGGGTGTAGGAGAAACCTTTTCCTCCGGCAGCGGAGCCTGCGCCTCTGCCTATGCCGCTTACATGAAAGGCCTTGTAGGAGAAAGGGTAAGGGTTAAGACCATGGCAGGAGATGTAATGGTGGAAATAAAGGAAGGAGAGATCAAGATGATGGGGCCTGCCGATGTGGTCTTCAGAGGAGAATGGCTCAAATAGCAGGGCTGAGGAGGAATTTCAACCTCCCCAACTTCCTTACCGTTCTCAGAATTTTTTTGGTTCCCATTATTGTTGGAATATTGCTGGTGGAGTTCAACGGCCGGGTTTTTTGGGCTCTGGCCCTTTTCCTTTTAGCTTCCCTTACAGATTTTGTGGACGGTTATTTAGCCAGGAGGAAGAACCAGGTTACCCCCTTAGGCATCCTCCTGGATCCCATAGCGGACAAGCTGCTTATATCCTCGTCCTTCATATCCTTAGTGGCCCTGCGGTTGGTTCCTGCCTGGGCGGTGATACTTCTTGTGGGAAGGGAGCTGGGAATTACCGGGCTCAGGGCTATAGCTGCCGGGGAGGGGATTCTGATCCCGGCCTCTTCCCTGGGCAAGAAAAAGATGTTCTTAGAGGTGCTCTCCATAGTTCTGCTCATACTCAGTTTGAGGTATCCGGAACTTAAACATCCTGGGGTATTTTGCCTTTATTTTGCTATAATTCTTTCTCTTTACTCTGCAGGAGAATATATAATTAAATTTGTTAAATTATCTTCATAATAAGGAGGAATGAAATGGCTAAAGAAAAAATTAAAGTGGCCATAGCCGGAGTGGGCAACTGCACCAGTTCCTTGGTCCAGGGAATTTATTATTATGGAGAGACAAAGGATACTGTGGGACTCATGCACCCTGATTTTGGAGGGTATGGACCGGGGGACATTGAGATAGTTGCCGCCTTTGATGTTGATGAAAGGAAGGTGGGAAAACCCTTGGAGAAAGCGATTTTCGCCCCACCCAATTGCACTATGGTGTTCTGGGATAAGATTCCCAGGACCGGGGTCACAGTGAAGATGGGTCCCGTTTTTGATGGCATCTCCCCCCACATGCTGGATTATCCCGAGGAGATAAGCTTCAGACCGGCCAAGGCTGAGCCTGTGGATGTGGCCGAGGAGCTGAGAAGGTCCGGAGCAGAGGTTCTGGTAAATTACATGCCGGTGGGCTCGGAGGAGGCAGCCCGCTTCTACGCTCAGGCCGCCTTGGAGGCTGGTGTGGCCTTTATAAACGCCATGCCCACCTTCATAGTTTCCGATGATGAGTGGGGAAAGAAGTTCCAGGAAAGGGGAATTCCGGCCATCGGAGACGATGTCAAGAGCCAGGTGGGGGCCACCATAGTTCACAGGGTGCTTACGAAGCTCTTTGAGGACCGGGGGGTTAAGATTACCAGAACTTACCAGACCAACTTCGGAGGAAACACCGACTTCCTCAACATGCTGGAGCGAAAGCGCCTGGCCACCAAAAGGATTTCAAAGACTGAGGCCGTTCGCTCCCTGATGAGGGATAAACTGGACGATTATCACATTTATGTGGGGCCTTCGGATTTTATTCCATGGTTGAAGGACAACAAAATCTGCTACATAAGGATGGAAGGGGAGGGATTTGGGCACCATCCCATAATAATTGATCTTAAGCTTTCGGTGGAAGATTCTCCCAACAGCGGGGGGATAATAATAGATGCCATAAGGGCAGCCAAGCTCGCCCTGGACAGGGGCATCGGTGGACCTTTGCTTTCCATTTCTGCCTACACCATGAAGCATCCCCCGGTGCAATATTCAGACTGGGAAGCTAAGAGGATGGTGGAGGAGTTCATAAGGGGGGAAAGGGAAAGATAATTTTATTGCAAGGGATTTTCTCCTGTCCTATAATAGGAAGTGAAAGGGAGGGTCTATGATAATCACATGTCCAAAATGTGGGAAAAAATACAAATTTGACGAAAGAAAGTTTGCTCCGGACGAAAAATCCAAGAAGGTTAGGTGCAAAAATTGTGGCACTGTTTTTGAAATTTTCAACCCTTTTTACGAGGAGGCCACTGCGGACAACCTGGAGGAGAGGATTGACGAGACAGCTCCCATGAAGAAATTGAAGACCGAAGAGGAGGGAGAAAGGACCACCAAGGAGAAGCTCATAAAGGAGGGGGAAGAGCCTTACCTTCCGGAAGATAAGGAATATGTCCTTTATATAACCAGGGGGGCCAAGCAAGGTTTTAAGTTCAGAATAGAAAAGCCGGTGGTGGTCCTGGGCAGGTTCAATGTGGACCTGATCATACCCGACAGGCAGGTTTCCCGCAAACACGCCGCCATTGAGGTCTATGGGGACAAGGTCATAATAAGGGACCTGCAAAGCACCAATGGGACCTTCGTGAACGGAGAAAGGGTGTTTTACGCGGAGCTGGAGGACCAGAGCGAAATCCAGGTGGGGGAGACCTTTCTTCTTTTCCTCAAACTGCCGAAAAATCCGGAGACCTTTTTCTAAGAGCGCACCTTGAAAAAATTAAAGCTTCTCTTTCCTTCCTTAGTAGCTTCTCTGTGGGCAGGGTTTTCTGTGGGGGCTATTTTGAGGATTTTAAATTTGGCCCCTCCTTTTTCCCCTCCCGTTTTCTATGTGGTCGCCTTCTATGCAGCTATGTTTTTCCCTTTTCTTACTCTGCTTTCTCTTTTTATCAACCTTATAACCGGAGGGGAACCGGTTCTTTTAAATTCCCGATATCTGGTGGGTCAGATTTTTCTTCTGGCTTCCTACCTGAGCCTGGCTATCTACCTTAACCTCAAGTACATGAGAAACCTTCTCCCCCCCCGGGCATATTACAATTTCGTAGGCCTGGGCCTTGCCCTGGCCATGCTTTCAATTTTGAGCCTCTCCCTTATAGCGAGGAAAAACCGTATTTTGTTCGTGGTTTTTTCTCTTCTTGCCTTTGCTTCCGTGGGAATTTTTTACACCACCAGAACAAAGCAGGCTCCGGAGCCGACCCCTTCCTTTCCCTTTGCATCCACCCTGGCCGAGGGCAGAAAAGCTGTGGTTCTCTACATGGAGGGGCTTTCCCTCCAGGACATTTTAAGGCCCCGCAGTGCGCAGAATCTTGCCAATTTCAACTATCTTGTAAGTCAGGGAGCCTGGGGGAAGGTTAAGTCCCCTCCACCCTGTCTCTCCGAGGTTACTTTCTTTTCCTTCCTCCGGGGCACCAGACCCTCAGACCACGGTTATCGTTCCAGCGGAGTTTATAGTTTCCTGGGAAAGGGAAAATACACACTGTTTCCCAGGTGGATATTCTTCCAGGCCCTTAAAAAGGTAAAGGTGGTAAGGCTGGAGGGAAAAATTCCCAGGCCCCATCAGGGCATGGTCTTTCTGGTCAGGAAATTCCATGGAAGGGGAGAGGTGGTGGAGGCGGAGGATTTCCCGCAAAGGAGGGATACGGTAAAGGCTCTTTTTCCAGAGGCCCGGGCAGGCACATGGCAGTACGAGACCCTGCTGGAGGCCCTCTCCGCAGATAGCTACGCATCCGAGAGGGCCCTGAAGCTTCTAAGGAGAGCCGACCTTCTGGTGATAAGGCTGGAGGGTATGAAAAGGGTAAAACTCAGGTTCCTGAAATACACCTCCGAGTTTTTCCCCTTCGTACCTCCCCAGGAGCTGGAAAAGTTTATGGGGGTGATAGATAAATATACCCTTTTTTACGACCATATCGTGGGCAGGTTCCTTACCCAGCTCCCCCCTGAGGGCCTGGTTATAGTGGTTTCCCCCTTCTCCGTCGAGCCCATAGCTCCCTGGAGGTTCTACTTAGAGGGTTTAATGGGTGACAAACTCACATGCGGGGATTTTCTTGATTGCCCTGAAGGGGTTTATATGGCCTTTTCCCCGTGGGTAAAAAGAGGAAATTTTCCCCTTTCGCTGCTGGATTTTGCCCCCACCGTGGCTTATTATTTAGGGCTTCCTGTGGAGAAGGAATCCCAGGGGAGGGTGGCGGCGGAAATATTCAAAAAGGAGTTCTTCCTTGAAAATCCCATCCTCTTCATACACTCCTATAGAGGCTTTTTTAAGGGAAGCCAGCAATAGTCTCCTTCCCTGGTTTGAAAGGGGAAAGAGGATGCTGGGCCTTGAGGAGTATCCCCTGCGAAGGCTGGCCCGGGAAGCCGCCCGCCTTTCCGACCTTCTCGTAAAAGGAAGGGCCGGGCCCTACTTAAAGGAGGAGTGGGCCTTAAGGGCATATTTCGCTTTCTTCTTTCCCCAGGGATACTTGAAAACATTTTTTGTTCTAAAGGAAATGGGTGCCCTTTTGAGACCCCCCTTTCCTTCACCCACCATAACGGACCTGGGGACTGGTCTCGGGGCTTCCATGCTGGCGGCCAGGGAGGTTTTTCCCGGCTCCGATTTAAGAGGTCTGGAAAGGATAAAGACAGCAGCGGAGTTTGCCAGAGAGCTCACAGGACTGACGGTCCTCGTCAAGGATTTTACCAGGGCGAAGATTGAAGGGGATATAGCCCTGGCGGTTTCTTCCCTCTCTGAAACAAAAGATCCTCTGGCCTTAGCCCAGAGGCTCTGGAAAGAACACAGATGCCTGGTGGTGATAGAGCCGGGCTGGTCCAGAGGGTATTCCCTCATAATGGAGCTCAGCAGGAAAATAGGATCTCCCCTGCTTCCCTGCGGAGGTTCCTCATGCAGCCTTTCTAAAAATGACTGGTGCCATGCAGCCCTTCCCTTTCGCCTACCGGACCTTACAGTTAGATTGAATTCGCTTTTAAGGCATAAGCTTAAATTTCTGAAGTTCACATACGGGGTTTTTTGCAGGGGCTTTTCCCTCAAGGGCTGGGGAGTCCGGCTCCGTTCCCCCCTTATCAAGGAGAAGGGAAAGAGCTATTATTTGGCCTGTAGAGGGGGAAAACCCATAAAATTGGAGTTTATGGGAAGGGCTAAGGGAAGGTTCCCCCAGGCTTTCTGCTGCGACCTGGTGGATTTCAAGGGGAAGGAGGTTTCCCCCGGGGTTTTCAGGGTGGAGGACCTCAGGGTAATTACATCAGAGGCTATGAATAAGGAGGAGAATTGACAGTGCCATAGCTCCGGCGGCCAGGTCGTCCAACATTATCCCCGGCCCTCCCTCAATCCGCTCGGCCAGATTTACCGGGGGAGGTTTCAGGGTATCAAAAAGGCGAAAGAGAAGGAAACCCAGGAACACCTCCGTCCAGTTTCTCGCCGGGACCAGAGCCAGAAGCTGCCCGGCCACTTCGTCTATCACCACGGAACGGGGGTCCTTTTTCCCGTGGTACCTCTCCCCTTTAGAGGCCGCCGGTATTCCGGTGATGAACACGAACCCCACCAGGATAAGCCTGGGGATGAGCCCCAGCCGGATTAACCATAGACCGAAGAGCAGACTGACGACGGCGCTGGTGAAGGTTGCAGGAAAGATGGGGAAAAAACCCAGGAGGAAAAAATGAGCCCAAAACAGAGCCAGCTTCCTCATAGGGGTTCCCCTTCCAGGTCGTAGGTGTGGGCGTGGGTTATTCTGACCCTTGCCCTGGGTCCCTCAATCTCCCCCAGGACATATATCCCCCCGTCCACCTCCGGGGCGAAGTGCCTGGAGCGGGCAAAGTAGACCCCCTCCCTCACTTTGCCTTCCACCACCACCTCTTCTTCCCTTCCCACCATGAGCGTTAGCCTTCGGCTGCTTATTTCCGCCTGAATTTCCATAATTTCCCTGGCCCTCCTTTCCTTCTCCTCGTCCGGCACCGGATCCCCCAGGCCGTAGGCGGAGGCCCCCCTTTCCCTGGAGTATTTAAATACCCCCAATCTGTCTATTTCTGCCCTTTTTAACCACTCTTTTAGATGCTGAAACTCCTCCGGTCCTTCCCCGGGAAAGCCCACTATTAGCGAGGTCCTTATGGTGGGGTCCTTCACCTTCTGGCGTATTTCCTCCACCATATCCAAGTATTTCCTCCCGTCCCAGGGCCTTCCCATTCTCTTCAGAATTTCAGGATGGGAATGCTGGAAAGGGATGTCAAAGTAGGGAAGCAGTCTGGGTTCCTGGAAAAGGGGGAGGATTTTCATCAGGTCAGGGGAGGGGTAAAGATAGAGGAGCCTTATCCAGATTTTTTCCGTCCCCCGAAGCAGCGCCTCCAGAAGCCCCCGCAGATTTTCGCCCCTATCGGTGCCGAAGGAAACCGTGTCCTGGGAAATTAAATTGGCCTCCGCAAAACCGGCCTCCTCCAGCCTCCTGACTTCCCTCACCACATCCTGGATGGGGCGCGAGCGGTAGGGTCCCCTTATCTTCGGGATTATGCAGAAGGTGCAGCGGCGGGAGCACCCTTCCGATATTTTTACATAGGCCCAGGAGGGAGGGGTGGAAGTTACCCTGGGGGTATTCCACCGGGGGAGGTAAAGACCGCAGGCCCTGACCTCCTCCCCCTTTATGGCTTTTTCTATCTGCTCTATTTCTTCTGTCCCCAGGAAGCCGTAAACCCCGGGAAATTTCTTCTTCAATCTCTCCCTTTCCCAATTTACATAACATCCCGCCACCACCACCTTCTTTCCCTTGCTCAACACCTCCTCTATGGTTTCATCGCTTTCCCTGCGGGCTTTCTGGAGGAAGGCGCAGGTATTTATCACCACAGCCTCAGCCTCCTGCAAGGAGGGGGTTATAAAATGGCCCCTTTCTTTTAAAACACCCATCATTATTTCGGTATCCACCAAGGCTTTGGCACAGCCTAAGGAAATGAAGGCTATTTTCACGGGTATATTTTGTAGAGCAGCCTGGGAAAAGGTATGGTTTCCCTCACATGTTTAACTCCGGCTATCCAGGCCACGGTCCGCTCCACCCCCAGACCGAACCCCGCGTGGGGAACGGAGCCGTATTTCCTCAGGTCAAGGTACCACCGGAAGGCTTCCTCAGGAAGGTTGTTTTCCCTTATCCTTTTAAGGAGAAGGTCGTAATCGCTTATCCTTTCCGAACCTCCTATTATTTCCCCGTAGCCCTCCGGGGCCAGCATGTCAAAGGAAAGGGAAAGCTCCGGCCTTTCAGGGTCAGGTTCCATGTAGAAGGCCTTCTGGGCAGCGGGGAATCGGTGAAGGACCAGGGGCTTTTCAAACTTGAGGGCTAAGGCCGTCTCCTCGTCCCCTCCGATTTCATCACCCCATTTTATATCAAAGCCCTCCTTTTTCAATATCTCTATGGCCTCATCGTAGCTTATCCTGGGGAAAGGTCTTTCCACCTTTTCCAGCTTGTTTACATCCCTCTCCAGCTTTTCCAGTTCCTTTCTTCTTCGCTCCAGCACCCTCTTTACAATAAACTCCACCAGATCCTCCGCCAGCTGGATGTCGTCCTCCAGGCGGAAGTAGGCCACCTCCGGTTCCACCATCCAGAACTCCATGAGATGGCGACGGGTTTTGGACTTCTCCGCCCGGAAGGTGGGGCCGAAGCAGTAAACCTTCCCCAGGGCCATGGCCGCCGCCTCCATATAGAGCTGACCGCTCTGGCTGAGGTATGCTTTCTCGCCGAAGTAGTCTGTCTCAAAAAGGGTGGTGGTTCCTTCACAGGCCGCGGGGGTCAGGATAGGGGCGTCCACTAAGGTGAATTTCTTTTCTTCGTCGAAGAAATCCCTTATGGCCCTTATTATCTCGTGCCTTATCCTCATTATGGCGTGCTGTTTGGAGGAGCGGAGCCATAGGTGGCGATGGGCCATGAGGAAGGCTACCCCGTGTTCCTTGGGGGTTATAGGGTAGTCCTCGGCTATTTGAACCGGCACTATCTCCCGCAGCTCTATTTCGTAGCCTCCCGGGGCCCTTTTGTCCTCCTTAACCTTTCCCCTTATAATCACCGAACTCTCCTGGGTAAGGGCATCAAAGGTCCTGAAAAGGGGATTGTCCTTTTCCCTGGACCAGGCGGTGGCCTGGACTATGCCGGTGCCGTCCCTTACCAGGAGGAACCTTACCCTTCCGCTGGAGCGTTTGTTGTAAACCCATCCCCTTACTTCAACTTCTTCCCCCACATGCTCTTTGAGGTCCTCTATGTAAACCCATTTCATACGGGAATTTTACCAGAAGAGCCGGGCTTGAAAAACACCGTAAGGGCGATTATTCTATTTTCAATGCTTCTGGACAGGTATGTTTTGAGGGAAATCCTGCCCCCGGCTCTGGTGGGCTTCCTGGTCTTCACCTTTGCCCTTCTTATGAACACCCTGCTGGAGTTCATCCAGATGCTGGTTATGAGGGGGATAAGCCCGGCAGAGCTTTTTTCCCTCCTATGGCAAATCTCCCTTTCCTTCCTTCCCATTACCCTGCCCATGAGCTTGATGATGGGGGTTCTTTCGGGCATAAGCCGCATGTCGGCGGATTACGAAATCCTGGCCCTTCGGACCCTGGCGGTTCCAACAACTCGCCTTCTCAGGCCGGTGTTCGTCCTGGGAGTTTTTGCCCTTCTGCTGAACCTCTGGGCCAACCTTTTTGTAGCCCCTGAGGCCACCAAGGCTGCGGAAAAGCAGCTTTTTGAACTGATGCTCTCCAGGACCGAGAAGATGATAAGGGCCAAGGAGTTCTTTGAGGGAATCCCGGGCATGGTGGTTTTTGTGAAAGAAAAGGGAAGGGGAATGTGGAAGGGGATTTTTATTGAGAAGTATGAGAATGGAGTGGAAAAGTTCATCCTGGCCAGGGAGGGGAGGTTCGTTGTGGACCGTCGCCGGAGGGAGGCCTTTTTCATCCTCAGGGATGGGGAAGTCCACAGCTTTGATACATCAAAGCCGGAAAAATACTCCAGGGGGTTTTTTAAGGAAGCCATGGAAATAATTCCTAAGGAGGTGGCCTTTCCCGAAATAAAGCTGGGAAGAAGGCCCAGGGAGAAAACCTATCCTCAGCTTGTATATTCCATAAAAACAGCCCCTGTACCTGCACTGAAGAACCTTTATCTTATGGAGCTGCACTCCAGGCTTGCCCTGGCGGTTTCCACTTTGCTCTTTCTTCTGCTGGGTTTTTCCTTAGCGGTAAATGTTCGCAGGGGAGGAACAGGCTACGGGTTTGCCCTTTCCATTATAGTGGTGGTCCTATATTTTACGGTGCATTCCGGAGCAAAGAGCTTTGTGGAGCAGGGCAAAGTTCCGGCCTGGGCGGGTATGTGGTTCTCTGACTTGCTGGTTCTTCTCTTTGTTCTCCTGCTCATCCCCAGGCTTAAGGGAAGCATCAGGCCGGCCAGAAGAAGGGCGAAAATAGCAAGAAAGGCCTTCGGGGTCTCCCTGAGGCTTCCCAGGCTTTTCTCCACCCTGGACACCTACGGGTTTTTCCAGGCGCTTAAGGTTTTCGTCATGATCCTCTTCTCCCTGATTTTTCTTTCCCTGCTGGTGAGCTTCTTCCAGCTCATTGACGATGTTTTCCAGAACAAGGTGCCGCTTAAGGTCCTTTTTAACTATCTGCTCTATTTTTCTCCCCAGCTTACCTACACCCTCCTTCCCCTGAGCCTTCTGATTTCTCTTATGGTTACCATTTCCCTTTTTTATAAAAGGGGGGAGATAACCGCCATTAAGGCAGGGGGCATAAGCCTTCATCGGTTTTCCCTCCCCTTTCTGCTTCTGGCAGTGGCGGTTCTGGCCTCCAGCTTCTACCTCCAGGAGAAAATCCTTCCCTTCTCCAATAAAAAAGCGGAGAGCCTCAGGGCCTTCATAAAGGGGAGAAAGGATGCAGGGGAGTATGTTATTTCCAGAAACTGGGTTTTTTCCAACAACACGGTTTTCCATTTCCTGTACTACGAGAAAAAAAGAAAGGCCTTTGTAGATATATACCTGATGGAACTCTCCCCGGAATTCTCCCTAAAAAGAATAATGCACGCCAAAAAGGCTTTCTGGAGGAGGAATTACTGGCTTCTAAGAAGCGTATGGATGAGGGACTTCAGCAAACAGGGTAAATTCCTTCAGGCCGATAGGGAAAGGGTCCGGATGCCGCCTCCGGAATACTTCTTCAGGGAACTCAAGGGATTTGAGGAGATGAACCTGAGGGAACTGAAGAAGCACATAGATACGCTGAGAAGGGAAGGCTTCCCCACCAGGGAGATGGAGGTGGAATTCCAGGCTCGCCTTTCCTTTCCCTTTGTGAACTTAGTAATGGCTCTCTTAGCCGTGGCCTTGGGCTTCCTCATAGGGGAAAAGGGCCCTACCATAGGGGTGGGGAGCGGTCTGGCTCTGGGAGGGGTTTACTGGACCCTCCAGGGGGCTTTCAAGGCCCTGGGTAAATCCTTTATCCTTCCCCCAATTTTAGCTGGCTGGAGTCCCACAATTATTTTCTTCCTCATATCTCTCATCATTTTTACCTATGTGAGAAGCTGAGTAGGAAAGGTTAAGCCGGTATAATTCCTCGCTCAGCTCCCTTTGCCTTTTCCACCGGCCGAAGAGTTGACCGGAGCCCGTCAGTCTCTCTACTTCCCCAAGGAAGGCGGAGGAAAGGGGTCTGGGCCTGTAAAGGGCCAAGTGGGTGGAAGGCAGGGGCAGGAAGTAATGGGCGTGGATTCTTGCCCCCATTTCCGCCAGCTTTTTCATCAGCCTGAGGTTTTGATTTTCATCGTCAAAGGGAAGGCCGAAGATAAAGTCCACCTCCGGCCTGAAACTAGCCTTGATGGAATTCTCCGTTGCCCTTATCACATCTTCAACACTATGGCCCCTTCTCAATGCCCTCAGAACCTCTGGGCTTCCGCTCTGGGCTCCAAAGATTATCCGACGGTTGGCCAGAAGAGGCCTCAGGGCTTTCAGGAGGGGAAGGGTTATGTGTTCGGGTCGGAATTCCGAAGGGAAGGAACCGAAGTAAAGCCTTGCCTCAGGATACCTTTCCTTCAGTAACCTTAACAGGGCCAGAACTTTTTCCGGTTGAGCTCCTCCCCTTCCACCGTAGCCGAGACCGTTGGGGGTGATGAACCTTATATCCCTTATACCCCTGGCCACCAGTTTCCCCACCCAGAAGGCTATGTTCTCAGCGCTTCTGTGTCGCATTCTTCTTCCGAAGAGCCTGGGGGTCTGACAGTAGCTACAGAGGAAGGGGCATCCCCTGGTTATCTCAATGGGTATGGGCAGGTGCTCTTCAAAGGGGGGAAATTTCTCTATCTCCACTCCCCTGCATGGGGAGCCCTTGAAGTCCCTGGACCAAAGGCACGGAGGAGGTTCTGCTTTCCCTTCCAGGAAATCAAGTAGGCTTACAATCTGCTCCTCCCCTTCTCCGCAGAAGGCATAGTCAAATCCCATGTCCAGGGCGTGCAGGGGAAGGCCCGAAGGGTGAGCACCCCCCGCCACCTTTATGGTGCCCCGGGGAAGTTCTTTAAGTTCCCTCCATGCCCTTTTCCAGTCCGGGGACATGAAGGATAAAAGTACCGCATCCCCTGCCTTGGGCCTTTCCCCTCCCAGGGGCTTTATCCTTCCCTTAGAGGCTGCCATCAGGGGAGAAAAGGAGTATTTGTTCTCCCTGTTTATTAAGGCGTAGAAGTTCACTTCACATAGCCCAAGGACCTTAAAACCTTCAGCGCCTTCCTTTCTTTCTTGGGTCTCACCTTTATGGCAGAATAGGCCTTTTCTTCAAATTTTTTGAGGGTTTTTATCAGGGAAGCCGTTCTCTGGTTGAAGGGGATGGGCTTTACTGTCCTCGGGTCCTGGGCTTGGTTGAAGAAGAAGAACCTTTTCTTGGCAGGGGTGTGGATGAGCTGAAAGCCGCCTTCTATAATGGAGAAGCGGTCAAAATATGACTCCGGAGCGTAGGTTTCCAAAAATATCCTTCCGTGGCCCCGGCGGTCCCTTAAAAGGTCCAAACCCGAAACACCGGCTGGAACCCTGAGGGAGGCCAGGTGGAGCAGGGTGGGGAAGATGTCGGTGATTTGACGGTATTCCTCCCGCAATCCCGTCTCTCCCCTGGGGGAAACTACAAGGAGCGGTATTCTGGTGTAGACTCCGTTGAGAAAGTGGATGTGCCCTTTGTGGTTGCGCCACTCTCCCAGGCCTTCCCCATGGTCCGCCAGGATGAATAAATAGGTGTTATTGAGGAGACCCTTCCTTTGCATCTCCCCGTAAAGACGGCTAAACTGACTGTCCCAGTATAAAACCTCCTTTTTATAGAAAAAGCGGGCCCACAGAGTTGATAGAAAGACGGTGGGCCTGATGGAGACGAATCCCTTTTTCCCTATCTTTAGTCTGAGCTTAGCCTCCCCGGTTCCCTCCCCTCTTCCATTCAAAAGAACAACCTTTTCCTTAAGGGAGGGCACTTCCACGGCATAGGCTACGGTGCCCAGTGTCTTTCCCTTGAGCTTAACGGTCACCTCCACTTCGTCCCCGGGTTTTCCCTTTATGTAAAAGAGTTCCTTTTTGTAAAAGCAAACTTCCCCAATTTTCTCACCGTTAACCCATACCTCCCCGTTATTGGGAAGCCAGGGAGGGGCATAGGGCTCGTGGGGATCGGAATAGTGAATCCAGAGAAAGAACGGGGGTTTTATGCTGGGGAGGATCTTCTCCACCTCCTGATTCACCTCTTCGGCAGTTTTGTACCAGCGGGTTTTGGGAAATTTATCCACATAAAGGTCAAATCCCCGGCCGGGCCCTAAGAAACCCTGAAGCGTTCCCAGGGACACCACCGCATAGGTATGGTAGCCCCTCTTTTTTAACCTCTCTGCCAGGAGTTCGTAGTCCTCCCTGTACTTCTGACCGTTGTTTATAACCCCTATCTGGAAGGGATACCTCCCGGTAAACATGGAAAGGTGAGCCGGAAGGGTTATGGGTATGGTGGTGTAGGTATTTTTAAAGTAAATACCCCTTTTCTTCAGAGAATTAAAAAAAGGAGGATTGGCGCCCCCAAGGTCCTCCCTCATGGTGTCCACCACCACCAGAATTATGTTTGGTCTGGGGGAGGCCAGCTTTTTCCACAGCAGCAAACCTATTCCCAGGGCCAGAACTACCAATGTGGCTGTTAATAATCTCCTCATTCTTCGCCTCCAAGTTTAAAATTCTATCATCCTTGACAAAGCGCAGGGTAATTCTTATTATTCCCATCTTATGGAAATCCTCCTGGCTCAGGAATCGGGCTTTTGCTTTGGGGTTCGCCGGGCAGTGAAGATAGCCTACGAAGCCAAGGAGAAATGGGGAGAAGTTTATACCTACGGGGAGCTCATTCACAACAGGCAGTTCATAGCGAAGTTGACGGAAGATGGAATAAAAGTTGCTGAGGATATGAATGGGATACCTCCCGGGGCTGTGGTCATAATCCGCTCCCACGGTATTTCCCCTCAGGAAGAGAGGGAGCTGAGGGAAAGGTTTAAGGTGATAGATGCCACCTGTCCCTATGTGAAAAAATCCCAGAAGATAGCCGCCAAGGAAGTCCGCTCCGGCAAGGAACTGGTGATTTTCGGGGACAGAAGCCACCCTGAGATAAGGGGAATCCTGGGTTATACCCAGGGGGCGGGGGTGGTGCTTTCCTCCCCTGAGGAAGCCTCTTCCCTTCCCACCTCCTCCAGAAGGGCAGTTATCTCCCAGACCACCAACGACCTGGAGGATTACAAAAAATTCGTGGGGGGGCTTCTGGAAAACACAGAGAGGTTGACGGTGCATCAGACCATATGTTCCTCCACCATTCAGAAACATCGTTCTGCCAAGGAGATAGCCGGCAAGGTGGATTTGATGCTGGTCATAGGGGGGAAACACAGTTCCAATACCAGAAAGCTATATAAGGCGTGCAGGGCAATTCAGCCCAACACCTATCACATAGAAACCCCGCAGGAGCTGGATTTGATAGATTGGAGAAAATATGAGAGAATAGGGATAACCGCAGGAGCTTCAACTCCTGATTTCATTATAAAGGCTGTTATGGAAAAAATTAAGGAGGAAGGTCATGACTGAAGAGAAAAGGCCAGCAGAAGAAGATTACGAAAAACTCCTTGAGGGATACCGCTTCCAGTTGCCTTCCAGCGGAGAAGTAGTAAAGGGAAGGGTTATTGAGATAACAGATAAGGAAGTTCTTGTAGATATAGGAACGAAAATAGAGGGGATGATTCCATTGGATGAATTTAAGAACCTGGAAGGGGAGGTGGAGGTTAAAGAGGGCGACGAGGTGGAAGCCATAGTGGAAAGGGCCACCCCTTCTGCGGGCTACATCCCCCTTTCCCGGAGAAAGCTTCTGATAAGAAGGGCCATGGAAGTTATCACCAAAGCCTATCGGGAAGGGCAACCGGTGGAGGGGAGGATAGTAAAAAGGGAAAAGAAGGGTTTTCTGGTGGAGATTATGGGAGTTAAGGCATTTCTTCCGGCTTCTCAGCTGGAGATAAGGCCTGTAAAGGAAACCTACAAGTACATCGGCAAGAGCTTCCCCATGAAAATTCTGGATATAAGGAAGCACAGGGGAGGGATTTCCATCGTGGTCTCCCGCCGCGTTCTCATTGAGGAGGAGATAAAAAAGAAAAAGGAGGAGGTTCTTTCCCGTATAAAGGAGGGGGAATGGGTAAAGGGGGTTGTTAAAAACATCACGGATTTCGGGGTTTTCGTGGACTTAGGGGGAATAGATGGGCTTCTTCCCACCAGCGAAATAAGCTGGGGACGGGTGACCGACCCGAGGAAATTTTTTAAGGAGGGGGAGGAGATAGAGGTTCTAATACTCAGCTTTGATCCGGAGAAGGAAAGGATAACTCTGGGCTATAAGCAGAAAACCCCTGATCCATGGGAGAATATAGAGGAGAAGTACAAACCCGGCGATAGGGTAAAGGGGAAGGTGGTAAGTCTTACCGATTTCGGAGCCTTTATTGAGCTTGAGAAAGGGGTGGAGGGTCTGGTCAGGAGTCGGGAGCTCAGCTGGACAGAGAACATAAAGGATCCCCATCAGATAATGAGCGAAGGAGAAATAGTGGAGGTGGAGGTTCTCAATGTAAACCCCGAAGAAAGACGCATAGCCCTGAGCTATAGAAGGACCTTACCCACCCCCTTCCAGATATTCGCCGCCACCCACGGAGTTGGTGAGGTTTTGAAAGGAAAGGTGAAGGATGTTAAGGAATTCGGGGCCTTCGTGGAACTTCAGCCCGGGGTGGAGGCGCTTCTTAGAAAAAACGACTATTCATGGGAGAATGTGGAAAACCTGCCGGAGGTTTTAAAGCCCGGGGAAGAAATTGAGGTCAAGATACTGGAGATTCTCCCGGAGGAAGGAAAGATAAGGGTGGGAAGAAAGCAGCTCCTGGAGGACCCCTTTGAGGATTTTGTGGAAAAATACAGGGTGGGTGACGAGATAGAGGCCCGCATAGTAAACATTGGAGAAAAGGGCTATACCCTGGAGCTCGTTCCCGGGGTTTACTCCTTCCTTCCCAAGGGAAAAAAAGAATGGGAGGAGGGGGAAGTTTTAAAGGTCAAGATCTCCTCCATAAGCCCGGGAAGAAGGAGGGTCAGGGTCGTCCTTGCCGAAAAGGAGGACAAGGGGAAGAAGAAGGAGAAGAAGGTTAAAGAGGCAAAGCCCCCCACCCTCGGAGACCTTCTGCCCGAATCCCTTAAAAAATGAAGTACATCTTTACCCCCTGGCGATGGGAATACATTAAGAGGGCCATGAAGGGAGAAGAAGGTTGTGTTTTCTGCCTTGCTCAGAAGAAAAGCGACGAGGAGGCTTTTATACTGTACCGCGGCAGGTACAACCTCATAATAATGAACATCTACCCTTACAACAACGGCCACATTATGATAGCCCCCCTTCAGCACCTTTCCAGCCCGGAACAGGCATCCCGGGAGCTTCTTTCGGAGATAGGGGTTCTTCTTCAGGCTTCCCTCAGGGCTTTGAGGAGGCTTTTCTCCCCTCACGGCTTCAATGTGGGCATGAACCTTGGAAGGAGCGCCGGGGCCGGGGTGGAGGACCATTTTCACCTGCATGTGGTTCCCCGATGGGAGGGGGATTCCAACTACATGGCGGTTTTTTCCGATACTAAAGTAATAGCCCTGGATGTGGCTCAGGTTTACCGTATGCTGAGGCCAGTGCTGGTGGAGGAGATAAAAAATTTGACAAATAAAGACTAAGATTATCTAATATTACCCCTTGAAATTTTTCCCCTTCTGTTCTATAATATTTTTGAAAAACATGGAGGAGGTTTAAAATGGGCAGGATAATAGGGATTGACCTGGGAACCACCAACTCCGTGGTGGCGGTGATGGAAGGTTCCGAAGTTAAAGTTATACAAAATCAGGAAGGACAGCGTACCACTCCCTCTGTGGTGGCTTTCCTGAAGGACGGCCAGATCCTGGTGGGTCTTCCCGCCAAGCGTCAGGCCATTACCAATCCTGAAAACACCATATATTCTATAAAGAGGTTTATGGGAAGGAGGTATGAGGAGGTTACCGAGGAGATTAAGATGGTTCCCTACAAGGTGGTGAAGGGACCCCACGGCGATGCCAGGGTGGAGGTCATGGGCAAGGTTTACTCCCCTCCGGAAATTTCAGCCAAAATCCTCATGAAGCTCAAGGAGGCGGCGGAGGACTACCTTGGGGAGAAGGTTACCGATGCTGTGATCACCGTCCCTGCCTACTTCAACGATGCCCAGAGGCAGGCTACCAAGGACGCCGGCATCATAGCGGGCCTCAATGTCCGCAGAATAATAAACGAGCCCACCGCTGCAGCCCTGGCCTACGGACTTGACAAAAAGAAGGACCAGAAAATAGCCGTTTACGATTTCGGAGGGGGCACCTTTGATATTTCCATACTGGAAATAGGCGAGGGGGTTATAGAGGTCAAGGCCACGGCAGGAAATACACACTTGGGAGGCGACAACATAGACCAGAAGATAATAGACTGGCTGGTGGAAGAGTTCAAGAAGGAGCACGGAATAGACCTCAGACAGGACAGGATGGCTCTTCAGAGGCTCAAGGATGCGGCGGAGAAGGCGAAGATAGAGCTTTCCTCCGCCTTAGAGACAGAGATAAACCTCCCCTTCATAACCGCCGATGCTTCCGGGCCTAAACACTTGGTAATGAAACTCACCAGGGCGAAGCTGGAGTCCATGATGGAGGACATAGTCAACATGACCCTGGAGCCCTGCAGGCAGGCTCTGGAAGATGCAGGACTAAAGCCCGAGGATATAGATGAGGTTATACTGGTGGGAGGTTCCACCAGAATTCCTCTCGTGCAGCAGAAAGTCAGGGAATTCTTCGGGAAAGAACCCAACAAGAGCGTTAACCCCGATGAGGTGGTGGCCATAGGGGCAGCCATTCAGGGAGCCGTCCTGGCCGGAGAGATGAAGGATGTTTTACTTCTGGATGTTACTCCCCTTTCCTTAGGAGTTGAGACCCTGGGCGGGATTATGACCAAGATAATCCCCAGAAACACCACCATTCCGGTAAGAAAGAGCGAGATATTCACCACAGCAGAGGACAATCAAACTCAGGTGGAAATTCATGTCCTTCAGGGGGAGAGGGAGCTGGCCAGGGATAACAGGAGCCTCGGGAGATTTATCCTCTCCGGTATTCCACCAGCCCCCAGGGGAGTTCCCAAGATAGAGGTGACCTTTGATATAGATGCCAACGGAATCCTGCATGTTTCTGCCAAGGACCTGGCCACGGGCAAGGAACAGGCTATAACCATTACCGGAAGCTCGGGCCTCACCAAGGAGGAAATAGAGAGGATGATAAAGGAAGCGGAAATGCATCGGGAGGAGGACCGTCGCAGGAGAGAACTTATAGAGCTCAGGAACAGGGTGGATGGGCTCGCCTACGAGCTGGAGAAGCTTATCAAGGAAAACAGAGAGAAACTTTCACCCACCACGGTGGCTGAAGCGGAGAAGGCCGTATCCCAGGCCAAGGAGGCTGTAAACAGTCAGGATAGGGCTGCCCTGGAAGGAGCCCTGGACTCTTTAAACAGGGCCAGCACCGCCGTAGCCAAGGAGCTCTACGGCAAAGCTCAGGCCGGAGCGGCTCAGCAGGAGACCCCGGCTGCCGGCCAGCAGGGAGGGACTTCTCAGGCTTCTGACCAGGGCGATGTAATAGACGCGGAATACGAAGAGGGCAACTAAAGGGAAGGGGGCTTCGGCCCCCTATTCGCTCACCTTTACCCTGAATCTTCGCTGGTAGGTTTTACCATCGTATTTTACTATTATCTGGACATTGACATTCCCGGGTACAGTGAAAATAAACTCGTGGGTTACGGCCTTTTTCCCGCAGACCCTTTCCTTGGCCTCGTTTTTGTCCATGGAAAAACCGGAATACCAGTATTGCCAGGTTATATCGGCGCACCTGTAAGGCTCGTAAAAGAAAACATATCCCACTACTTCCAAGGGTGCCCTTCCATAATGGACGGAAAGGTCCGTGTAAACCGGAGGGGTTGTCCTGGGCTGACACCCTGCTAAAAGGAGGATTCCAGTTAAAATAAATTTTCTCATTTCTTGAAACCCCATTCTGAAGGGATTATAATATGAATTGTTAGATCATAGCGAGTCGGAGGTACTTAAATGAAGTTAACATTGAAGAAAACCCTTTTGCTTTTCGTGGCATCTGCCTTTCTTTTTGCGGACTCCGGGGCAACCCTTCTCGGCTATGTATTTGAAAGGCCAGAAAGGAAGAACCCCGTCAAGGGCGTGGTGGTTAAGCTCACTTCAGATACCGGAAGGATTGTACTTTCCTCTCCTACCGGAGAAGATGGAAGCTACATGATCAAAAATGTTCCCAGGGGAAAATACCGGGTTTCTCTGATATACAGAGGGGAGGAATACAGGGCTATTTTTACCAGGCCAGGGAAGCTCACGGGAAAGGGTAAGCTGAGCGTGGAGGGTGGGGTACTAATTTTGTCCTTTGCCCTCAAGCCGGGGAAGGAGAAGATAGCTTTGCTGACCCTGGGCGGCTCGGCTTTAGTTTACATTTATCAATTCACAAAAAAAGAGGAAGAGGTTAGCCCTGTTAAATAAGGGGATTTATTCCCTGTTTTTTTTAGCGGTTTCCCTTTTCTTTTTAACGGCCAAGAGCGTGGAGAGGGAAAAGATTAAAATCCAGAACGAGGCGCTCTGGCAGAAAGGCTCCCTGTATGTGAGGATTTTCCCCATCGTTAAAACCCTGGGCTACGATTTCAACATATTTTCCTTAGGAAGCCCGGGAGAGGGGGATTGGGTTTTCGACGGGGGGCTGGGCGGCAGGCTTTCCCTTTTAAGGCCTGGGTTTTACCTTTCTTCCACATTCTCCCCCCACTATCTTATTTTCCTGCACCATCCTCAGGAAAATTTCCTTAACAGAGAAATAACCGGGGAGATTGGACTCAGGATCTGGAAATTTAACTTTTATTTTAGCTATTCCGATAGCAAGGAAAAGGCAAGACCCTCCTTTGAACTGGGTCCCAGGGTTGCCTCTCGCAGAAAGACCCATCTGTTCTCAGTGGATATATCCCCTGAACACCCTCTTTCCTTGGAAGTTGTGGGAAGGAGGGATGAATACAGTTACATCCAAATTTCCGGAGGTTTGCCCGCCTTTTCGGCGGACAGGACCGAATACACCTATATCCTGCGCCTGCGAAGGAGAATTTTTTCTGCTACCCGGCTGGTTTTTTCCATGGGCTACCGGCGTTCCCTTTTTAAATGGAATGAGGAAAGGAATGCCCTTCATCAGTGGGGAGAAGTAGGGATTATTTTTCCGGAGATTTCCAGGGTGAAGGGTTCTTTTTCCTTGGGGTTCAAGCAGCTGAGCTCTTTAAAAAAAGAAGGAGGATTCCGCTTTCAGGGGCTGAAGGGCCGGGGAAACCTTTCGGTTGAACTGGGGACCCTCCTTTTCTCTCTTAGCTATAATCTGGATTGGATTTACTCGGTATTTGTGGCTGATGTGGTCAGGGTAAAAAACCTGAGAGCAGGAGGGGGAATGAAGCTTGTAAGGGACAATTTCCGCCTTCAGGGCTGGTATTCCCGGGGGGAGCTTCTTTTCCTCTTCTCCAGTAGAATTGATGAGGTTAGGAACTATGGTGTACAATTTTTGTTCAGGGTAAGCCCAAAGGGCTTCTTAGGGGTTCAGTACTTCTGGTTGAGGGCTACATCCAGCGTTGGCGGATGGAGCAGGCTGATAAAAACCATAGGAGGGGTTGTTGTTTATGAGATTTAAAATTGTGCTTGTCCTGGGTTTGTTGAGCTCTTTTTTGCTTTCGGCAGAACTTTATGAATATAAAATAGGGCCCAAGGACCTTCTGGTCATAAGGGTTTTCAAGGTGCCGGAGCTGAACACCACCGTGAGGGTGGGGGAGGATGGCACCATAACCTTACCCCTGATAGGTAAGATAAAGGTGGAAGGCCTCACCCGATATCAGCTTGAGGAAAGGATTTCAACCCTTCTGGCCGAAAAATATGTGAAAAACCCTCAGGTTACTGTTTTCATAAAGGAATACAGAAGCCGTACCGCCATGATAATGGGAGCTGTGAAAAAGCCGGGGGCTTACGAAATCGTGGGAAAAACCACCCTCATTCAGCTTATAGCCCAGGCCGGAGGGATAACCTCCAGGGCCCAGGATAGGATAATAATCCTGCGGGAGAGGGAGGGGAAGCAGAAGACCATAGTGGTTCCCATAATCCCCTTGCTTTTTGAAGGGAGGGGTGACTTCAATGTGGAGATATTCCCCGGCGATGTAATTAACATTCCCGGTGAAATATCCATGGAAGTATATGTTTTCGGTCAGGTAAGAAAGCCAGGGGTGGTGGAGCTTCCCATGGGCTATGGGGCTACGGTGCTGCAGGCCATAGCCAAGGCGGGAGGCTTTACCGAAAGGGCCAAGAGAACCTCGGTGATAATTAGAAGGAGGAGTGGGGCGAGGGAAGAGATAATTAAGGTGAATGTAAAGGATATTCTCAAGGGCAAAAAGCCCAACATAGAGCTTAAACCCTATGACATAATATATGTTCCTGAAAGCCTTTTATAAGGGGTCTGGCATGGAAGAAGAAAGGGAAGGATTTTACGAGGAATTTAGCCTCGCCGAGGTTTTAAGCGTCCTGCGCCGGAGGAAAAACATAATTTTTTACTTCCTCATCCTGAGCCTGGTGGTAATAATGGGGCTTACCCTTATGAAGCCCCCAATTTACGAGGCCAAGTCCACCATTCTTATAGAAAGAGAGTCCAATGTCCTGCTGTTTAAGGATCTATTTACGGTGGAGACCGGAAGGTGGGATCAGAAATTCAATTCCTATGTCCGCATGCTCCACAGCAGAAGTCTGGGCCGGCGGGTGGTAAAGAGGTTAAAGCTGGATGCCTCCATCCCCTCTGACCTTCCTGAAAGAGAAAGGGAGCTCAGGCTCTCCAGCCTGGTAGGATCCCTGCTTTCTCATCTTAAGGTTGTTCCCATAGAAAACACCAGGCTGGTGGAGGTGAGGTACAGGGACACAAACCCCAAGCGGGCTGCCAGGATAGCCAATGCCTTTGTCGATGAGTTCATCAAATTTACAGTGGAGCTGAAGGGGGAATCAGCCAAGAGGGCTTCGGAATATTTAACAAAGCAAATAGAAAAACTAAGAAAAGCCCTGGCGGAAAAGGAGAAGGAACTTCAGAAATACAGCCAGAGGAAGGATATTTACTATGTAACCGATAAACAAAGCACCATAATTCAGAAGTTCGCCCAATTAAACAGGGCCTACACCCAGGCCCAGATAAATCGCGTGAACTTAGAAGCGCGATACAGGGAACTTTTAGCCAAAAGTTTTGACCAATTTCCCAATGTGGTAAAGAATCCCCTGATCATGTCCCTTAAAGCAGAATACTCAAAGCTGGAAGCCCAGTACAAGCAGAAAGCCGCCATTTTCAAACCCGATTATCCGGAAATGAAGAGCCTGCGCTCAAGAATGGAGGCTTTGAAGGCAAGGATAGAAAAAGAAACCAGGGCCCTGGGGGAAGAGGAACTTAAAAACGCCAGGGCCAAGTATTTGGCGGCTCTGAAGAGCGAAGAATCCCTGAGAAAACTGGTGGAAGAGCAGAAAAAGCAAATAGCCTCCGCCAACCGAAGCGGGATTTATTACAGTAGCCTTAAAATAGAGATCAAGAACCTGAGGGAACTCCTTGCCCATCTTACCAAGAAACAAAAGGAGTCAATACTTTCCGCCAACCTTGAGGGCATGAGGACCAGCAGTATAAAGGTGGTGGATAGGGCGGAAGTCCCCCTTTACCCTGCCAGCCCCAACAAAAAGATGAACCTTCTCCTTTCCCTCCTGGTGGGTCTTTTCGGAGGGGTTCTCCTTGCCTTAGTGGTGGAGGCCACGGATACCTCCATAAAGGAAGCCGACGAAGCCGAAAGGATTTTTAAACTCCCGGTTTTAGGGGTTACACCCAATATGGATAATCTCAACGGTCAACCAGAAGACGGTCAACCAGGAGAAGAGACCCTTCCGGAAAGCCTTTATTCTTCCTCGGTGTTCTTTGAGATGGTGAAGACCATAACAACCTCTATTCTTCTATCTTCTCCCCAGAAGCCGCCCGGAATCATAGCCATAACCAGCTCTCAGCCGGGGGAGGGAAAGACCACCCTGGCCTACCACATCGCCATATCCATGGCCGGGCTGGGAAGAAGGACCCTTCTAATGGACGGTGACCTGCGGAGGGGAAGCCTGCACGAGGTTTTCGGATATTCCAACGAAAGGGGGCTTTCCACGGTGCTTGCCGGAAGGTTGCCCATAGAAAAGGCCATAAGGCCCACCAGGCACTCCAACCTTTACCTCCTTCCTTCTGGACCTTATCCCCCCACCCCCGTGGAGCTCCTTTCCTCAGATGCCATGCCGGACCTTCTGGAGAAGCTCAGCAGGAGCTTTCGCCATATAATCATAGATACTCCTCCGCTCATCGGGATATCCGATCCCATAATACTCTCCCGCCTGGCCCACAAAACGGTCCTCGTTATATGGGCGGGGAAAACCTCCAGGAAGGATGTGATGAACTCCCTTTCCATGCTCAAAAAGAACGGTATCGTACCACTGGGCCTTATACTGAACAGAATGGGATTCAAGGGGTCTGGCTATAGAAAATACGGTTATGAATACTACGGCTATGGTGGATATTCATCTACACATTCTACCGGGGGTTGATGACGGTCCCCGGACCCTGGACGAAAGCTTGAGGCTGGCAGAAGAACTTGTGTCCCAGGGAGTAAGGAAGGCCGCAGCCACTCCCCACTGGGGCAGGCTGAGCCGGTATTCCTCGTTGGAGGAGATTAAAGAGGGTTTCCTGAGAGTGAAGGAAAGTCTTGAGAAGGCAGGAATTCCTCTGGAGCTTTGCCTGGGGTTTGAGATATTTCTTAATCTTGAGACGCTGGAGGACATAAAGAAGCTCGGCAGGCAACTGGGCCTTTCCCAGACCTCTTACTTTCTGGTGGAGTTTCCCTTTCAATTTATCTATCCCAACTGGGATTATCTACTTTCCAGCATAAAGGACATGGGCTTGCGTCCGATTATAGCCCACCCTGAGAGGTACTCTTACATCCTCACAAGACCCTCCATACTGGAGGAGATGGTTTCCATGGGAGCCCTGGCCCAGGTGAACGCTGAGAGTTTGGTGGGAGTTTACGGAAAAGAAATTAAGAGGTTTTCCAGGAACTGTATTAAGGACGGTCTTTGTCATCTTGTGGCCTCCGATGCTCATGGCCTTTCCGGAAGACCCCCTTACATTTCTGAGGCTAAGGGCGAGCTGGAAGGGATTCTGGGCGAAGAGGAGCTCAGAGAGATTTTTGAAGAAAGGCCTGCTGCTGTGCTTGCCGGGGAGGAAATATGGAAAAGGTCATAAATCCAGGGATATTTTTACTCGCAGCCCTGATAATTGTTTCTCCCCTGCCCTTGGGGTGCGTTTTCTGCTGGAGCTTCTTCCTACTTCTGTTCTTGTTGAACCTGGCCTCCCTGCTTCTCCTTAAAGGAGAGGCAGAGGTTTCGGATAACAGGGTGGAGGTTCCCCTATTCCTTCTTATGGGATTTATGGCGTTTCAGATAGTTCCTCTGCCTAAATTCCTCCTCAGGTTGATTTCACCTGCGGGGGTAAAGATACTTTCATTGAGCCTGGGGGATTTTAACTTCCATCCCCTTTCGGTGGCCCCTTCCAGAACTGTGTTTTACTTCGTGGGATTTTCCTCCTTCATACTTCTGGGATTGGTTTTGTGGAGAAGAGAGTGGAAAAGGGAGGAGGTTCTTTTCCTAACCAAAAGCTTCATAATTCTCGGCCTCTGGGAGTCGCTTTTTTCCATTCTGAAATTTTTGGCCCACAGAAAAAGAGTACTGGTTTTCTGGGGATCAGAATCTACCTTCCCCACCGGCACCTTGAGAAATCCGGATCATTTTTCTGCCCTTTTAGAAATTATCCTTCCAATTTCGTTGGGATATATTTACTATAAGATGAAAAGAGAGAGCCTCGTCCGGGTTCTGTCCTCCCGAGAGGTTTTGTTCCTCCTCGCCCCCCTTTCCATACTTTTGGCCATAGCCTTAAGTCATTCCAGGGCCGGGGTGGTGACCACCGGGATATCCCTTTTGATTTTCTTCCAGCTTACCGTTGGTCGGAAGATGATTCCGAGGCACAGGAGGGCTTACAGAATATTTCTCCTTTCCCTGACCCTATCGGTATTGGCCCTGGGAGGTCTTTTCACCTATAGAAAGGGGCTTAAGCTTTATAGAGGACAAATTTGGGCTCTATCTCTTCAGGCCTTTAAGGATTATCCAGTTTTGGGGTCGGGATTCGGAACCTTTCCGGACCTTATAGAAACCTACCGCAGGGAGCCCGGTTTCCTTTCCCTCATCGCTCACGCCCACAACGATTACCTTGAATTTCTGACGGAGGGAGGACTTCTGGGAGCCTCCCTTCTTTTTGTTCCATTGATTTTGGCCTTTTTCTCCGGTTTTCAGGCCTGGGAAGATAGGAGGTATCCTCTGGTGAGGTGCATTGGAGCCGGTTTTATATCCGGGGTTCTGGCAGGGGCCTTTCATTCCTTCTTTGACTTTCCCCTGAGAATTCCATCCGTGGCTTTAGCCTTCGTTGTAGCCTTTTCCACCGCAACTTCCATAGGAAGGGTAAAAAGGAGGCAAAGGTGATCTGGAGACGGGAAAAGCTCTCCTGGGTGTTTCTGTTTTTCTCCCTTTTTTTGTTTCTTCTTTGCTTTATCCCCAGGTGGAGCCTTCTGGATTTTAAGTCCCAGTACCTGGAAGCCATAAAATCAAAAGGGGAAAAAAGATTATCCCTGGCCAGGAGGGCCCTGAGGTTGAATCCCCTTTATCCCCATACCCATCTTCTCCTTGCTTCCATATACATGGAAAATTCTGCCAGGGATCCCCGGGCCTTCCCTGAGGCCATGGTGGAGCTCAGGAGAGCCGTGAGCCTGGGGGCCTTCAGGGGAAGTATTCCCTGGGAGGCCTTCAAAGCCTACTTAACCCTCTGGCCTTTTCTTACCCCGCAGGACAAGAAAGCTGCCGCGAGGGCCGGAAAGTTTGCCCTTTACAGGATGGATTCCAAACGACTGAGGGAGATCCTGATGCTCTGGTCCAGATTCTGCCGGGACTTTGATTTCATCTTTTCCGTGTTCAAAAACAGACCAGGTTACATGTCTTCCCTGGCCAGGGTTATATACCGAAAAGGTATGCCCCTGCAGTGGAGGTGGAGGGCGTTGACGGAATACGAAAGGTGGTTGTTGAAGAAGGCTTCTTATCGGGATCCCTCTTTGATGGGGCCAGAGGAAATAAAAAGGACCCTATCCATTATGGACCGCATAAAACTTTACTATAAGTTGGCCGGGGAAAGCTTTCAGGTGAAGTTTTACTGGAATTTTTTGGAGAAGCTGCTTTATTACGGAGCCCTTAAGACCGGCGAAAGGGGATTCCTCCTGAGATTTCTTAAACTTTCCCAGGACAGGGACAGGATAAAGGAACTCATGGCCAGGCTGGAGGAAAGGGGATTTTTTTCAAAGAGGGATTTCGCTTCTTTTTATTTGAAGGAGCTTTTTCTCTTCAAATTGAGGGAGTTTGACGAAATGGAGAAGGAAATAGAAGAATTCAGGGCCGGGATTAAGTGGGTGAAGAAGGGTGAAGTGGAGGACTATGTCAGGATAAACCTTTTGCTGGTGGATTACTATTATCAGGAAAACCTTTTGCTCAGAGCTTCCTCCCTTCTTGAGGAACTCCTCAAGGTGAGCCGCTCGCCCCAGGTTCTGGTCAGATTGAAAAGGATAAAGGATATGACAGGGGAGGAATGCAGGTGCGAGGCTCCTGATTTTTACCACAAGAATCCGGTTTCTCTCAACGTATCCCGCACCCGGACCTTTTACTTTTCCCCTCCGGTGGGCAGCCGAAGCCTGGAGCTGGAGGCAAAGTCTTCAGGGGGCAGGGGATTGATGCAGGTTTTTATAGACGGGAAAATAGCAGGGGA
>JALSNJ010000038.1 GCA_026987025.1 Candidatus Aminicenantota bacterium | reverse complement strand
AAAAGACCTTTTCCCCTTCTATTCTAATCACACTGACCTCGCAGAAGTTGGGGCATGCCTTGCACTCAAAGGTCCTTATCCTGGGGTCAACCTTTAATTCAAAACCCTTGAAACTGGAAGTCTCGTCTTTCTTGTAAAGCTTCGCCGCCAGGGCAGCCCCTATGGCCCCTGAGATTCTGTTGTAGGGGTGAACCTCTATTTCCCTTCCCAGGATTTCCTCAAAGGCTGCCACCACCGCCGGGTTGGAGGCCACCCCTCCCTGAAACACTATTTTCTTCCCCACCTTCCTCCTTTCCACCACCCTCTCCAGGTAGTTTTCGGCAATGGCGTAGGCAAGTCCTGAGCATATGTCCTCGGTGGGGGCGCCCTTCCTTTTCGCCGCAGCCACCTCCGATTCCATAAACACAGTGCACCTGGAACTGAGGGCCAGCGGCCTCTTTGAGGAAAAGGCCAAATGGGCGAACTCCCTGAATATGTTTATCCCCAGTTGTTCCGCCTGTTCCTCCAAGAAGGAACCGGTCCCCGCAGCGCATATTTTGTTCATGGTGAAGTCTTCAATTTTCCCGTCCTTCAGGTATATGTATTTGGAGTCCTGGCCTCCTATCTCAAAAATCGTATCCACATCCTCAAAGAAGTGCATGGCCCCTAAGGCCTGGCATGTAATTTCGTTCTTTACCACATCCGCCCCCACCAGACCTGCCGCCAGGTATCTTCCGCTTCCCGTAACCCCACAACCGAGGACCTTAAGCCCTCCCTTAAACCTTTCCCTGAGAATGGAAAGGCCCTCCATTATCACCTCCACGGGCCTTCCCTTAGTGGGGAGGTAAACCGAGGATATCACCCTGCCTTCCCTGTCCAGAACGGCAAAATCAGTGCTTACCGACCCCACATCTATTCCTAAGTATCCCTCGGCTTCTTCGTAGAAGCTATCCCTGGGCTCCTTTTTCCGGGAATAACTCCTCCTGGGAAGGGGCCTTCTGAAGTTCAGGGACCCGCCAGCCGACCTTTCCAGAGCTTTCACCAGCCCTTCCCTTATTTCCATCAGGGTTGCAGCCCTGGCCTTCCTTTCTGCCTCCAACGCCGCTCCCACCGCCACCTCCGGTCCCGGCTTGCGGGATGGAATTAATTGATGGGGGACTTCAAGGGAAAGGACTTCGGAGAAGGCCCTGATTATTCCCCTGTTGAAGGCACATCCCCCGGCTATTACTAAGGGAAGGGGAAAATCCCTGCCCTTCAGCAGGCTTACCCAGGAGTTTCTTGCAATGGCCATGCACAGGCCATAGGCTATTTCCTCCACGGGGGTTCCCTTCTGCTGGAGGTGTATCATGTCGGATTTAGCAAAAACCGAGCACCTTCCCGCAATTTTCGCTGCCCGGCGGGCCTTGAAGGCCAGGGAGGAAAGCTCCTCCACCGAAAGCTTCAGCCTTTTGGCCTGCTGTTCAATAAATGAACCCGTTCCTGCGGCACAGAGCTCGTTGGTGGAAAACTCCGAAACCATATCCTCGCCGAGGACGACGAACTTGGAGGTCTGAGCCCCTATCTCTATGACACTTTCCGCCCTGGGATGGAGGAACCTTATCCCTTCGCCCAGGGCAATTATCTCGTTCACCGAAACCGCTGGCCCTTCCACCTGCAGGGACCCGCAAACCCCGGCTTTGAACTCCTCTTCGGGAAAGGCCCGGGCTACCTCCTCCAGGAATTCCATCAAACTTTTCCTGGAATCTGCCTCCCTCCGATAAAAGGTAAGGAGAAGTTTCCCCTGTCCACCACCGCTCCCTTAAAAAAGGCCGAGCCGAAGTCAATCCCCAGAAGTTTCATAACATAATTATACGAAAA
>JALSNJ010000037.1 GCA_026987025.1 Candidatus Aminicenantota bacterium | reverse complement strand
ATGCTCCTTGCCGGCCTTTCTCTTTTAATATTGGGGATTGCCCTGGGAATTTTTATCCCTAAAAATAAGCCTGGCTTTATTATCTTGGCTCTATTGATTTTGATAACAAATGTGGATTCTGAGATAAAGGAGGTCAGAGCTTCGCGCAGATCCCATGAGACTGAATGGGCATTCTTAATAAGCTCCAGAATTCCCGGGCAGGAATTTTCTTGGGCGATTATTGGGTCTCCCAAGCTCAGGTACCCTATTTAAAGAGAAAAATAATCTCCCAGGTTCCTCCGTTTTGGATAAAGAGGAAACTTGTCATCGTGCCCAAAAACATCTCAGCTCTCCTGAATATTTCCAGGGACTGGGATAAATACCCTAAGGGTCTTTTAGTCTATGAACCTTTTATTCTTCCCTTAAAAAAGATTCTTGGATATTTTAGGGTGAGGGGATTCAAGATGGACTTTTTATTGCGGGATCTATACTTAATCCATCCCTTAAAAATAACCCCCGAATTCGCATCCGTTTTTTCTTCAGGGCTTAGAGGTTCCAAGAAGCCTTTTATTTGCCAAAGGGAAATGGAAAGCTTGGTGAAGACAAAAGGAAAAATTCTTTTGAGCTTTCAGCCTGATAGATTTTCCTTTTCAATTTCCTCTCCAATACGAAGTCAATTTTGTAGAATAAGGTTAGAAGGGAAAGGTAGTGTTTTAAGCATGCCGCTTTTGAAAAAAGGCACGGTTGAATTTCCTCAAGGGGTGGGGATAAGGGAAGGGGAATATCGGGCATATCTTCAATGCCTTGGAATGAACCTTTTCCCTTTGGGAAAGTTTTTCCTTCCCGGAAGGGAGGGAATAGGTTTCTCCTTCCTTTCCGATGAGATCAGAATTTTTCCACCATCAAGGCAGGGGGTTAAACCACGGAGAGGGCTCCCCTTGGGGAGGAAATTGAGAATCTACAACCTTCCCAGGGAGGGCAGGCTGCGATTGGCCGTCCTTTCCCCTCTGGATTTTTATTTTATGCTCTGGACTTATCCTTATCAACAGGAATTGTGCATCAATAAAGATTGCAGAAAAATTCATACCGGAAGAAATGTAATAGAATACACTCTGGGGAAGGAAAGGGAGATTGTACTCACCACAAGATACATCTATTTCTTCAAGGCTGCCGATCATTATGGCACTTCTATGTTCGCCAGAACAGGGGCCCTTTTAAAGAAACTGGTGGTTTTGTCGAAGGGAAAGAAAAGGATAATCAAGCCCTTTCTGAAGGTGGAAGTAAGATGAGTTTTATATAAATGGAATTGATTTTCCCGTGGAAATTTTCGCAGGAAGGGTGTAGAATACGGTTCTGGATGGTTTTGTCCAGGATTATCCATGGTGCTGTCCTTAAAATGGGACATAAGCAGATGAGGGCCGCCTTTAATTGCACTGGCGGTTGTGGCAAGGGATTTGCTAAATTGAAAATCCCAAAAACTAAAGGGAGGTTAGCATGAAAAAAAGGGTTCTGCCGATTTTCGCTATGATAGGCCTGGTTTCTGTGCTGGCCGCCCAGGAGCTTAAAACCGGGGGAAACAGAAAATTCCTTCCAGGAGACAGGGTGGTTTTTGCAGAGGACTTCTCCCGCTGTCCTGTGGGGGAACTTCCCGACTCCTTTGACAAGATTGAGGGAATGGGGGAGTGCGTGAGGTACGGGGACAGGATGTACTTCTCGTCCATCGGTGGAAATGCCCGCCTCATCAAAAAGGTGGACCTTGGAGGCGACGAGTTCTCCATTGAGTATGAGCTTCTTTTTCTTAAAGGTGAATGCAGCGAGTTCAGGCTTGAGCTTTTTGAGGGGAAGGAGCCGGGCAGAG
>JALSNJ010000036.1 GCA_026987025.1 Candidatus Aminicenantota bacterium | reverse complement strand
ATAAGAAACACAAATATTATCTTTCTCATCCTGGTCCTCCTTCTCTTACTCTTTGTTAGCATAGTTGGCAAAAACCACGGGGATGGTCCCCTTTACATATACCTTGTGTCCTGAAAGGTCTTCTCCGTAAAACTCCACCACGGCAGTAACCTCCAGTTCCTTTTCCTCTGAAGCGTACCTGAGCTCCACCAAGGGCCTTTCCATCTTGGCATTGGCCCTTACCAGAACGAAGACCACCTGATGCTCGGCCCCGTCGGGCGGGATCATGATCGATATCCTTCCCCAGAAGGAACGGGGCACATCAACACCTTCCTGATTCCTCCCGTCGGACCTGACATAGCTCACATGGTACTCCTTAAGCTGCACATTCTCATAAAAGGAAGGGGTGTCCTCGTTGGGGTTGTAAGGATAGGATACTATGTAGGCGTTCCCGTAATCGTTTTGAACTGTGGTCTCTCCTGTGTCAGGATTTTCCACCAGAACATCGGACTCCAAAACGGAGTTTTCGTCTCCCGTCCAGTTAACCCCTGTAATACGGGTTATAACCAGCTTCACTGCCGAGGTGGATTCGTCGCTTATTTTATTGCACCCGTAAAAACTAAGGGATATCCCCAGCACCAGGGCCAGGAAGATATAAAGGGATTTTATCCTCATTTTTCCCTCCTATTTTCTGATAATTTTGGGGGTTATAAATATGAGAAGCTCCCTGTTGGTTCTGTTAATGGAACTGCTCTTGAAGAGGAGGTCACCTATAAGGGGTATGGAGTTGAGGAAGGGAGTTTTCTTGTAATTGGTGTTGTCCTCTATCCTGTACATTCCCCCGATAACAGCGGTGTTCCCGTCCTTAACCATCATTACCGTGGTGGAACTCTGGGTTATGATGGTGGGAATCCCCATGACAACCCTGGAAAAGTCCGCCGAGTCGTTCTTTATGTCCACCCTCATTATTATGGTCTGGTCTGCGGTTATGTGGGGGGTAACCTTGAGCTCCAGCACAGCATTAACATACCTTACCATAATAGTGTTGTTTATGTTGGTCTGAACAGGTATCTGTCTGCCCTGCCTTATGACCGCCTCGTGGTTGTCCTGGGTGGAAACCTTGGGGGCGGAGAGTATTTTTCCCCAGCCCTCCTCCTCCATGGCCGTAAGCCCTATGTCCAGGGCGAAGGAATCCGTCACATTGCCCAGGGACAATCCTAAGGCGGAGTTGAAGGAGGCGGCCGGCAGGTTCACAGCATATCCGTTGAGGGGATTAACAAGTCCTCCGCCCTCTACGGCGCTTCCATCAAGGAGAATCCTGTTAGGAAAGACCAAACTGGTCTGATTTCCATGATAGGGGTCAGCGTATCCCATGAACCCCCACTGAATTCCTAAGTTCCTGGTGTAATTGGCCACGGTCTCCACTATTCTGGCTTGAATGGAAACCTGGGGAATCGGAGCATCTAAGGTGTTTATTATCCTGTCTATTTCCTGGATTCTATCCGGAATGTCCTTGATTATCAGAGTATTGGTTCTCTCGTCCACCACTATTTCGCCCCTGGGGGAGAGGTATTTTTTGACTATTGCCTCCACATTCTTGGCAGAGGCGTAGCTCAGGGTCCTCATCACCGTGCTCAGGGGCATGGCGGATTCCTTCATCTTACGCCTTTGCTCCTCCTCCCTGGCAAGAACATCCAGGGGCGCCACCCTCAGGACATTGCCCTCAATCAGGTACCCCAGCTTGTTGGTTCTCAAAATAAGGTCCAGGGCCTGATCCCAGGGGATATCCACCAGTTCACAGGTAACCTTCCCCTCCACGCCAGGGTCAAAGATCACATTGAGGTGGGCCAGCTTGGCTATGAAGGTGACCACATCCCTTACATCGGCGTCCTTAAAGCGGAATGTGTATTTTTCTCCGTAGTACTTTTTCTCACCTCCGGTTATGGTGACGGTCTCAAAGGAAGGTCCCTTCTTGGAGGGCTTTGAAGGTGCAGGGTCCCTGACCTCAGGGGCAGGGGAACTGACCTTTTTAGTTTGAGGGGTGGGTGGGGAAACCGGCGCGGTGGACAATTTCGCAGGATGCGCTGGAGCCGAGGGACCGGGTTTCGGCGGGGTAATTTCGGCCTTCTTCTCCCTCGATGGGGAGGCAGAAGGGATGAGGATATCTATTCTATTGCCGGCCCTTTTTACCCTGTATTGGGGCATCCTGTATAGGTCCAGAACCACCCTGGCCACATCCGGGGTAAATTGACCTGCCCGGACCGCAGTTACTCCTTCCTTCCCCACCACTTTTTTAAGCCTCCTGGTTTTGGCCCCCACCACATCCACCACCAGCCTCATGGGCTTGTTGTGGGCCGGGTCTTTCTTTAGAAGGAAGGCCCTGTAAGAAGCAGGTTTTCCGGAGAGAACCAGGGAAATCTTAAGCCCATCCCCCTTATGAAGAACTATATCCTTGATAACGGCCCTGGAAGCTCTGGAGGCCGAAGGGGACCGACTTATTTTTCCCCCGGTCTCTTCTGTCTCCACCTCTATGAAAATGGAGTTCCCCTTAGTGTAAATGGAAAAGGGCTTAAGCTCCGAGAACTTCACCTCTACTATACCTTTACCTTCATTCTGGGAAACCCTTATCCACCTGACAACCCCCTTCTGAAATTTGTGTTCTCCTGCTATGGCAGAGATGTTTATTCCCTTGAACTTCAAAAGTAAAAGGGAAGGGTCGTTGGAAGACGGATAAAAATCGGGAAAGGGAAGGGAACCCTCCCCTTTTATCTCAATAACCTCCTTTCCTGCGCTGAACTTCTTATCAAGCGAGACCAAGCTTCCTCCGGCAATGGCCAGACCCACTCCTAAGAGGAGAACTATCAAATAAGATAGACTTCTCTTCATTTTTACTCCTCCTCCATATTTAATTTCAAAACCACATATTTATATGGTTTAAGGAACACAGGGCTCTTGGTAGCCTGCTTAATTACAACTTCATTGGGGGTTATCTTAACCACCTCCCCGTCGGCCAGCTTGGTTCCAACCTTGATGATGTAGGGGAAATTGTGGGAATCCAGAACCTGAGCATAATAATGTCCCCTGGAGTCCTTGGCTATTCCCACAAGAACCAGTTCATCGGTATAGACCCCCCGGATGCCTTCGCCCTTCTTGCCCCTTTTCCTTTTTTCCTTCAGGGATAAAAGATCCCTGAAGGGGTCCCTTTTTCCCATGGGATTGTAATCGTATTTTTCCCTTTGAATTCCTGGCTCCTCCCCGGCCCCCACATCCTGGGAAAGGATGGGTAAGGTCAGGAAGAGAACCATTGTCATTATAAGAGCTTTTCTCATCTTCTCCTCCTCGTTCTTCTTCCCTTCTTTTTCTTCTGCTCCTCCAGCTTTTTCTCTACAAATATGTAGGTGGAGGCGGTAAACTTCGCATCTATGGTGCTATTAAGGCTCTGTCTCCTCAGGGCTTTTATTTCTATAGAGCCCACATTGAAGATCCTGGTGAATTTGCCCAGCTTATCGAAGAAGTAGCCCAGGTTGTGGTAAGTTCCTATAACCTCAATATCTATAGGCCACTCTGCCACCAATCCCCTGTCCACCGAGGGTTTGGGCACAAAACTTATAACATTAAGATGAACATCTGATGCGAGCTTCTGAACATCCTTGAGAATTTTGCTTATCTCCTTCTTCTCAGGGAGAACCTTCTTCAACCTCTCCAGCTTTGCCTCCAGGTCTGCGTTTTCCTTCTTCAGAAGAGCCAGTTCCTTCTCCTTCTCCTTGGCTATGTTAACCTCCCTGGTAAGCTGACTTAAACGGGCCTCCAGTCTGGAGATTTCCGCAGCTTTTCCTTTGTACCATCCCAGATAAAACAGCCCGAAAACCAGAATCCCCAGAAAAACGAAGAAGGTCAGCTGACCCTGCCAGGTCATTTCCCTTAAATTCATCTGACACCTCCCTGGGTCTTGGCCTCACTTTCCCCTGCATTAATAAGGGCAGCCAGCTTGAAGACATAAACCTCTATGGCGCTTTTTTGCCTTGCCTTCTCCTTCTTTGAGCTTATCAACTCCACATTTTTAAAGAAATCCGTGGCCTCCAGATTGGCTATGAAGGTGGCTATTAAGTTGTTGTTTAGAGCCTTGCCCTCCATAAGAATCTGGGAGCCGTTGAACTTTAATCTGGTGAGCCAGACCTTGTCGGGGATTTCCTTTACTATGAGGTCCATCAGCTTTACGGGAACTATCTGCTTGGCGATCAGTTGCTCTATAACCTGGGTTTTCTGCGTCAGGATTTCCTTCTTCTTTTTGTTCTCCTCCAGCTCCTTCAAAACCCCCTGCAGCTTTCTTTTCTCCTGCTCCTTTATCCTGATCTGCTCGTTAAGGAAGGAAAGCCTGGAGGTGGCCCTGTAATACATGAACCCTATTATCCCCAGGGTTATCACGGCCACGATGGCTAAAAATTCGTAGTGGACCTTCTTCCCCTCTTCCTCCGGGACCGGAAGGCCTGCAGGGGCAAAGGCTATTTCCTTTTTTCCCGGTTGCAGAAGATTAATCCTGATCATGTTTAACCTCCTATGCTTCTCATGGCCAGCCCGGTGGCCACGGTGAAGAGGGGAGCATTGGTTTCAACTATCTCCCTGGAGAAGGCCTTCTCATTGTAAAGAATATTCCTGAAGGGGTTCAAATATTCCACCGGGAGATTGAACCTCTCCTCAAAAAAGTCACCAATGCCCTGCATTAAAGCCCCTCCACCGCTTATGTAGATTCTTTCAAGCTCCAGGACCCCAAACTGGCCAGAGAAGAACTCCACTGTCCTGGTTAACTCAGCGGCGAGATCATTGTAAACCATTTCATAGATGCTGCTGAGGGTTTCCGGGGTAATACCTTCGGAAATCTCCCCCTTCTTGAGGTCCTCCGCCTTTTCAAAACTCACCCCGAACTCCTTCTGTATGGACTCGGTTATGAAATCGCCTCCGGTTTCCTTGGTCCTGACGAAAAGGGGAGCACCGTTTCTGGCCACCACAAATTCCGTGGAAGTGGCGCCCACATGAACTATGGCAACCACATTGGAGATGAAGGGCTCGTAATTGAATTCAAAGGCATTGTAAACCGCAAAAGGACTTATGTCCACCACCACCGGCGTTAACCCTGCCTGCTCCACAACACTGGTGAATTCTCCGATCTTCTCCCTTTTAGCTATAACCAGGATAACCTCCATCTGCTCTGCGCTTTCGGAAGGAAGCACATGGTAATCCACCTGAACCTCTTCCGGTTTGAAGGGAGTGTTGTGTTTAATCTCAAAATTTATGTTCTCTTCCAGCTCCTGAGGGTTGGCGGCGGAGATCATAACCCTCCTTACCATAACCGCATGGCCAGGAAGGGCTATGGCGGCATTTTTAGCCTTGACTTTGGCCTCGGTAACCAGCTGCATAAGGGCGTCGGAGACGGCGTAGGCGTCCATTATGGTCCCTTCCACTATGGCTTCCCTGGGCAGAGGAACCATACCGATGCTTTTCAATTCAAAGGTTCTCTTTCCCTTGCTTTTCTTGGGGGTTAGATAAACTAACTTAATACTGGAAGCTCCAATGTCAATTCCTAAAAGTTCATTTTTTTTGCCGATCACTTTTCTTCTCCTTCCGTAGCGTTATATCTTATATTATAGGAACCATCTTCCTTTAATTCAACAAGACCTGAAAAAATTTCTGCTTTAAAAAGATAAAATCTTGTATCCCTTTTCCAGCAATCCCTTTCCAGGCCGGCTTTTAAACAGGTATTCTCCAGGAATTCCTCCAAGTTCCAGCCGTACTCTAAGGGAACCTGAGGTAGCAAAAGTCCCCTGTTAAAACCCCTTTCAGCTATAAGCCCGTGTTTCCCGATTTCAACTTCGGAAAGATCACGAACGGGCTCTGGGGGAGTCAGGACGGATATCTCAATTTCCAGCCCGGCAAGCTCCTCCACCGAAAGGGGATAAAATCTGGGGTCATCAAAGGCTGCAGCCACCGCTGCCTTAGCCACCGTCTCTCCCAAGGGGAAAAGGGGTTCAACATATCCTATGCACCCCCGGAGCCTCCCCCCTTTTTTCAGCGTAACAAAGGCACCCCTGGGCTCTGCTAAGGCGCCTTCCAGGTTTTCAGGAGCGTAAGCCCTATTTTCAAACGCAGAAAGTATAGAAAGAAGGGCGACTTTTAAAAGCCTCTCTCTTTCCCTTGCGCTGAGCCTCCTGTTATTCATGCATTTTTTATATTAGGAAAGTTTTTAGAAAAGTCAAGGAAATATCCCGGGGTTGATTTTTCGCCAATTTTCTGTTATACTACCTTTTTAGTAGGAATTTTGCAGGAGTAAAAAATGCCGGTGGATGTTAACGACAAAAACTTTGAGGAAAAGGTTTTGAAAAGCGGAAACACGGTCATAGTTGATTTCTGGGCCGAATGGTGCACTCCCTGCAAAAAAATAGAGCCCATACTGGAAAAACTGGAGAAAAAATACAGAGGAAAGCTAACCGTGGCCAGAATGAATGTGGAGGAAAACCCCAGAACCCCGGCCTCCTACGGGGTAAGGAGCATCCCCTGTCTTATAATTTTCCACCAGGGTCAGCCCAAGGACACGCTGATAGGGCTTCAGCCGGCCTCCAGCATAGAAAAAGCCCTCAGGAGGTTCCTATGAAGGAAGTAGATATAGCCATAATAGGAGGGGGGCCTGCGGGACTCACCGCAGGGCTCTACGGAGCCAGGGCCACCCTCAGGACTGTGGTGCTTGAGAAACAGGCTCCGGGAGGACAGATTCTTCTTACGGACCTTATAGAGAATTATCCAGGGTTCCCCGGAGGGATAAATCCGGAGGAACTTTCCAAAAGGATGAAGGCCCAGGTGGAGGAATTCGGGGGGGAGGTGGTCATTGACGAAATAGATGGGATAGAGAGGGAAGGTAACCTGTGGAAGGTCTCCGGATGGGAGGACGAATACCTCTCCAGGGCTGTGATTATTGCCACAGGTTCGGAGCCCAGGAAGTTGAATGTGCCTGGAGAAAGGGAATTCACCGGCAGGGGAGTCTCCTATTGCGCCACCTGCGACGGCCCCTTCTTTAAGGGCCAACCCATGGCCGTGGTGGGAGGTGGCGACTCGGCGGTCTCCGAGGCCATATACCTTACAAAATACGCTTCTAAGGTTTACTTAATCCACCGAAGGGACAAATTGAGGGCCGAAGGAATATGGCAAAAAAGGGCCTTTGAAAACCCTAAGATTGAATTTATATGGGACACGGTGGTAAAGGAAATAAGGGGGGAAAAGAAGGTCAAGGAGCTTCTCCTGGAAAATGTAAAAACTGGCAGGATGAGCAAGCTGGCTGTGGAGGCCATATTTATATTCATAGGGATGAACCCCAATGTGGAACTTGTAAAAGATATAGTGGAACTGGCTCCATCGGGGCGGATAAAGGTGAATATGAAGATGGAGACATCGGCTCCCGGTATATTCGCCGCGGGAGATGTTATAGACATAGCCTACGAGCAGGTTTCGGTGGCGGTGGGAACCGGGGCCATAGCCGCCATGAGCGCGGTGGAATACATAAACAGGAATTTTGGGTGAAAAAAGCATAAAGGTAAAACCCAGGGGCAAATTCCTTCTCCTCTCCCTTTCCATACTTTTAATAGGCTTCGGCGGAATAAATTCCGGGCATAATCCAGTTATCCTTCTTTTCTCCCTGCTGCTGGCAAGCCTCGCCACCTCAGGCCTTTACTCCAGGCTGAACCTTCAGGGGCTGGCGGTGGATTTGAAGCCGGCAGGCAGAATCTTCTGCTGTGAAGAGAGCCAGTTCCTCGTTAAAATAGAGAACAGAACCCGTATTCCCAAATTAGCCCTCTGGGCGGAGGTGGAAGGTAAAAAATTTTTCCTGGGGGATTTGGCTCCGGGAAAAAGGGTGGAAATCCCCCTGGGCATTGCCTTCGGAAAAAGGGGGGTTTATCCCCTGCCCCCCATAAGGGTCTTTTCCCTTTTCCCCTTAGGCCTGGTGGAAAGATGGAGGCTGCACCGGCCCGGCGGCACCCTCACGGTTTATCCTAAGGTCTTCAGGGTTTTCCCGCATTTTCCAGAAGAGTTCTCCGGTCAGGGAAAGCTTTCCCTCTGGAAGAGGGGGCAGGAGGAACTCTCCTGGCTCAGGGAGAACCCGGAGGTTGAACTGAGAAAAATGGACTGGAAGGCCTTTGCCCGCACCGGGAAACCCGTTGAAAAACTCTTTAGCTCTAACCTGGGAAAAAGGTTGATAATAGTGTTAGACCCCTTGGGAAGCGGACCCGCCTTTGAGGAGAGCGTTTCCCTGATAGCTTCGGTGGGAATATACCTTATGAAGAAGGATATGGAACACATGGTGGTGGCGGGAAAATTCCAGGGGCAGGTGAGCGAAAAGAATCTGGATGAATTCCTCACCGCCCTGGCCCTGGTAAAGCCAGGGGACGAAGCCGGGAGCAGGAAGCTGGCCCTGGAGCTTCGGAGGCGATTTCCGGTACACACCATCTTTGCCGCCGTTTCCTCACCCAATTCCCCCCTGGCCAGGATCCTATCCCCGAAGGAAATGGTGCTGGTATGATGGACTGGGAAGTAGCGGTGGGGGAATTTGCCCTGCTCACCTTTCTCTTTTTCTCCGGACAGGTCTGGGTTTTTGTCCCGGCTCTAATTCTCCTTACCGGCGGTTTTCTTCCCAGAGCGCTCTGGAGGCCCTTGGCCATATTGATGGCCCTGTGGGGCTCAGCCCTTTTCCTTATTTCATACTCCTCCGGCCCCTCCGCAGGGGCAGGGCTTTTCATCTCCTTCCTCATAGCCTCCGAATACCTATGGAGGGGAAAGGGGCCCTGGAGGGATTGGGTGGCCCTATCCTCCCTTCTCCTTTTTTCCAACTCCGCGGTTTTCTCCCGGGGTCCTCTTTTCTTAGTCCTTACCCTGGTCTTTCTGGCGGTCAATCTCCTCCGGCTTTACTCCCGCCTTTATTCCCGGGGTAAGCTCCTGTGGGGGTTTCTGGCAGTTCACCTGGGAACCTCCCTGCTGGTGGCCCCTCTGATTTTTCTCTTCACCCCCAGGAAGGGTTTCTTAGGAGCAGGTCCGGGACTGGTCTCCGGTCCCTCCTCCTCGGTGAACCTGAATTTTTCCGGAGAAGTCCTCCCCTCGTCGGAAGTTTTTATGGAGATAAGGGGAAGAGAGATTCCCACATACTGGAAGGGCAGGGTTTTTTATATTTACAAAGGAGGACGGTGGAGCAATCCCTTCCGGGGAAGGGCCAGGACCGGAAAAACCCTTTTAGATATAAAACCCGAAGATGCCCTAACAGTAAGGCTTTACTCTTCCAGGGGCATGATGCTTCCCATGCCCACGGGCTCCTGGTCCGTTATCCTTGAAAGAAGCGGCTACTGGAGCTTCGGACACTTCATTGAGTTCACAAAGCCCACGGAATTTTACCGGGTCTTTCCAACGCCGGGAAGAATAATGGTTCTGAGACCGGCCCCCAACGGCAAGTTCGTACTTCTGGGGGAGGAAAACCCCCGGGCTAAGGCGAAGACGAGGATATTCCTTCCCCCCGGCTCGGCCAGGAAGGTGAGGAAGCTGGCGAAGCGGCTGAAGGGAAAGAGCCTGAAGGAAACCCTGGAAAAAGTAAAAGCCTACCTCAACGAGAACTATAGCTACACCCTTAAAGTGGAGAAAAAGGGGCGGGACCCCCTGGAGGGCTTTCTCTTCATAACCAGAAGGGGCCACTGCGAGCTTTTCGCCACCGCCGCCGCTGCCCTCCTCTACGCCATGGGATGGGACACCAGGCTGGTCAGCGGCTTCAGGGTGGCCGAAAGGGGGGAGGACTGGGCTATCGTCAGGATGATGGACGCCCACGCCTGGGTTCAGGTCTGGGACGGGGGAAAATGGGTAAACTTTGACCCCTCCCCGGCCCTCCCTGGAAGGGAAAGCTTCCTCCCCATGAAGGGCATTGGGAGCAAAATCCAGCTCCTCTGGGACAAATACATCTCCGGTTTCTCCTATTACCATCAGTTCAGAATCTTCCTCTGGTTGAGGGAAAACCTGAAGTGGATACTCCTGGCAGGAGTCCTTTTGATGGGATTACTCTGGGCTGGCAGGCTTCGCCTCTTGCTGCCCGACGAAAGGGAGGAAAGAATAAAAAAAGAGAGGGAAAACCAGAGGAAAAGGCCCTGGTATTATCAGAGGATGCTGAGGCTAATCCCGGCAAAAAAGCCCCCGTGGCAGACCCCCATGGAATTCGCTGATGTTTTAGGCCAGCAAGCCCGGCTAATAACCTCGTTCTACTACAGGGAAAGATTTGGTAAAATTCCTCCGGACCGGCAGGAATTGAAAAAAATAAAGGAGGCCCTGAGGGAAATTGAGGATAGATTTAAGCGAAGTAAAAGGTCTGGTTGAAATTCCCTACGGTATTTTCAGGTGTCATTGCGGGGGAAAGGAGGTTCCCTTAGAGGAACTCCCCCGGGCCCTGGAGAACTTCCGCCGGGAATACGGAAGGAAACTTTACAGGAGCTTCGGCCAGGACCCCACCAGGTTCCGCCCCTCCTCCGAGGCCCTTTACAGAAGACTGAGCCGGGGCAAGCCCTTTCCCAGGATTCATCCCGCGGTGGATGCGGTAAACCTCCTTTCCCTGATAAACTCTATCCCCTACGGGCTTTACGACTTCTCCAAGGTTCGGGGAAACCTGAGGGTTCGCCTGGGAAAACCCGGGGAAGGATATCGGGGCATAGGCCGGGATAGAATAAACCTGGAGGGGAGGCTTCTGCTGGAGGACGAGGAGGGGCCCTTCGGAAACCCCACCGGCGATTCTCTGAGAACCGCCGTGGAGGATAAAACCTCAATGTTTCTCTATGTAATTTTCGCCCCCCGGGGCTATCCGTCGGAGAAGGCCAACTTGGCCACCCTGGAGCGATTGAAAAAATGGCTGGGGGCTGAGATAATTGAATACGGGCTCAGAAGATGAAAATAGCTCGTTGGTGGAAACCCTATAAGGACAGGAAGGTAAGGTGCTATCTCTGCCGGCATTACTGCGTGGTCTATCCAGGCCAGTCCGGAGTCTGCCAGGTAAGGGTTAACAGGGACGGAGCCCTTTACTCCCTGGTTTACGCCAGACCCATAGCCGTTCATGTGGACCCCATAGAGAAAAAACCCCTCTTCCACTTCCTACCTTCCTCCAGGGCCCTTTCCATCGCCACCGTGGGATGCAACTTCCGCTGCGCCAACTGTCAGAACTGGGACATAAGCCAGTATCGCTACGATGGCACCAACATAGTCCCCGGCGAGTATCTGCCGCCGGAAAAGGTGGTGGAGCTGGCCGAAAAAACAGGCTCTGAAGTAATAGCCTACACTTATACAGAACCCACAATATTCTGGGAGTATGTTCTGGACACGGCTAAAATAGCAAAGGAGAAGGGGATAAAGAACATTTTAGTCACCAACGGTTACATAACCGAGGAAGCCCTGAAGGACGGAGACGGTCTCATAGATGCGGCCAATGTGGACTTCAAGTCCATGAGAAAAGAGTTCTACTCCAAGGTGATAAAGGCCAGGCTGGACAGGTTCCTGGAGGGGCTGAAGGCCCTACACAGGCACCTTCCCTGGCTGGAGGTAACCACCCTGATTATCCCTGGATTCAACGATTCCGAGGAAGAAATAAGGGAAATCGCCCGGTTCATAGTCAAGGAACTTTCCCCTTCTGTTCCCTGGCACATAAGCAGATTCCACCCGGCATACAAAATGAGCTATCTTCCCCCCACCCCCACAAGAACCATAAACCGGGCCGTGGAAATAGGCTACGAGGAAGGATTGAGGTTCGTCTATGCAGGAAACATCCCCGCCTCCCCCTACGAAACCACCTATTGCCCCAAGTGCCAGACGCCCCTCGTAAGAAGGGTTGGTTTTGATGTGGTGGAAAACCAGCTCCGCCAAGGCAAATGTCCGGTCTGCGGGGAGAAAATAGAGGGAGTATGGGAATAGCCCCCGAAGGAGGCCTTCAGGGGCTTTATTTCCAGCGAACCCTCACCATGTGGACGCTGCAGCTTATGCAGGGGTCGTAGGCCCTCATTATCATCTCCAGGGGAAGCTCCAGTTCCTTTTCCCCTTTATCAATTAGATTTTGGGCGGCTGTTCTTATGTATTTTTCCATGTCGTCCAGGTTCTGGGTAGTGGGAATTACGAAATCCGCATCCTTTACCTTCATGTCCTCTATTTCGTAATGGTGTATGAGAAGTCCCCTGGGGGCTTCCACTATACCTGTGCCGGAGCCTGACTCCCTGGAAGGGGCCGCTTCGTAATAATCCGCCTTCTTAATTTTCTCCACCAGGGAAGGGATCTTCTCCAGGCAGAAAAGCAGCTCTATGGCCTGGGCGATGTTGTTGTAATGGGGATTTTTCCACCAGCGCTGATTGTAATACTTCTTAAACCACCTCTTGGCCTCCCCGTCAAGCCTTTCGCCCATGAGCAGAACCCTGGCCAGGGCACCAACGGTGTATGGATTTCCCTTATAGCGGCACCTTTTGGCGAAGGAATGGGGAGCCACATACTCGTTGGTCAAGGTTTTGTATTCGTCGGCGGGAAGTTCCGTCCCATCGGATATTTTTATGGTGTCGGCGGAAAAACCGAAGGCTCCGTCTTCGGGCCATACGGAGGCAAAGGTGGTCTCCTCCTCCATATAATCGGGGATTTGAAGCTTTCCCCAGAGGGCCAGTCCCCTTTCTATTTCCGAGATAAGATTGCGGGCCATCTGGGCTATCCAGTCCAGGTCCTCCTCGGAAGGCAGGGAGCCGAATCCCCCTATCCTCATGTTCTCCCCGTGGACCCTCCTTCCCGCCACTATCTCCATGACCCGGTTTCCGTACTTCTTCAGTTCCAGAGCCCCCTTCACCTCCTTAGGAAAGGCCTTCATCATGGATATGGCGTCGGGGTATCCCAGGTAGTCCGGCAGGGCAAGAAGATAATAGTGAAGGGAGTGGCTCTCTATCATCTCGCCGTAATGGCCCAATTTCCTGAGTAACCTGGTCCTCTCGGAGGGTTCCACCCAGAGGGCCCTTTCGTGGGCCCTTATATCGGAAAGCCTGTGGGAAAGGAAGCATATGGCGCAGATCCTGGAGGTTATGGAAACCGCCTCCTGGGGATATTTTCCCTTAACCAGCTCCTCCATAAGCCTGGGTCCCTCAAATATATCAACCCTGACCTCCTTTACCTTATTGCCCTCCACAAAAACCTCAATTCCGCCGTGGCCCTCCACCCTGGCCACGGGTTCTATGAAAACCTTTCTTTCCATTTATCCCTCCTTGCCTTCCAGGAATTTTTTGAGCTTTTCGGCCCTTTCCTCACCGCCGAAGATGGCGAACCTTTTCACTACCTCCTCCACGCTGAAGCCGTTTTCCTTGAGGAGGAAGGCCTCCGCCTCCCAGTTCTCCTTCTCAATGGGCCCCCAGCACCCTATGCAGGGTATGTTCAGGGAGGGACATATGGCGCCGCAGCCGGAGTTGGTAAGGGGACCCAAGCATATTTCCCCTTTAAGGAGCAGGCATTCGTTTTCCTTCCACTTGCATTCGGCGCATACCGGAAAATCCGGATGACGGGGAACCACGCCCTTGGCCAGAAGCCCTGCCAGTTTAAGGAAGGGCTCCTTTTCTATGGGACATCCGGGAAGCACCGCATCCACCTTCACATAGGCGGATAGGGGTTTAGGGGGAAGGGGCCTGGTGAGGGAGACGGCGTCCTTTTTTCCGTAGACGGCTCTGTAGGTCTCCTCCCACTTTTTCCCGGTGAACATGGATTGGACCCCGCCGAAGACAGCACAATGGCCTATGGCCACCAGGAGCCTGCTCTTTTTCCTTATCTCCTTCAGGTGCTCCAAGTCCTTCTCCGTGGAGACCGAACCCTCCACGAAGGCCACATCTAAGGGAGATTCCTCGTCGGCAGCGCTGGATGCCATTACAAAGGACTTAATCTCAAAGATATCAAACAGCTTGAGGAGTTCGTCCTCGCAGTTAAGGATGTTGAGCTGGTCCCCGGCGCATCCCGTCAGCCCGTATATTCCGATCCTCGGTTTACTCATGGTCTCCTCCTTAAATCAAACCTTTAATGTTTTTGACATCCCAGAGGGTGAAGACCGGCCCATCCACGCACACATACTTGTGCCCCACCACGCACTGGCCGCACTTGCCCATGCCGCATTTCATCTTCCTCTCCAGGGTCATGTAAATGTTGGCGTCCGGAATGCCCAGTTTAATGAACTCCTGGACCACATACTTGTACATAACCGGAGGTCCGCAAACCACAGCGGCAGTGTTTTTGGGGTTTACCTTCACATACTTAAAGAGGCTGGTAACAACCCCCTTGTCAAAGGGCCAGTTGCCCTCCGGGTCCTGGTCCACGGTGAGGTAGCACTGAAAATCCTTCCTTTGCTTGAGCTGGAAGAACTCCTCCCTGAAAAGCATGTCAGCAGGGGTTCTCGCACCGTGCAGGTAGAAAAGCTTTCCGAAAAGGTCCCTGTTGTCTAAGGCATAAAGGAGGAGGGAACGGAGGGGAGCAGCCCCCAGACCTCCTGCCACGAAAAGCAGGTCCTTACCTATCATGCTCTCCACCGGAAAGCCGTTTCCGAAGGGACCCCTTAGCCAGATGAAGTCGTTTTCCTCCAGTTCAAAGAGCCTGGAGGTGAGCCTCCCCACCTTCCTTATGCAGAACTCAAAGAGCCCTGGTCTGGATGGGGTGGATGTTATGGAGAAGGGAGCCTCCCCCACATAGGGAAGGGATATCATCATAAACTGGCCTGGGGAATAGGTGGATGTTACGGGAAAAACCTTATCGGGATTGCAAAGCCTTACCTGGAAAAACCTAACATCCCGGGTGAGGTCGTACTTCCTCACTATCCTTGCCCTTTCGGGCATATATGGGTTGTCCTGTTGATAAAGAATTTCATGCATCGCTTACCTCCATTTTGGTCCAGAGGGCCGCGGTTCTCTCGTTCCTTAAGGCCCTGACCACCGAAACCACATTAATGCCCACGGGACAGGAAACCACGCAACGGCTGCAGCCCACGCAGGCCGGGGCGCCGTATTCGCTCATGAACCCCACCAGTTTGTGGGTGTACCAGAGCTTCAGCCTTTCGGAGCGGGCCTCCCTGAAGTTGTGGCCCCCGGCCACCATGGAATATTCCCGGAAGACGCAGGAGTACCAGAACCTCTGCCGGTGCATCTCGTCTCTTTTCAGGTCGTATTCGTCCTCCAGGTCAAAGCAGGTGCAGGTGGGGCAGACCATGGTGCAGGTTCCGCAGCTGAGGCAGGCCTTCCCCATCTTTTCCCATACCGGGGAATCGTAGCTGAAGGAAACTATCTCCGGCATTCCGTCCAGGTCCACCTTGAGCTTGAAGGCAGCGTCCCTTCTCTTTCTCCAGGCCACATAATCGGAAATATCCTTCTGCTCCACATCCTCCAGGTATTTCCCCACCAGTTTCAGAGATTCCTCCCCCTTAGGGGAACCCACCCACACCAGCAGCCTGTCCCCCAGGTCCGTGAGGAAGAGGTCAAAGCCCTCGTTCACCGTGGAAGTTCCGGTGGCGTAGCAGAAACAGTATTCATCGGGCACACAGGAAAGACCGACTATCAGGGTGGCCTCCTTGGCCCTCTCGTAGTAAGGGTCGCTGTAGAGCCTGGTGTAAAACCTGTGGTAAATGTTAAGGGCGTGGATCCCGCAGGGGTGAAGGCCAAAGACCACCTTCCTCTTTGGCCTGTAGTCGTCCTCCCAGCGGCTTTCCCTGAATTTCAACGAGGTGAACTTCGGAGGAAGGAGGAACTTCTTGGCGGGGATCATAGTTCTAAGGGCTTTAAGGTCAAATTCCTCGGGCTTAGCCCTGGCGTAAACCACCTTTTCACCCTTCCTGACAGGGCCCCAGAGCTCTCCGAACCCCTCAAGACCCCGAAGGAAGGGGAAAAGATTGCTTTTTTTGATCTTGAATAACCTCATGAAGCCTCCGTTTTTTATTAGTTTCTAAATTAATTATATAACATCAGAGATAATTTTTCAAGTCTTCAAGAATTTTTCAAAAATAAAAAAAGGGGGGAGCCTCAGGCTCCCCCCGGGGTTTCCGTGCGAGATTTTTATGTTAAAGACTCACACGGGCTGAGTTTACCTTCTTTCTGAGCGGGCCTCGTCGATCCTCAGGGTCCTTCCCAGAAATTCCTGGCCGTTGAGGGCCTCCATGGCCCTGCGAGCCTCCTCCGGGCTACCCATTTCCACGAACCCGAAACCGCGGCTGCCTATGATCCTGACGCTCTTCACCTCTCCGTACTGGGAGAAAAGCTCCGCCAGTTCCTGCTCGGTAGCCGAGTAACGAAGGTTTCCCACATAAAGTTTTGAGTGTTGCATTGTATTACCTCCAGATGCAATTTTGGATTTCTCCAAATTTTCAAGGGGGCTTCAGGGAAGAGGCTCAGCACGATAGGGAGAAAAAACAACGAAGCGGGGGAAGGGAAGTTTTCCGAGAAGCTCCGATATCTTAAAACGAAAATTCACAACTCAAGTATACCACAGCCTCAAAATTTCACCTATTTTTTTCTATTTCCCTCAAAACCTCCTTTACCGCGGCCTCCAGTTGGCGGTCCACCCCCTTTGCCTCGTCCCCCAGTCTGTAGGGAACCTCAATGTGAGGAGGACATCCGTGACCTTCCATATTGGTCATGGTCCCATCGTTGACATACCATCCCCGGAAGGGGACCCTGATTACAGAACCGTCAATAAGCCGCCTGGCCCCGGTGGAAATAACCGAACCGTTGGTCCTCTCCCCTATAATCTTCCCTCTGCCCAGGGTTCGGATGGCCCAGGAGAAAATTTCCGCATTGGAGTAGGAACGGGAATTGGCAAGGACGGCTATGGGCTTTGTCCAGGCGTAGAATATCCTCCTTCCCTGGGGATATCCCGGACCACCGTCCCGGGGAACGGTGACGGCGTGGTTTCTCACCATGAGGGAAGCCAGCAGGTAATCGGTGGTCCATCCTCCGGGATTGTTCCTTACATCAATTATGAGCCCCTGCTTTCCGTGGGCTGCGGCGTAAAGCTCCTCAATGAAGGTATGGAAGCTAGTAAGCCCCATGGCCTGGATGTGGATGTAGCCCAGCCTTCCCCCGGAAAGCCTTTCCACGGTCCTTCGCCTTTCCTCCACCCAGGCCCTGTATATAAGTTCCCTCTGCTTTCTCTCGGGAATGGTTTTTATCCTCAGGGAAAACCTTTTACCTCCCCTATCCACCTCCAGGAGAACCTCCCTGCGGTCCAGCAGAAGGCGGTAGAAGTTCTCCTTTTTCAACCCAACCCCGTCCACCTTGAGGATCAGGTCCCCCTCCTTCAGAAGGGATTGGGGATAGGAAGCCGGGGAATCCGGAAGGACCTTCTTTACCAGAACCCCATCCCCGAAGGGCACGACCACCACCCCCAATTCCCTCCCCTCCTCCGGGGATTTTTCCCTGGGAGGATAGCAATTGGTGTGGGAGGCCTTCAGGTATCCCTGCATGATGTTGAATAAATAGCAGAACTCCTGGGCTGTAGAGACCTGAGAGAAAAGGGGTCTGTATTTTCTGTAAAGCCCCTCCCAGTCGACCCCATGCATCCTGGGGTCGTAGAAATAATCCCTGAGGGTCCTCCAGGCCTCGGAGAGTTTCTCTAAGTTCTCGGCAGGAAGGTCCACCAGAACCTTGGCGGAGAAACCTATGGTCTTCACCCCCTTCTTTTTAATGTCGTAATAGGCGGGCCTTCCCCGGTTTACGAAAAACAACCTTTCCCTTTTGCTGTCCCACAGGAGCCTTCCGGAAATCCTTTCCCCCTGAGTCAGCCTTTTAATCTTTCCCTTTATTCTATCGTAGGAGAAGAGGTCCCATCCCTCCCTGGTCTGGGAGACGAAGTATATGGTTTTTCCGTCGGAAGAAATCTCTAAGGAAGTCTCCTGGGAGGGATAATCGGTTATCCTGTGGAGCCGGCGCCTTATCCCCTCAAAGTCTATTTTAACCCTGACCTTCCCCTCCTTTTTCTTCCGGGAATAATACTCCTCCCAATCCTGGGGGCTCCTGTAATCGGCCTCCCTGGTAAGATAGAAAAACCACAGGTCAGGGTTTCTCATTATCCTGTGGGATATGAAGACGAAGAAAAGTCCATCCGGGGACCATTTCCCGGAGTAGTCCTCGTAGGGATGGGTGGAGATGTTCACAGGTCTGGCCCCGGGGTCCTGCAGGTCAAGGAAGTAGATCTCCCGGTTAAAGTCGTTATCGTCCCTGGAGAAGGATAGATAACGGCCGTCCGGGGAAAAAGCCAGGTCGTGGGCGTTCCAGTAAGGGGAAAGGAGCCTCTGGTTCCTGCCGTCGGCGTCGCCTATCCATATATCCCCCTTGCCCCTGATGAAGGCGAGCTTCTTTCCATCGGGGGAAAGGACCGGGGACCACTCCTCCCCCTTTCCACCCACCACCTTCTTAATCCTCAAATCAAGGCTCCTCAAAAACTCCCTTCCGTCCGCGGCATACAGGTAATAAATGTCCCTGGAACCCTCCCTGTCCGAGACGAAGTAGAGCCTTTTTCCGTCCGGGGACCAGAGGGGGGAACTCTCCCTCCAGGGGGTTTCCGTAAGATTAACGGCTTTCCCTCCCCGGGTGCTCACCAGGAAAATCTCCCCGTGAAGGACAATGGCCACCGATTTACCGTCGGGAGAGGGGCTTATCTCCTCCACCCCGCCTTTTAGCTCCAGGTATTTCTTCACCCCTGAGGGAAGGTCAGAGGAGGCGGTAAAGTCCAGCCTCTTCACCTTCCCCCCTTCCCTCATCCTGTAAAGCCAACCCCTGTGTTCAAAAACTAAAATGCCCTCCGGCCCCACCGAAGGATGGAGAACCTCCTCCTTGAAATGGGTTATCTGGACGGTTTTTCCGGTTCCCACCTCCTTCTTCCAGAGGTTGAAAACCCCGTCCCTGTCCGAGACGAAGTAAATCCACCGTCCGTCCGAAGACCACATGGGCCACTTGTCGTTTCCGCCGTAGCGGGTAATCCTCTTGAACCTCTTAAGGGAAGGGGAATAAAGGTAAACATCCAGGTTGGCGGACCCATGGTATCCCTTCTTCCACTCTTCGCTGGAGCCGTAATTGAAGGCAATCCACCGCCCGTCCGGGGACCACGCCCCGAAGGTGGAAAGCTCCGCCACCACCTCCTCAGGGGTTCCTCCGTTTACGGACACCTGATAAAGGTTGTAATTGGCGTAGTGATAGGAAAAATCCCTGTTGGAAAAGAAAAGAACCTTTTTCCCGTCCGGGCTCCACCCGCTGACATAATCCCGGCTGTGGCGGAAGGTAAGCCTCCGGGGAATTCCCCCCTCCGCGGGGATGATGAAAACATCGTAGGAGCCGAAGCGATCCGAGGAAAAGGCTATCCACTTCCCGTCCGGGGACCATTTAGGGTATATCTCATCGGCAGGGGAGGCGGTGAGCCTGATGGCCTCCCCGCCGCTTATCCTCACCTTCCATATGTCCCCCTGATAGGAAAAGGCCACCCATTTCCCGTCGGGGCTTACTGAAGGATGCCTGGGTATTCCCAGGGCGAACAAAAGGGGAACCATGAACAAAATTAAGGTTCTTCTCATAATTTACCCTCCCAGTTCAACAAAAATTCCTTAAGCAGAGAGAGCATCCTTCCCCGGTGGCTTACCCGGTTTTTCTCCTGTCGGGAAAGCTGGGCGAAGGTTCTTCCAGCAGGGGGATAGAAAAAAACCGGGTCGTAGCCGAATCCACCTTCTCCCCCCGGCTCTTCGGCAATCAGGCCTTCCACCCTCCCCTCCCCCTCCCACAGAACCCTTTCGGCCCTGGCCAGCACCCCGTAGCTCACGAAATAGGCCCTCCTTTCCTTCCCCCTGGCACCCTTCAGAGCCTCCAAAAGTTTCTCTATGTTGTCCAGGTCCTCCCCCGAGGGGGAAAAGCGATGGGATTTTATTCCGGGGGCCCCTCCCAAGTAAGGGACCACCAGCCCGGAATCCTCACCCAGGACCAGTTCCGCCGGAATCAGCCGGGAAAGGGAGCGGGCCTTAATCAAGGCGTTCTCCCTGAAATCCCTGCCTGTCTCCAGGGGAGGCCTATATGCCGGGTAAATCAGAATCCGGGCTACAGGGCCCAAGAATTCCCCTATTTCTTCAGCCTTGTGGCGGTTGGAGGAAGCTAAGTAAATCCTAAACATTCTCCACCCTTTCCACGGACCTCAGCTCAAAGATTCTGGCAACAAGCTCCCCCTCTAAGGAGGGAAGGATTTCCACCATCATCTCCACCCTGAAGACCTTTCCCTCCTTGGTTATCCCCATGTCAAGAACCTCTCCCCTGGCATCCTCCACCAGCTTCTTCAAAATGGGGATCTCCCTTCTATTGTTGATATAAACATTTAGGTTGCTCAGGGAGGTTTTGCGGACCATCCTGGCCTCCACACTCCGAAGGGCCGCCAGAACCAGGAAGGCCAGGGCTGTCAGGGAAACCGCCAAGTAATAGCGGGAAAAGCCCACGGCCATCCCCACCGCGGTCACCGCCCAGATGGTGGCGGCGGTGGTAACCCCGTGGACAGAAGCCCTGGTCCTTATTATTACACCGGCTCCTATAAACCCTACCCCGGCTATTATCTGGGCAGCTATTCTGGAAGGGTCAAAGCCCTTGACGGGAACCGCCAGGGATAGCAGGGCGAAGCCCGTGGTCCCCATGGCCAGGAGGATGTTGGTCCTGAGGCCGGCGGGCTTTCGGCTAAGTTCCCTCTCCAGACCGATTATCCCCCCCAAGGAGCCGGAAAGCAGGAGCTTGGCCAGAACATTCAGGGCCTCGTTCATTTCTCCACCACCACGACCACCCTTTCGTCGGGACGCTGAACCTCCAGGGCGTCCTTGGCAAAGGGCTCCAGGTCCTCCGGATGGGCCTTCAACCACTCCACCTGCCGGCGAAGCTCCTTCTCCTGCCTTTCCAGCCTTTCTATATTCACCCGCAGCCTCTCTATCTCCCCCTGGGTTTTGATTATTCTGACCAGGTCCATAAGGGTTACCACAGCTATCACCAGGGATATGAGGACCACTGTGAAAATCAATATCAACTGGGACTTTTCCCTTTTCTTAACTCGCCTTTTCCTCATCTGGCAATGTAGGCCCTTGTCATCTCTTCAGCCTGCCCCCTGGCCTGCAGGGCCTTCTGAAAAACCCTGTCCACCTGGAGGAGAACCTTGGTGGCGGCCTCAGGGCCCCAGAGCACCGTGGCCAGCTCGTATTTCAGTTCAAAGACTATGTCCTTCTCCGCCTCCTTCAACTCCTTTTCGCTCCAGCTGAGCCCGTTCTTCTTACAATAGCCCAGGAAATCCCTCAGCATGTCCTGGCTCACCTCAATGTTTAACGGACCTCGTGAGCTGATCCCTGGCAGATTAGCCCGGGCCGAGGGCCTCCTTCCCTTGGCAAAAAGACTGGCCCAGCGGAAAAAAAGCCCCTTCCCCCTCATCCTGGCCGCCAGCTCCTTGAGGAGTTCGGGCCTGACCTTAATGTCCGGAACAATTCCCCCCGGCATCTTATCGTAATCCGGGGAATTTATCCCCCAGAAGTAAAGTATCCAGCTCCCGAAGGGTTTTTGAATACAGCGGCCGGAGGGGGTGTAATACTTGGCGGTGGTAAGGGCCAGGGCCGAGTCAAAGGGAAGCGCCAGCAGGGTTTGGACCAGGCCCTTTCCGAAGGTTTTACCCCCCACTATAATGGCCCTTCGGTTGTCCTGGAGTGCCCCGGCCAGAATTTCCGACGCCGAGGCGGAATAGCGGTTCACCAGGACCGCTAAGGGCAAGTCCTCAAATTGACCGTCCTTCTGCGCCCTGAAGGTCCTTAGGTGCTCCCCTCCCCTTCCCTTTATGGAAACGATGATATCCGGTTTTTTCAAAAAAAGGTCTGAGATCTCCACCGCCGAACTCAGGGCCCCTCCCCCGTTTCCCCGCAGGTCCAGAACTAAAAACTTCATCCCCTGAGATTTAAGCTTCCCTATGGCCTCTCTCATCTCCTGCGGGGACTTCAGACCGAAGGAGGTTAAGGTTATGTACCCCACATCGCCGGAGTATATGAAGGAAGCCCTTACCGTATTCAGGGGAATCTCAGCCCTCCTTATGGTAAACTCTATGGGCTTGCTGTATCCCTCCCTCTCCACCAGAATCCTCACCGTGGAGCCCTTGGGACCCCTCAGTACCTTTACAGCCTCCGAGGGGGTGTAGCCTATGAGGGACTTTCCGTCGGCCTCAATTATGGCGTCCCCCACCAGGAGGCCTGCCTTTTCCGCCGGCGTTCCCCGAAGGACCTGCACCACGGTGATCTTACCGTTTACAGAGGTTATGCTTATGCCCAGACCGTAGAACTTGCCCCCCTGGTCCTCCCGGAGGGTTCTCAGGGTAAGGGGGTCCAGGAACCTGGAATGGGGGTCAAGACCCCTGGTCATCCCCTTCACCGCGGCGAAAAGAAGCTCCTTCCCCTCCACCTTCTCGTAGGAGAAGGTTTTTATGTAGGCATAGGCCTTGAGGAGGCGGCGAAGCTGGGCCTTGAAGACATCCTCCCCCGCAAGGCCCACCCCTGCCAGCAAGACCAGAATTACAGTAAGAACTAAGGTCCTTCTCAAGCCTTTTCCCCGAGGAATTTTATTATCTCCCTCATGTAGAAGGGAAGGTCCTTGGGATTCCTGGAGGTTATGAGGTTGCCGTCCCTCACAACCTCCCTGTCCACGAAGTTGGCCCCGGCGTTTACCAAGTCGTCCCTGATGGCGAAGAATCCGGTGAGGGTTTTTCCCCTGACTATCCCTGCCGAGATAAGGACCCATCCTCCGTGGCAGATGGTGGCCACCAGCTTCCCCTGCTCGTAAATCCTCCTGACGAAATCAAGAACCTCAGGGTAGCGGCGGAGCCGGTCCGGGCAGTATCCACCGGGTATTAAAACCCCGTGGAAGTCCCCGGGCTTTGCCTCCCCTATGCTCAGGTCCGCCTGGGCAGGAAAACCCTTCTTCCCCCTGTAGGTCTTCTTCTCCGGGGCCACCGCCAGCACCTCCGCCCCCTCCTCCTCCAGTCGGAGTTTCGGATACCAGAACTCAAACTCGTCGTAAAGCTCCTCCAGCAGTATGGCGAGCCTTTTACCGCGAAGCATTTTCACCTCCTCGGCAAATTATATTATAATTTCGGCGGAGGTGAAAATGAAGATAGCCGGAAGGATATGGGTTCTTGCTGACGAGGAAGGAAAGCCCATCCACGACATTGACACCGACCAGATTTACCACAACAGGTACCTGGCCATCACAGACCTTGAGGAAATGGGGAAATACGCCCTGGGGAACCTGAAGGGATGGGAGGATTTTCCCCGGAAGGCCCGCCCAGGAGACATAATCTTCGCCGGAAGGAACTTCGGAGCCGGCTCCTCCAGACAACACGCGGTGGACTGCTTCAAGGCCCTGGGGATAGCCGCCATAGTGGCCGAGTCCTTCGGGGCCATTTACAAAAGAAACGCCATAAACTCCGCCCTCCCTATAATTGAGTTTCCCGGACTGTCCCTCCTGATAGAAAAGGGGGAATTCGCCTCAGGGGACCAGGTGGAAATTGACATGGAGAGCGGGAAAATAGCGAATCTGAGAAGCGGGAAGGAATACCGAGCCAAGCCCGCCTCCAAGGTCCAGCTGGAGATCCTTCAGGCCGGGGGGCTCTTCGCCTACGGAAGGGGATGAGGGCGGTCATACAGAGGGTCCGCTGGGCCCGGGTGCAGGTGGAGGGGAAGGTGGTGGGGGAGATAGGAAGGGGGTTGTTGGTCCTGGCAGCGGTGGAGAAGGGCGACGGCCCCAGGGAGATGGAGTTCCTCACCAAGAAGGTGGCGGAGCTTCGGATCTTTGAGGACGAAGAGGGGAGGATGAACCTGTCCCTCATGGATGTGGGCGGGGAGGTTCTCCTGGTCTCCCAGTTCACCTTAGCTGCCAGGATAAAAAAGGGAAGGCGTCCCTCCTTTTCTAAGGCCGAGGAGCCTGAAAGGGCGGAAAAAATGCTGAAGGAGGTGGCCCGCAGATGGAGGCAGATGGGGATAAAGGTGGAGGAGGGGGTCTTCGGAGCTAAGATGCAGGTAAGCCTTTTAAACTACGGGCCTGTGACCATAATCCTTGACAGACAATACGGAGGGGAAAATGATAGATAAAGAGCTTCTGGAGGTTCTGGCCTGCCCTGTTTGCAAGGAACCGGTGGAGCTTACCGCCGACGGCAGGGGCCTCAAATGCGTAAAATGCGGCAGGATATATCCCATAAGGGACGGCATCCCCATAATGCTGGAAGAGGAAGCCTATTTTGAAGGAGAGGAAAAAACTTCTTCTTCTGAGGCCGAGAAAACTGGGTGATACCATCCTGGCCACCCTGGTGGCGGATGCCCTCAAGAGGGCGAGACCTTCCTGGGAAATTCACTACCTGGTGGAATTCCCCTACGCTGAGCTTTTCCAGGACCATCCCTCCGTGGACCGGGTGGTGAAGATGCCCAGGGGAATGGGGCCCTGGCGCACCTGGGAATTTGCCACCTGGCTGAGGAAGGAGGATTTTGACCTGGCCCTTGACCTTTACTCCGGGCTTAGGACGGCCTTCATCTCCCGGTGGTGCTGTCCTCGGAGCTACGGCCTCCGGACCCGCTGGGCCTTCCTCTACACCTCCTCAGTCCCCCGGAGAATTTCCCCCACCTCCCACCACATAGAGAACCAGTTTCAGCTCTTGAACCTTTTGGGGATTGAAGAAAAGCCCGGTCCCTACCGATTTCCTCCCCCCCGGCCCTTCCCCCTGGAGGGACCCTACGCCGCCCTTCACCCCTTCGCTTCCCCCCTCAAGTCCATGTCTGAAATCCAGGCAAGGGAACTGGCCTCCCACCTTTTGGATATGGGTCTCCTCCCTGTTTTTTTGGGGGATAAGGGGGAAGCTGAGGCCATAGAAAGGCTGGGGATAGGGCTGAATATGGCAGGTTTGGACCTTCCCTCCACCAGAAACCTCATCGCCGGGGCCAGGGTTTTCGTTGGAATAGACTCCGGCCTGGCCCACCTGGCCTCCACCACCCGAACCCCCATGGTGGTGGTCTTCGGCCCCCACCTGCCGGAAAACTACCGCCCCTGGAGGAATTTTGGCGTAAGGATAGTGGAGAGGCCCCTCCCCTGCCGCCCCTGCTTTGAGAAAAAATGCCCCTGGCCCTATCCCCGGTGCGTTCAGGACATCCCGGCGGAGCAAATCCTCGGGGAGGTGGAAGCCCTCCTCAATAACCCCTCCTCTTATCCACCCGATTGAGCAGGGGCCTCCCTTCCAGGAACCGGCGGAGGTTCTCCTTCAAAAGCTCCCCTTCCCTCCTCCAGAAAAGGGGGGAAGTTCCCGCTATGTGCGGCGTTATTATGAGGTTGGGAATTTCCCATAGAGGGCTTTCCTTCGGGAGGGGTTCCCTTTCAAAAACATCTAAGGCCGCCCCCTTCAGGTGCCCCTCCTTCAGGGCCCTGGCCAGGTCCTCCTCCACCACTATCTTTCCCCTGCCCACATTTACCACGAAACCTCCGAGGATTTCCATCCTCCGCAGGTCAATGCACCCTTGGGTTTGGGGGGTCCTGGGAGCCGAAATTACCAGAAGCTCAATTCTCTCAAGAAAATCCTCCAGGGATGAGAAGGGATAACAGCCCCTGGTTCCGGAGGAATTCAGGCACACCGTCTCAAAGCCCAGGGCCTTAAGCCGGCGGAAAACCCTCCTTCCTATCTCCCCGTAGCCGAAGACCCCCGCCACCACCTCCTGGGGTTCCCGGGGAAGGAAGGCCTCGGTGAAGAAGCGGTGGTCGTAATCCCGGTTTTTCTTCTTTTCAAAGGCCCAGGCAAGGCCCCTTATAAGAGCCAGCGAAAGGCTTACCGCGTGGGTGGCCACAGCCTCGGCGTTTACCCCCCGGGAATTGGTTATAACCACCGGGCTTTCCACCATCTCCGAAAAGAGCATGTTCCCCACCCCCACGAAGGGAGAATGCACCCACCGCAACCGGCGGGCCATCAAAAACTCCTCCCGGCGGAGCCTCCCGCTCACCAGCACCTCCGCAGAGCCTATAAGCTCAGAAAGGGGTCTGTCCCCAAAATTCACCTCCACCTCTAAGGAGGGAAACTCCCTCCTTATCTCCTCCACCAGCCAGAGGGGAAACCTCCAGAAGGGAATCCTTTCAGGGGAATATATGAGAACCCTTATTTTTTTCATCCTGAACCCCTTTGCCACCCAGGCTCCGGGATGTTAACCTTAAAGAAAAAAGGAGGGAAAAAATGTCCGTTGCCAAAATCATTGAGATCAAGGCCACATCCAAAAAGAGCTTTGAGGATGCCATAAGGCAGGGCATTGAAAGGACCGCCAGAACCGTGGAGAACATCCGCTCTGCCTGGATTAAGGAGCAGGAGGTTAAGGTCAACGAAAAGGGGGAAATTGAAGAATACAGGGTTTTGATGAAGATAACCTTCGTGGTTCACGACTGATTACTCCCCCATGTAGTGGAAAACCACCCTTCGGGACCGGGGTCTGTTGTCAAAGTCCACCAGAACTAACTGCTGCCAGGTCCCCAGCACCGGCCTTCCTCCCTTCACCGGCACGCTCATGGAGGCCCCTATCAGGGAAGCCCTCAGGTGGGAAAAACCGTTCCCGTCCCCCCAGGTGCTGTCGTGATGGTATCTCCTGACGGGAACCAGCCTCTCCATAAGCTCCGGAAAGTCCTTGAGTAGCCCCGGCTCGTATTCTATGGTGGTGATCCCCGCGGTGGAGCCCGGCACTATCACCGTCAAAAGCCCGTCCTTGGCCCCCACCTTCCCCAAAAACTCCTCCACCAAGGAGGAAAGGTCGTGGATGTCCGCATACCCCTTAGTGGATATGGTGACCTCAAAAAATTCGTTTCTCATATTCAACCTCCGGGTATAAAATTATAAACTAAGGAGGTTGAAATGAAGAGATGGATAGCAACAATGATAGCCCTTCCCCTTCTGGGCGCCAGCCTTATCTATCGCGGTCCCATGGACAGGGTAATAAAGAGCTCCATCGTCCTTTCCCGGGACTTTTCCAGAATCGCCTTCGTGGCGAAGGAAGGGAAGGATAAATATACCGTGGTGGTGGACGGAAAACCCTTAGGAACCTATCGGGGAATTTTGAGGGGAAGCCTCCGGTTCCTGGGCAGGGACCTTTTCCTGGTAACCCTGGGAAAGGAGGGATGGAGGGCCCAATACAAAGGCAAAAGGACCAGAGCCTACCAGGCCATCTATCCTGAGTCCCTTACCTTCCACGGGGAAAAATTCGCCTTCGTGGGAAAGAGGGGAAAGGACTTCTTCGTCAACATAAACGGAGTGGAGTTCGGCCCATATCAGGGGGTCCTCCGCGACAGCCTGAAACTGGGAAAGGGATACTTCTTCGTGGTGCAGAGGGGCAAAAAATGGGAGGCCATCTTCTACGGAAAATCCCTGGGCCTCTACCCCCTCATTCTGGCCAGAACCATCACCGTTTCCCCGGACTGGAACCATGTGGCCTTCATTGCGGACGGAAAGCCCCAGGTCCTCTACATAGACGGAAAACCCGCCGCCAGATACGACTACTTCCTCAGCCAGTATGTCCTTTCCCGACGAGAAGGAAAATTCCTCCGCCCCCACTACGGTCCCAGGATGAAGTTCGTGGGGACTCACCTTATCTTCTACGGGGTAAAGGAGGACGGAATATACCTGGAAAAAATCCCCCTTCTCCCCCGGAAATAGCCCGAAATCCCCTTGACCTTCCGGGAAAAATTCCTAAAATAAAATAGGAGGAAAGGATGAGAGCAGGTTTGCGCCTGTCCCCTGAGGAATTTCGCAGGAAACTTTCGGCCCTTTCCTTAGCCTTCATCCTTGCCCTTCTTTCCATGGCCGGGCCCCTCGGGCAGGACCACAAAAAGAAACCCAAAAAACCCCCTGCCCCAAGCACCGTCCCATCCATTACAGACATACTGAGAAATAAGAAAGGGATCATTGAAGGATTAAATCCAAAAGGGAAAAAATTGGAGAAGAAAAATGGTTTGAATTATCCTTCTTTGCCTGTGGTGAGAATAGCTCCAGGTCTTGCTGCACCAGGCCCAGGTGTTAAAGAAGTCACTCTTAAACAAAAAGAATTTGAAAAATACTGGAAGCAGATATTAGATGCTGAGCAAAATATTGAAGGTGTTGAGCAAAACTTAGTTGAGAAGTGGTTAGATGCAGGAGCAACAACAATAAATGAAGTTAAGACTCATGTGTTTAATATGGCTTTATTTATGGACAGTGCTGAGGAGTGGGTAAGAAAACATCCTAACGAATTGGATTACTTCTTGCTATATTATCCTACTGAGGATGTAGATATTGAAGGAAGTGAATGGTCAGTTGCTGCAAGTCCAAGTTCAATTTTCTTAATAAGGAAAGTGTATGGTGAAAAATATATTGTAGGTTCTTCTGACTTTATTCCAAGAAAAGTTGCATTGCCAATATCAAAGGGAGATTGGCATGTTTATATTTTTGAGAAAGATCTTGAACCCGGAAATGATTATATTGATGATTTCGCTCTTCTAAGGTTAAAGAACGCAGATAAATACGAGTTTGATGCAAGCGAAAGATATGATATGTGGATTGCATATAAAAATGGTGCTCTCCATGCATGGGTTGAGGTCCCGAAGAATTTTGAGGTTGTTGGCCTGATGCCTGAAATCGGAAAGAGGATGATAACAGTACCTACAACTGGGGAAAAAATACCAATGTATTATAGAGGTTATTATATAGGATTAAAGAACAGAGTCACAGGAGAAAGAAACATATTTTTTGTTAGTGTAGCAGAGGATAAGTACGGTATTTCAGTTATTTTTGGATTAGTCAAAGTGGGTGAAAGTGAATGATAATCTACCAAGTTATGGCTGATGCATCTAGTAATGCCTACAAATCATCTACAGGAGTTTTTACTCTTGAATCCCTTCAAATTGATAAAAAACTCCTCTATATTTTAGCTATTACAGAGAAAGAGGATATTACTGATGAGCAATGATATGGACCTGTATTAGATTGGATAAATGATATCCCCCCATTTCTCATAAAGACTTAACCTCCCCCAAATTTAGGGACAGACCCTTTTTCCATTTTTTCCAATTTTCCCTCCCCTCCAATTTTGGGGACAGACCCCTTTTTTCAACTGCCCGCTGATATGCCCCTGTTTCTTTGGACAAACTTAATGTTGAGTGACATGCAGGCAATGGAAGCTATCTAATGGGCATATCAGGACGGCTCTTTTAACCTTTTCTTTTTTTAAGAGCAGAAAGAAGATATTTCAGGTCCTCAAGGTCCTTGTATCTGCCGGCGGCCTTTTTGTTCTTTATAAGCTCCTGCAATCCTATAAAATAAACCTTTCCCTCACATATCCCTCCCTCAAGCACCTCCTCCACCCTCCCTTTCCACGCCTCCTCAAAACTTACCCCTTCTATTTCATTTATCAGGTCTATTCTGTTAGGAGGAACTCCAAATTGAACTATAATTCCCCGCTCCATAAGCTCCTCTGGGCTTTTTATGGCAGGAATATCCCCTCCCCAAAATTCAAAAAGAGCTTTAAAAAGCCTTTTCGCATTTTCCCTGGCAGGATCGTAGAAAAAATCCACATCTCCGGTAAGCCTCGCATAGCCGTAGTAAATAACCGCCTCACCCCCAACTATCAAATAACGGACTCCGTGCTTGTAAAGAAGGCATATAAACTCCTGGATGTCTCTGGAAAAATAGGACGCCTTCACCTTTTCCTACGCTCCCATACCCGAACATCAGGGGGATTTTTCCCGTAAATTTTCTCTTTCAGGGCTTTGGCAATTTGTTGCCGCTCCTCCAGCGAGAGGGAAACCTGCTCTTCTATCTCTCTTTCCTCGGCTTCTTTGAGGTTCCTGAATTTTCTCGCTACTCTCTTCATCTTTAAAATTATAGCAAATTTCACATCCTTTTTTCCAAAAAATGGGCACACAGTCAGAAATCGGTGATATGCCCCCATTTCTGGGGAAATTTAGGGACAGACCCTTTCCCCTGTTTCCCCAAATTCCAATTTTGGGGACAGACTCTTTTTCCAAATTTTCCCCTCCCGAAGACCATCCCCGGACCGTGAAGCTCCGCCAGGGCCTCCACCTCCCCCCTTCTTCT
>JALSNJ010000035.1 GCA_026987025.1 Candidatus Aminicenantota bacterium | reverse complement strand
ATGAGGCGGAGGGCAAAGACGGAGGTGAGCTTGCGAAGAAGGCGAAGGAGGTATTCTTTGTCCGAGGGGCGAAGGTAGGGGAGCTCGTCCTGAAGGTGGCAGATGAGGTGGTAGTAGGCCGGGGAGGAAAATTTGAGGAAATGTCGGGCAAGTCTCGCCATGGCAACCTCCGGGGTAATTATATCAAAAAAGGGTCTGTCCCTAAAATTTTTTTTGATTTGAGAGAATTTATGGGATAGAATTTCTGCCCCATGATTCTGAAGTTGAGCCTGGTCTTTCTGGTCTTCTTAATCCTGCTTTTTCTGAAAATAGACCTCTACATAGTGGTTCTGGGCTCCGGACTCCTTCTGAGCTTCCTGTTCAATATGCCACCCCAAAGGCTCCTGCAGTCGGTGGTTAAATCCGCGGCATCCCCCACAACCCTGAACCTCCTCCTGCTTATTTACTTCGTTCTGCTTTTAGTGGAAGTTCAAAAGGAAAAATCCTCCCTCCCACGACTGCTTCGGGGGATGGCCGGGCTGCTGCCCTCCCGCTTCCTCCAGGCCACCCTCTCCCCTGCCCTGATAGGACTTCTTCCCATGCCGGGAGGAGCCCTGGTCTCCGCCCCCATGGTGGAGGAGGTGGTGAAGGACGAGAACCTAACCCCTGAGATAAAAACCTTCGCCAACTACTGGTTCAGACACATCTGGGAGTTCTTCTGGCCCCTGTACCAGGGCTTCATACTCACCGTAGCCGTTTTTGAAATAAAGGCCGTTGGGCTAATGGCACACCAGTTTTACTTCACCTTCATAGCCGCAGCCCTGGGGTATATTCTGCTCTGGAAAGATTTTAAAGGGTTGCGCCCTGAGAACCCTGAGAGCAAAGGACATCAAGCCCTCAAGGACTTCCTCTACGGCTCCTGGGAAATTTTGACGATAATAATCCTAATACTCCTGGCGAAACTGCCCCTGGTCCTATCCTTGGTCCTGGTGGTCTCGCTTTCCAGCCTGTTGTCCTTCTCCCTTAAGAAAGCTGCGAAACTTCTTCCCAGGGCCTTCAACCACAAAATCCTTCTTCTTATACTTTCGGTTATGATATTCAAGGGCCTGGTAAAGGATTCATCCCTTTTTCCCATGCTCACCAGGGCCGTTTCTTCGGATCCCCGCTGGACCATCCCCCTCATGGTGCTTCTGCCCTTCTCCATAGGTTTTCTAACCGGGGTAAACTCTGCCTTTGTGGGTATAGCCTTTCCCCTTTTCATCCCGGTGGTGGGAAAAAATATGGATGGGATATCCCTGCTTTATATAAGCGGATTCGCCGGAGTTCTCCTTTCCCCCCTTCACCTTTGCCTGGTGCTCTCAGCGGAATTCTTCGGAGCCAGGTTAATTAAGGTTTACAAATACATATTTCCTGCGGTGGCTGTTATTCTTGTTCTTGCTATTATTATATTTGGATGAAGCCCAGAGAGTTGCTTGAGCTTAAAAGATGGATACTGGTGATTTTAAGCGCCCAGAGGCTATACCTTCTTGAGAGAGAAGAGATAATAAAAAGCTACCCCGTTTCCACCTCTAAGTTCGGCCATGGCCAGGAGAAGAATTCCTTTAAAACTCCTCTGGGCCTTCACAGGATATACAGAAAGATAGGAGAAGGGGTCCCGGTGGGAGGGGTGTTTGTGGCAAGGAAGTTCACCGGAAAGGTGGCAAAAATACCCTCTCCCGGGGACCTTATAACCACCAGAATTCTCTGGCTTGAAGGCCTTGAGGAAGGAAGGAACCTGGGAGGAGATGTGGATACCAGGGAAAGGTTCATTTACATCCACGGTACCCCGGAGGAAGACCTCCTGGGGAAACCTGCCTCCAGAGGGTGCATAAGGATGGGAAACAAAGACATCCTTGAGCTCTTTGAAATGGTGGAGGAAGGAACCCCGGTCCTCATTCTGCCCTGAGGAACCGGGGCTTTATTTCACTTTCTCTTCCTGGCCGAAGAGGAACTTCTGGAATGGGAAGAGCTGTGGGAACTGGAACCCCAACTCCTGGAGGAGCTGCTGAAAGAACTCCAGGAACGGGAGGAGCTGTGATGGGAAGAGGAACTGTAGCTGCTCCTGGATTTAGAAGAGAAACGGTATGTGCCGCCCCAGAGCCTGTACCTGTTTCTTTCTACCTGTTGAGCTCCTCCTGTAATTCTCCTCCAGACCCTTGTCCAGAAGGAAGTTTTCTTCCTGGGATAATTTTGAGAATAGGAAGGGCGACCATAGGTGTATTTTCCCCTGTAAGAAGAAGATGAAGCTTTCCTTTTAATCTCTACCCGGTAGTTGCCGTATGCAGAACGGGAGGAGGCCCTTCTGTATCCCTGCAAAGAGGAGGGCCTGGAGTGGGGAAGGTAAGCCGTGCGGTCCTTTTTCTTTTTGACGGCCCCGGAGCCCTTCCTGGTGGCCGAGGATCTGGAGGAGGTGCTTCCCCAGGTCCTTGTTCTCGTCTTAGTTGAGCTTCCCCTGAGCATGGTGGCCTTAGAGGCGGTTTTACCGGTGCTCCAGGACTTCCCGGACTTCACCCTGCGGTAGGAGCCTGCGGAGCCGGACCTTGCCCTGGGAACAGCGGAAGACCCGGAACTAAATGTGAAGGAAGGTTTCCTGGACCTCTCCCTGGAAAGGGCACCCTTGCTTACGGCAGCGGTTCTAACCCCTGCCAGTACCCTCTTGGGCCCCAGGGATGTCTTTTTAACGGCGAAAACAGGTCGCAGAGGGGGAGCTGAACCCATCACCCTCACCCTGGAAGCCCTGACGGCCCTAAGCTGGTCCTTCCTCAGGGCTACCCTCCTGATGCTGGGGGCCACCATCATGTCCTTACGAACCACCACCACTGAATAGGAGTGGAGGGGAATGTAATCGTAGGAGGTGTATATAACATTGTTTATTATGATGATGGGCCTTCCGTATATGTCTATGGGCACCCAACCAATATAATCGTCAAACCAGAACCAATCCACCCAGGCGTATGCCCAGTAGGGCCTCGGTATCCAGTACCAGCCTATGCCCGCACTCCATCCCCATCTTCCGTAGTGATAGACCACCCATCCCCAGGGTTCGTATCCGACCCAGAACCACCCACCGGGAACCCAGACCCACCTTCCGTAGTAGTAGGGTCTCCAATCCGGGCAGGGATAGGAGGAGGGAACCCACACCCACCCGTAGGGGGGAAGGTATCTCCAGCGTCCGTAGCGGGAAAGCTCCCAGCCGTAGTCGGAAAGCTCAGGGGGGAGGTATCTGGAATATGTATAACCTTCGGAAATCTCCCGGTCCCTGTCCATGTTCCAGCGGTAGAAATCGTCGGAGAGGTCACCGAGCCTTTCGGGGCCGAAAATGTCGTAGCCCCTGATGTAAACCCTCTCGTTCTCCGCAATGTCTAAGCTCTCCCTGCCGGCCCTGAGCTCCGCATAGCCACTGAGCACCTGAAACTCCATGTAGTCCTGGTCCCTTATTATTACGAAGGAGCCTTTCTCTAAGGGACGGAACTCGGCATCGCTTACCTCCACGGTGGTCTTGAGCTTCTCCCTGAAGGAAATCAGATATATTCTTCCGTATATGAGCCTGGCAACAAAGGTCTTTCTCCCTCTCTCGGAGGGGAGAACTAAAAGGTCCAACTTGGTATTTCTGTCCAGGCGGAGGAAGGTGGCAAAACCTATGTAGATCTCCGCCCTGCCGTCGGCTGTGATTATCCTGTCACCTTCCTCTATGGGCATGTTGAGGACAGCATCCTCGTATCCTTCCCCACCGGCCCTCTCTATGAGAACCTGACCCTTAAGGTAATTTAACCTGGCGAAGTATTTGGTCCCTTCGCCGTAGGCCAGGGCTATCCCCACTAAGAGGAAAAGCCCCAAAAGCAATCTAACCTTTTCCCTCATGGCTACCTCCTTCGTTCATAAAAAAGCAAAAATCGTGCCAACGAAAGGGGCTTTAAAAGGGAAGGAACCCGGGGGGATGTCCTATTTTCAGGACATTAAAAAAGCCCGGCTTCCTTCACCCGATGGCCTCAGGCATCGCCACTTTCCGTGGCTTAAGGAGCCGGGCTCATTTAATAATTTAGAACATTTTTTCTATTTTTCCACCCTTTTAGGGGAACCTTCGTAAGGTAGAGGTATGAACTGAACCGAGGGTCTGTTCTGAATGGGCTGAGGGAAAAGCTCCATGAGGTTGTAAACCAGTTCGGGCATCTCCGTGGAAACCTCAATCCCCATTTTCTTAAGTTCATCCACGGTTATGGGATAGTCGTGGGTCCAGGTTCCACCGGTGAGCTTTTCCGCCACTTCCTTTGCCTTTCCCCCCAGCCTGTCCTTGAGAAGCTCCTCCACGAAACCCCTCATCTGAACCAGGGCTTTTTCGGAGATGTCCTTGAGGATAAGGGTCTTGTCCTCCAGGTCCCCAGGGTCCTTCTGCTGGCAGGCCTTTATTATGCTGACAGCCGGGTAACCTCCTATCTGAGGATCTAAGGGGCCCAGAACAGCGTTTTCATCCATCACTATCTCGTCGGCGGAAAGGGCTATGAGGGTTCCACCGCTCATGGCGTAATGGGGCACGAAGACGGTAACCTTGCCCTTGTGGGCTTTAAGGGCCCTGGCTATTTGCTCCGCCGCCAGGACCAGCCCCCCTGGAGTGTGAAGTATCATGTCAATGGGCATTTCCTGGGGGGTCATCCTTATGGCCCTGAGCACCTGCTCGGAATCGTCTATGTCTATGAACTTCACCAAAGGTATTCCAAGGAAGCTCATGGACTCCTGGCGGTGGATGAGGATTATAACCCTGGAGCCCCTCCTCTTCTCCATCTCCCTCATAAGCCTTATCCTCGCCCCTTCCATCATCTTTTGCTTCAGATAAGGGATAAAGGCAAGGAAAAGGAGAAAAATCCAGAAAAGATCAAAGTAGTTCATCCTTCACCTCCTACCAGGGTCTGAAAACTCTATACGGACGCCTTTTCCTTTTCCTGAAAACAGGAACAAGGCTCACTCCGGCAATGAATCCACCTATATGGGCCCACCAGGCCACCCCACCGGCACCGGCCATGGCTAAGGCGGCGCTTCCGTTGAAAACCTGGAAAAGAAACCAGAGGAAGAGGAAAAAGAAGGCAGGAATGTAAACCACATCCACGAAGATGAAGAAGAACAGCAGGGTTAAAACCCTGGCTCCTGGATAAAGCACGAAATACGCCCCTAAAACTCCGGCTATGGCCCCGGAGGCCCCTATCATGGGTCCAGGGAAATGGGGGCTTATCAAGTACTGAAACACCGCGGCCGTAAATCCCGCTATGAAATAGAAGGCCAGATATCTCAGGTGGCCCATGGCGTCTTCAACATTGTCGCCGAAGATGTAAAGGAAGAGCATATTGCCCAAGAAATGGAACCATCCGCCGTGAAGGAACATGGCGGTAAAGATAGGAAGGATACCGGAAATCACCGGACAATGAGGACAAGAAAGCACTGCTGAAAGCTTCAGCGGAACGAATCCGTAGGTGGAAAGAAGGCGGTGAAGGGCTGCCGGAGGAAGGGAAAGCTCGTATAGGAATACCACGGCGTTGAGAAAAATGAGAAGGTAATTTACCAAAGGGAAGGTTTCAGAGGGAATATCGTCCTTAAGGGGGATCATATCTTTTCAAGCACCTCCTCTATTATAAGGTTAAGGGGAAACTTAAGTTCCTCCAGGCTCTGGCTGAGAACCCTTTTTAAAGCCCTGGCCTCTTCAGGGGAAAGAAAGAGGATTCTCTTCCCTTCCCAGCTGGAAGGAACCTCCGCATAATAGTCTCCGGAACGAAGGGCCTTTCTCACTTCCTCAATGTCTTCCACATTCACCAGGGCATAGCGGGAATTTATAGGGGTCATCACCTGTCTCAGCTTCTTTATGTGCATAAGCTCTTGAAGCAGAGGGGAGTCCTCCACCTCCAAAATTATTCCGAATCTAAGCCTTATTTTGGAAAACCTGGCCCCCCATCTCAGGATGTTTTCCCTTATGTTTTCGGGAACCGGTCCCCATGAACCCAGTTGCCGGAGAATCTCCTTGGCCTTTGTTCCCTTTTCCATGGCCCCTAAAATGCTCTCCCTGGTTATCCTGTATATGTAAAATCCCTGGGCCGAAACCGGTTCGGCTACCGTTTCCAAAAAGAAGAGGGCTTCCTGCTCAGCATTAAGGGGAAGGAGGACCTCAAAATCCGGCTTTACCAGGGGTTTTTCCCTTTTCAGCTCAGGGATTTTCCCCTCTAAAAGAGCTCTTCCCTCTCCTGTAAACTCCACCGAATCCCCATCCTTCAGGATGGAAAGCCACTTCAATTCCCTGAGGAAAAGGTTTATTATCCTGCCTTCCAGCTCCTCCCACTCCGGCCTTCTCCTCTCCCTCCTTATGATCCAGTTCCCCGTCCTCCTGTAAAAATTAGGATTTTCCTCCTTTAGCCTCCTGGAAAATTCTCCGCTGGTCTCCCCTTCCCTCAGATTTTTCAGCAGGAACCTCCTCACCTCCGAGGGACAGGGCCTGGCTCCCATGGTTTTAAGTTTAACCACCATGGGCAGCTCATCCCAGCCGTCCTCCTTCATAAAAACCCGAAAGAACTCACTCCACCAACGGCCGGGGTCCTCCCTCAAAAAGGCCTGGAATTTCTCCCCCCTCCTCCAGCCCTTTCCAATGGGGGAAAGAAGCTTGAGCCTGCCCGCAAAATAAAGGAGGAATTTAAGCCTTTCGGGGGAGGGATCGGTTAGCATCACCCTGGAGCGATGGAGGGAATCCGAGGGATGGGCGCCCAGCTTAACTATGTCGTTAATAAAAAGGGGATATACCATTTATCTAAAAAATTATATCATGAAATCGCCTCCAGGACCTTCCTCTGCAGATAGCCGGCGTTTTCCAGAGCGAAACCCATGTAATCGTTATTGAAGAAGGCGTATCTCGTGCCCGGAAGGGCCAGGAGCCTCTCCGCCAATCGGTCCAGGTATTCCTCGCTGTAGCGGGAGGTATAACGGGAGGAAGGACCGTGTCTTCTTATGTAGTAAAGCTCAAAGTCCGGGGGATAATCCTCCGGCATCCCCTTCCAGTCTGTAATCACTATCCCCGCCCCGGCCCTTCTCAAAAGCTCAAAAACCCCCTCCTTCCACCAATCGGGGTTTCTGAACTCAAAGGCGAATCTTACCCCCTCAGGGAGAAGCCCCAAAAAATCCCTCAGAAGGCCGGAATCGCTTTTGAGGCTTGCCGGAAGTTGAACGAGCACTGCCTCCAGCTTCTCCCCTAAGAATTTATACCTTTCCAGATGCCTGTTCAGCTCCTCCTGCTCCACCCTGAGCCTGCGGCGGTGGGTTATGACCCTGGAAAGCTTCATCACATAGGAAAAATAGGGCTTTGCCCTTTTTTCCCAGCTCAAAAAAGCCTCCGGGGAGGGAAGCCTGTAGAAGCTGACATTCAGCTCCACCGATGGAAAAAAAAGCATGTAATGCTCCAGCCACTGGCTCTGAGGAAGGCCCCGGGGGTAAAACCTTCCCTTCCAGTGCTTGTAGGAAAAGCCGCTGGTGCCGATTATAATTCCCTCGGCCCTGAGGAGCTCAGCCTCCCTCTCTGTAAGCCTTCTGAACATACGCCCACGAAAATTATACTATAATAGGAATATGCGTATATTCGTAATGAGCGACAAAGCCGAGGTTGAAGATGCTCTCCAGGATTATCCTTTGGAAAGGGTTTCCAGGGAAAACCTTCTTAAGAAAATCCTCTCCGAAAATCCAGAGGTTTTAATAATGGACGACGGGGAGGAGGCCCTGCAGATCCTGAAGGAGGTGGAGGACGAAGGGGTTTCGGTAATAATTATCACGGAGGACAGGAACATCTCCCACTCCATTGAGCTGGCAAGCCAGGGGGCCTTTGATGTCATCATATACCCCTTCAACAAGGAGGAGCTGGTCCTTTCGGTGGAAAAAGCCCTGAGCAGATTCGGCCCTAAGGAAAGGTCCTTGGGAGGAATTTATCTGGTGGGCGAATCGGAACCCATGCAGAGGCTCTGGAAGCAAATTCGCCAGGTGGCCAGAACCGACACCACCGTTCTAATCCAGGGTGAGAGCGGGAGCGGAAAGGAACTGGTGGCCAGGGCCATACACCTTTTGTCCGAAAGGAGAAAAGGCCCTTTCCTCACCCTGAACTGCGCCGCCATCCCTGAGGAACTCATTGAAAGCGAGCTCTTCGGCCACGAAAAGGGGGCCTTTACAGGGGCTGTGGACAGGAAAATCGGAAAGTTTGAGGCTGCCACCGGTGGGGTCCTCTTCTTGGACGAAATAGGGGAAATGAGCCTGAAAACCCAAGCAAAGCTTCTAAGGGCCATAGAAACAGGAGAGATAACCAGGGTGGGGAGCACAAAACCTATTTATGTGGATGTGAGGATAATAGCCGCCACCAACAAAAATCTGGAGGAGCTGGTAAAGGCAAAGCTTTTCAGGGAGGACCTTTATTACAGGATAGGGGTGGTGGTTATAAAGGTTCCTCCCCTTAGAAAGAGAAAGAGCGACATCCCCCTTCTTGTAGAATACTTCGTAGAAAGATTCTCCAGGGAAAACAACTATCCCCCCAAGAAATTTTCCACCAGGGCCCTGGAATTTCTCAAAGCCTATTCCTGGCCCGGAAATGTCCGGGAGTTAAAAAACCTGGTGGCCCGGCTCATGACCATGGTGGAAGAACCGGTGATTGATGTAAAGCACCTCCCCAATCACATAATCGTGGAGGTGGACGAGGAGAAATCCGCCGTCTTCGCTGCCAAAACCCTCAAGGACTTCAAGGAGAGGGCGGAGAAATTGTTCCTCCTTCAAAAGCTCAAGGAGCACAACTGGAACATAAAGAAAACCGCCGAAGCTCTAAACACCCCCAGGAGCAATCTTTACAGAAAGCTTCTTCAATACGGAATAATTAAAAAGGAGATGAAGGAGGAGGATTAGTTTAACGGAACTCCTTCTTAAGGTTTATAAGCACCAGTTTGGCTATTTCCTTCAGGGTCTCCATAACCCCCACCCCCCTTATGGCTATGGCCTCCACCACAGGTTCCCCCTTTAATACCAGGAGCTTTTTCATCTCATCCACGGGAACGGCGGTGGGAAGGTCCCTTTTGTTTAACTGAAGAACATAGGGCATGGTGGCAAAGGAGTAGTTGTACTGCCTGAGATTTTCCTGAAGGTCCTCTATACTCTCAATGTTGGCATCCATTCTTTCCCTCTGGGAATCAGCCACAAAGACTATCCCGTCCACACCCCTGAGGATGATCTTGCGGCTCTCGGAATAGAAAACCTGACCGGGCACGGTGTAGAGTTGAAACCTTATCCTGTATCCCTTTATGGTTCCAAGGTTCAGGGGAAGGACATCAAAGAAGAGGGTCCTATCCCCCTGCGTATTTAAGGTGACCAGCTCTCCACGGCTGGAAGGAGAGGTGTGGTCAAAAATGTACTTGAGGTTGGTGGTCTTGCCACCAAGGCCCGGTCCGTAGTATACGATTTTAGCAATGAGTTCCTTCTGCCTGGGGTTGATCATGGCCATGGGCTCTGCTTCCCTCCTACTTGAAAAGTTTTTCTATGTCTTCCTCTGAAAGGTCTTCCAATGGATTTTCACCGCCCCCCAGCTTCTCCCTTTCCTGCATCATCTTCGCTTCCAGGCGGGAGAATACCTTCTCCAGCTTCAGGGCTGCGTTGCGGGCCCTGAGTCTCACCAGCCCCAGGGAGGTTCTCTTGTCAAAGAGAACCGCCAGGATAAATTTGTCCCCTATTAAGGTGATGTGGAGGTTTTCCTTAGCCCCTTCGTTGAACATCAGGGGAAAGCTTTCCTCCCCCAGCATTTTTGCCAGCCCCTCCGTGGCCGCTACATTCCCCGCCACCAAGGAGCCAAGGGAGGTGGTATCTACCCCGTCCATTTCGCCCGCAAAGGCTATGGGTTGGCCGTTTTTTTCCACTATAAGGGCAATCCTGGAATTAGTCTCCTTCTTCAGGGCAGTAAGTATTTCCTTTATCTCCTCGTATTCCTCGGCGTAAAGGACGAGAAAACTCATACCACCTCCCTTTTATTTTAGAACTGCCCTATGCCTTTGTCAATCTAACCAGCCTCTCCCACTCTTCGTTTACCCTCCTGCGATATTCCTCAATCATCCATTCGTTGCCGGGCTTGAACATGTGGGCGAAGCGTCCCTGGGGCTTCAGCCACTCCACCACATCCACTTCCTTCTTGGGGTAATAGTTTATCTTGTACTTCCCGTTCTCCACCTCATAAAGGGGCCATACCTTGGAATCCACCGCTATCTTCGCCAGCCTTACGCCGTCTTCCGGTTTTGTCTTCCACTCGGTAGGACAGGGGATTAAAACATTCAGGAAGGCTGGCCCGTCTATTTCCAGCGCCTTCTGGGCCTTCATGAAAAGGTCCTTCCAGTGACTGACCGAGGCCTGGGCTGCGTAGATACCGTGGGCAGCCATTATTTCCGTGAGGTTTTTCCTCCACTGAAGCTTTCCGGGGAGCTTCGTTCCCGCCGGTGAGGTAGTGGCCGAGGCACCGAAGGGGGTTGCTCCGGAGCGCTGTCCGCCGGTGTTGGCGTAGGACTGGTTGTCATAGCATATATAAACTATATCGTGGCCCCTCTCCATGGCTCCGGAAAGGGATTGAAGCCCGATGTCGTAGGTTCCTCCGTCCCCTCCAAAGGCAACGATCTTTATCTTTTTATCCCCTCCGGGAAGTTTCCCCCTCCTTTTCAGGGCCTTATAGGCCGCCTCAATTCCAGCAGCGGTGGCTCCGGCGTTTTCAAAGGCGTTGTGCATCCAGGGGATCTTCCAGGCTGTGTAGGGGAAACCGCTGGAGCATACCTCAAGGCAACCGGTGGCGTTAACCGCCACTATGGGGTACTCGGTGGCCCTCAGCACCAGCCTCAGCATTATGGGAATTCCGCATCCCGGACAGAGGCCGTGCCCGGAGACGAATTTATCCTCAAGACCTGCCAGGTCCTTTAATCTTGCTCTTACACCCATTTCTTACCTCCTATTCCCTGAGATTAATATATCCGATGAGCTCGCCCCTCTCTCCGGTGGCAGCTATCCTCTCCAGCCTCTCGTAAACCCCGGCGATGTGCTTGGGAGCTATATCCCTGCCGCCCAGGCCGTAAATGTAATCCACCAAGATGGGCCTTTTCTCGTACTCGTAAAGGGAAGCCCTTATGTCGGTGAAAAGCGGGCCTCCCACAGCCCCAGGGCTGGCGGCCCTGTCAAGTACCGCCACTGCCCTCATGCTGGAAAGCACATCCGCCAGCTCCTTGGCAGGGAAGGGTCTGTAAACCCTGAGCTTTACAAGTCCCACCTTCTTCCCGTCCTCTCTGAGCTGATCCACCACCACCTTGGCGGTTCCGGCGGTGGAACCTATCACCACCACTGCCAGCTGGGCATCGTCCATTTTGTAAAGCTCAAAGAAACCGTATTCCCTGCCAAACTCCTTCTTGAACTCCTCCGCCACCTCTAAGATAACCTTAGGGGCATTTTCCATTCCTACGAACTGGCTTCTCTTGTGCTCAAAGTAGTAGTCGGTAAAGTCTATGGGACCTACGGTTATGGGATGGTCCACATCCAGGATGTTGTAAAGGGGCTTGCGCTCCCCCACGAAGGCCTTCACCTTGCTGTCCTCCTCCACCAACATGTCCTGCACCGCATGGGAAAGTATGAAACCGTCCATACCAACCATTACGGGGTTGGAGACATCCGGGTTCTCGCCTATCCTGAAGGCCTGAATTATATTGTCGTAAGCTTCCTGGGAGTTTTCGGAGTATATCTGAATCCACCCTGAATCCCTGGCTCCCATGGTGTCGGAGTGGTCGCCGTGTATGTTGATGGGAGCGGAAAGGGCCCTGTTGGCTATTCCCGACACAATGGGAAGGCGGAGGGAGGACGCTATGTAGAGGATCTCAAACATAAGGGCGAGACCCTGGGAAGCCGTGGCGGTGAAAACCCTGGCTCCGGCGGCGGAAGCCCCCACGCACATGCTCATGGCGGAGTGCTCGCTCTCAGGGGTCACAAACTCAGCGCTCATAAGCCCATCGGCCACGAATTTCGCTATGTATTCCACAATGGCAGTGGAAGGGGTTATGGGATAGGCCGCCACCACATCCGGGTCAATCTGCCTTATAGCCTCGGCCACGGCTGCGTTTCCGTTCAATATCTTTCTTTCTGCCATTTCTCACCTCCTTAGAGCTGCAGCTCTTCCTTTTCCATGGTAAGGCTCTTGGGGCTTGTGGGACATTCCACCGTGCAGATACCGCATCCCTTGCAGTAGTCATAATTGATACCCCTAACCTTCCCATCCTCAACTATTATGGCGTTATCGGGGCAGAAAACCCAGCAGAAAAGGCAGTGGATGCAGTGCTCCTCGTGAAAGACCGGCTTTAGCCCGCCCCTGAAACTTCCCGTTTTCACCTCCATAAAGTTTCCGGCCCAGGGGTTAATGGCCCCCGGTGGTAGTTCCTTCCAGCCCAATTTCCTCATAATCCCTTCACCTCCTTGATGGCTCTTTCAATGGTCCTCAGGTTGGCCTCCACTATTTTCTCCTTGAACCTCTTGGAAAGCAGCTCCCGGATGAGCTCCCTGAACCGCTCCACGCTCATCATCCCCGAGGTTTTGAAGAAGGCGGCTAAGATGGGAATGTTGGGTATGTACCTTCCGATCTCCTCTAAGGCAATGGTGGTGGCATCCACGGCATAGACCTTATCGGACTTAAGTCCCAGCTTCTCCTTGATCCTGGAGGGTTCAAAGGGGGCGTTGAAGAGGAAGTAAGTGCGCTCATCGGTGCCTTCGGCAATGGGAACCTCTCCTATGAGGGTGGGGTCAGCTACGATGACCATGTCCGGTTTTTCAATCTCGGAATGAACCCTAATCTCGCTGTCCGAAATCCTGGTGTAGGCCTCAATGGGAGCCCCTCTCTTTTCGGCCCCGAAATGGGGGAAAGCCTGAACATGTTTCCCCTCTTTAGCCATGACTTCGGCCAGGAGCTGGGAGGCGGTCACCACCCCCTGGCCGGCCCGGCCGTGCCATCGCACTTCAAGCATTCCATACATTATTCCACCTCTTTATTTTATTTTTTTTCTTGCCCTCAAAGCCTCGCCTATGGTCACCAGGTCAGTATACTCCAAACTTCCCCCTATTGGCAAGCCTATGCCTATTTTCGTTATTCTAATGTTAAGAGGGGATAGCAGGCTCAAAAGGTAGTGGGAGGTAATTTCCCCCTCATGGGTGGGGTTCAGGGCTATGATAACCTCCTTTATCCCCTCTCTTATTATTCTATCCCTGAGGTCTGCGATGTGGAGGTTTTCGGGTCCCACGCCCTCGGTGGCAGAAATCACCCCACCGAGAACATGATATTTTCCCCTGTAAACCCCGGAGCTCTCTATGGCCGCCACATCAATGGGTTTTTCCACTATGCAGAGCTTGTCCCCTTCCCTGTTTTTATCCGTGCATATCCCGCAGGGGTCCGTCTCAGAAATGTTGTGGCAGATGGAGCAAACCTTAGTCTTGGAGCGGGCCTTCAGGATGGAATCCGCCAGGTCCTTTACCTCCTCTGGTTTCATGTTTATTATATGGAAGGCGATCCGCTGGGCGGTCTTCTTTCCCACTCCTGGAATCCTGCCCAGCTTATTGATGAGGTTCTGGAGGGGTTTCGGATACCTGTACATTTTATATGAGGCCCGGAGGAATGCCTAAGGAAGAAATTATCTTACCGCTCTCCTCCTCCACCTTCTGATATGCGTCCTGGAAGGCAGCCAGTATAAGGTCCTGAAGCATCTCCAGGTCGCCCTCCTCAAAGACCTCCGGCGATATTTTAATGTCCACCAGGGTGCGAGTACCATCCAAGAGAACCTTAACCATCCCCCCTCCGGCACTCCCCTCCACCCTCAATTCCTGAAGCCTTCGCTGAAGTTCCTCCTGCATCTTCTTAGCCTGGGCCATAAGCTTTCCTATGTCCATCACCCCTCCTTTATTTCTCTGGCCTTGAATATCCTCTTCAATAATAACACCTTGGGGTCCTCCCCCTTCTCCTGGGGAACCTCCGGTTCCTTACCCTTGAGCACCGCTTCCACTTTAATCTGTCTTCCAAAAACTCCGGAGGCCACCTCCTCAAGAACCTGCTTTTTGCCGAGAAGTTTTTTATAGTAAAAATCCCTGGAATAGACCAAGGAAAGGGTATCCCCGCTGAGTTTTACCGAATCGGCCTCCCTGAAGGCCACGGCCAGAACTTCGCTCTTTTTAGAAAGAGCCAGCTCCAGATCGGCTATCCTTTCCTGCTCCCTTTCCGCAGGACTTTCCTCCTTCTGCGGCAAAGGAGGGGAGGCCACCTCCCCTTTTACAACCCTGTCCAGAAGCTCTTCCAAATCCACTATGTGCTTCAAAAAGCTCATCTTCAGGAAAAGAAGCTCAAGGTAAGTCCTGGGGTCCGAGGCATTTCTTAGCCGATATTCTCCGTCTAAAAGAACCTGAAGATAACGAATGAGGTCCTCCTTGGAGATCTGGGGAAAGGGGTTGCTCTTCCCCCGGGTTTTTCCCAGAAGAATTCCCCGAAGGAAGGCCATGTAATCCCTGACGAACCTCCTGAGGTTGTAGCCCTGGATTATTATTTCCTTTACTATGGAGAAAATCTCCGCCCTTTTTCCCCGGGAGATGGCCCCGGTAAGCTCCTCCATGATGCTGCGGGGTACCAGGCCTAAGGCCCTCTCCGCTGCTTCCCTGGTTATTTTCCCCTGACTGAAGGCTATTACTTTCTCAAGGGAGGTCTGGGCATCCCTCAGGCTTCCTTCGGCCACCTGGGCTATGGCCTGGGCAGCCTCCTCCTCTATTTCAAAACCCTCTTTGCGGGATATCTCCACAATCTTGTCCTTAATTATCTCCTCGGGAATTTCCCTGAAGTGGAAATGAACTGTCCTGGAAATTATGGTTATGGGCAACCTTTGATAATCGGTGGTGGCCAGGACAAAAACCACATGGGGAGGAGGTTCTTCCAGGGTCTTAAGAAGGGCGTTGAAGGCCTCCTGGGTGAGCATGTGAACCTCATCTATAATCACCACCCTGAACCTGCCCTCCAAGGCCCTCTGGGATATTACCTCCTGAAGGTTCCTGACTTCGTCTATTCCCCTGTTGGATGCCCCGTCTATTTCTAAAAGCCCCATGAAATTTCCTTCGTCTATGGCCTTACAGGCCCTGCACCGGTTGCAGGGCTCCGGGGTTATCCCCTTTTCGCAGTTAAGGGCTTTGGCTAAAATCCTGGCAGTGGAGGTCTTCCCCACCCCCCGGGTTCCTGAAAAAAGAAAGGCCTGGGGAACCCTTCCGGTGGCCAGCTGGTTCTGAAGTATGCGAACTATGTGGTCCTGACCAACTATCTCCGAAAAGGTCCTCGGGCGATAGCGACGGGCTATGGGAATATACCTTTCCATTAAGAGACAAGGATAATTCCCGGCGGGGGAAAAGTCAAGGCGTCCCTCTGTCCACCCTGTCCGCTTCCCTTACCGTTGCTCCCTTCCGGGCCTGGCGGAGTTCGGGAAGGGGCAGGTGAACAGCCAGGACGCCATTTATAATCAGTGCAGGTTTTCTCAATGGCGGAGAGGGTGGGATTCGAACCCACGGTCCCCTTTTTAGGGGACACACGCTTTCCAAGCGTGCTCCTTAAGCCACTCGGACACCTCTCCGGCGGGAAAAATTATATCACAAAGAAAAAGCGGAGGGGGTGGGATTCGAACCCACGTTCCCGCAAAGCGGGAAAGTCGGTTTCGAGCCGACCCCGTTATGGCCACTTCGGTACCCCTCCTTCTTAAATTATAACCGAGGAATGTATAATTTAAACATGCGAAGGCTCCTTTTCCTCCTTTTCGCATCCCTTCTCCTTTCTTCAATCCCCCCCTGGGCCTTCGGGGTTAAAATAGCCACAGCCTACGACCTTCCCCTTCCCTGGGAGGAGGTGGTGAAAAGGGCAGTAAAGGACGGGGCTACGGTCATACTTGACTGGTCAAGGTTAGGAAACTCCTGGAAATGCTTGTATGAGCCCTGCCTTTCTACGGAACTGGAGAGAATAAAAAGAAGGGCAGAGTTCGTCCACTCCCGCTTCCCCGGGGTTAAACTTATATACTATGTGGCCCCCATGGAATATGTAACCCCGGACCTTGACCTGGACGGGGACGGAAAGGTTGACCCTCAGCGAAGGGCCCTGAGCCTCTACCTGAACCACCCCTCCTGGGTCCAGACGGGAATATCAGGAAGGAAGGCGGTTTTCTTCGGCTCCATGGAGGATATGCCCTTCTGGGTCTGCCCCACCTGCGAGGATGTTTGGCTTACACCCGCCAATTCCCGCATGAGGGAACTCCACCTGGTGCAGGCAAAAAAAATTGCCCTTTCCGGGGCCGATGGGATATGGCTTGATGTCCCCTTCCTTCGTGGGGATTTTGGGGGCGGATGGGAAGGACAGTGGCCCGATGTGGGGAAGGAGGCAAGAGAACTTTTCCATAAACAGACCGGTAAAACCCTTCCCTCTCCCCCTTTTCAACCCGATTGGGAAAACGACTGGTGGCTTGAATATGTTTCCTGGAGATACAGACTCATAAGGGAGTTCGTGGAGGAATATTCCAGGGCCATTAAGGGAGAAAATCCGGACTTCCTGCTGGCGGTGGAGACCTCGGTGGATTACTCGGTATTCTGCACCCAGACAGGCTCCGACCCCAGGGATATGGCCAGGACAGGGGACCTGGTGGCCCATGAAATAGGAGGAGTTGAGGAAAGCGCCCAGAAATATTCATGGCTTTCCTTCCTGGCCAGGCTTAAGACCTGGAGGGACATGGACGCACTGGAGAGGAAACCCTCCTGGTCCCTCTCCTATGTTTACTCCTGGGCCCACGACCTGGAAAACACCGTGAAGCTCCACGCAGCATCCATAATATTTTCCGGTTTTTCCTATTACACCTCAGGGGATGAGGGAATGAGCTCTATCCCCCATCCAGCCCTTCGCAGGGCGGTATTCCATTGGCTTGGGAAAAACAGGGAAAGACTTTATCAACCCAACCTTTTCCCCTATCCGCAGGCCCTGGTGGTTCACTCCCGCTCAACCTTAGATTACATATCCAGGGGAGATTGGGAAAGGGACGAATATTCCGACGGATTTTACGGCATGGTCATGATGCTTCTGGAGGCTCATCTTCCCTTTATGGTAATACACGAAGAGGACCTTAAAAAAACCTTAATCTCCTCAGCTCCCCTTCTCATATTGCCCGACTATGCAGCCATGGGGGAGAGGGAGGCGGATATAATAAGAAAATATGTGGAGGAGGGGGGAACTATAATAGCCACCCACAGAACTTCCCTCTACGACGAAAGGGGAAGGCACAGGGGAGGTATGGCCCTGGCGGATGTTCTGGAGATTTCCAGGCCTTCGCCCATTATCCACGAGGAAAAATACGGGAGGGGAAGGGCAATCTATTCAGGGATACCCTTTGAAAAATACTTCTTCTGGGACGCAGCCCCCTGGGACCCTGCCGGGGAGGAAGGCAATTTTGAAGATGCCGAGGGGGAAAGGGAAGAATTCGTAAATTCGGTTCTGGGAAAAATAGGCATCCCAGAGAAAATAAAGATAAAGGCCCCTTCCTCCCTGATATCCCTGGTTTTCTGTTCAGGGGGCGGACTTCAGATAAGGTTCATCAACTTAAAGGGGGTGGGCTGGGGAGTCTCCCGACCCCAGGAGGTTGAGGTGAAATTGGACCTGCCCTCAAAACCTTCAAGGGTTCTTTATCTACCCTTTTTGGGGGTGGAAAGGAGCCTTCCGCCCCAAAGAAAGTTCAAATTAAGGGTAAATTTCGGAGGAGTTCTTTCGCTGGATGGAATTTCCCTGCCCCTTTGCAATAAATTTTTGCCATTCTTCAAAAGAAAATTCTAAAATATCCCGGGAGGGAAAAATGAGAAAAATCATATTTTTCGCACTTATCGTGTGGTTCATGGGGGCTGTAGTTCCCCCGGAAAAATTTCTGGGCTTCAGGCCAGGGGCGGACAAAAAACTAGCGGACTACGGCCAAATAGTCTCCTACCTCAAAACCTTAGAGACCACGGGAAGGCTGAAGCTGGTAAAGATAGGAAAAACCACCTTGGGAAAGGACATGTATGTGGCCATTATCACCTCGGAAAAGAACATGGCCTCCCTGGAGGAATACAAAAGGCTGGCCCGGGAGGTTTATTTCGGCAAGGACCCTTCGGTGGTAAAGAGGGCCAAACCGGTATTTCTAATCTCCTGCACCATCCACTCCACGGAGATAGGTGCCTCCCAGATGTCTATGGAATTGGCCTATAATTTGGTAGCCGAAAAAGACCCCAGGGCCAGACAGATACTGGAGAATGTCATACTCCTCCTCGTTCCTTCCTCCAATCCCGACGGAGTGGACATGGTGGTGGATTGGTACCGAAAGACCTTGGGCACCGAGGACGAAGGCAAGGCGATGCCATGGCTCTATCATCACTATGCAGGCCACGACGATAATCGGGACTGGTATATGATTAATCTGCAGGAGACCAGGAACCTCACCAGGATTTTCTACAGGGAGTGGTTCCCGGTGGTAATCTTAGACGAACACCAGATGGGCTCCACAGGCGCCAGGCTCTTCCTTCCGCCCTTCAAGGAACCTCCCTCCTTTTCGGTTAATCCCCTGATATGGAGGCTTATAAACCTGATGGGAACCTACATGGCATACCGGGTGGAGGACAGCGGAAAAACAGGGGTCTTATCCTACGAACTTTTCACCGCATGGTGGATAGGGGCCCTGGACGATACCGCATGGTTCCACAATTCCATCGGCCTACTTTCTGAGATGGCCAGCTCTAAACTTGCAACCCCCATCTACATAGAGCCCACGGAGCTTTCCATCTCCTGGAGCGACAGGGCCTACGGCAAAAGAGTTACCTTTCCCAATCCCTGGAAGGGAGGATGGTGGAGGCTGAGGGACATAGTGGAATACGAGCTGGAGCTTTCCCTGGCAGGGCTCCACTATGTTGCCCAACATCCTGAGGAAATCCTCGCCACCATATTCAAAATAAACAGAGAGGAGGAAAGGCTGGGAAGGACGCAAAAACCCTATGCCTATCGTATCCCCCTTCAGCAGGAGGACCCCACCAGGACGGCCAAGATGATGGAAAGGCTGATCTGGGGAGGAGTAAAAGTTTACAGGGCCAAAGAGAGCGGTGGGGGAATTCAGGCCGGAGATTTTATAATTCCCCTCTCCCAGCCCTACAGGCCCTACATCCTGGAACTCTTCAAAAGATACAGGTATCCTCTGGAGGAAAGGCCCTACGATGTCACCACCACCAATCTTCCAGGATTTATGGGGGTAGAATACGAAGCGGTGAAAACCCCCATCAAGGTTGCCCTGGAGGAGGTGAAGGATCCCTATCCCCGGGGGAAGGTTATGGGGGAAGGCTCCTACTTCTGCGGCTCTGCGGAGGTAAACTACGCCTACAGGGCCATGATAAAGGCGGCCAGGATGGGTCTTGAAATTTACAGGAATCCCTCTGGCGGCGAATTATGCTTTAAAGGTCCCAGGAAACTGGCGGAAAGGCTGGCGGATGAAAACCACATAACACTGAAGGGCAGGGAAAAACTTCAGGGCTTCGTCAGGGTAAAATTCCCGAGAATAGCTGTTTACAAACAATGGGGCCATGTTATGACCGAAGGATGGCTCCGTTACTTCCTGGACGAATACGGGGTCCCCTACAGGGTAATCCACAACGAGGACATCAAGAAGGGGAAACTCAAGGACTACGACCTCATATTCTTCCCTTCCCTGAACCCCAAGTTTATTATGGGAAATGTAAAGCCCACCGGAATTTACAGGTGGTATCTTAACCTTCCCAAAAAGTACATGGGAGGGATCGGTAAGGAAGGAGTGAAAAACCTCATAAAATTCGTATCCTCCGGCGGAAGGATAGTACTGATGGGCCGGGCTGTAGGCCTTGCTTGGGAAGCCTTCAGGCTTCCGGTGATGGACGGACTTTCCAGGGCCAAGGACTTCTTCTGCCCCCACGCCCTGGTAAAGATAAAGGTGAAGAACTCCCTGCCCCTGGGCCTGGGATTTAAGGAGGAGGTCCCGGCGGTCTTCTATCAGTCTGTGGCCATGAGGACCTTCCCCCCTCTTCAGCCTTACATCAGGCGTCGGGTGGTGGCCTATTTCCCCCGGCAGAACATCCTTCTGGCAGGATACCTTAAGGGCGAAAAATACCTGAGCAGACTGGCAGCGGTGGTGGATGTAAAATACAGAAGAGGAGCTTTTCACCTTATAGGCATAGACGCTCTCTACAGGGCGCAGGCGGCGGGAACCTTCAGGTTTATCTTAAATTCCATCCTCTATCCGGAGGTGAGATGGTAACCTACAGGGAAGCCGGGGTTGACCTGGACAATGCGGAAAGGGCGGTCAACTTAATAGGGGAGATCCTCAAGAAACACGGGGTCTCCCCTTCCCAGTTCGGCCTCTTCGGCGGGATTTACCGTATAGGCCAGATTAACCTCATAGCCAGCGCCGACGGGGTGGGAACAAAGCTCAAAATAGCCTTCATGACGGGAAGGCACGACACCGTGGGCCAGGACCTGGTCAACCACTGCGTAAACGACATCTTCGTGCACGGAGCCGCCCCCCTCTTCTTCATGGATTACATAGCCATGGGGAAGCTGGACCTGGATGTTCTGGGCCAGATAATGGAGGGTTTTGCCAGGGCCTGTTCTAAGGTGGGGTGCTTGATTCTGGGAGGGGAAACCGCTGAGATGCCCGGTTTTTACAGGGAAGGGGAATACGACCTGGTGGGCTTCATAGTGGGGAAAATAGAGGGAAAAATAATAGATGGAAGCGAAATAAGGGAGGGAGATAAATTAATAGGGCTCCCCTCCAACGGCCTCCACACCAACGGATATTCCTTGGCCAGAAAGATAATCTTTGAAAAGCTGGGTTTAAAACCCGAAAGCCCCCTCCCCTGGGACCGGAAGAGGACCTTTGCCGACGAACTCCTTAAGGTCCACAGGGAATACTACACCCTTCTCTCTCCCGTAAAGGAGAAAATAAAGGCCATGGCCCACATAACAGGGGGAGGGATACCCGGGAACCTCATAAGGGTTCTTCCCCCAGGCCTAAAGGCTGTTGTAAGAAAAAGCTCCTGGGAAGTTCCTGAGATATTCAATTTCCTCGCGAGGGAGGGAGAAATCCCTGAGGAGGATGCCTTCAGGTCGTTCAACATGGGAATAGGGATGATCCTGGTGGGAAAGGAGGGGGTGGAAAAATACCTCAGGGAAAAAGGGGAAAAATTCTGGGTAATCGGTGAAATAGAGAAGGGGGAGGGGGTGGAGATTATATGAGGGGAAGAATAGCGGTTCTGCTTTCGGGCAGGGGGTCCAACTTCAGGGCCCTCTACAGGGCCACAAAGGAAGGTAAGATACCAGGGGAGATAGTCTTAGTAATAACGGACAGGAAAAACGCCCAGGGAGCAGCCTCCGCCAGACAATACGGCATAGAAACCCTGTATTTCAGAAGAAGGGATTACCCCGACAGGGCCTCCTTTGACATGGCCATGGCAGAGGCCATAGAGAAAAGAGGGGTAGACCTTATTTGCCTGGCAGGCTTCATGAGAATACTCTCGCCGCAGTTCATAAAAAGATTCCCTCTGAGGATAATGAACATACACCCTGCCCTTCTTCCCTCCTTTCCGGGACTCCACGCTCAGAGGCAGGCCGTGGACTACGGGGTAAGGTTCAGCGGGGCCACGGTTCACTTCGTGGACGAGGGAGTGGACAGCGGCCCCATTATTCTCCAGGCAGTAGTTCCCGTTTACCAGGACGACACCGAAGAAACCTTAGCGGAAAGAATTCTGCGGGAAGAACACAGAATATATCCTGAGGCGGTAAGACTATTTCTGGAAGGAAAGCTGGAGGTCAGGGGCAGGAAGGTTTACATAAAGGGGGAGGAAGAAAGGCAGGGAAGGTTATCCCTGCTCTACAGAGAATACCACAGCAAGGCCTCGGCGGCCCTCTTCTCATCGGTTCTGCACAAGGCTAACAACAAGCTCACCTCGGTGATAGCCCGGGCCCAGCTCCTTCAACTTCGGAAAAACCCCTCCGCGGAGGCCATACTCCGCTCGGCCATGGAGGCTTCCGGACTTCTTGCAAAAACTATGGAATTCTTCGGATTCAGGGAAGGAGAACTGGGTCAGGAGGTGGATATATCTGAGCTGGTAAGCTCCCTCTTCGGGGGCAACTATCCACCGATGGGACTTACCGTGGACAGAGCCCTCTTTTCCTTGGTGCTCCGCGAGGTAAAGGACAACGCCGAGAGGATGGGGGATGTGGAGGTATCCCTTAGAAGGGAGGGGCAATATGCGGTCCTGGAAATTTCCAACAGGGGACCGCTGGATGGGGAAGCCGCCGAAAGGGCCTTTGAACCCTTCTTCTCTACCTGGGGAAGGCCAGGGCTGGGCTTGAACCTGGTGCACGGAATAATCACCAGGGCCTACGCAGGATGCGTATCTCTGTTTCAGGAGGGGGAAAGGGTTTATCTAACCCTGCGCTTGCCGGCTTCCACAGATTAGACAACCTCCACCTGGAGAGAGGGGTCAACCTTGAGGAAGGCTCCGGAGAGGGTTTTCCATCCCTCCATCTGAAACCTCTGACCGGAAACCACCACCGCCTCCTTTCCCACCAATCCCCGGGATCTTACGGCAATGTTTTCCACTAAGGAGGAACAGCAAAGCTCCTCCTCCACCCTTCCCTTCCAGAAGTGGAGGGGCCTCTCTCCGCTGGAGAAAGCGTAAAGGGCCTCCCCATCGGAGAGGATAAAATTCAGGTAATCGTATTCGGTGATCTCCTTAACCTTATCCACGGCCTGTTTAAGGCTGGATAGCACTTCACCTTGTAAGTTTTGAAGAATGAAGAAGAACAGCCTTTCGCTATCGGTTTCTCCCTGAAGTCTTTCCCTCCATTGGGGAAGAAGTGCCTCCTCCACGGCCCTCCAATCCTTCAGGGTTCCGCCGTGGATAAACATGAACCTTCCGTGGGTAAAGGGATGGGTATTTATGACCTCAGCATCTCCCACGGTTCCTCTTCTGGCGTGAAAAAGGACGATCCTGGAATGGATGGTTTCTGCAAGGCGCCAAAGGTCCGAAGGCTGGATGCCAACCAGCCTGACCGAATGAATGCTTTTCCTCTCATACCAGCCAAGGCCCACCCCTTCCCTGAGCTGAGCCACCACCTTATCCGTAGCCTCGGGGTGGAGAACCACGAAGCTTACATCCACCACCTCTTCCGCCATTAAAGCAAACAACCTACTCATACCGATATTTTAACCACCTCCTTAATCCTTTTCAACCTCCCCCCGCAATCCTCTCCAGAAGTCCTTGAGGAAACTTCTCACCTTATACGCTGCCCTGGCTGGATTCACCAGAATTATCAATCCCAGGGTGACGAGCATAGCTTTGAAGGAGGGCATGTGATGGAAATAGGCATCAAGTATGAAAAGGCCGTATGCACTCCCCATCCAGAAGGCCACCGGAGAATCGTTCCTGAAAACTGCGGCTAGGGCAAGGAGACCAAGGGTCCAGCCCACCATCCAGAGCAGGGCGACGAAGCCCGACCTCACAAGATAAGCGGATATTGAACCTACGAACACGAGATCGGCGGGGTAATCCAGCCCTCCCAGGGAGGTTCCCCCGAATTTCCTGGCCAACATACCGTCAAAAACATCGGAGCCGAGTCCTGCTATGACTAAGGGGGTAATTCTCCCCAAAGAAGAAAATCGGCAGGCGTGGTAAAAGATAAGGGTGGATATAAAAAAACGAAAAATAGTGAGTCCATCGGCGAGATAATTAGCATTGGCCCTGATAAACTCCCTCATCAAAGTGATTTTAACTCCTTTTCCCCGCCCTTTTAATGTTAAATTTTTTCCTTCTGCAGGGGGATTTGATAAGATTTTAGCGAAATCTAAAGAAAGGAGGTCCAATTGAAAAGAAAAGCTTTCGTTTTTGCCCTTCTTCTGGGGTTTACCTTCGGTATTTTCTCTAAGGACATTTATGTCAGGTCCGGAGCCGCGGGAAGCGGTACCAAGGATGCCCCCTACGGCTACCTCTGGAAGGCCATAAAGAAGGCCCAGAGAGGTGATGTCATCCATGTGGCAGAGGGAATCTATTACGGAAAGGGGGGAAGCGGGCATTTCGTAATTTCCGTTCCTCACCTTACCTTAGTGGGTGGATACAGCAAGGACTTCTCCGAGAGAAATCCTTTCAAACACCTAACCATCCTTGAGAGGGCAGAGGATTATCGGGGAAAGTTTACCGGCTTGGGCGAAGGGATTATTGAGGGGGACTATCAGAGGGACCACTCAGGCCTGATCATAGACGGCTTCGTCTTAAACGGCACCACCAGGAACGCCTACGCCCCTGACAGAAGCAAAATTATACCCAGAAAATCATGGAGGGGAGCCCTCATAAAGGCCTACAGCCCCAATATAAAAATAAGAAATTCAATCCTCATAAACCCTTACGGTCCCGGAATATACATAAAATGGCAGGGAAAGGAGAACGAGGTTTCCAATAACTTCATAATAAACACCTTCTACACTGCCATAAGCACAAGAAGCGCCCAGGCCGGTTCAAAAATTCTGATAAAGAACAACACCGTAGTCTTCGGATGGTTCCAGCCGGGTAAGGGGGGTTCCTACGGGGTTTTCGTGGGCCGTCAGGGTGAGGCTATCCTCCAGGACAATATCTTTGCCTTTCTCCTCACAGAGGGAGGCGAGGCGGGCTACGCCGTGAGCAACACCTTCGGAAACGACCTTACGGTGCTGAAGGGAAATATCTTCTATCAATGTCAGGGTGGATATTACATCTACACCGATGAGGACGGCCAGAGCCTGGTGGTCTGGAAGAGGAAAGACCTTCAGGACCTGAACGAGGATCCGGAATCCTACATGCTCTCGGACGCTGGAGGAAACACCGAAGAGAATCCCGGCATAAAGCCCGATAAATGGTACTTTAAAAAGTTCTCGGGCTTCGCGGCATCCAGGCCTGGAAAACTCCGCATGGACGAGATGAATCAGCTAAGAAGGCTTCTGGGGCTTCCCCTCCAGGCAGCCAGGGCCAGCGCCCGCTCCAACTGGGGAATGCCCTATCCCCTGGACAAGGTGATCCCCAACCTCCTATCCCCCACGGGAAAAGGGGTGAGGTCAAAAAAGACCTTTGAAACCTATGCTTCTTCGGCCCAGCCCCAGGCCCCCTCTTCCTATGTCCAGGTGGCCTTTGACGAATTCAGCCTCAAGGCCAAGGCAAAGAGCTTTTCGGGCCAGGCCGTGGAGTTCATGGCCGGAATAGGCCAGAAGTGCAGCAGTTATTTTCTGAAAGAAGCACCCCGCCAGGATTACGAATGCGTAAAACTCCTGAGGCCCGGAGAATCAGACTTCACCAGAAAGTACATTTTCGGGTATTTTCTCAAGGGCTCCGAAGCCCATAAGAAATTTCTAAAGTACTCCAGGAGAAAGAGAACCTATAACTCAAGAGGCGGCATAAGGATAAGGGGAAAAGCTTACTACATAGGAAATCCCACTTACAGCTACCCCATAGGGGTCATAGTTTACGAAGTAAAGAAAAGATAAGGAAATCTCCTTTTATTGACCACCTGAAACCGGCAGTGATATACTTTCACCATGAAGAAATTCGCCAAGTACTTAGAGATAGCTGCCGATACTCTCCTTTTCGTCTTCTTCGTTCAGGCCTTCGTAGTTCAGGCCTTCGTGGTGCCAACCTCTTCCATGGAGGACACCCTTCTTATAGGGGACCATCTCCTGGTAAATAAACTTTACTACGCCCCCTGCTCCACCGGATTTGAAAGGTTCATTCTCCCGGTGGGAAAGGTTCGCAGGGGGGACATAGTGGTCTTCAAGTTTCCCAAGGACCCCAGATTTGACTATGTGAAAAGGGTTATCGGCCTTCCCGGCGACATAGTGGAAGTTAAGGACGGCCACGCCTATGTTAACGGAAGGATGATAGATGGGTCCTATGTGAGGTTCAAATCCACCCCCTACATACCCCCTGACTTCGGGCCGGTGGTGGTGCCCCAGAACCACCTCTTCGTAATGGGGGACAACAGAAACAACTCCTACGATTCTCGGTTCTGGGGTTTCCTCCCCATGGACCATCTCCGGGGAAGGCCCTGGGTTATCTACTGGAGCATAAAGGCCTCCACCAAGGAGTACGCATACCCCACCATATTCCACTGGCTCTGGGGGGTGGTGAAGTCCATCTTTGAAGTTCCCTTCAGGACGAGATGGAAAAGGCTCCTGACAATTCCGCACTGATGAGCCTGAGGCCCATAGGGGTCATAAGGACCCCCTACAAATGGAAGGCTCCCCGCCAGCCCGTGCAAGAGGGGGAGTGCTTCTTAGAGCTCTATCCGGAATTCCAGCAGGGATTGAAGGGGCTGGAAACCTTCCGCTACATCTATGTTCTCTTCTGGATGGACCGGGTGGAGGATTTCTCCTTAGAGGCTGAGCCTCCCTGGGCACGGGGGATAAAGGTGGGGGTTTTCGCATCCCGCTCCCCCCGCAGGCCCAATCCCATAGGGCTTAGCGTGGTAAGACTCCTCAGCATAGAAGACAACAAAATAAAAACTTCCTCCATAGATGCCATAGACGGAACCCCTCTTCTGGACATAAAGCCCTATGTAAAGTACCTGGACTCCAAGGAGGATGCCAACTTAGGATGGGCTGAGGGACTCCCTGATAGGGAACACCTCATCCTGCACCTTCGGGGCATCCCCCACGATTATTGAAAAGGAGGTGAGTCATGGAATACAAACCTGTAAGAGCCCCCAGGGGCAATAAACTTACGGCCAAAAGCTGGCATCAGGAGGCGGCCATAAGGATGCTTTTAAACAACCTGGACCCCGAGGTGGCCGAGGACCCGGAAAACCTCATAGTTTACGGGGGAACGGGCAAGGCAGCCCGGAGCTGGGAGGCGGTCTGGGCCATAGTGGAAACCCTCAGGACCATGGAAAACGACGAAACCCTCCTGGTTCAATCCGGAAAGCCGGTGGGAGTTTTCAAAACCCACCAATGGGCGCCCAGGGTAATAATCGCCAACTCCAACCTGGTTCCCAGATGGGCCACCTGGGAGCATTTTCATCATCTTGAAAGGTTAGGACTCATAATGTACGGACAGATGACCGCCGGCTCCTGGATCTACATCGGAACCCAGGGAATACTACAGGGAACCTACGAGACCTTTGCCGCCGCGGGAAGGAAGAGGTTCGGCCTGGATGACCTCAGGGGAAAGCTCATAGTCTCCGGAGGATGCGGAGGAATGAGCGGAGCCCAGCCCTTAGCCGCCACCATGAACAACGCCACCTACCTGGCAGCGGAGGTGGTGGAGGAAAGGGCAAAAAGGAGGTTGCGGACCAAATATTTGGACGAAGTGGAACACAACCTGGACGCCGCCATAGACAGGGCTCTGGAATACAGGGAAAAGGGAATTGCCCGCAGCATAGTCTGGATAGGTAATGTGGTGGAGCTCCTTCAGAGGCTGGTGGAGCGGGGAATAACCCCTGACCTCCTCACGGACCAGACCTCTGCCCACGACCCCCTCAATGGATACATACCCGAGGGATTGACCTACGAGCAGGCCCTGGAACTGAGGGAGAAGGACCCCGAGGAATACCTCCGCCGCTCCTACAAAACCATGGCCAGGCATGTGAGATTGATGATAGAGCTTCAGAGCCGGGGGGCAGAGACCTTTGACTACGGAAACAACCTCAGGGGAAACGCCTTAGCCGGGGGATTCATAAAGGAGGAGGAGATAAAGAATCCCGATGGCACCTGGAAATATCCTGGATTCGTCCCGGCCTACATAAGACCGCTTTTCTGCGAAGGCCAGGGACCCTTCCGCTGGGCTGCCCTGTCCGGGGACCCCGAGGACATCTACACCATAGACGAGGAGCTGATAAAGCTCTTCCCGGAAAAGGAGCACATGGTTCGCTGGCTCCGCTTAGCCAGGGAAAGGGTGGCCTTCCAGGGGCTTCCCGCCAGAATATGCTGGCTGGGATACGGTGAAAGGGACAAAGCGGGACTTCTCTTCAACCGCTTGGTGAGGGAAGGGAAGGTAAAGGCTCCCATAGTCATAGGCAGGGACCACCTGGATACCGGCTCGGTGGCCTCCCCCAACCGGGAGACCGAGGCCATGAAGGACGGCTCCGATGCCATAGCCGACTGGCCTCTGCTGAACTTCGCCCTCAATGCCGTAAGCGGTGCCTCCTGGGTAAGCTTCCATCACGGCGGAGGTGTGGGGATAGGCTACTCCCTCCATGCCGGACAGGTCATAGTGGCCGACGGAACCGAGATGATGGATGTGAGGTTGAAGAGGGTTCTCACCAACGACCCGGGGATAGGAATTGCCCGACACGCCGACGCCGGATACGAAGAGGCCATAGAATTTGCCAGAAAGGCAGGGATAAAAATCCCCATGCTGAAAGGTTGAAACCCGCCGGCCGGTGATTTAAAATTTATTTTGGAAAAAAACATAAGGGGGTAAAATGTCCGGACACTCTAAATGGCATTCAATAAGGCACAAGAAGGCAATAGTGGACGCAAGGAGGGGGAAGCTATTTACCAAACTCATAAGGGAAATAATAGTGGCAGCCAGGATGGGCGGAGGCGACCCGGACAAGAACCCGAGGCTGCGAAAGGCCATAGAGGCGGCCAGGGACGCCAACATGCCCAAGGAAAACATAGAGAGGGCCATAAAGAAGGGGACCGGGGAACTGGAAGGGGAAAAATTTGAAGAAGTCACCTACGAAGGGTATGGTCCCGGAGGGGTGGCGGTCTTCGTGGAGGCAGCCACCGACAACAGGAACCGCACCGCCTCGGAAATAAGGAGAATTTTCACAAAACACGGGGGGAGCCTGGGAGAAAGCGGATGCGTGGCCTGGATGTTCAAGAGAAAGGGATACATAGTCATAGAGAAGTCCAAAGCCCCGGACGAGGAGGAGCTCTTTGACATAGCGGTGGAGGCGGGGGCCGAGGATGTTAAGATAGACGAGAGCAACTTCGTCATACTCACAGCCCCCGAGGACCTCTTCAATGTGGTGAAGGCCTTAGAGGAAAAGGGCATTGAGATAGCCACCAAGGAGTTGGGCATGATTCCGGACACCTATGTTAAGCTGGAAGGAAAGCAGGCGGAGCAGATGTTGAAGCTCATGGAAGAGCTGGAGGACCACGACGATGTTCAGCATGTATGGGCTAATTTTGACATCTCCGAGGAGGAGATAGAGAAATTCGCCGGCTGAGGATTCTGGGAATAGATCCGGGGCTTACTGCCATGGGATACGCCCTGCTGGAGGGAGAACAGCTCAGGGCATGGGGAAAGTTCAGGGGTAAAGGCAACTGGGAGGACAGAGTTTGCCAGGGGGCCCATTTCATCGGCGAAATTATCCGGGAGCTTTCCCCTCAGGAAATTGCGGTGGAATCCCCCTTCGCCGGAGCAAACCCCCAATCCGCCATAAAACTGGCTCATCTCAAGGGGGCCATAATGTATGTGGCCTGCCTCAACTCCGTTCCGGTCTACGAATACAGGCCCAGGGCAGTAAAGAAGGCCATAACCGGCCGGGGAAACGCCTCCAAGGATGAGGTTAGGGCCTTCGTGGGCAGGATATTCTCCCAGGTGGCGGGCTACGACGAGGCCGATGCCGTGGCCGTTGCCTTTGCCCACCTTCTTTTGAGGGAAAATGATAGGAAGGCTCAGGGGTAAGGTGGTGGAAAAGGAGGAAGGCGCCCTGGTGGTGGAGGTCTGCGGTGTGGGATACGAGGTTCTGGTTCCCACCTCCCTGTACTCCTCCTGTAGGCCCGGCGAGGAGGTTCAAATTTACACCGTTTACTATCAAAAGGAAGACGATGTGGGCCTTTATGGCTTTGCCACCTTAGAGGAAAAAAGGCTATTCAGGGCCCTCTTAAAAATATCGGGGATAGGCCCCAAAACCGCCTTAGCGGTGCTTTCCACCCTGGGAGCAGAAGGCTTCCTGCAGGCCCTGGAGAAGGAGGACATAAAAGCCCTGAGCAGGGTACCAGGGATAGGGAAAAAGGGAGCATCAAGAATAATTTTAGAGATGAGAAATGCCCTTCCATCCAGAGAACAGGCCGTGGAGGGAGAACTGCTTCAGGCCCTTCAGGCCCTGGGCTTCAAAAGGGCCGAGGTGGAGGATGTGGTTCGGGAGGTAGGACGACAAAACCTTCCCTTAGAAGAGGCGGTCAAGGAAGCCCTCAGGAGGCTTGGATGAGCGACATCCTTTCGCCCAGAAGGCTCACGGGGGAGGAAAGCTTTGAAAAGAGCCTGAGGCCCAGAACCTTCAGCGAGTTCATAGGTCAGCGCAGGGTAGTCTCCAACCTGAGGGTATTCGTTTATGCGGCCAGGGAAAGGGGGGAAAGCCTGGACCATGTGCTTCTTCACGGGCCCGCGGGTCTCGGGAAGACCACCCTGGCCATGATAATAGCCCGGGAAATGGGCGGAAGGCTCCGCATATCCTCAGG
>JALSNJ010000034.1 GCA_026987025.1 Candidatus Aminicenantota bacterium | reverse complement strand
ACGAAAATACGCCAAGCTCCACTTTAAGATTACCGCTTCCCTTCCCTGCTCTGTGCTATAATCCCTCCATGGAAGACAGGAAAAGGGCCGAGGCCCTTCTTCTCCTCTATTTGCTTTTTATTCTCTTCCTCATCCTGGTTCACCGGGCGGTTTTATTCCGCTGCGGGGGCCAGCTTTTTTATTCTTACGACGATGCCTACATCCACATGGCCATGGCCAAAAACCTGGTTCGCCATGGGGTGCTGGGCATAACTAAGTTTTCCTACACTCCCTCCTCATCCTCCCCCCTCTGGACCTTCCTTCTGGCAGGGGGATACCTGGTCTTCGGGGTTAACACATGGCTTCCTTTGGTTTTTAACATTATTTTCGCCGTGGTTCTCATTTATCAGGTATGGGTCCTTTTCCAGAGGATGACTCCCATCCGGCAGTTCTTGCTAACCGGGCTTTTCCTCCTTGCCCTTCCCCTTTATCTCCTCCTTTACTCGGGGATGGAACACATCCTCCACATTCTTCTGGTTTTCCTCTTGGCCCGAAGGTTCCTTTCCTACTTAGGAGGGGAGAAACTGAGCCGGGAATTTTACCTCCTGCTGGCCCTGGCCATGGGAGCAAGATACGAAACCGCCTTCCTTCTTCTCCTCTTCCTTTCCTATATGTTGGTGGAGGGAAGGTGGAAGGATGCCCTTTTGAGCCTTGCTTCATCCCTTCCCTTCCCGTTGCTTTACGGAATCTTAAATCTACTTCACGGCTGGGGATTCCTTCCAGCCTCGGTGGCGGTAAAGGGTAAGGCCGTTACCCTCAGTTATTTCCTTCATGGAAACATCGTCGGGGGCTTTGACTCCTTCCTGCACAGCCTGAAGTTCAGGATGACTTCTTTTACAGTGCCCACCCTTTCCATGGAAATATTCATTTTCTTCCTGATGGCCCTTTTGTTTCTGGTTCTGTTTATGTTTGGGGAGGGAAAATGGCCCGTTTACCTTTTCCCCTCCTTTCTCGTAATCCTTCACTTCGCCTTCGCCTATTACACATATCCCCCCAGGTATCAAAATTACATCCTCGCCTTTTCCCTACCCTTTTTGTTGGAGGCCCTGAAGGGACTGCGGCCAAGAAGGAGATTGGCCCCCTTTCTCCTTGGGGCGGTGGGCATAGGTTTCTTCATCCCCAGGTTTGCCATGAATTACAACGCTCCCATAGGTTCCGAGGGCCTTTTTTCCCAGCAGTATCAGATGGCCCAATTTGTGGGAAGGTTTTTTCCCGAAGCAAAGGTGGTCCTCAACGATATAGGGGCAGTGGCCTTTTACAATGAGAATGTGAGGATTGTGGATTTTGTGGGTCTGGCCACCAGGGAGGTTTATAAAATAAAAGTTTCCCCTATTCCCCTGGAGGACAGGCGCGCCCTTATAAAGAACTTCCTCTCCAAGGTGGATGCTGACTTTGCCGTGGCCTTTGAAAACTGGATATCCCCTGTGCTTCCGGAGGGGTGGAAGGGGGCAGGCCGGTGGAGGCTTCTCAGGAACCTGGTCAACGCCGGCAGGGAGGTGGTTTTCTACAGGGTAAAGGACCAGCACCTTGCCGTAAAGCTCAGGCTGAACTCCGCCTTTTTGCCGGATGTGGTGGAGGCAGGAGCCTACACAGGGCTCAGGGGTTTGATTTCCTGGAAGGATTACCACCTCTGGGAGCCCGGGAGGGTCCTCATTTTAAAGCCAGGGGACGGGGTTAAAATTCCCCTGAAGCTTCCCCCGGGGGACTACCGGGTGTTCATAAGGGCCAGGGGCGCCGGGGCCGTCCTCAGAGTCCTTCCTCCGGGAAAGGTCCTGAGGCTGGATAAGTTTTCCTTCTACCCATATAGCCTTCTTGTCCGCCTGGGGGATGGAGGAATTTCTTTGGATAACGAATCGTCCCTACCCCTCCTGGTCAGGGAGGTCCTCCTTGAGGGCCCTGGAGAATATCTCGTCCAGATGCCTGAAATAATAGTCCAGGGAAAATAGGGAATTCGCATCGGGGAGTTCATCCCCCAGCTCTTCCCTTACCAAGTCCCGGAAGTCCCTTCCCTGGTCAAAGGCCCTCATGGCTAAGGCCTGAACCTTTCTGTAGGCGGAATCCCTGCTCCATCCCCTTTCCACCAGAGCCAGCAGAACCCTCTGGGAAAGGAAAACACCACCGGAGGACCAGAGGTTTTTCAGCATTCTTTCCGTGTTTACCCTCAGGTTGGAGATAATGTCAATGGCCTCCTCTAAAATGAAGTGAAGGGCCAGAAAACTGTCCGGGATTATGACCCTTTCCACAGAGGAGTGGGATATATCCCTTTCGTGCCAGAGGGGGTTGTTTTCTAAGGCAGGGGAAATGTAGGACCTTATGAGTCGGCTGAGGCCGCATATCCTTTCGCAGCGGACGGGATTTCTCTTGTGAGGCATGGCTGAGGAGCCCTTCTGTCCTCCGGAAAAGGGCTCCTGAGCTTCCCATACCTCCGTCCTCTGCAGGTGCCTCACCTCCAGGGCTATTTTCTCCAGGGTGGATGCTGTCACCGCCAAGGAGAATAGAACCTCGCTGTGTCGGTCCCTCTGCAGAACCTGGGTGGCCGCTGCAGCGGGCCTGAGGCCCAGCTTTTCCATGGTTATCGCCTCCACCTTCGGGGGGAGCTGGGAAAATGTGCCCACGGCTCCGGAGAGCTTACCCACGGAAATGATTTCCCTGGCCCTCCTGAGCCTCTCTATGTTCCTCTCCATCTCCTTCATGTAAACCAGAAGCTTGAGTCCGAAGGTGATGGGCTCTGCGTGGACCCCGTGGGTCCTTCCCATCTGGGGGGTGTATTTGTATTGCAGGGCCTTTTCCCGTAGCCTTTCCTTTAAGGTCTCCGCCCTTTCCAGTATAATCCCCAGAGCCTCCTTTATGGCCAGGGAGAGGGCGGTGTCCACCACATCGTAGGATGTTAGACCGAAGTGGAGGTATTTTCCTGCTTCCCCAACCCGCCTGGCCACCACATCCACGAAGGCCGCCACATCGTGCTTTGTCACCTTCTCCCTTTCCTTTATCTCCTCCAAGGAAAAATCCGCCCTTTCTCTTATTTGCTCCGCTGCCCAGGGGGGAATTATCCCCAGCTCCACCATGGCCTGGGCAGCCGCCACCTCCACCCTTAACCAGCGATGGAACTTCGCCCCTTCGCTCCAGAGCGATTTCATGGGCTCCTTGCTGTATCTTTCTATCATCTCCCCCTCCTTGCCACGGTGATATATCCTGTGTGGGAGTGCATCACCTCCCTGGGCCTTACACCAAAGCTCCTGACCACCATTTCCCTCCTTAAAACTTCAAAGCTCCTTATCCTTAAAAAGCCCTCTTCCCTGAGGGTGAGAACGGTTTTTTTCATCTGTTCCATGTTTGGGGAAAGGGATACCCAGGCTCCCCCCGGGATTATGGCCTTTTTGGCCCACGGGACGGCCTGCCAGGGTTCCGGCAGGTCTATAAAGAGGGCGTCAAATTTGAACTCCCCGAAGCCCTCCCTGATTACATCCCTTTTGATGATTTCGTAATTCCTGAAGGGAGACTGGCGGAGGTTTTCCAGGGCCAGAGCTATGAATTCCTCCCTTACCTCAAAGGAAACCACCTTCCCCTCCCTTCCCACGACCCTTGAAAGAAGGAGGGTAAGGGCCCCGGAGCCTGTTCCTGCTTCCCCCACGAAGCTTCCGCTTGCTACCCCGGCTTCCAGGAGCATAATCCCAGCATCCTTGGGGTAGATTATGGTGGTTTTTCTTCGCACATCCTTCATGAGGTCCGCCAAGGAGGGCTTCAGAACCACGAACTCCGCTCCGGTGGAGGAGCGAAGGAGGTCGCCGTAATTCAGTCCCTCCTTCAGGATTATCTTCCCCAAGTGGGTGTGTATTTCTTTTCCCGGCCTGTATTCCACCAGGAATTCCCTTTTACCGTAAAGCAGTATTTTTTGCCCTTCCTTCACCCCAAAATCATAACATAATTGCGGGGTTTTCAGGGCCCCGTGGTTTGACAAGGAAAGCCACAGACAGGTAGAATTATCCTTCGGAGTTTTTAAAGGAAGGTTTTACCATGTCTGAGGAAATCCTGCCGGTGGAGATTGAGGACGAGATGCGGCGTAGTTATCTTGACTACGCCATGAGCGTCATCGTAGGGAGGGCTATACCCGATGTAAGGGACGGCCTCAAGCCCGTCCATCGCAGAATTCTCTACGCCATGTGGGAGGCGGGGAACCGCTCCTCTTCCCCCTACAAAAAGTCCGCCAGAATCGTGGGGGAGGTCATAGGAAAATTCCATCCCCACGGTGATACCCCTGTTTACGATGCTCTGGTCAGGATGGCCCAGGATTTCTCCATGAGGTATCCCCTGGTGGACGGACAGGGGAACTTCGGCTCCATAGACGGGGATGCTCCGGCGGCCATGAGGTACACCGAGGTAAGGATGAGCCGCATAGCCGAGGAGATGCTGGCGGATATAGACAAGGAGACCGTGGATTTTGTCCCCAACTACGACACCACCGTTATGGAACCCGTGGTTCTTCCCACTAAGATTCCCAACCTGCTTATCAACGGAAGCTCCGGCATAGCGGTGGGGATGGCCACCAGAATTCCTCCCCACAACCTTTCGGAGGTAATAGAGGCCCTGATTTTCTTGGTGGATAACCCATCCGCCACCGTGGAGCAACTCATGGAGTTTATCAAAGGACCGGACTTTCCCACCTACGGGATCATTGCGGGAACCCAGGGGATAAAGGACGCCTATACCACCGGAAAGGGCTCCATAATCGTAAGGGGAAGGGTCCATGTGGAGGAGGAGAGGGGAAGGCCCCGTCTGGTTATAACAGAGCTTCCCTACGAGGTAAACAAATCCAGGCTTCTGGCAAAAATTGCCCGCCTGGTTCAGGAAAGGAAGATAGAGGGGATAACCGACATAAGGGACGAGTCCGACCGGAGGGGGATAAGGGTTGTTATAGAGCTTAAGAGGGACGAAAACCCCCGCCGCATAATAAACCTCCTTTACAAGCACACCCAGCTCCAGGTGGGATATGGAATTATCCTCCTGGCCATAGTTAACCTTCAGCCCAGGGTCATGAACCTGAAGGAGCTTCTGGAGCACTTCCTCTCCCACCGCCGCTCGGTGATAATAAGAAGGAGCCGCTACGAACTTAGAAAGGCGGAGGAAAGGCTACATATCTTGGAGGGTTTGCTGATAGCCCTGGCCAATATAGACGAGGTGGTGGCCATTATAAAAAGGAGCAAGGATGTGGCCATTGCCAGGGCAGCCCTTATGAAAAGGTTTTCCCTTACCCGGGCGCAGGCCCAGGCCATCCTGGAGATGCAGCTTCAGAGGCTTACGGGCCTTGAGAGGGGAAAGCTGAAGGAGGAACAGAAAATCCTCAGGGAAAAGGTAAGGGAGCTCAAGGAAATTCTCTCCAGCCGCCGGGCCTTGGACAATGTGGTCAAGAGGGAGCTGCGGGAGATAAAGAAAAAATACGGAGACGAGAGGAGGACCGAGATTCTGCCCTTTGTGGAGGAGGTGGCGGAGGAGGAGCTTATCCCGGAGCGGGATTACTTGGTCATACTCACCCATCGGGGTTTTCTGAAGAAAAGGCCCGCGAGTTATCTCAGGGTGCAAAGACGGGGCGGCAAGGGGAGGAGCGAGGCCACCCGCAAGGAGGACCTCTTGGAGAAGGTGGTCCTGGCTAACTCCCATTCCCTGCTGCTCTTCTTTACCGACCGGGGCAAGGTTTACGGGATAAAGACCCATGAGATCCCGGAAACCGGAGAAAGGGGAGGGGGAAGACATGTTTCCGCCCTTCTCACTATGGAGCCCCGGGAAAAGGTTAAGGAGCTTATTTCCCTGAAGGAGGTTAGGGGCCAAAACCTCATTCTCATTACGAGAAGGGGGCTGGGCAAGAGGGTTCCCCTTTCAGAGTTTGAAAATATAAAGAGGAACGGTAAAAAGGCCATAGGGCTCAGGGAAGGGGATGAAGTGGTGGCGGTGTTTCCGGACTGCGGGGAACACATTTTCGTGGCCACCCGCCGGGGGATGGCCATCCTCTTTCCCGTGGACCAGTTGAGGGTCATGGGAAGGGCCGCCTCAGGGGTAAAGGTGATCAGGCTGAGGGAGGGGGACGAGGTTGTGAGCGCCGGGATAGTAAAGCCCTCCCACAAAAACATATTGGTAATTACGGAAAGGGGTTACGGAAAGAAGACCCCCCTTTCCCATTACCGCTTCCAGTCCAGAGGAGGGGCAGGGGTGAAGAACCTTAAGCTGACCTCCAAGACCGGGGATGTGGTGGCTTCCTTCCCCATAGATTCCGAGCTTCTGGTCATTATTACCAGGAAGGGAAAGATAATCAAGATAAGGAGCAGGGAGCTACGGGAGATGGGAAGAGCCACCCAGGGGGTGAGGCTGGTGGACCTGGGGGAGGACGATGCGGTGGTGGACGGAGAAAGGGTGGAGGAAAAGGATGGGCCAGCCCAGGAATCCCTACCCTACAGTTGACATTATCGTTGAGGTGGGGGATAGGATAGTTCTGATAGAAAGGAAAAATCCCCCCTACGGTTGGGCCCTTCCCGGTGGGTTCGTTGAATACGGGGAAAGCTACGAGGAGGCTGCCCTCAGGGAAGCCAGGGAAGAGACCGGCCTGGATGTGGAACTTCTCTGCCAGATGCATCTGTATTCTTCGCCGGAAAGGGACCCCAGATTCCACACCGCCACCTTGGTTTTTATCGCCAGGGCCAGCGGACAGCCCAGGGGGGGCGACGATGCCGCCAGGGCCCGGCTATTTGACCCGGAAAATCTTCCTCCCTTAGCCTTTGACCACCGCAGGATAATAGACCATTACCTCAGGTTTAAGAAGTGGCTTTCCTCCTTAGGAATAACCTGCGAAGATATTGAGAGGAATTTCAGGGATTGAGAAAGGCGGCCCTTTTCCTCCTTATATCCCTCTTCCTTTATTCCGGGGTATCCCTCTATTGCAGGCCCGAAAGGGGGGAGGTCTATCAGGCCCAGGCCCTTGGGGTGGATTTCTTGATCTCGGGCCTCACCTCGGAGGAAATCCGAAACCTTTCCCTTTCCTACCATCTTTATTCTCCAGATGGAAAGATGTTTAAATTTGAAAACCCCAGGTTCAGGCCGGAGGGGAGAAAATTCCGTCTCAGGGTCTTTTTCCCCATCCCAGGGGATTATATCGTGGAGTTTGAGCTTCTTAAGGAGGGGGGGTTCTGGGGAAGGGATAGGGGATGGAGACCGTGTAAATTCAGACTGAGGGTTCTTCCCCTATTCAGCCGGGGATTCAGGGAAAAATACCTGAACTTTTTCATCCCCTTCAGGGAGGAGAGTTTCAGAAAAATTCAGTATCTCATAAGGATAACCTATAAAAACAACGAGATTTGGAAGGGGGGGAGATTCTTCGGATTCAGCGCCGGCAGTTCCTATCCCCAGGTATGGATAAGGGACATGGCCTCGGCGGTGGAATATGCCCTTAAATTCTACCCCATAAAGGATCTGGAAAGGAGCGTGGAGAATTTCCTCCTTTTTCAGCACAGCGACGGAGAGGTCTTCGGATGGATTTCCCCGGATTATCGCCTGGGAAAGAACTCCATCTCCTCCGATCAGGAATCTTCCTTAGTGCTGGCTTCCCTTCCCCTGGCCAGGAAGGATCCCTCCTGGCTTTGCAGGAAAATCAGGGGAAAGAGGGTAATTGACAGGCTTCAGGAGGCCCTCCTTTGGGTATGGAGGGAAAGGAGGGAGAAAACAGGGCTTATATGGAGCGGATTTAAGGCCGATTGGGGTGACCTTTATCCCTTCAGGAGCAGCGACCCCAACCACCTTCATTCCGGTGACCTCAGAGTTGTGGGAGTTTACACCCAGGCCAGGTTCTTCAGGGCCTTGAGGGCCCTGGAGGAGATGGAAGGATATTGCAAGCCCAGGATAAGAATTCCCCTTCGGGCCATGGCTAAGGAAATAAGGGAAAATTCAAGGAGGTTTCTTTACCTGCAAAGGGAGGGTTATTTCCTCATTCATCGGGTTCTGGGTCATCCTGAGTATCTTCCCTTAGAGAGGGGGATATTCGCCCTGGGGGGGAACGCCGAGGCGGCCCTGGCAGGGTTCTTTACCAGGGAGGAGTTCTCCCTGCTTTTAAGGGTTCAAAGGGGGAGGATGCATAGGCTCTCTCTCTTTTCCCCATCCTTCGTCCTCCTTCCACCATATCCTCAGGGCTTTTTCAAATTTCACCTGATGAAGCCCTGGCACTACCAGAACGGGGGCGGATGGGACTGGATAGGGGCCAGGATGGCCGCCGCTGCGGTTAAATACGGTTTCAGAAGCCGGGCACGGGAATACCTCCGGGAGATGTGCAGGAGGAATCTCCGCTGGATGAGTGTATACGAGTGGTTTGACAGGGAAGGAAGGGGGAAAGGGGCATACTTCTACACCGCCGCCGCCGGGGAAATGGCAAGGGCCCTCATCCTTTTGGCCAGGGCTCCCCGTTGAAAATTATTTTCTTATCCTCCTAAGGGTCCTCTTTACGGAGGAGGGGTGATAAACCCCGGGAATTCGCCTCCCCCTGCGGTGGAAGGCCCCTTCCTTCCTCCTCCTTACGGTTATCTTAGCCCTCGGCGATGTTATGGTCCTTCCGGTTATCCTCCAGATGCAGATGCGGTGGTTGAGGACATCAGCCACATAGATTTTCCCCTCATCGTCCACGGCAATTCCTATAGGGGCGTAGAACTGACCCCGGCCGCTTCCACTTTCTCCGAAGTCAAGAACATAGGTTCCGTCGGGGAGGAACTTGTAAACC
>JALSNJ010000033.1:27500-91459 GCA_026987025.1 Candidatus Aminicenantota bacterium | reverse complement strand
GGCCTTTTTAAAGGCCTATCTTTCCATAGACAAGTACAATCCCTCTTACAACTTCTCCACCTGGCTCTGGAGAATAGCCCATAATTTAGTGGTAGACCACTTCCGCAAGGGAAAGCTCAATCAGGTCTCCCTGCAAATGGGCGAGGAGGGCGAGGAGTCCGAATACGAGGTTGAATCCAGGGACCCTGGCCCCTACGAAAAGCACCTCAACAGGGAAAGGAAGCGCATAATAATGGCCGCCCTGGAGAAACTTCCTCCCCAGCTAAGGGAGCTCATAGTTTTGAGGCATTTTCAGGAGCTTTCCTATCAGGAAATATCCCAGGTCACCGGCCTCGCCTTCCACGAAGTAAAGAGCAAACTTTTCCGGGCCAGGGAGAAATTAAGGAAAATTCTGGAGGCTTACCGTGAGGCACTATAGCATGGAGGAAATTTACCTTTACCTGGACGGAGAGATGCCTCCCATGGAAAGAACACTCCTGGAGGACCACATCCTTGTCTGCGAACAATGCGCCAAAAAGCTCCAGGAAGCCAGGAAGTTTGTGGAAAGCCTGAGGGTGGAGGAGGAAGAACCCTCTGTGGATATAGCCTCCTTAGTCATGGATAAAATAGACAAAAAGAGGAAGCTTCTGCCCCTGGTCTACGCAATTTTCATAGTGCTGGTTTCAGTGCTCACCGTTCCCGTTTTCTTCGGTCTGGACAGGGCGGTATTCTTCTACTATATAATCGTGGATTATTTTGGAAGGCTCTTCCTGATTTTCAAGGGCTTCCTCTCCCTGATACTCTCGGCTAAGGTCCATCCCCTTCTGGCCATGGGGGCGGGACTTGCTATAATACCCATTTACCTTGGATTGAGGAAAATCTGGAGGAGCACATGAGGAGAATTTTATTTTTTCTTATATCGCCCCTGATTCTTTTAGCGACCATACATGTGGATAAGAATGAGGTGAAAAGGGGGGATGTGGTCTGCGTGGGGGATCGGGCGGTGGTGGAAGGAAAGGTTAACGGAGACCTGGTGGCCATAAAATGCGACCTTACCTTCTCCGGAAGGGTCAACGGGGACCTGGTGGCCATAGTCTCCAGCGTGGAGGCCACCGAGGGCAGCAAGGTGAACGGAGACCTGGTGATGATATTCAGCAAAGGGGAAACCCGGGGGATAAAGGTAAACGGAAGCAGGGTTACCGTCTTCGGAAGCCCCAAGAGGGTTTTTCATCCACCCTTCCACAAACCTGAGATAATAAAAATCACCGGGGAAGCCGGGCTCTTCAACGGATTCAAATTCATATTCAACCTCCTTTTCTGGGGCCTCTTTTCCCTGCTGGTTTTCCTTCTATTCCAGAAAAACATAATGCTGGCCAGCTCGGTATTTCTGAAGGACCCCCTTAAGATGTGGATTTACGGAATTCTCCTCCTTCTGGTCTATTTAATCCTGTTAATTATCTTTGCGGTTCTGAGCGTCCTTATCATAGGAATACCCTTCCTTCTAATTTTGATTCTCCTGCTGCTGGCAGCCCTGTTTTTCGGCTATACTGTTATCTTTTACGGGGTAGGGAAGCTCATCCTCAATTCTCAAGCCCACCCCATCTACGCCCTTCTTCTCGGCATGGTGCTTTTCGCCTTTCTCAACTCCCTTTATCTCATGAGCTCCTTAGTGAGCATTGTAATGTTTCCCATAGCCATGGGCATGAGCTATCTCACCCGTTTTGGGAGGAGAATACCCTCTTAGTGAGGAAAAAGGCCGAATAAGGAGAGAAAAACCTTTCTGTCCCGGGAATCGGTGTTAAAAAGCAACGCCAAAAAGACCAGAGGAAAATAACCCGCCAAACCGAGCCAAAAATTGGCCTTTTTAAGGAGGTGCTCCACCAGAAGCCCTGCCAGGATGGAAAATAAAATTCCCAGGGGCCTCCGCGCCGCCACCCATATCCCTAACTTCTTCTTTATCCAGACAAGCTGAGCCCCCTTGGTCAACGCTAAGGAAACGCCGGAGGCCAGGGCCGCCCCCTCTATCCCCCGGGCCGGTATAAGGATGGCGTTCCCCACAAAGTTGGCCAGGACCCCCAGGAGGGTGATGACGAAATAGGCTCCCTGATACCTGGTCATGGAAAGGACATAGCCCGTGGAACCGGCGGAGGAAGCGAGTATCTGAAAAATCACCAGAAACACCAGGGCCATTTTTCCCCTTTGAAAATCCCCTCCGAAAATCCCCAGGGCCAACCCCGGATAGGTTAGAAAAAAAAGGCCCGTGGAAAAGGCAAAGAGGGAAGCCCAGCGGGCGGTCCTCCTTCCCATCTCCTCAATTCCCCTGAGATTCCCCTGGCTGAAAAGGGAGGAAATGAGCGGAGGAAAGATGTAGTTTATCATGGCAAGGCCAAAGGCCACGAAGACAGCAAGTCGGGAGGAGGCCGAGTAAATTCCCACCTCCTCTGCGCTCCTGAAATAACCTATCATAAGCCTGTCCATCTGGAAAAGGAGGAAAACGAAAAGCCCGGAAAACATTAAAAATAAGGATGTCTTCCTGTATTCTCCGGTAAACCTTAATTTTTCCTTCTCCCCCCACCCCACCGTTTTAATGGTGGAATAAACCACGGGTAAAAGGAGAAGGGAGGCAGAAACCACGAAGGATAGGGTGGAAGACAGATGGCCCTTTCCCCCGTATTTAAACAAAGGCAGAAGAAGGGCTGCCACTGCGTAAAGCAATATGTTCTGGAAAAGAACCACCAGGCCGGGTTTCCTTGCCGCTTTAAACGCCTCCGTTAAGAAGTAAAACAGGGCAAGGAGAGGAAGGAAAGCTCCGAAGACCTTGATATGGGAGGAAAACTCCGGCTTGGAAAAGAACCCTCCTACCTCATCGGCGAAAAGGAAAAAGAAAAGCCCCAGAGGCAGAGATACCGAAGGGATAACCCTCAAGCCCATGGCTAAGAATCCCCGGATAAATTTCATGTCCTTCCTGAAAAAGGCGTCCCCCCCGAACTTTAAAACAGAGGAATAAAGCCCCAAGGAGGAAATCATGGCCAAGACCACATAAAGGGTGTTTATCATGGAAAAGTAACCGAGGGAGGCCGCCCCCACCGTTCTTGCCACCAGGGCATAAAACCCTAAGGCCATGAATATCCCTCCCACCCTGCCCGCAAAGGCCACCGCTCCTCCCTTTGCCACCTCCCGGAGGTGGAGGCTCAGAGCTTCTTCCTGGCCTTTATCCTTATGGGTGTTCCTTTGAAGGTCCATTTTTCCCTTATTTTCCTTTCCACAAACCTTTTATAGGATTCTTCCAGCTCTATCTCCCTGTTGAAAAAGAGGACGAAAAGAGGGGGATTAACCCCGGCCTGAACGGCATAGAAGGGCTTTACCTCCCTGGTATCGGGCACCCTGGGAGGGGTCTGCCGGAGGATGGGAAGGAGGTATTTGTTTAACTCCGGGGTTTTAATCCTGCGTTCCGCCTCCCTTAAAACCTCCTCCACCTCCTCCATTATGTTGGTTATCCTTCTTCCCGTGAGGGCGGAGACGAAAAGAAGGGGAGAGAAGGATACGAATTTCAATTTTTCAAGGAACCTTTCCCTGTGTCTGAAGTATTCCACGGTGTCTGCCCTGACCAGATCCCATTTGTTGGCCACCAGAACCAGGGGTTTGCCCTCTTTCACGATGCGGGAAGCTATGGCCGCATCGTAATGGGTGGGCCCCTGGGATGCGTCCATTACAAGGAGACAGACATCCGCCCCCCTTATAGCCTTCTCCGCCTTTATTATCCCCGCCGCCTCCAGAGAATCCGAGGCCCTGGAGAGCCTCCTCATCCCCGCCGTATCAAGAAGGCGATATTTCTTCCCTTTGAATTTAACCTCCACATCTATGACATCCCTGGTGGTGCCCGGCTTGGGGTCCACTATCACCCTTTCTTTCCCGGCCAGGCGGTTAACGATGGAGCTCTTTCCCACATTGGGCTTTCCCAGAACCAGAACCTTCACCGCCTCCCCTTCGGGACAGCTCCGGCGGGGGATGATGCTTATTATGGCGTCCAGAAGGTCAGAAAGTCCGTAATTGTGTTCAGCCGAGAGGGGAACCACAGGTTCTATGGCCAGGGCATAATAGGGGGTCAGGTCAAAGCTCCTCTTCACATCCATTTTATTGACCACCAGTATGGTCCTTTTCCCCATCCTCAAAAGCCTCCGGGCCACCTCCCCTTCCCAGGGGAGGGGTTCTCTGGTTCCGTCCACCACCAGAAGAACCAGGTCAGCATCTTCGGCATATTCCAGGGCCTTCCCGGTTATTTTCTCGTTCAGGGGCCGGGATGGGTTTTCAAAAAGACCGCCAGTGTCCAGAACCTCAAAGCAATATTCCTGCCATTGGGCAAGGCCGGAAATAACATCCCTGGTCATGCCGGGCTGGCGGTGAACCAGGGCCTTCTTTTTCCGAAGGATCTTGTTGAAGAGGGTGGACTTTCCCACATTGGGAAGGCCCAATATAACCACCCTGGGGAGAGCCATCTTAAAGGGCTACCTGCCCGGTCCCATCTATGTTCTTCAAAACCTTCCCCGGGGCTATTCTCTTTATGAGACCTGTAAGGACCTTTCCCGGACCCAGCTCCACGAACTCCTCCACCCCATCTTTCACCATGCGGAGCACCGACTGGGTCCATAGGACCGGAGAGGATATCTGAACCCGAAGGGCCTCCATGGCCTCGGAGGCTGTCTTTACCGGCCTGGCCCAGGCGTTTACATATACGGGAAAGAGGGGGTCCCTGAATTCCCGGGTCTTCATCTCCTCCCAGAGTTTCCCCTCCACTTCCTTCATGTATTGAGAATGAAAGGGGGCCGATACCTTGAGGTATATCTTCCTTTTGGCCTTTATTCTCCCCTCAGCCTCCCTCAGGGCCTCCATTTTACCTGAAAGCACCACCTGACCGGGACAATTGTAATTGGCCACCTGAACCCCTTCTATTTCGGAAACCACCTTCTCTATTTCCCCCTCGTCCCCACCTAAAACGGCCAACATTCCACCGAAGCCCGGAGGGGCCGCCTGGGCCATGAATTCCCCCCTCTTTCGCACAAGATAAACCCCGTCCTCAAAGCTGAGGGCCCCGGCAGCCACGAAGGCCGTCCATTCCCCCAGGCTATGGCCGGCAGCGCAATGGGGCCTTTTCCCCAGGACCCTGTATATGGCGTAGGAGACGGTTAAGAGGGCGGGCTGGGCGTTCTCCGTAAGGGTCAGGACATCCTCGGGCCCCAGGAACATTATCTTCGTCAGGTCAAAGCCCAGAACCCGGTTGGCCCCCTCAAAAATTTCCTTGGCCTCCGGGTAATTTTCGTAAAGTTCCTTCCCCATACCTACCCTTTGACTTCCCTGACCTGGAAAGACGAAGCACCTCATTTTCCCTCCAGAACCGGGTATTCTCCTGTAAAGCAGGCATAGCAAAAATCCTCTGGATAATCCAGGACCTCCCTCAGCTCCTCCACGGTAAGGTAAATGAGGGAATCGGCTTCTATGAACTTCCTGATTTCCTCTATGCTCATCCGGTTGGCGATCAGCTCTTCGTAGGTGGGGGTATCTATACCATAACGGCAGGGAAACCTTACCGGTGGGGAGGCTATCCTAACATGAACCTCTTTAGCGCCGGCCCCCCTCACCATTCTTACGATCTTCCTTATGGTGGTTCCCCTGACTATGGAATCGTCCACCAGAATAACCCTTTTGTCCGAGAAGAATTTGTAAAGGGGGTTAAACTTCTGCCTCACCGACTCGTCCCTTATGCTCTGGGTGGGCTTTATAAAGGTCCTTCCCACATAATGGCTCCTTATAAGGCCGAAGCAAAGGGGTATTCCCCTCTTGCGGGAATATCCTAAGGCCATAAAGTTGGAGGAGTCGGGAACCGGAACCACCGCATCGGCCTCCACCGTGTCCTTGGCCGCCAGCTTCTCCCCTAAGAGGATTCTCTTATCGTGGACGAACTGACGGTACTGATAACTGTCGGGCCTGGCAAAATAGATTATTTCAAAGGAGCAATGGGCCCTCCTCCCCCCTCCCCTCAGCTCCTCCTCGTTGAACTTAACCCCCTCCACCCCCTCCTTAGATATTATAAGAAGCTCTGCCGGCTCTATCTCCCTCCATTCCTTGGCCCTGATGATGTCCATGGCCACGCTTTCGGAGGCCACGGCGTATCCCCCGTCGGTTTTGCCGAAGACCATGGGCCTGAAGCCCCAGGGGTCCCTGAAGGCATAAATTCTCGTGGGGGTTAAAAAGAGGGCGGAATATGCACCCTTCACCTCGCCCATAAGCTCCAGAACCGCCTGGACAGGGTCCTTTCCTTCCCTCTCCATTTTGTAAACCAGCATTCTGCCCAGCAGCTCCCCGTCGTTGTCGGAGTCAAAGAAAACCCCCTTTTTTTCGTAAGCTTCCCGAAGGTTGCGATAGTTTACCACATCTCCGTTGCTGGCAAAGGCATAGACAGGACCGTTCAGGGTGGTAATGAGGTGAGGCTGGGCGTTTTCCACCGTGGGAGTTCCCCGGGTGGGATATCTCACATGGCCTATGGCTGCAAACCCGTCCAGCTCCTCCAGCCTCTCCTGATAGAAAACCTCCTTCACATAGCCCAGCTCCTTCACTAACTTCAGCTTTCTACCGTCGCTGACCGCTATGCCGCAGGCTTCCTGTCCCCTGTGCTGTAGCATGAAAAGTCCTAAGGCTGTTATCTCCGCCGCGGGTTCATCGCCTATATAACCGAAAATACCGCACATTAAAGCACCTTCTCCATTATGATAAGATTCCCGTTTTTGAACTCATATATTACAACATCCATTATCTGTTTAACAAGGGAAAGCCCCCTTCCTCTTTCCCTCAACACATCCTGCTGGCCCTTCATTAAAATCCCGGCAAAATCAAATTTCTTTCCCTGGTCCTTGACCTCAAACCTTATTTTTTCCCCATAGTAAATTCTGACGGTTATCATTTTGGAAGGATCCTCCCTGTTGCCGTGAACCACCCCGTTGCTCACTATCTCCCGCAGGGCCAGCAGAACCTTCCAGTGCTTCTCGGTATCCATGCCCATGGCGGAAAGCATCTGCTCCAAGGTTTCTAGAACTACATTCATGAGCCTTATGGAGGAAGAGAAGGAAACCTCTATCACCCTTCCTTCACCCATGATATTAATTGCGAGATGGTGGGTTTAGCCCCGCTATGCAGCATTCCCATGCGGAATATCTTAGCCGAAACCCACACCGAAGCCACGGAGGTCAGAAAAACAAGCAGAAGGGAGAGCCCTATTTCCAGGGCAGAGGGCGACGCCATTATGGCCCTCATCATCATGAAAAAGGGCGCTGTGTACGGGAAATAGGCCAGGGCCACCTTTATCCAGTTGTCAGGGGTCATAAAAAGAACAAAGCTCAGGGCAAAGGGCAGGGTTATTATCATCATTATGGGACCCAGAAGGTGCTGGGCCTCCTCCTCGGTCTCTACTATGGAGCCCACCGATAGAAAAATGGTGGAATAAAGGAAAAATCCGGCAAAAAAGAACAGCAGGAAAACCACGAATTTCCCCATCAGGCCCGAAAGGTGAAACTGGGGAAGAAAGGAAGAAGCGTAAAAATAACCCACCAGGGCTAACATAAGCCAGAAGAGCAGCTGGAGTATCCCGGCCATGCCAACCCCCAAGAGCTTGCCGGCAAAGATATCCATGGGCCTTGCCGAAGAATAAAGGACCTCCACCACCCTGAACCTCTTGTCCTCCAGAACCCGCCGCAGGAGAATCTGGCCGTATCCTATAAGTCCCATAAAGAGGAGGAGGGAAAATATCATGTAAAGGGTGAAGGAGGACTCCATGGTTTCCTTCTTGACCTTCCCCTTTTCCACCTTCAGGGTCTGCAGTTTAACCCCAGCCAGGATCTCCTTGAGGATTTCCTCCTTCAATCCCAGCCTTCTCAACCGGTCCCTCTGAAGGACGCGGTTAAGCCTCTCCTTAAGCACCGAAAGCAGAGCCACATCCCCCACATTCCTCATGTAAAGGGTAGCCTTCCTGGAGGAAAAAATGTCCTCTGGAACCTCCAGGACCGCATCCAGCTCCTTCTTCCGGAGAAGAGAAAAGCCTTCCTGGGGGGAATCCAGGCGGCGAACTTTCAAGGGAAATTGAAACTTTCCTCCGCCTTTCTCCTCCAGGTTAGTTATTATCCGGCCGGTGGGGTCTATAACTCCCAGCTTTCTCTCCCTGTTGGAAAACTTGCCCAGAAGGGCGGGAAAGCTGGCGTAAAGTATCACGAAGGCAGGGGTAAGGACGGTGGAAATTATAAACCACTTCTTCCTCACCACCCTTTTCAGCTCAAATTTAGTTATAATCCAGGCCTTCACCTTCCCCTCCTACAAGGCTTATGTAAATCTGGCTCAGGGATGGCTCCGTTCTCTCTATTTTGTTGATCTTCACCCTGTCCGCCAGGAATTTAACAACATCGTTGACCTCCAGCTCCGTCTCTATTTCGGCGAACCTTTCGTAAAGCCGGAGGGAGATATGGGGAATTTCCCGCAGGGCCTTCCCATCTCCATCAAATTCCACCTTTATGGTCCGCTTACCATACTTAGCCTTTATTTCGGTAAGTTTCCCGTCCACCACCTTCCTTCCCTTAGAGATGAGGGCCACATAGTCGCACATTTTCTCTGCCTGTTCCAGAATGTGGGTGGAAAATATGATGGTTTTTCCCCGGGACCGCTCCTGCAGAATCCTTTCCCTCAAAATCTCAGAATTTATGGGGTCAAGGCCGGAGAAGGGTTCGTCCAGGATAAGCAGGTCAGGGTCGTGAAGGAGCACGGATATAAACTGAAGCTTCTGCTGCATTCCCTTGGAAAGCTCCTCCACCCTGGCCGAAGCCCTGTCCCTCAGGCCGAACTCCTCCAGAAGTTCAAGCGCCCTCCCCCTGGAGTCAGAATGGGGAAGGCCCTTGAGCTCGCCTAAATAAGTCAAAACCTCCACTACCTTTTCCTTAGGGTAAAGTCCCCTTTCCTCCGGAAGGTAGCCCACCCTGGAGAGCACATCCACATCCACCGGCCGGCCCATGAGGCTGACCTTTCCAGCATCGGGTTTCAATATCCCCAGGACAATTCGCAGGGTGGTGGTTTTTCCTGCGCCGTTGGGCCCCAGAATACCATAGATCACCCCCGGGGGGACCTCTAAAGAAAGGGAGTCCACCGCCACTATTTCTCCGAATCGCTTGGTTATGCCTTCCAGCTGGAGGATCATGGGTTTATTTTAACATTTTTTCTCCCCCTTACAATCTCAGAGGTGAAGGCCTTGACAAAAATTTCCCGAGATCCTATAAATTTCCTATGGAGGTAGTGCAATGAAAGGAAAAATCACGGCCGCCATTGCATTCTTTTTGTTTTTCTCTACCTTCTTCATCTTAAGAGGCGAGGAAAATAAACCTCAAAAGGGATTGAAGCCCATAACCTCCCAGGATTATTCATCAAAGCCCCGCCTGCATCCTCCTATAACGCTTCTGGACGAGGACGGAAGGCCGGTTTTGAAAACCTCAAAGCCGGTTAGCACCAGGAAGACCTGCGGAAAATGCCACGATTACGACTTTATAACCTCCGCCTATCACTTTCAGCAGGGGGCCAACGAGTGGAGCGTTGACTGGGGAGATAAAAACGGGGAAAGGGGTTCTATTTCCCCGGGGATGTTCGGCCGTCAGTACGACTATCCCTATTACCACATGACCCCTCCGGGCTGGAAAGAACACGGCTTCCTCTTTGAATACGGAAGGCCCAACTGGGCCCTTCAGTGCGGAATATGCCACCTGGGGGGAGGGCCTACCGAGTTCAGCTTTTGGGGAAAGAGGCTGGATACCATCCCCGAAGAGCAGGTGAAGGAAATGGACCCCGACTTTTACTATTGGGATAGAAAGTCCAACCTATTCAGAAAATGGAGCTGGAAACGCTCCGGGGTAAGGGAGGCCAATTGTTTGGTATGCCACAGCCCCGATTACAGCAAGGCCATCCAGGACCAGAGGACCACCGGCCACGGAATTTTCAAAACCCCACATTTTTCCTCCTCCACCTCCGCCGGGCTAATAACCACGGGGATAGTAAAAGGGGTTAGCGAGGACGGAAGGGTAATTTACAACCCGGAGGCCTTCTATCCCGACGGAAGGGTGAAACCTCAATACCTCAACATAAGCGGTGCCTTTGCCAGAAAGGACGCCTGCCTTCAGTGCCACGCTGCCCCTGTAAGGGATGGGCATGTGGACCCCTGGTACAACTACCCGGTGGTAAGAACCATAAACCGTGGGGTTCTGAGAAAGGGCTTCGTATGGTCGGGGAAGAACATATCCGAGGTCAAGGACAACATAGAGGGAAAGGAAAACCTTAATTTCCCCTGGGATGTCCACGCCAGGGCAGGGCTTACCTGTCTGGACTGCCATGTGATGGGGAATTCCCCTGGAGGGAAGAATTACAGCGTAGCCGAATATCTGAAAAGGCCGGACCACAACTTCGGAAAGGGCCATCCCCTGACCTGGAGGGTGAGGACCGACCTGGACTTTACCGTTAAAAGGTGCAGCGCCTGCCACGACGCCAGGGCCAAGGGACACGACTGGCTACCGGAAAAGGAGCTCCACCTGAGGAAGGTCTCCTGCGAGGCCTGCCACATGCCCAAAAATCACTACTGGATGCTCAATTCCTTCAACTTCGCCCTTCCCAGAACCGCCCCCTTCTCTAAAGGGGTAAAGGCCGAAGGGGCCTGCGGTGATGCCCCTCAGCGGTTCACTATCTTGGGGGTGGAAGGAAACCCCATAGAAGACCCCGGCGCCAAAATAGTTGGCTTCTATCCACTTTACATCCCCAGGAGGCTCGAGAAAAACGGAGAGAGGAAAATCGTTCCCTACGGGGTAACCTTTTCCCTCCACTGGGTGGACGATGCCACCGGGAACAGGGTTTACTTCTCCCAGATCCTCAACGCTTTCTTCGTAAGAAAAGGCGATGTGTGGGTGCCCAAAAAGGAGGTTCTTGAGGTCTTTGACTCCAACGGCAACGGGAAAATAGAGGACGAGGAGGCCCTCTTTGACACCCCGGAAAAGGTGGCCTTAGGAGAGAGGCTGCTTAAGGCCCAGGGAGTAAAGGACCCCCAGCTGGAAATAGTGGCCATACCCAACACCCTGGCCCACAACATAGCCCCCAAGGAAAAGGCCATAAAGAGCTGCGACGCCTGCCACAGCAACAACTCCAGGATTTTCAATCAAGGGAAATATTCCAGGGTGATATTTGACAGGCCCGTCCTCTTCAAGAGGTCCTACATCTACAACAAGGACTACAGGGGAATAGAGATCGCTAAGGTGGAGGGAGGAAAGACCGTATGGACCAACCAGTACCTTCTGGCAGATTTTCACCTGCTGGGCGCAATAAAACCCGAAGCGGAGGCCTCCAGGGCGATGAAGATGGCCGAATCCCTGGGCCTTGTGGTTCTGGTTCTCACCCTGGTGGGAATCCTCTTCCACATAATGGGAAGGGTTATTATCCCTAAAAAATAGGAGGGAATTATGAAGGGAAACTATGTCTATCCTGCCTCCGATAGAATATGGCACTGGATACATGCCATCTCCATAAGCCTTCTGGTGCTGACGGCCATACCCCTGCATTTTCCCTCCCTGAGATTCATCCCCCTTAAGACTGCGGTTCAGGTTCACACCTTCTTCGGACTTCTGGTGAGCTTTGACTTTCTGCTCTATTTGCTCAACATGTTCTTCTACGGAAGCATTAAGAACTATCTCCCCAGGAAGACCGACGGAAAGGAGGCCATTCTAATGGTCAGGTATTACCTGTGGGGGATATTCCGGGGCCAGGAGGAGCCCTTCCACCCCAGGCCTGGAAGAAGGCTGAACGCCCTTCAGAAACCCGCCTACTTCGTGGTTATGTTCGTGCTGGTTCCCCTGCAAATAGCCACGGGAATTTTAATATGGAGGGCGGTACAATTTCAGAACCTTGTTAACTCCTTGGGGGGGATAAAGACCCTAAGCGAATTCCACATCCTCAACGCCTACCTTCTGGCCGCCTTCCTCCTCTTCCACATCTACTTAGGAACCACCGGAAAAACCTTCTGGTATTTCTTCAAGGTAATGATAACCGGATACGCTGAAGAAGATTAAAGGTTTTTGACACGGGAAGCCCTGCAGTATTATTATGGTTCCAGGAGGCAAAGAATGTTTGATAGAGAGGTGTATGTAAGAAGAAGGGAAAGGCTGAGGGAAATTCTGGAAAAGGGGGTGGCTCTATTTCTGGGAAACGACGAAGCCCCCATGAACTATCCCGCCAACCCCTACCGCTTCCGCCAGGACAGCAATTTCCTTTACTTCTTCGGGCTGGACGAACCCGGCCTGGCCGGGGTAATAGACTTAGAGGAAGAGGGATCTGACATTCTCTTCGGCGACGACCTGGAAGTGGAAGACATAATCTGGATGGGCTACCTCCCTCCCCTCAGGGAAAAGGCTGAAAAGGTAGGTGTAAAGAGGACCCTTCCCTCTGCGAAACTCAGCGATTATCTCAGGGAGGCTCTGAGCAGGGGAAGGAGGGTGCATTTTCTCCACCCTTACAGGGGTGAACACCTGCTGAAACTGGCTTACCTGCTGGGTATAAGGCCGGAGGCAGTAAAGCACTGGGCCTCCACTGACCTTATAAAAGCGGTGGTGGAACTTCGTTCCTTCAAAGGACCGGAGGAAATCCAGCAGATGGAGGTGGCCGCCAACATGACAGCGGAGATGCACCTGCGGGCCATGAGGAACGCCAGGGCCGGGATGTACGAAAGGGAGCTGGCCGGGGAAATTGAGGGCCTGGCCATATCCCTGGGGGGTTATATATCCTTTCCGGTGATCCTGACGGTCCACGGGGAAATCCTTCACAATCACTACCACGGAAACATGCTAAGGGAAGGACAACTTCTGCTGGTGGATGCCGGAGCCGAAAGCCCCATGCATTACGCCGGGGACATGACCAGAACCTTTCCGGTCTCGGCAAGGTTTACCACCAAGCAAAGGGAAATCTACGAGGTGGTGCTGGAGGCCCAGAAAAGGGCCATAGAGGAAATAAAGCCGGGGGTTTACTACAGGGAGGTTCATCTTTTGGCCGCCAAGACCATGGTCCGGGGCCTCAAGGACCTGGGGCTTATGAAGGGAGATGTGGAGGAGGCGGTGGCTGCCGGTGCCCACGCCCTTTTCTTCCCCCACGGCCTTGGTCACATGATAGGTCTTGATGTCCACGACATGGAAGGGCTGGGGGAGGACTATGTGGGATACGACGAAACGGTAAAAAGGAGCGAGCAGTTCGGTTTAGCCTACCTGCGATTAGCCAAGAAGCTTCAGGAAGGCTTTACCATCACCGTGGAGCCAGGAATCTACTTTATCCCTCCCCTTATAGATAAGTGGAGAGCTGAGGGAAAGCACAGGGAGTTTATAAACTACCAGAAGCTGGAGGAATACCTGGACTTCGGAGGAATAAGAATAGAGGACAGCGTGGTGGTGACCGAGGACGGGTGCCGCATCCTGGGAAAACCCGTTCCCAAGGACCCCGACCAGGTGGAGGCCATGAGAGGCTAAGCCCTGCAATGGTATAATTTTCCCGGATGAAGAAAAAGCGACGGATGGTAGCCCGCCTCTCCAGGAGAGGCTCGGAGGAAGAGGAAAGATTCAACCGGGAATTCTGGAAAAAAATAAGCGGTCCCAGGAAACTGGAAATAGCCTGGGAGATGGTGGAGGAGTTTTACCTCATAAGGGGGAAAAAGAATGGGAATCAACCCGGACTTCGCCGATCTGTTGAGAATCTTTTACGAAGAAAAGGTTGAATACCTCATAGTGGGGGCTTACGCTGTGATATTTTACACCGAACCGAGATACACTAAGGACCTGGATATATGGGTAAATCCTACGCCGGAAAATGCAAAAAGGGTATGGAGGGCCCTGGAGCGTTTCGGAGCTCCCTTAATAGATGTAAAATTGGAAGACTTCACCAACAGAGAGCTGGTATATCAGATAGGGGTGGCCCCCAATAGGATAGACATATTGATGGGAATAGAGGGGGTTGATTTTGAAGAAGCCTACAGCAGGAAAGTAGAAAGCCGATACGGGGATATCCCCATTTACCTGATAAGCAAAGAGGACCTCATAAAATCCAAGGAAGAGGCGGGAAGGCTACAGGATAGGCTGGACCTGGAAAAGCTCAAGAAATTTTAAGCCCTATTCTCTCAGCCAGGCGATGAAAATCCCCAAGCCCACCAGAGCCATTCCCACGGCCTTCCCTGTCCCCACCCTTTCACCGAGCATTAACCAAGCCAGGAGGGTGGCTCCTATGGGTTCCACCAGGGTGGTAAGGGCCACCAGGCCGGTTTTAACATATCGCAGAGCCCAATTGAAAGAAGAATGCCCCAGCCCCTGGGAAACCACGGCCAGCAAAACTAAGTATAGATAAGCCTTCGGACTGTATCCGGTAAACTTCTCCCCTGCCAGAAAAGATGCGAGAACGAGCAGAAGGGAGGCCCAGCCGTAAACCAGGAACAGATATTCCAGCAACTTCATCTCCCTTCTGGCAACCCTCCCGGGCAGGAAATACAGGGAAAAGGCCAGGGCACCCAGCAAGGAGAGAAGATTTCCTTTGGTGAGGACCGCCGAAGAAAAGTCCAGGGAAAAAATTATTCCTACGCCTGCCAGCGCCAGAAGGGTTCCCAGGACAAAGTTGGCCGGGACCCTTTCCCTTAAAAATAGCCTGGCGAGAATGGCTGTAATGAAAGGATAAACGGAAAAAATAAAAAGGGAAGAGGCCACGGTGGTGTACTTGAGGGAGGCTATCCAGAAGGCAAAGTGGAGGGCTAATCCTGTTCCGGAGGCAAGACACATCAAAACCTGATTAAATGATGCCTTCTCAAACTTCCCCAAAAACAACGGAAGGAGAAAAAGGCTCACCAGGGAGGTTCTGTAGGCTGAAATCACCAGGGAAGGGACATCACGGCAGAGCTTTATAAAGATGCTGGCAAAAGATATGGATAGACCACCCAGGAGGAAAACCAGGGGAAAGTAAACAGGCCTCCCCTCTTTTCCGGGACTGCCTGCGGAGGGTTTCATTTCAATTGTAACCCAGGGTCTTGAGCTTTTGGTAAAGCTCCGAAGGAAGCTGTTTCCTCTTCTCCTCCCTGAGGAATTTCTCCCTGGATATCATCTTTATGAGGCGGATTATTTCCGGGTCTTTGACCCTTCTCAGGAGATTCTCCCTCTCGCCTGGGTCCGCCCTCCAGTTGTAAACCTCCAGGAGTCCTCTGTAGGCCGGGGAGGATATGGGAACCCCCTCCTGCTCCTTTTCAACCCTCTGATTCCTTATAATCTTGTATTCTCCGAATATATAAGCCACCTTTCCCCCCACCCCCTTCCTTATGCCCTCCGGAGCCAGATAAGCCCTGAGAAGCCTCTGGCCCTTTTCTCCTCCCAAAAGGTCCAGTCCGTCAACCCGTTGGGGGAGAGAGAGCCCGTAAAATCGCAAAACCGTGGGCAGGATGTCCACTATGGAAACGGGCCTCATCACCAGCTTTCCTTCCTCCTGTCCGGGGAGTTTCACTATGAGAGGAACCCTTAAAAGCTCGTTGTAGAGAGTGTGTCCATGGGTCCATCCTCCGTGCTCGGCAAATTCCTCCCCGTGGTCAGAGAAGAGAATTATCATGGAATTCCGATAGATTCCCCTTTTCTTTAAAAGCTCTATGAACTCCCCGAACCTCCTGTCAAAGGTGTAAACCCCGGCATCGTAAAGGTCCCTGAAAATCCGGGCCCTTTTTTCCTCAGGCAACCCCTTATTAAAGTCCCCTTCTCCGTGGATGTTTAAGCGCCGCAGGGCGAAGAGACCGTCTTTTAACCCTATCTTCCTGTAATACTCCCGGGCCAGCTCCCTCTCAGGGAGATAAGGAAGATGCAACTGATAGGTGTGAAGGAAAAGAAAACTCCTGCCGGGAAGCCTGTCCAGAATCCTGCCGACCTTTTTAAAAAGGTCTTCGGCGGCGGTGGGAAGGTTGGGGTCGTCGGAGGACTCCTCAAAGTAATCAAAGCCGTGGTAAAAGTTCTGGCGGCTGGAGACGAAGAAGTCCCCGGTAAAGGCCAGGGTATAAAATTTCTCCTGAAGCCTCCTGGTGAGCAGCAGGGAGGGGTCTATGGTAGAGGTGCGAAAATTTACCCCGTGTCTTTCAGGATAAAGGGCAGTAAAAACTGAGGTAAAGGCGGGAAGGGTCCAGGAAGTAGTGGAAAAGGCGTTTTCAAAAACCACCGCCCCCCGGCTGAAGCGGTCAATGTTGGGGCTGCACTTTTTGTAGGGATTATAAACCCCTATGGAGTCCCTCCTGAGAGTATCCACCCCGATGAGAAAAACGAAGGCCCTTTCCCTGGCCCTTGAAAGCACCGGCCTGCCGGCCAAAGCAAAAACCCTACCGGACTTTTCAAAGACAAGAAGGTCTCCTTTCTTCAAATTCACCGCTTCGGAGAAAAAATTAACCCGATTGTAGCCTTCCAGCTCCCGCTGGAAAACAACCTTTCCCTTTCTCAAAACCTTGAAGAGGAGGTTGCCACGACCCCCTCCGAACTCCGGTTGAAAGTAATGAAAACTTATCCGGCACCTCTCCCCACAGAACCGGTTTTTAAAACTCACACTCCGGGCGCTGGACGAAAGAAAAAAACCCGGAAAGACGAAGCGATGGCTTCCAGACTTAACGCTGACCTTCCCTCCCTCGGCCCTTATCTTAAAGTGAATTTTAACCCCTGCCTGAAGGATGGAGTATTCCAGACGAACTGCCCTGGAGGGAAACCGGGCAGAAAGGCGGAAAACCCCTTTCCCTGGCCTGAGGTAAAAATAAAGGACCAGGACAAAGCCCAAAGCCATCAAAGAAAGAAGAAATTTCCAGGCCCAACCCTTCAACTTTGCCTCCGAAAATGAGTATATCCCCTGGAAGGAAGGGGGTCAACCTTAACTGAGATTTTTATAATCCCCCGCGCTCTCTGGTAAAATAAAGACATGGAAACGCCCGGCCTAAGGAAAGGGAAATCCTATTCAGAAATAATCGCATTGACCCTCCTCTTTTTTGTCCTTGCCCACCGGGCCGCAGGGGCAGGCTCTGCCATAAAAATAGTGAAGTTCTTTCCCCTGAGGACGGTGCTGAAGGTGGGCAGGACCGTTCCCTTCTACGCTGAGATAAAGGCGGAAAGGAATGTAGAGAACGCCTCCGTTAGCCTCATCCTGCCCGGCGAAGCCAGGCTAAAGAGGGGGACTTCCCCCAGGAACCTGGGCTCTTTAAAGAAGGGCGAAACCGTCAGTCTCCTCTGGGAAGCCGAGTTTTTAAGCCCCGGAAGATACAGGGTGAGCCTGAAGATAACCTGCTCAGGATTTTCCCTGAGCAAAGCGATTCAGGTGGAAGTTACGGACAAATACTGGGAGGAAAAGCTCTTCCTGCTTAGCGCCTACAACCCTCCCTATGCCTACAGAGGCCCTCCCTACGAAGACTCCGTATTTGAATACTACAAGGCCGCCAACTTCCCCAATCTCCTTTGGGTGAGGGACGAGGATGCCCTCATAGAAAAGGTCCACAAGTTCAAGTTCACCTACCTTCTGGACATAGCGGACATCGTGGGGGAAGAGCTGCTACGGGGGGAACCAGAAAACCCTCCCCCTCCCATCACCGAGGATATGCTGAGGAAAATTGACCTGGCCGTGGAAAGACACAGGGATGACAAATACCTCATAGGCTATTACCTCTGCGACGAACCCTACGAGACCGCCTTCCCCAACATAGCCAGGGTAATAGCCAGACTGAGGAAGGACGACCCGGAAAGGCCCGCGCTGGTAAACCTGTGGCCTTATTTCCCTCCGGAAAGGGAAGGGGAAAAACCCATAGGGGACGACAGCTATGTGGAGAACTTCCTTCAGACCACCAAGGCCGAACTCCTCTGCTACGACAGATACATATTCTACAACGGGGGATACGACGAGCAGGATTACTACTTTGACCAGATAGCCAGAATAAGGAAGTTCGCCCTCCTATACGACATCCCCTTTTACAACATAGTGCAGGCCGTGGGCACCAACGGCACGGAGGCCTCTTACCTTGACTGGAGAACCCCCAACGAGGCTGAGCACCGGTGGCTTGTTTACACCTCCCTTACCTACGGGGTCCACGGGATAATCTGGTTCCACTGGGACCATCCCTGGGGGGTCCTGGGAAGCCCGGACAGGGAGAAGATTTACCGTTCCCTGCAGAAGATAAACAGGGAAATAAACGCCCTGGGGCCCATAATGGTCCACCTGAAGAGCACCGGAGTTTATCACACCGACATGAGCTACAGGGTGGAGGGAAAGATAGAATACCTGATAGAAAATCAGGGGGAGGGAACGATGATAGTGGGCTTTTTCCGGGACGGGGAAGGCGGAGAATACTTCATGCTCATGAACAGGAGCTATAAAGAACCCCTGCGGAGCACCGTCCTGATGCACGCCCCCCTTTTAGAGCTGGAGGTTTTCAATGTGGAAAGGGGGGTCTGGGAAGAGGTCCCCTTTAAGAGGGAGGGAAGAGAGGCCTGGTTCAGGGTAAGACTTCGCCCTGGGGGAGGGAAACTTTACAGATTTCGGGCGGCAACTCCTTTGCCTCCTCCCCCCATCCATCCCAGGTAATCATCTCCTGAAAATTTAAAAAAGCCAAAAATTAGGGCATATCAAATTTAGCTTCTACAACGAAGAGCGGCCCCACTCTGCCTTAGGATATAAAACCCCGGCGGAGTTTTACAAGCAATGGAGCCTATCCCACCGTGTATAATATAACCATAACATTAAATTTTTCCAAAAAATGGGGGCATGTCAATATTCATCACCTTAAACAATTGTTTTCTTAAATCCTCATTACCTATCACATCTTCAATCGTAAAGAAATGGTCTATGATTGCTTTGCTCTTACTAATTTCTTCTTCGGCTCTGGAAGTAAGAGATACCCTTTGCATGATCAATATTGTGATTGATTCAGGATTTTCCTGTTTTGCTCTTCTTAAACTCTTTAGAGCTGCTCCAAATCGTTCAAGCACACCTGCTGGATCAATACCTCCTTTTATTTCCACAGCAATTTGAATAGTATTATTTTTATATATCCCAATATCAGGCTCACTACCCATTACTAATACTCGTCCATCCTTTAATTCGAATTTTTCACTCTTTCCATGAAGGATTTCCTTAATTATCAACCCTTTTTCTCTGACTCTTCTTTCGATTAACTCCTTGACAACAATCTCCGCTCGGTCACCTTTTGTATTTTGCCACGAACCTTGAGCTTGAGAACCAGCTGCCATTCCACGCCACAAATCAAATTCCCTTGCATCTATTTTCTCATCATGTTCTATAAGAATGCTTATAATCTTGTTTAGGTGCTTAGAAATTTCAAGAGCTGTGGCATCATCAAAACTCTTTCGTCCATCTTCATAACCATTTACAGCTAATCCGACTTTTGACATTGATTTTTGAGAAACCATAGCAAGCATTCTGTAATAACTGATTCTCTTTGAATTTTCTTTCAAAACGTCAGGATGGCAGAAGACCCTTATCGGTTTGATACCTCTATGAATAATTTTATTCCATGCTTTGGGACTTATGTTTAGTTTTTCCAAATCCCATTCAAGTTCTTCCCCTTTTATAGCTTCAAGCTCATAAACGATTTCCAATAGACCCCATTCATGGAGTTTTTGGTGAAAAAACTCACTTTTAGTGATCTGATCGATCGTCCAGCTCTCTTTTTCTTTATCAGACGGCATCTTAATCACCTTTCCCATACAACAATGCTTTCTCTAACAGGAACTCTTCCATATTTCTTCATTTGCTGGGAACTATTTCCTTTATAGCGAGCGACAATAATCTCTTTGACATCAAAGCCTACTTTTTCAGCCATTTCAGATAAAATTAAGTCAACAGGTATCATCTCGCCTTCAAATCGGACATTATCTACCACCATTGCCACTTTTGCACCTGGAGCTAAAACCCTATACCATTCGTTTATGACTTTTTGCATATCAACAAAATAAGCTGTAATCATGTCTGGTATTTTGGGATTATTTAATTTCTTTCTTGAAAGAGCTTCAATTACTTCCTCGACTGCTGGATGGGGTGGTTTTTCACCTTTTCTTACTTTTGATTCTATATGTGACCTCAGAATTCCGAAACGAATGGCTTTAAGTTCCTCAAAATTCTTTACAAAATGAAAACATAATTCTAAAGAATAAGTTCTCGTATAGTCGTATCTATTAGCATAAGGTGGAGAAGTAATAATGATCGTAGGTCTTTTCCTGAATTTTATGTTAGATAGATCCCTAGTATCTCCAAGATAAACATCAGGAAAAACTTCTTTATTGATAGTGAGGCCTGGATAAAGAAATCTCATGTGTCGTATGTCTTCTTCAACTTGTGCAACTTTCTTACTCAATGCTTCTATTGGGTTAGATACCTTCTTGTCTCGTCTAAGTCTGAGAAACTGTCCGTCCTTGGATGTAAAGCTGCACTCTTCAAGAATCGAAAAGAATAACAAAAGAAAAATATCTCTATTCGGCTCAGAAAGTTCATCTATTAGAGATTTCAGCTTTCTTAGAAGCAAAAGGTTTTCCTCACTAAATGCAACCTGCATGATTGGAACATCCATTGCTACATCGGCCGGTTTGCTTTTTCCTATTCTTGGTTTGATTGAGTCCCATACCTCTTTTACTTCGTTCTCTTTCAAAAACAATAATCTTGGGAGTGTCTTTGATATAAAATAAGCAACTGGTAATTTGTCGATACCTATTGAGGGAATACCATAAATCATAGAAGTAAACATTGTTGTTCCCAAACCTGAAAATGGGTCAAATACATAATCATCAGAATTTGCACCAAATCTTTTAAGAAAATCTTTAACAAAATTAAAAGCAAACGCCTCTTTATACCTATAAATCCTCAAGAAAGGAATTCTCTTATTACCTACATAAGATACAGAAGTGTTTAATTTTAGCTCTTCACGCATTCTATCTTTAAACTTGGATTCAAGCTTCTCTCTCACGGAATCTGCTGGATATATACTCGTTGATATAACTTGTTCAATCTGTTCCATGAATAATGATTGTTGGAGATTATTTATTACTTTTCGTTTTCTTTTTCTATTCATTCTTGTTCAACTCCTCTGTAAATTAGCCATGTCGCCTACCGTTCTGCGGGTATCTGAAGTCCTGAGCGACAGCGAAGGATTTTGGCGGAGTGCCGAAAGCACGAAACCAAATACCTGCCTGTTATACGCTGTACACATGAAAAATTCTCCTTCCATGATAATTATATCGCTAAAAAAGCCAAAGCCAAACTCCTTTCCTTTATTTGAGATCTCTTTTTTCTGCCCGGGATTTATCTTCGGGACTTTCTCTCTGGGGGTAAGGGTTAAATACCCTGGGGCGTTGCTGGAATCTCCGGGAAGGTTTGAACTAACGCCCACTCAGAAGCGGTCTATTTTAGGGGAAATAAAGGATCTGGAGGGAAAAGGCTTTAGCTCTAAAAAGTTAGAAGCTCCCCGGGAGGGACTCGAACCCCCAACCTAGTGGTTAACAGCCACCCGCTCTGCCGATTGAGCTACCGGGGAAGCAGAATAAATTTATACCAAAATTCCATCGGTTAGTCAAGAGGCCCATTGACAGCAAAGGGATGTTTTGATACCCTGGCTCCATGAGAAAGGCTCTTATGGTGATGGCCGCTGCGGCCATATTCGTTTCGTGCAAGGGCAAAGCCCGGCGTCCCCTCAAAACCCTCAGTTTGAAGACCGTGGCAGACTTCACCACCAGGCAAGACCTGGGAGTGGTGGTGGACGCCACCGTGGGAAAGGGCGGAAAGGTATTCTTCTTTGAAGCAGGCAGGGAAAAGCTCTTCAGGCTTTCTCTCTCCTCCCCCGCCGAGCCAGTACAGATAGGAGAGAAGGGCGAAGGCCCTGGAGAGTACGCGGGTCTCTCCAGCGTTTACGCCGACGAGGAAAGGGTTTACGCTCTGGATTCCAGGTCAAAGATTCTGGTTTACAGTTACGGGGGAGAACTCCTTTTTGAGCAGAAGTTCAAGACGGAACTTTACTGGCCGAGGTTCGTGGGAAAGCTGGGCCAGAGGCTATTCTTTTACTCCATCCATTTCAAGGACAGGGTAAATCCCACAATGGGGCTTTTCTGCTGGAGGGAGGGCAAGGAACCCGAAAAGCTCATGGACCTTCCAGTGGTGGCGGAGATAAAGAAGAGGGGCTCAGGGGAAAAGGTGATGTTTCAGATTTTCTTTCTGAGTTTTCCCACCTATGCTCTCGTAAACGGAAACCTGCTCTACTCGGCCTCTCCTTCCTACAGCCTCCACCTGAGAAGCCTGGAAGGAAAGGAGCTGTGGAGGGCCTCCTTGAAAGCCCCTCCTGCGGAAATTCCCCCCTATCTCAGAAAGTTCTTGAAGAAATCCCGGAAAAAACTGTATCCGATTATAACCGCCTTCCAATGCAGGAACAGGATCTGCGTTCTATGCAACTACTATGAAGGAAACAAGCCCAGGCTGGATGTTTTCTCCCTGGAAGGAAAATTCCTCCGTTCCTACCTCTTTCCGCTGAAAATAGAAAGGCCTGTGGCCAATCCCATAAAGGTTCAGGGGGAATACCTTTTGTATTTTCCCTCCGGGGAAGAAGGATTTAAGGTGTATCGCCTTCCCGGCGAGATTTAAAGTTTTGATACTATCTCTGCGGTATCCCTGGCTATGACCAGTTCCTCGTTGGTGGGAATTACCATCACCTTCACCCTTCCCCTGGAGATAATCCCCTCTTTGCCCCTGACGGTGGCCCTGTTCAGCTCATCGTCTATTTCTATTCCCAGGAATTCCAGCCCCTCGCAGGACCACTTTCTTATGAGGGGGGAGTTTTCCCCGATGCCGGCGGTAAAGAACAGGGCGTCCAGCCCTCCCATGGCCGCCGCATAGGCCCCTATGTACTTCTTCACTTTGTAGGCGTACATCCTGAGGGCAAGTTCTGCCCTGGGATTTCCCCCCTCCGCAGCCTCCTCCAGGTCCCTCATGTCCGAGGATATCCCGGAAATCCCCAGCATTCCGCTTTTCTTGTTGAGGAGGTGATCCACCTCCTGGGGGGTAAGCCTGAGCTGGTTCTGAAGGGCTAAGGGGACGGCGGGGTCCAGGTCCCCGCATCGGGTCCCCATGTAAAGCCCCTCTAAAGGGGTATATCCCATGGTGGTATCCACGGATTTTCCCCCTTTTACAGCACACATGGAGGCCCCGTTTCCTAAATGGGCGGTTATGATTTTCAGCTCCTGGATGGGCCTGCCCAGGATATGGGCTGCTCTGGCCGAAACATATCGGTGGGAGGTGCCGTGAAAGCCGTATCTTCTGACCTTCCGCTCCTGGTAAATCTCGTAGGGGAGGGCGTACATGTAGCTGTGGGGAGGCATGGTCTGATGGAAGGCGGTGTCAAAGACCGCCACCATGGGCTTTCCGGGAAGTTTCTCCTGGGCGGCTAAAATCCCCGCTAAATTGGCAGGGTTGTGAAGGGGAGCCAGGGGAATGCACTCCCTTATGCTCTGGATCACCTCGTCGGTAATGAGAACGGAGTCAGAGAACTTCTCACCACCGTGAACGACCCGGTGTCCCACGGCGGATATCTCCTCAGGCTCCTTTATGGCCCCGTATTCAGGGTGAGAAAGGTATTTCAATATGAGTTCTATGGCCTCAGAATGGTTCCTGATCTCCTCCTCCACCACGAGCTCTTCCTCGCCCCGGCGGTGCTTCAGCCTGGAGCCCGCCAGACCAATTCTCTCCACGATTCCCTTGGCCAGGACCTTCTCCCCCTCCATGTCTATAACCTGATATTTTACGGAGGAACTCCCGGAGTTCAGGACCAGAACCTTCATCTTTATCTCCTGAGAAGCGCCTTCATCTGGGCCACCGCCTCCTTGAGGCCCACGAAAACGGCCCTGGAAACTATCGCATGGCCTATGTTCAGCTCCTCTATTTCCTCTATGGCCACTATATCCCTGACATTCCAGTAATTCAGGCCGTGACCGGCCAGTACCCGTAGCCCAAGTTTTGATGCCAGGCGGGCCGCCTTTTCTATGGCCTCCAGTTCCCTTTCCCTATCGTCTGCTTCGGCGTATTTTCCGGTGTTTATCTCCACGGCAGGGATTCCCAGTTTGGCGCAGGCCCTTATCTGCTCGGGATCGGGGTCCACGAAGATGGAGACCGCTATCTCCGCCGCCATGAGCTTGGAAATTACAGGTTTTATAAATTCCCCCTGAAGGACCACATCCAGACCGCCCTCGGTGGTTATCTCTTCCCTCCTTTCGGGAACCAGGGTTACCTGATGGGGAAGGACCTTCAGGGCAATGTCTACCATCTCGTCTGTGGCCCCCATCTCCACATTGAGCATGGTTTTTACGGTTCTGCGGAGAAGCTCCACATCCCTCTCCTTTATGTGACGGCGGTCTGCCCTCAGGTGAACCGTGATGCCGTCGGCCCCGCCCAGCTCCGCCAGCAAAGCGGCCTGGACCGGGTCAGGCTCTGCGGCCTTCCTGGCTTCCCTTATGGTGGCAATGTGGTCAAGGTTGACTCCAAGTTTTACTTCTCTCATCCTATGACTCCTCCAATATATTTTCCTTTTTCAAAATTTCCTTCAAAAAACCCTCCAGTTCCCTCATAACCTCGGCGGTTCTTTCCCGGGTTCTGCTCTGAACCATCACCCTGAGCAGGGGCTGGGTTCCGGAGTAGCGCACCAGGAAATAGGCATCCCTGAACCTCTCCCGCAGCTCCCTGATTTTCTCCTGATATGCCTTCAATCTCTCCAGGGGTTTTTTCCTCTTCACCGGAATGTTGAGGCTCTCCTGGGGATAAAGCCTCAGCCTCTCCCTCCAGAGGGAAGGCTTTTCTCCCTTCTCCACAAGGTAGGAAGCTATGAGAACCGAGGTGAGGATACCGTCGCCGGTGGGAAGGTGCTCCCTGAATATGGTGTGGCCGGACTGTTCCCCTCCCAGGATGGCCCCCATTCTCATCATCTTCTGAAAGACGAAGCGGTCGCCCACCGGAGCCCTGTAAAGGGTTATGCCCATGCTGTTCAGGGCCTCCTCCAGGGCCAGGTTGCTCATCACCGTGGCCACAACCCGGCGGTTCCACCTCCTTTTTTCCTCCTCAAATCTGTAGGCCATGAAATAAAGGGTGTGGTCTCCGTTTAAAATCTCTCCGTTTTCATCTATCCAGATGCAACGGTCTCCATCCCCATCGTAGGCAAAACCCACCATGGCCTTAGTTCTCTTCATCTTCCACGACAGCTCCTGAGGCCTTTCGGAGCCGCTCAGATTTATGTTCCTGCCGTTGGGCCTTGGGGAAATCTCCTTGGCCCTGGCCCCCAGACGGGAAAAAACCTCCCTGGCCACATAGTAGCCCGCACCGCTGGCGGAATCTAAGATGACTTTGACCCCTCCGAGCTCCTTCCCATGGGAGGAGAGGAAGTCCATGTAATCCTCCTTGAGGTCCACCTTCTCCTTGTTTTTTCCTCTGCTCAAGTTCAAATACAGCAGGCTCAGGGCCTCCTCCTCTATTTCCTTTTCCTCCTTGGTGGAAAGCTTTCTTCCGAACTGGTTTACCAGCTTTATGCCGTTGTCAATAAATGGGTTGTGGGAGGCGGAGATGGAAATCCCTAAGGAATAGCCGTGTTTCGGGACGAGGTAAGCTAAGGAGGAGGTGGGAAGAATCCCGGCGGAGAAAACCCTACCCCCGCCCTGGGTTATCCCTTCAGCCAACAGCTCCTCTATTTCCTCGCCGCTCTCCCTGGTGTCCCGCACCACCAGAATTCTGTCAAACCTTTTGCCAAGGATGTAGCCGATCTTCCGTATGTTATCCCTCGTTAAAGGTTCCTTCCAGACCTGGCCCCTGATACCGTCGGTTCCGAAAAGTCTCATGGCTTCTCCTTTTTGACACTGTAATATATCATTTTTACCCCCGGGGGAAGCTCCAGCCTGGGAACCAGCCTCCTTCCTTTCCTCTCCAGACCTTTCACTACATCAGGGCCGAGCCCCGCCACCTTAGAATGCAGCCCCTCTAAAACCAGGGTCACCCTGTATCGCCCTACGGTGGCCTTTACGGTCTTCCTTTCCGCCTTTTCCCGCCCTTCAAAAAGGACGGAAACGGTCCCGTCCTCCGGCGACACTATGGAAACCGCTTCCCTGGGAGGAACTATTTTAAGGGTGACGGACCTTGAAGGCTCTATATCCTTCAAATTAAAGGGCTCGGTGTAAATAACCCTCACCTTCTTTAAGGCAGAGCGGGTTCCGGAAATCACCGCCCGGGAAGGATTGATCTTATAACCCTTGAACTCAAACCACGGAGGGGGATTTCCTATCAACACCGGCTTTATTTTAACCCTCCTCTGAACTATGGCCTCCAGCTTGACCCTCACATAGGAGGGGGTTATCTTTACCACCTGAACGGTTTCGGGAAGGAGGACCATATCCTTCTTTATGGGAAAAATCTCCTCGCCCTCCCTGGCTCCGGAAAGGTCCACCATTACGGAAATGCTCCTGTAGTCCTGGGAAAACATCATGTTCTTCTGGACCTTCAGCCTTATGCTGACCTCCTTGGGGGAGAAGGAGATAAGCTCTAAGTTTTTGGGGAGGTTTTGAAAGCCCACCGGAGCCCTGACCATGATCTCCACCGTCTGCCTCTTCTCCCCGCTCACCATTATCCACAGAAGAAAGGCTAAGAGAAGGGAAAGGAATTTCAAAGGGAGGTTCTTTAAGAAAATATTTCTATAACTCATTTCAGCTCAAAATACTCCGTTAGCCTTCTCTCCAGGGCTTCCCTGTCCAGGTTGGAGAAAAGGTTTCCCCCTATAGCCAGGGAGACCGTTCCCTTTTCCTCGGAGACCACCACCACGGCGCTGTCAGTTTCCAAGGAAAGCCCTATGGCGGCTAAGTGCCTGGTTTTGGTCCCGAATTTTTCCAGAAAGGGATGCTCCTGGGGATGAGGAAAAAGGCAAGCCGCCGCCAGAATTCTGTTGCCGGAAATTATCATGCCCCCATCGTGCAATGGGCTGTTGGGATAAAACACGGAAACTATGAGGTCCCTGGAAACCACCGCATCCAGAAGGACCCCCACTTCGGCGTAATTTTTAAGTGAAATCTCCTTTTCCAGAGCTATGAGGGCTCCGATTTTTTTGCTGGCAAGATACCTGGCGGTAAGGGAAACGGTTCTTATGGTTTCCAGGGAGGTTCTGGCGGGTTTTGTCTTGAGAAACCCCCGGGAGCCTATCTCTGCCAGAACCTTCCTGAGCTCTCCCTGGTAGAGGACTATAACCGCTATTATCACATAGGTGAGGAATTCCTTAAGCAACCAGTTGAGGGTAGAGAGTTTGAGGTAATAGCTGGCCATGTAAACCCCGGCCACCGTAAGCAGCCCGATGGTCATTTGATAGGCCCTGGAGCCCTTTATCAATTTGATAAACTGATAGATTATGGCGGCCACCAGGAGGATGTCCACAGCATCCAGAAGGGTGAAACCTCTGAAGGCGCTCTTTATAAGTTCCAGCATCAGCCTTCTTCGTGGCCCTCAAAGGCGGCCTGCTTTTCAAATACTATGGCGTTTATTTCCTCCGATGTAAGGATTTCCTTCTCCAGCAGGCCCCGGGCTATGGCTTCCAGTTTATCCCTGTGCTCTGTTATAAGCTCCTTGGCCCTCTCGTAGGCCCTTTTGACTATTTTGGCCACTTCCCTATCAATGGCCCTGGCGGTCTCCTCGGAAATCTCCTTTTTAAGGGTGAGGGATTTGCCAAGAAATATGGCCCCCTCCTTTTCTCCGAAATTCAACGGTCCCAGCTCGCTCATCCCCCACTCACAGACCATTTTTCTGGCAATCTCCGTGGCCCTCTCCAGGTCGGAACCGGCCCCGGTGGTGATTTTCCCCAGCACCACCTCCTCCGAGGCCCTCCCTCCCAGCAAAACGGTTATCTGGTCTTCAAGATATTCCTTGGTATAAGTAAACCTGTCGTCCTCCGGAAGCTGCTGGGTCACACCCAGGGCCATTCCCCTGGGTATAATGGTAACCTTGTGAATTGGGTCAGCGTGGGGAAGGATGGTGGCCAGAAGAGCATGCCCCGCTTCGTGATAGGCGGTAAGTTTTTTCTCCTCCTCGGAAAGCACCAGGCTTTTCCTTTCCTTACCCATGAGTACCTTGTCCTTGGCCTCCTCAAAGTCCTCCATCTCAATAACATCTTTGTTTTTGCGGGCAGCTATGAGGGCGGCCTCGTTCACTATGTTGGCCAGGTCAGCACCGGTAAGCCCCGGGGTGGCCTTGGCAATAACCTTGAGGTCCACATCCTTTCCCAGAGGGACATTCCTGGTGTGGACTTTCAGAATCTCCTCCCTTCCCTTGACATCGGGCTTGGGAACATAGACCGTGCGGTCAAACCTGCCAGGACGAAGAAGGGCGGGATCAAGAATGTCTGGTCTGTTGGTGGCAGCCAGCACTATTATCCCCTCGTTGGGGTCAAAGCCGTCCATCTCCACCAGAAGCTGATTCAGGGTTTGTTCCCTCTCGTCGTGTCCCCCTCCCAGGCCAGCCCCCCTCTGCCTTCCCACGGCATCAATTTCGTCTATGAATATGACGCAGGGGGCCAGTTTCTTTGCCTGGGAGAAAAGGTCCCTCACCCTGGAGGCACCCACCCCAACGAAGAGCTCCACGAAGTCCGAACCGCTTATGGAGAGGAAGGGAACTCCGGCCTCCCCGGCCACTGCCTTGGCCAGAAGGGTCTTTCCGGTTCCCGGGGGACCCACCAGAAGAATGCCCCTGGGCATCCTTCCCCCAAGCCTTGAAAACCTCTTGGGGTTCTTCAGGAACTCTATTATGTCCCGAAGTTCCTCCTTGGCCTCCTCCACCCCGGCCACATCCTCAAAGGTGACCTTTTTATCCGAAGAGGTGAAGAGCTTGGCCCTGCTCTTTCCAAAGGTAAAGGCCTTGTTCCCCCCGGCCTGCATCTGCTTCATAAACATAAACCAGAGTATTATGAGAACGATCAGCGGGGACCAGGAAAGAACGATGGACCAGAACCCTCCCTGGTCCCTTTCCTCGGCCTTTATCCTGACATTGTGCCTCTGAAGGACATCCACCAGCTTGCCATAACCCTCCGGAACCACAGTTTTATACTGGGCTCCAGAGCGGTCCTTGAACTTTACCGCCTGTCCCTTTATGGTGGCCTCCACCACCTTGCCAGCCCTCACCATTTCCATAAATCCGGTGAAATCCACCTCCTTGGGGGGCTGGGAGTAATTGGCAAGGCCGTAGAGGAATATTATAATTAAACCAATTATGAGCCAGACGATTAAACTTCCACCGTTAATTCTCCTATTGTTCATTTCCCTCCTAATACCTCCTCTAAAATTCTACCATTTTAATAGGGGAATTTAAATGGGGAAAACATGGTTAAAGCTTTTCATAAGCCTTTCCATCCTGGCTTACATCCTTCTGGTCAAGGTCAAGCTTAAAGTTCTGGCGACCCTGGTGGGGAAAATAAATCCCTGGTGGTTCGCCTTTGCTCTTTCCCTCCACATTTTAGGATACCTTATAAGCGGGGAAAGATGGAGGAAGATCTCCTCCGGCCTTGGAGTGGAACTCCCGCTGAGCTTTTATGTGAAATCCTACCTGGTCTCCACCTTTTTCGGCTTCTTCCTCCCATCCAGGTTCGGCGGGGACCTTGTAAGGATAGGGGACCTCACCACAGAGGAAGGGCTTTCCTCGGGGGTATCCACGGTCTTTTACGAGAGAGCCGTAGGACTGCTGAGCATGGTGGCCCTGGGACTTCCTACCCTTCTTCTTATAAGGCCGGAATTTAAGAGGCTATTCCTGCTTTCCCTTCTTCTCATGGGAGGGGTTTTCTTTTTCTCTTTAATCCTCATCCTGAGGCCCCGGATCCTTCCCGCGATGGTCCCTGAAGGAAAACTCAGGAAGAAGGTGGAGGAGGTGGGAAGGAGCCTGGAGTTGCTTCAAAACAGGAAGCTATTTCTCCTTACCTTAGGGTGGAGCTTTGCCCTGCAGGTCAATGTAATAATCTATTACTGGGCAGTGGGAAATGCCGTGGGAATAAGGCTTTCCTTTTTTCACTATTTTTACATCATTCCCACCATGCTCATCCTCATGGCCCTGCCCATAAGCTTTCAGGGGATGGGCATAAGGGACTTCTTTGCGGTGAGCGTCTTTCCCCTTTACGGAGCTTTCCCGGAACAGGGTCTGTTGTTTTCCCTTTCCGACCTGGCCATAGCCCTGACCTACGCGGTGGTGGGCTTCTTCGTTTATCTATGGAGAAAATGAGGAAGGCGGCTCTTCTCCTGATTTTAGGGCTGCTGATGGGGGAAACCAGAAAGGACCTCCTGCTCAGAATAAGGCTCCTGGAAAGGGAAATTGCCCTCCTGGAGAAAAGAAGTAAAGGTATATCCGACCGCCTGGAGAGAATTTCGGCGGAGATAAACCTCATAAACGCCCGGATAGCCCTGGAGACCCAAAAACTCAGGGAAATAGACCTTAGGATAAAGGAAGGAAAGCTAAGGATTGAAGACCTTCAGGGAAGGATTGAAACTCTGCGAAAACGAATAAAAACCCTGGCCCTTTTCCTTTACAAGCGCCGATGGACGGAAACCCACTTCCTCCTGGAGCTTTTCTCCTTCAGGGACCCCACCTACCTTCTTTATTTGCAGAGGAGGATCACCGGAGCATACAAAAAATACAGGGAGCTGATGGAGGAAAAGAGAGCCCAGGAAGAAAGCCTGGGGAGGGCGTATCGTGAAAAGAAACAGCTTCTCCGCAGTCTCAGGTGGAGAAGATGGAGATTGAAAAGGGCCCGGCAAAGACTGAAGCAGGAGCTTTCCAGGGTTTTGCAGGACAGGGAAAAGAAAAGAAAGCTTCTGCAGGAGATAAGGTCCCCGGACCTTAACTTCCAGCAGGAGGAAAGACCCCCTGCGGTAAAAAGAGGTGAAATGCTATGGCCCCTGCGGGGAAGGATTGTAAGGAGGTTCGGATTCATAATCCACCCGGTTTTCCATACCAGGGTAAAGAGCACTGGTATTGAGATAAAACCCTCGGGGGGTCAGGAGTATGTAAGGGCAGCGGCAGCGGGGGTGGTGGAATTCGTCTCCCGATTTTCAGGATACGGACGGGTGGTGATCCTTTCCCACGGAGGAAGGATTTACACCGTTTACGGACACCTCCTGGAGGTCTTTGTGAAGAAGGGTCAGGAGGTAAAGGCCGGCCAGAGGCTGGGAAGCTTAGGGGAAGGGGCCTTCTGGAAGGGAAGGACCCTTTACTTTGAGGTCAGAGTGGGGGGAGAGGCTCAGAATCCCTTGAGGTGGCTCCGAAAAAGGTGATATCATAGACGGGATGAAGAAAAAAATTTCCCTTCTGGCGACAATCCTGGCGGCGGCCCTTGTGTTTTCCTTCACCCTGAAGAAGGATGAGTTTGAGTTCTTAGGAAGGGCCCTTTACTACATAATCAACGATTATGTGGAGGAGGTAAACCCTGCCCAGGTGGTGGAAAACGGCATAAGGGGAATGGTTCAGAGGGAGGGCTATGCCTTCCTGAAGGGGAGGCCCGAGGATTATTCCCGGAGGTTTCAGCTCAAATTACCGGGTTTTCAGGGGGTATACAGCAGGGAAGCCTTCGTTATAACCAGGGTCTTTAAGGGAAGCGACGCTGAGAAAAAGGGCGTAAAGCCCGGAGACCTTCTGGTGGAGGTGGAGGGCTTTCCCACGAGGCTCTTAACCCATCAGGACATCCTGTGGAGGCTCTACGGCCCCGGTGAAAGCAGGGTAAGGTTAAGGTTTCTTAGAAAATTCAAGATAAGGGACCTGGAGGTAGTCCGGGATTTTCCTGAGAAAGACTTCCTCTGGGAAGGGGATAGGCTAATAATTTACAGGCTATTTAGCCACACAGTGGATGAAATAGGGGAATCCCTGATGGACCGAAAAGGCGTTTTAGTGGACCTCACCAGCTTCGTGGATGGGGACTGGAGAGCTTCTCTTACCCTGACCTCCCTTTTTCCCTCCGACCTGGAACTGGTATTCAAAGGGGAAAAGGAGGAAAGAACCGTTCAACTCAGGGGGGAGTTTAAGGGAAAGGTGGTGGTCATAACCGATGGCTCCTGCGTAGGAGCGTGCTCCATGCTGGTTTACGCCCTTTCCCTTAGCGGTGCAGAGGTTCTATCCCCCGAACAACCCGCTTCCCCCTGTCCCCTCTCCCCGCTGAAGTTTGAGGACGACAATTTCTTCCTCCTCCCCCTCATGGGTGTATTCCACAAAGGGAAGGACGCCTGCAAGGAAAAAATAAAATTCACAAAGGTTAAAAGGGACCATCTGCTCAAGGAAGGCCTGAAGAGGATTGAGTCCTGAAAAATACAGAAACCTTGTCCTGGTTTACCTCATATTGACAGCAGCCCTTTCCCTGGCCTACCTTCAGTGGAGCGAAGGGAGGGGAAATATTCCGGAAAAGACCTTCAGGAGGCTTACAACTTACGGAGGGAATATCCCTCTACCTTCACCGGAGAAAAAACCCGCTCGCCCCCTAAGAAAAAAGGAATACTCCATAGCCCTGGTAATAGACGATGTGGGGGCCAGCAGGGAGATGGTTTACAGGGTAGCCACCCTCCCCAGGGAGGTTACCCCTTCGGTCCTTCCCTTCAGGGAATACTCTCTGTGGGCCACGCTTTACCTTAAATCTAAGGGTTTTGATGTCATGCTTCACCTTCCCATGGAACCCCAGAACCCGGAGCTTCTGGAAAGGGGGATGCTCAGGGTAAACATGAGCAGAAGGGAAATGGAAGGAAGGCTAAAGGAAGCCCTGAGGCAGGTTCCCTTTCCCGTGGGTATAAACAACCACGAAGGTTCCCTGTTTACCTCGGACCCTGAGGCCATGAGGACCTTCTTATCTCTGCTTAAGGGCACCGGACTCTTCTTCCTGGACAGCTGGACTTCGGGCCGCTCCACGGCCATGGGGCTGGCCAGGAAAATGGGGATAAGGGCCCTCAGGAGGGATGTTTTTCTGGACAATCTTCAGGAACCCTCCTACATAAAGGCCCAGTGGAAAAGGCTTCTGGAGGTGGCCCGCCGGAAGGGCTTCGCCGTGGGAATTGCCCACGCAAGATGGATAACCATGGAGACGCTGCCGGAGCTTCTCGCTTCCCTTCCCCGGGAATTCTCCCTGGTCAGGGTGCGTTCTCTGATGAAAGCCACGCCCTCAGGCGATAATAGACAATACCTAAGTATTCGTGGAGGGCGATGAAGGAGTTATCCAGGGCCTTGGAGTTGGGAAGCAGGGGAAAACCTCCCATCCCGGAGCGGAAATCGGTAGCCACGGGGACCGCATCTATTCCACGGGAGCGGAAGGCAAAGAGGGCTCTTCCCATGTGGAAGGCGGAGGTCACTAAATAGACCCTGTTCCACCCCCTTTCCTTGAGGATCCTGCCCACCTCCCGGGCCTCTTCTCTGGTGTTTATGGCCCTCTCCTCCTTAAGAATCTCCTTAACCCCCAGCCGGCGAAGGAGGGCCTCCATCTTCTCCGCCTCGGTGGGGGAATTCTTCTTGAGATGCCCTCCGCTTACCAGGACGGCAAGCCCCGTCTTCCTCCACAAAAGAAAGGCTTTTAAAACCCTTTTGAGGGAGGACTCCGTAAGACAGACTTCTCCTCCGCACCTGTCATAGGAACCTCCCCCTAAAACCACAATAACCTGGGCCCTGGTCCTGGGGCTTTTAAAATACGGACTCTCCAGAGGGTAAAGAAGAAGGTTAGCTGTCGGGGGAAGGGATAGGAGGTAAAGGAAAATCGCCGAGGCCAGAAGCAAAGCCTTGCCTGCTCTCCTGTCGCCTCCTATCAGGAAATAGCTGCTCAGAAGGAGGACAACTATTCCTCCCGGAGGGAGGAAAAGGTAGGTAAGGACCTTCTCAACCATCCGAAGGGACCTTCAGGGCTTCAGGTAAAGAACCCGGAAGGGAGGTCTGGAAAATTCAATGTACCTGTGGGAAAGATAAAGGGGGAGCAGGTCGGAATAATGGGGGGAGGGAACTCCGCTCTGTCCCTCGTAGTATATCCAGCGGTCCCGGTGGAAGTCTATTATTTCCCTCATGGATGGGATCACGGTCACCGGACCAAGGTTGAAGGGGTTGAAGGCGGCCTGCAGGACGGTCTCCTTATCCCCGTCAAAGGGTATTTTCCCCAAGGAGAGCCTGGTTCCAAAGAGAAGACGCAGAAAAGAGACCCTTCCCAGTGGATGGGCCAGGTCAAGGTAATGGAACTGCCCCCAGGTTTTGCCCCTGGATTTTTTCTCTGCCCTGAGGAAGGCGTCCTTCAGAAGGTCAGCCCAGCGGCGATATCTGCCCGAAGAGACCTTCTGCAGAACATCCTCCCTTTTCCCTTCAATAAGCCTGACCAGGGCCTCCCGGGATTTGAGGCCAAAGAGGGAAAATTCCTTCCCCTCCCCTCCGCTTATGTAGAGTCTCTGAAGCTCCGGGTCCCCGGGGAAGAAGGCCAGCTTCTGGGCCTCTAAAACCCATAGTTCGTAAAGGAGGGCTGTGTGGGAAGACGCCTTAATAAGGCAGTCCCAGCCCTGAAGTTCCTTCAGAGCCGTCCGTCTCACCCTTCCTTCCACCAGGGGGAGGGCAGCTTTGAGAAAGCGGCAGGCGTAAAGGCTTTTAACATCCCCCTGGACCTTAGCCACCCATTTTACGCTTATCCTTTCCTTAGGTTTAAGCAGCTGCCTTATCCTCTCGGCCCTGTATCCCATGCAGACATCGGGGGCCGCTGGAAAATCCGGTTTTATTCTCTGGTTGGCGGTTATTATAAGCCCCTCCTCAGGGTTGAAAACATGGGGAAGCTCGTCCAGGGAGTAATAACCTTCCCAGTTTCCTTCTTTTATGGGAAAAAGGCCGCTCCAGCTCCTTTTGGGTATAAGGCCGCTGAGCTGATACCCTATATTTCCCTGAACATCGGCATAGACCATATTCTGGGAGGGGACGGACCAGAAGGAAAGGGCCTCCCTGAACTCCTCCCAGTTTTTGGCTTTGTTTAAAAGGTAGATGGCCCTTATAAGATGTCCGAAGTCCTGCCCCACCCATCTAAGGACCAGGCCTTTACCCTTTTTTTCGTAGATGATGGGACCGAGCTCCGTCCACTTAAAGGTGCGCTCCACTTCCCCTTTCCCCCTTACCCTGAATTTTTCCTTAATCGTCTTTATCTCGCTCCAGCCCCCATTTATAAGACACCGCTCTCCCCTTATGTCCACCATGTAGAGGTCCTGAACATCGGCAAAGGAGTTGGTGAAACCCCAGGCTATGTTCCGGTTCCTCCCTATCACAACCCCCGGGGTCCCTGGAAGGGAAGCGCCCCAGACTTCAAATTCCCCTGCCTTAAGACGAAGGAAATACCATATTCCGGGAAGGGAAACCCCTAAGTGAGGGTCGTTGGCCAGAATAGGCCTGCCCCCGCCGGCTCTCCCCGGGGAGACAACCCAGTTATTGCTCATCCCCCTGGGAAGGAAGGGGGTAAACTCCTCCATGGGAATTTCCCTCATCCATTCCTGCCCTCCCTCCACTATGAAGGGGGCGGCGGGGGAAGAGTGCGGGTCCAGAAGGGGCCATATTTCCCTGAGCTCCGGCCTGCGGCTTAAAATCTTAAGCCTGACCAGCTCCTCCGCAAAATTTCCTGCTAAGGACCACTGAAGGAGTCGGGCCACGAAAAGACTATCTTCGGCTTTCCACGGTTGCCTCCTTGCCCTGAGTATTTTGTACTCAAAGGAAGGGGGGGTGCTCTGAAGGCAGGCGTTTACCCCTTCAGCGTAGGCCCGGAGGATTTCCTGCTCCTGCGGAGTCCCATTCCACCTGAAGCGGTTTATTCCCAGCCTTCTGGCCCTCTCGTCCAGGGGAAGGACCTTTTCTCCAAAGAGCTCCGCCAGTCTGCCCTGGGCAGCCCGACGGAATAGGTCCATCTGAAAGAATCTCTCCTGACAATGAACGAAGCCCTGGGCGAAGAAAAGGTCGTGGAGGTTGGAAGCCTCCACTGTGGGGATCCCCCATGGGTCCCTCCTTATCTTCACAGGGGAAGAAATCCCTCCGGTTCTTATCTCTCCCTGGTATTTGAGCGGGGATGTGGGAAAAAGGGAAAAATAAACCACAAAATACACTCCGGCAAGGATGAGAACCAGACCCCACAGGATCCTCTTCATTGCGCCCTCCTTATTAAAATCTCCCTTTCCGATCTTAGCCTTACCCTGAGTTTTCTCAGCAAAGGAAGGAGTTCCTTCCTGACATCCCGGGCCCGGCTGAGGTCAAAGGGACCCACCAGGACCCTGTAAAAGCCGTTTTTTAGTTCTACCTTAGAGGGATATCCCCTGGAGGAAAGCTCCTGGGAAAGCCTTCTGGCCGATTCCCCCCTCTTCAGAGCCGCCACCTGAAGAAGGTAATGGCCGCCTCCTTCCCCCCTTCCCCGGGCAGGGCCTTCCGGGGGCTTTTTTTCCTCCACCAGGGTCCCTGGCTGTGGGGCCCCTTTCTCGGGCTTTATGGGTTCTTTTTTGACAGGGGTCGGGGGTTTAACCTCCTCTTCCCTGACAGGGATTTTCTCCACTGTTTTCCCTTCCCTTTCAGAGGGAGAAGGGGCCCTGGAATTACTGCCCAAGTAATAGCCGGCCAGAAAGGAAAGGGAAAGCAGAAATAGAAAAAGCAGGATCAGGACCCCCATCACGAAGGAGGAGGTCCTGTAGGTATAGGTTTTTCTCCCCATTTACTTGAGCTGGTTTTCCTTCTTCCTCAGGAAGCTGAAGAACTCAATGGGAATGGGAAAAACTATGGTGGAGGTATTCTCGGTGGCAATTTCGGAGAGGGTCCCCAGAAAGCGTAGCTGAATGGAAATGGGGTTCTCCGCCAGTATTTTGGAGGCCTCCGCCAGCTTCCTGGCTGCCTGAAATTCTCCCTCTGCGCTGATTATCTTGGCCCTCCTCTCCCTCTCCGCCTCCGCCTGCCTTGCCATGGCCCTCTGCATCTCCTGGGGAAGGTCCACATGCTTTATCTCCACCATCTGAACCTTTATGCCCCAGGGGTCCGTGTGCTTATCCAGGATTTCCTGAAGGCTGGCGTTTAACTTTTCCCTCTCGCTCAGAAGTTCGTCCAGCTCCACCTCCCCGAGAACGCTCCTGAGGGTGGTCTGGGCCAGCTGGGAAGTGGCGTAATAGAAGTTTTCCACCTGTAGGACGGCCTTCAGCGGGTCAAATACCCTGAAGTAAACCACCGCGTTGACCTTAACCGAGACATTGTCCTTGGTTATGACATCCTGGGGAGGGATGTCGTGGACTATGGTCCTGAGGCTCACCCTCACCATTTTGTCTATGGGATAAAAAACCAGAATTATCCCCGGACCCTTGGGCTTGCTCAGGGCCCTTCCAAGCCTGAAAATAACCCCCCTCTCGTATTCCTTCAGGATCTTAATGCAGCTCAAAAGGTAAAGAAGAACTATAATGCCCACCGTAAAACCCGGTCCCATTTTTCACCTCCTTTTCAATTTTTATTTAACCCCCATCAGGGCTCTCAGGCTGGAGAGTTCCCTCTCCATCCTTTTTATTTCCTTCTTTTTCTTTCCCCGGCTCCAGAGGTTAAACTCCTTCAACACCAGGTTCCAGACCCAGGCCCTGTCCTGGGGAACCCTTCGGGCATAGGATATTATGAGGTTCTTGGCCATAAACCAGACCATTCCCTCGCCGTAGAAAAATAACCTGGCCACCATGGGGATGGCAGGGGCAAGGTGAACGGGGTGTTTGCCCTGGAGGAGCTCGTCCAGCTCCGTCAAAGCCTCCAGGAGGTTTTTCCCCTGTTTAAGAAGCTCTGCGTTCCGGTCCACCCTGGCCTTGAAGGAGGAAAGTTCCCTGTAGCTCTCATCAAGGAACAGCCGGGAAGCCTTTTCAAATATAAGGGAAGCCTCCCCCAGCCTTCCCGTGGATTCCAGAATCAGGGCCTTGGAATAAAGGTAGGTTGGTTCCTCAGGGGAGATGGACAGGAGAAGCTCAGCATCTTCCAAGGCCTTTTCGTATTTCTTCTTCTTTATGTAAAGCCTCATCCTCAGGTAAAGGGCGTCCTGGTCCCTGGGATTTCGGGATAGAAAATAATTAACATCCTCTAAGGCACGGTCAAGAAGCCCCAGTTTCTCCTCGGCCTTGGCCCTGGCCCTGTAAGCTTTTAAAAGGCCGGGGTCCTGCTGGATGGCCCGGGTGAAGGCGGCGGCCGCTTCCCTGTATTTTCCCTGATAGTAAAGGTCAAGCCCCTGCTGAAAAAGCTGAAGGGCTAATGATACGGCAAGGAGAAACCTCATTCTATCCTGTAATTGGGGGCTTCCTTGGTGATTATCACATCGTGAACATGGCTTTCCCTGAGTCCCGCATTGGTTATCCTTACGAACCTGGCCTTTTCCTTCAACTCCTGGATATTGCGGGCTCCCACATATCCCATCCCCGAACGGAGTCCCCCCACCAGCAGGGGGACCATCTTCATAACGGAACCCCTGTAGGGGACTCTTCCCTCTATACCCTCAGGAACCAGCTTGGCCTCTTCGGTAACCTCATCCTGGAAGTACCTATCCTTGCTCTTGCCACGCCTCATGGCCTCCAGGGAGCCCATCCCACGGTAAACCTTGTAGCTCCTTCCCTGAAAAAGAACTATCTCTCCGGGGCTTTCGTCGGTCCCGGCCAGGAGGCTCCCTATCATAACCGAATCGGCTCCGGCGGCTATGGCCTTGGTGATGTCTCCGGAGTATTTTATTCCTCCGTCGGCAATTACCGGAACCCCTGCCTTAGAGGCCACCTCCGCCACCTGAATCACCGCCGTTATCTGGGGAACTCCGATGCCGGTAACTATCCTGGTGGTGCATATGGAGCCGGGACCTACCCCTACCTTGACCGCATCGGCTCCCCTCTTGATAAGTGCCTCGGCGGCCTCGGCGGTGGCGATATTCCCCGCCACCACCTGCACATCAGGGAAAAGCTCCTTTATCCTCTCCAGGACCTCCAGGACCTTTCTGGAATGGCCGTGGGCAGTGTCTATGACCAGGGCATCCACCCCGGCATCCACCAGAGCCCTGGCCCGCTCCTCGGCATCCTTTCCCACCCCTATGGCTGCCGCCACCATGGGCCTTCCCAGGGGGTCCTTGGTGGCGTTGGGGTATTTTATCTTTTTCATTATGTCCTTGACGGTGATAAGACCCTTGAGCCTGCCCTCCTCGTCCACCACAAGAAGCTTCTCAATCCTGTGCCTATGGAGGAGTTCCTTGGCCTTTTCTAAATTTATGTTCTCCTTCACCGTTATCAGTTTCTCCTTAGGGGTCATGGCCTGCTGAACCTTCCTGGAGAAATCGGTGATGAACCTTATGTCTCTGTTGGTGAGAATCCCCACCGCCCTGCCCTGGCTGTCCACCACAGGAACCCCGGAAATCTTGTATTTGGCCATGAGCTTGGTGGCGTGCTCTATGGTATCGTCAGGACGGACGGTTATGGGCTTGAAGATCATCCCGCTCTCCGACCTTTTGACCTTGTCCACCTCCTCGGCCTGGGCATCTATTTCCAGGTTCCTGTGTATAACCCCTATTCCTCCCAGCTGGGCCATGGCTATGGCCATGGGGGCCTCGGTCACCGTGTCCATGGCAGCGGAGATTATGGGGATGTTGAGGCGGATCTTCCTGGTGAACCATGTGGAGACATCGGTTTCTGCGGGGAGAACTTCTGAGTAGCCCGGAAGGATAAGAACATCGTCAAAGGTAAGGGCTTCCCCCACCACTTTGTTTTTTATGTCCATTATTTCCTCCTTTTCCTCTTTTTCTTGGAGGAGACCACCTTGGCCTTGGGCATTTTAATCTTTATTCTCATCCTTTCCATCTCCTCCTGGGTGATGGGCTCGTAGAGGAAGATGTACCTTACGGCATCCTCCTCTATTCTGTTCATCATCTGGGTGAACATCTCGTATCCTTCCCTTTTGTATTCCACCAGGGGGTCCCTCTGGGCGTAGCCCCTGAGCCCAATCCCCTCCCTCAGGTGGTCCATGGCAAGGAGGTGGTCCTTCCAGTACTTGTCTATCAATTGAAGCATTATGAACCTTTCCATCTCCCCCATGGCCTCCGGGGCCTTTTTCTTCTTCTCCCGGTATCGCCTGAGAAGCTCCTCCAGTATAAGCTCCCTGAGCTCCTCCCTCGTTATGCTGCTTTTATCAAATTTCAGGTCCTTCAGGGTGAAGAGGAAGTGATAATTTAGCTTTTTCTCCAGACCTTCCCAGTTCCACTCTGAGGCCGGAGTTTTTTCCGGGCAGTTTTCATCTATTATCCATTCCAGGATGTCCTCTATGATACCCTCTATTTCCTCCCCCAGGTCCTTGCCCCTGAGGATTTCCCTCCTCTTGGCGTAGATTATTTCCCTCTGTTTGTTCATAACTTCGTCGTATTCAAGAACATGCTTTCTTATGGAAAAGTTCTGGGCCTCTACCTGCTTCTGAGCCCTTTCTATGGTTTTGGAAACCAGCTTGCTCTCAATGGGGACCCCCCTTTCCATGCCCAGCCTCTTCATAAGCCCGGAAATTCTGTCGGAGCCGAAGATCCTCATGAGGTCGTCCTCTAAGGAAAGGTAAAACCGGCTTTCTCCCGGGTCCCCCTGCCTTCCGGACCTTCCCCTGAGCTGGTTGTCTATCCTTCGGCTTTCGTGCCTTTCTGTACCGAGCACAAAGAGTCCTCCCAGCTCCACCACCTTCTTGTGCTCTTCATCCGTTATCTTCTTGGCCTGCTGGTAAACCCTCTCCCATTCCTCCTTGGAAACAGCTGCCGGGTCCTTTCCTTTCTTCCTGAGCATCTCCCTGGCCAGGTACTCGGGATTCCCTCCCAGGATTATGTCCGTCCCCCTTCCCGCCATGTTGGTGGCCACGGTGACGGCCCCCAGCCTTCCTGCCTGGGCCACTATTTCCGCCTCCCTCTCGTGGTACTTGGCGTTGAGGACCACATGTTTTATCCTGCGTTTATGAAGGAGCCGGCTCAGGTGCTCGGATTTCTCTATGGAAAGGGTTCCCACCAGAACAGGCTGCCCCTTTTTGTGAAGCCGCTCTATTTCATCTACCACCGCCTCCCATTTCTCCTCCTCGGTTCTGTAGACCACATCGGGATGGTCTATTCTTATCATGGGCTTGTGGGTGGGGATGACCACCACATCCAGATTGTAAATGGATGCAAACTCCGCCGCTTCGGTGGCGGCGGTTCCTGTCATTCCCGCCAGCTTTTTATACATGCGGAAGTAGTTCTGGAAGGTTATGGAGGCCAAGGTCTGATATTCCTGCTGGATTTTAACCCTTTCCTTGGCCTCTAAGGCCTGGTGAAGCCCTTCGCTGTAGCGGCGTCCAGGCATCAGCCTTCCTGTAAACTCATCCACGATGATTACCTTGCCATCTTTAACAATGTAATCCTTGTCCCTCTTGAAAAGGGTGTGGGCCTTGAGGGCGTTGTAAACCATGTGGATGTATTCCATGTTGCGTATGTCAAAGAGGTTACCCACCTTCAGGGCCTTCTCCACCTTCTCTATGCCCTGCTCTGTAAGGACCACCGTGCGGCTTTTCTCGTCCACCTCGTAGTCCACATCCTTCTTCAGCCGGCGGACGATGTCGTCAATCCTGTAGTATATGGCGGTGGATTCCTCGGAGGGTCCGGAAATTATAAGGGGAGTCCTGGCCTCATCAATAAGAATGGAGTCCACCTCGTCTATGATGGCGTAATTGTGGCCCCTCTGGACTATCTCGTCAATGGAATACTTCATGTTGTCCCTGAGGTAATCAAACCCGAACTCGTTGTTGGTTCCGTAGGTAATGTCCGCTAAATAAGCCTCCTTTCTGGAACAGGGAACTAACTTGGTGGTAAACCTTTCCCTGTTTTCCCAATCCACTAAATACGAGGCCTCGTGCTGAATAACCCCCACGGTGAGCCCCAGGAAAAGGTATATGGGTCCCATCCAGAGGGCGTCCCTCTTGGCCAGGTAGTCGTTTACGGTCACTAAGTGGACCCCCTTCCCCTCCCTGGGGGTTCCGTCAAGGTCCCTGGCATCCAAGGCGTTCAAGTAAATGGGGAGGGTGGCCACCAGGGTCTTTCCTTCGCCGGTCTTCATCTCCGCTATCTTCCCCTGGTGTAGCACAATCCCACCCATGAGCTGAACATCAAAATGGCGCATGCCCACGGTGCGGCGGGCAACCTCCCTGACCACGGCGAAGGCCTCAGGGAGAAGCTCGTCCATGGTTTCGCCGTCGGCTAAGCGCCTTTTGAACTTCCCGGTCTTTGCCGCCAGCTTTTCGTTGGAAAGGGCCTTCACTTCCGGCTCTAAGGAATTTATTTTCTCCACAATGGGACGAAGTTTCTTGAGTTCCCTCTCGTTTTTGGTCCCGAATATGAGCTCCAGTATCTTGGAAAACATAGTATCCTCCGCTTAGTTCAATACTATTCTAACACGGGATGGGTGGGGAAGGAAAGGACCGGCCCGGAACCGGTCCCTGTCTTATTTCTTCACTATAAGGACCACATCCCCCTTCTTTCCCAGCTGAACGGAATCGCCGACCCTCACCACTTCCTGGGAAATCTTATTTCCTCCCACATAGGTCCCGTTGGTGGAGTTAAGGTCCACCACCAGGAAGGTATCGTTTTCCTGGGGAACTATCTTGCAGTGCACCTTGGAAACTATGGGTTCGTTCACCACTATCCTGGCCCTGGTGGGGTCCCTGCCCACTATGGCCCCCTCGGGAGGTATCACTTCCTCCCCTATCTTGCTGCCCTTCACGAAGATCTCCACCTTCCCCGCCACCTGGGCCTCAAGGACCGTGGGTTTTTCCTGAGGAGCAGGGGCTTCGGGCTTAGCCACCGTTTCGGTGGGGACAGCAGTTTGAGGAGCCTTCAGGGCCACGATAAGTATGCCGACGATGAGGAGAACGATCAATATCCCCACGATAACCAGAACCTTGTGTTGCATCCATATCTTCTTCAAAACGGGCATTCTCTGTATCTGACGGAGTATATCGGCCTGCAATCTTTGAAGGTCCGGCTGCCCCCTCATGTAGGAAAGGGCTATGGCCACCAGATCCCTGGCCTTGAAGTAATCCCCCTTCCAGTAGGCCTCTAAAAGCTCGTTGTAGGTCCTGGTGAATTCAGATGCCACATTGAATTGAATCCCAGCATCGCGAATAAACTCTTTAGCGGTGTTTATGGGGATTATAAATTCGTATCCCTTGGGCTCCTGCAGCTGGCCTGAAAAGGGGTTCACCTCTACGGCTCCGAAGGACAACAGACCAATGGCCCTGACGTTCTCGTCCACCAGTGGTCCTCCGGAATTTCCATGGGAAGCTGTGACATCTGACTGGATGACCTTTAAACCTTTATAATCAGCGTTTATGGCCGATATTACCCCCTTGGTCAAGGTGGGCTGAACGAGGGTTTTCTTAAGGTCCAGAACCCCTGCCTGGGCCATCAAATCCACGGAACCAGGATAGCCTATAAGCCATACATCCTGCCCCACCACCACCGAGGAGGAATCCCCGAGAAAGAGGACAGGGCAGTTGTCCCTCTCAATTTTCAAGATAGCCACATCCTTTCCCTGTTCTGTTACAAAGGGAGAGAATTTCTTTATTTCGTAAACGAAGGTTTTATAGTTAGAGAGGAAGACAGTGGGCTGAGGCTGGAGCTTAGTAACCTGAGGCTGGTGAGCTTTTACCCACCGTTTGAAATTCTCCATGGTTAGCTTCTGATTTTCTTCTTTAAGCTTTCTGGCCACAAAGTTGATTAATATCTTCTGCTTTACCTCCTCTGGTTTTTCCTTGGCCTTCTTTATTATGTCCACCACATGGCCCGCCGTGAGTATGTATCCCTCGGGGTTTATGAAGAAACCGCTTCCCATACCTCCCACTGTCACCTTCTCCTGCTTTTCCTCGTTTCCCATCCTGTAGGAAACCACGCCCTGAACAAAGGAAATAATTCTTACCACCGCTGGCTTGGCCAGATAGGCTATTTTTTCCGCCTTGCTCATCTCCTTGGCCCAAATTAACCCCGGAAACAGAATCGCAAGGGCCAAAATTAAGGAGATTCTCTTTCTCATTTCTTATCCTCCTGCAAGTTTTTTTATAAGGTCCGCTAAGAAATTAGCGTCCTCCTTGTTCATTTTCTTCAAAACAAGGGTAAAATGCGCCTTTGATTTCCTTCCGGACTTATCCATGCCCTTTACATAGAGCCAGTATCCTTTAATCTTACCCACCTCTACTCCCTGGGCCTTTATCTCGTATCTTCCCAGATATACGGAAAAGCTGTCCCCTGGCTTCTCCCTGGTCTTATATTTTAAGTATCCCGAACGGGTAAGGTAAAGCCAACCTGTGCTCTCCTTTTTCAGCACAGCAAAATTCCCGAATCCGTACTTCTTGACCCTCTTCACATAAAACTTCACATAGCCCAGCGTATCAAAGGCCTTCTCTAAGTAAAACTCCGCATCCTCGTATTTTCCCGCCAGGAAGAAGGCCCTTCCCGTGTATAAAATAAGCTCCCGCTGGGAGGGATTCTCCCTAAGGAGGCTTTCCCCCCTCTGGGCCGCCTCGTAAAACCTCCCGCTCAAGAGAAGTTCCCGGACCTGAGCCAGGGGGGACTTAGGCTGAGGCCTGGGCTTCGGTTTCTCCGGTTTTTTTTCTCGAACGGAAGGAGGAGAAGGTTCTGGCCTGGGGGCAGGAGGTTCTGGCTTTTCGGGCCCGGAAGGAGGTGGGTTAGGCCGGGAAGGGGGCGTTTCCGGTTCGTTGCTGGCCTCAACTGTGCTCACCGAAGAGCCGATGGAACCGGTAGGTCCTACGGCCTCCCCGGTAGGGGGAACCAGGGATGCGGAGGCGGAACTGGAAGAGGAGGCGACGATAATAACAATGGCCAGCACCACCGCTATGAGGAATAGGGTCAGGATGGTCAGGAGCAAAAACCTGCGGTCAGTCCTGAGCCTTTCTACAAAGGCAGAAAAACGGGGCACCCGGAGGTTAACCCTGGGCTGAAGTCTTTTTCTGGAAGGAGGAGGGGGAGTGTATCCGGTGTGGGGAAAGGCCTCTTCTACCGCCCTCCTCAGTTCCTCGGCCGAGGAATACCTTTTATCGGGATTCTTCTCCAGGCATTTCAAAACGATCCTGTCCAGTACAGGCGGTATCTCAGGGTTAAGGGAGGAAGGCCTGGGCGGTCTCTTCTCTATGTGGGCCTTCTGTATTTCGTAATCGGAACCGGTTTCGCTGACGAAGGGTGGCCTCCCTGTGAGCATCTCAAAGAACATGACCCCTAAGGAATATATGTCCGCCCGATGGTCCACCTTCTTTCCCAGAATCTGCTCCGGGGCTGAATAAAGGGGGGTTCCTAAGGAGGTCCCTGCCTTGGTTAGCCCCTCCACCCCTTCCAGCTTGGCTATGCCGAAATCCCCTATCTTGGCGATGCCTGTCTTCGTTATGAGAACATTGGCAGGCTTTATGTCCCGGTGAATAACCCCCTTGCTGTGGGCGAAGGCCACCCCGGAGAGAACCTGCTTGAAAATTTCCACAGCCCTGGGGATATCCAGCTTGCCGGACTTTATAAGGGATTTGAGGCTCTCGCCGTCTATGTATTCCATCACAATGAAGTAAAGGTCACCCACCTGTTCAAAAGAATAGATGGTAACCACATTGGGATGGGTAAGCCTGGCCTGGGCCACCGCCTCTATCTTGAACCTGGCCATAAGTTTGGGATTTTTGGCCAGACGGGGGGCTATTATCTTGAGGGCAACCTCCCTCTCTAAGGTCAGGTCCTTGGCCAGGTAAACCGCCCCCATTCCACCCTCTCCTATCTTGGAGAGTATCTTGTAATTACCTATTATCTTTCCTATCATTTCCCTTCTCCTGGACGGTTATCTGGGGTTTCTGCAACTTCTCCAGCTGCTCTTCCTTCTTTCCAAGGGAAAAAAGGTAGTAGCCAAAGCCGAGAACGAAAAGAAGAATCAAAACCAGGGCTATCAGCAGGGCTATCTTCCTTCTCCTGCGGAATTTGCCTTCCTTTCCGAATTTCCCTGCTTCCACCTCCACGGGGGTGCTTTCCACCGGGGTTTTATCTCCCTCTCCCACCCTTTCCTCTCCCACCCCCACTCCTATGGCGGTTATATTGTCCGGCCCTCCCCTTTTCTTGGCTAAATCTATCAAAAAATCCACCGCCTCCCGGAGGGGGAGTCTGGAGAAAACCTCCAGAATCTCCCTGTCCATGACCAGGTTGGACAGTCCATCGGTGCAGAGGAAGAACAGGTCTCCCTCCTGGAGCTTAAAGGGTCCTATTACCTGGGGCTCCACCTCCTTCTTCATTCCTATCATCTGAAGGAGGACATTTTTCCTGGGATGCCTCTTGGCCTCCTCCTCAGAGAGCAGCCCATCGGAGACCAGTTTCTCCACGAAGGATTGGTCCTGGGTGAGGAGTTCTATGGCCCCTTTCCTTATCCTGTAAACCCTGGAATCTCCCACATGGGCTATGTAAGCATTATCATCTTTAATATAGAGGGCGGTGAGGGTGGTTCCCATTCCCCTGCGGGAAGGGTTGGACTGGCCCAGAGAATAGATTTCCCGGTTCAACCTTTGAAAAATGTCCTTGAGGATTTGAGGGAGTTCTCCGGGGGCCCTTTCCAGGTACTCCTTCAGCCTCTCTACCGCCGTTGAAGAAGCTACCTCCCCTGCCAGATGCCCCCCCAGGCCGTCGGCCACCACGAAAAGGTTCCCTCCGTCCTTCAGGGTAAAAATTCCGTAGGCGTCCTCGTTATTGCTTCTTACCACCCCTACATCGGTCCTGCCGTAAGAACGGAGCCTCATATTATCTTTATGGCAAGAAGGTAATCGCCTGCCTTGATTCTATCCTGGTCTTTAAGTCTGGCCCTGCAGGCCCACTTCTCCCCTACGAAGGTCCCCGCCTCGGTGTCCAGGTCGGTTACGAAAAACTCTCCAGCATCACATCTTATGGAAAAATGACGGGGCTCCAGGCCGGGGAGAATTATGTCACAGTCGGGGGCAGAGCCCACCACCGTCTTTCCTTCGTAGAGCCTGTAGGCCTCTCCCCGATAGGGTCCTTCCAGGACCGCCAGCCAGCCAAAAAATTGCCTTTCCTCTTCAAGGACGGTTTTCTCCATGGTTCACCTCAAAATTTTAAAAATGAATTCTGTGTCTCCAAGCCTTATAACATCGCCGTCGGAGAGTTTGGCCCTCTCTATGAGTTCTCCGTTCAGAAATGTGCCGTTTTTGGAATTGAGGTCGTCTATAACGAACTCACCGTTTTTAAAATAAATGGCTGCATGCTGTTTGGAAACCAGGTCGTCATCTACCACTATGTCGGAAGAAGGAGCCCTGCCCAAAAAAATCCTTTCCTGGGTTATTCTGTAATCCCGGGTGGGCTTGCCATCCTCCAGCTTCACCAGCCAGGCGAAAAACTCCACCCTGGAAAGGTCCAGCCTGGTCTCCCCCAGGTCTTCACCAAGGCGGGTCTCATCGGCCTCCAGCACCGTGGCATCCGCTCCACCGGTCTCCAGGAGCGTCATCTCCTCATCCTCCAGAACCGTCCTGTCCATCACCCGTTGCTGGGCACAGAAGGGACAATCCTTCCATGTGGCGAAGATCAAATGCCCTGCCCCACACCTCTTCACTTCCACCCTGTCCTGAGGATAACCGCAATGTGGACAGAAGGTCGCATCGTCGGGAATGGATGCAAAACAATTAATACAGGTCTTCATCCCACGCCTCCTTCCTTAATAATTATAGTTCCAAAATACGAAATCTTCAATTTTCCTCCGGGCCAACCCAGGGGGTAAGGGGGCTTTCCTCCCCATCGCGGCTTACCACAGAAGCCGCATAAAGAACATCCCCCTCAGCGGTAACCTCCACCACCGGAGAATACGGACCTTCCCATATGAGTTCAACTCCCCGGGGCGTCTTCCTGTAGAGCCTGTAGGAGGAAATGGGAACCTCCGTAGAGGGGCTCCTGCCCATCAATATTTTGTCCACATATCGTCGGACGAAAACCCCCCTGTCCTCGTGCCTTTCCACCCTTAGCTCGTCGGGGGGGAAAAGTTCACCCTCTGGAAAAATCGCCACCACCATTTCCTGCCATTCCGTCTTGGTAAAGCTGTATCCGGCCTCTATGTTGTCCGGGGAATAATAGCCGTCAAAGGATCCGCTCCACCCGAAGTTTATGTGAACCAGAAATTCGTGTTCGGTCCTGGTGTAACCGTCTACCACCACCGCATGGCATACATCCTCGCTGCATACGGTAAACTCAAAGGGCCTTCGCAGGTCCCTTTCCCACATCATCCTGGAATACCACCTCTGGCTGGTGTGGGAGGAGCGGGAAAGATACTTGATTCCCCGGGAATACCTGAAGTAGCCGGGAAGCACCGAGGTGGCGTCGGAGGCGAAGGCCGAAGAACCCTCGGTGCCGTAATCCATGTTGAATCCCACTCCTATATTGTAAAGAAGCAAAGCCACGGCCTTTATCTGGTCTAAGGGGGAGGAAGGGGAAAGCTGAGAGGGCATCCTTTCCCACCGATAGGGAACGGCGAAATCTGCAGAGAGAACCCTTCCGTTCCAGTTGTAGGAGTGGGTTCCCCTGCCCTGGGGCGGCCACTTCCAGTACCGCATAATCTGGCCGAAGGCCACGGCCACACAGCCGGCCCAGGTTCTCCTTCCGTTCAATAAGGGGGCGTAGTAGTTGTAGGGATAGCCCTGGTCCCACCGGGTCTTTAAGAGGGGAGCCTTAGAAACCGGCGAGGCCGCCTTGCCTTCCCTCAGGGCCAGCCATGCCAGGGCTCCCCTCCTGCGGTCAAGAAGGTACCTGAACTCAGGAATTCTTCTGAGTTCCTCCTGCTCCACATAAAGCTCCCACAGAACATACTTCACTATGGGATTGGAAGGGTCATAGGGGAGGGGCGAATAGAGTTTTATGGGCGTTAAATATTTGCTGTCGGGCAACAGTATATAACCCCTGTCCAGAAAGGAAACGAACCCCACCCTCCTGTTTTTGAAAAAAACCGGCTCCACCCTCACGACCCTTCCCCGGCTCCAGACCTGGGAAACTAAAAGGGCCTCCTGCCTGGAGAGAGGGAAAAGAAGAAGGGAGAGGAGAAGGAGGGTTCCTGATTTGAGCTTCATTGACTGAGCCTCGGAACCACAAAGGAGGTGGGTTTTCCCCTCTTTCCGTTCCTGGAGATAGACCTTACCGCATAACGGTAGCTCTTCGGAAGAGTGCCCACCTCTATTTCCATCCTCCTTTCCTGGCCCACATTCACCCTGCCCACCACCATTATAAATCCAGAGGAGGTATCCCACCTGAGGACCTCGTAACCTGAGAGTCTTCCTTCCCCACCGGCCGGAGCCTCCCACTCCACCACATCTATGTATCGGTTTACAAAAACCCCCCGGTCCTGATAACGGGTAGCCCTCAGGGAAGCAGGCATGGGGGGCAAGGCCGAAGGATAAATGTTTATGACCGCATATTCCCATTCTATTTTATTGAAATTCGTCTTACCCGGTTTTATATCGTCTACGGAGTAAAATCCGTCGTAGGAGCCTCCCCATCCCATGTTTATGTGTATGAACTCCCCGGCATCGCTGGTTTTGTAGCCGTCCACCACCACAGCGTGGCCGAAGTAGCCCCCGTTTTCTTCTCCGAATATGGAAAACTCAAAGGGTTCGTACTGGTCCACCTCGTGCTTTAACACCATAAACCAGTTCCTGGCCCCCATGTATTTGGTGCAGCTGTAGTTTAAGCAACGACCTACAGCGGTGATATTCCTGCTGTATTTGAAGAACCTGGGAAGGGTATCCAGGGCGAGAAGGGGATTGGCTCCGGAACCGCCCAGAGCATAATCCATATCCACCGCCACCCCCACATCGTACATGAGCCGGGCCACCGCGTCCACCTCCTCCGGAGGGGAGGAATTGTTTAAGGAATTGGGCATCCTGTCCCAGTGATAGGGATGGGAAAAATCGGCCGATAGATATCTTCCTCCGGTTTCCCAGTAGTAGGTGTGGGAGCCCTGACCCCGGTCCGGCCACTGCCAGAATTTCATTATCTGGGAATAGGCCACGGCCACACATCCCGTGGGGGTATGGTATCCACCTACGGTGGGGGTATATTTATTGTAGGGGTCTCCCTGATTCCATCGGGTCTCCAGCATGGGGCCGAAAACCACCTGCTCCTCGGCCATGGCCTTCAACCTCTCTGTGGGGAGGGAGAGCAGAAATTCCCACCTGTCCCCCAACTCACCCCTGCCCTTGGAAAGGAACAGGAGACGAAGCACATCCCTCTGGAAACCCACAAGCTCAGGCTGGAACCGTCCCCTGTAGGAATAGAGTTTTATGGGCGAAAGGGCTTCGGTGGAGGGGAGCAGAATATATCCGGTGGGAAAGAGCTCCGCCAGATATCCTACACTCTCTCCTTTAAAATAAACTTCCCTGAAGTCCACAATGGCAAAGTTCATTTCCGCCCTGAGCTCCGGGGAGAAAAATCCGGGAAGAGCCCTGGTGCCCGAAAAAAGCTCCGCTTCCCGGTTCATGAAGGCCACCCATTTCTCCGCCGCCTTCTTGGCCTTGTCCCAGGGGACTTCCCCTAATAAAAGGAGAACCCAAAGGAAAACTGCCAGGATTTTTCTCATCCTACCCTCCTAAAATTCTATGCCCTTGCGGGCAGAAAGCCCCGCTCTGAAATAATGCTTGATCTCCTTCATCTCAGTAACCAGGTCCGCCGCCTCCATAACCGAGGCCGGAGCCCTTCTTCCAGTAAGGACCAGCTCCACATGGGGAGGTTTTTCTTTTATTAATTTCAGCACTTCTTCTTCCTTTATTAGATTAAAGTAAACCGCCACATTCACCTCGTCCAGAATCACCAGATCGTATTCCCCGCTTAAAAGGGCCTTCCTGGAAAGGGAAAGGGCCCTGGTCGCCATTTCAATCGCATCAGAAGGCGGAGACTCCCGGTTCGTTATGAACCCTTCCCCTCCACACTGGTGAATTTCTATCAGGTCCGAAAGCCTTTCCCTTATAATCAAGGCCTCGCCCGTCTCCCTTCCCTTCATGAACTGGCATATGAAGACCCGCAGGCCCCTTCCTGCAGCCCTCAGGGCAAGGCCCATGGCCGCAGTGGTCTTTCCCTTTCCGGCCCCGGTGTAAACCTGGACGGCTCCCTTTTTGAGTTTACCTTCCAAGAACCTCCTTTACTGTCTTACCTATTTCTGCCGGGGATTTTACCACATGGACTCCGGCCTCCTCCAGGGCCTTCATCTTCTCCGCTGCGGTTCCCTTTCCACCGGCGATGATGGCCCCGGCATGGCCCATTCTCCTGCCCGGAGGGGCTGTCTGTCCGGCGATAAAGCTCACAACCGGTTTTTTGAATTCCCTTTTAATGTAGTCCGCCGCCTCCTCCTCGGCGCTTCCCCCTATCTCTCCTATGAGAACCACAGCCTCGGTTTCCGGATCCTCGTTGAAAAGTTTAAGAATATCCACGAAGGTGGAACCTATTATGGGGTCTCCCCCTATGCCCACCGCCGTTGACTGTCCGAACCCCAGGCGGGTTATCTGGTCCACCGCCTCATAGGTGAGGGTTCCTGAACGGGAAACTATCCCTATGGTTCCGGGCCTGTGTATGTGCCCGGGCATTATTCCCATCTTGCTCTTTCCAGGGGAGATGACGCCAGGACAGTTGGGACCTATGAGCCTGGTCCTTCTGCCCTTCATGTATGCCTTCACCTTTATCATGTCCTTAGTGGGAATCCCTTCTGTTATGGCCACCACAAGGTCCACCCCCGCGTCCACCGCCTCCATTATGGCATCGGCGGCAAAGGGGGCTGGCACAAAAATAATAGATGCGTTGGCCCCCTCCTTCCTCACCGCCTCCTCCACCGTATTGTAAACGGGGATTTTTTCAAAAACCCTCATCCCCCCTTTGCCAGGGGTAACCCCGGCCACTATTTTGGTCCCATAGGCCAGCATCTGCTCCGTGTGGAAACTTCCCTCGGAGCCGGTTATCCCCTGAACCACCACCCTGGTTTTTTCGTCTATTAAAATGCTCATGCTTCACCTCCTGCCAGTTTTACTGCCAATTCAGCCCCCTCCGCCATGGTCTCCGCCACCTTTATGTCAAGGCCGCTGCTTAAAATAATTTCCTTCCCTTCCTCGTAGTTGGTCCCCTTCATCCTCACCACAATGGGAACCTTAACCTCCATCTCCTTGGCGGCGTTGACAACCCCCCGGGCCAGCCTATCGCACCGGAGAATTCCCCCGAATATATTGATGAAAACCGCCTTCACATTTTTATCGGAAAGGAGGATGCGGAAGGCGTTTTTTATCTGCTCCTCGTTGGCGCCTCCACCCACATCCAGGAAGTTGGCGGGCTCGCCCCCGTAATACTTTATTATGTCCATGGTGGCCATGGCCAGGCCCGCGCCGTTTACCATGCAACCCACATTGCCGTCCAGCTTAACATAGTTCAGGTTGTACTTAGAGGCCTCCACCTCCAAGGGAGTTTCCTCGTGGATGTCGCGAAGTTCCGCTATATCCGGATGGCGCCAGAGGGCGTTGTCATCAAAGTTCATCTTGGCATCAAGGGCCAGGACCTGCCCATCCCCGGTTAGAATCAGGGGGTTTATTTCCGCCAGAGAAGCGTCGGTGGCATCAAAGGCCCTCCACAGGCCCAGGATAAATTTGGTGGCTTCCTTTACAGCCCCTCCTTCAAGTCCCAGCTTGTAAGCCAGCTTCCTGGCCTGAAAGACATTGAGCCCTGTGGCTGGATGTACATACTCCTTGAAAATCAGCTCCGGATGGGTGGCAGCCACCTCCTCTATTTCCACCCCTCCCTCAGGGGAAGCCATGACCACGGGCACTTCCAGGGAACGGTCCACCACTATCCCTATGTACATCTCCTTAGCTATGTCCGAAGCCTCCTCTACTAAAACCTTCCTGACAATTTTTCCCTCCGGCCCCGTCTGATGGGTTACCAGCCTCATCCCCAGCATGGCCCTGGCTATCTCGTAAGCCTGCTCAGGGTTATCCGCAAGTTTAACTCCGCCGGCCTTCCCCCTTCCTCCAGCATGAATCTGCGCCTTAATTACCACCCTCCCGCCCAGCTCCTGGGCTATCTTCCTGGCTTCCTCCGGGTTATCGGTGGCCCTTCCCTTAGGCACCTTCACCCCGAACTTTGAGAGTATCTCCTTGGCCTGATATTCGTGAACCTTCATGTTAACCTCCGAATGAACATGTTCCCTTCAAGATTAAAACTTTTCCTGAAATCCGTCAATCCCTCTGACGAATATGGGGATTGACCGCTGGACGGAAAAGGGGTAAAATTACTACCCTGGAGGTAGTAAATGTCTCTTCTGGACCTTCCCATTGGAGCAAGGGCGAGGATCGTGGGCCTTTACGGAGGAACCAACAGCATAAGGAGAATTATGGCCATGGGCCTCAAAAGGGGTGACGAAGTGGAAATTCTATATAAAGCGGTTTTCGGGGGACCCATACTGGTTAAAAACCTTTCCAACGGCTCTCAAATAGCCATAGGCCGGGGGATGGCAGGGAAAATAATGGTGATCCCCCTTTAAAAACCTATGAAAAGGGTGATCCTGTTAGGCCAGCCCAATTGCGGTAAGTCCTCCTTTTTCTCCCAGATATCCGGAGTCAGGGTTCAGACCTCCAATTTTCCTGGAACCACGGTAAAAATTTCCAGGGCAAAGGTGAGGTTCGGGGCCGAGGAATACGAAATTCTGGACCTCCCCGGCACATACTCCCTCTTTCCCGCGGACGAGGCCGAAGAAGTCACATTGAATTTTCTCCTTCAGGAGAATTACGACATCATCGTCAATATAATGGACGCCTCCCTGATATGGAGGTCCCTGGAATTTACTCTGGAGCTGGCGGAACTTGGAAAACCCATGATACTGGTTCTCAACATGATGGACGAGGCGGAAAGGAAGAAGATAAAAATTGACATAGAGGCTTTGTCCGAGGCCCTGGGAATACCCGTGGTTCCCATGGTGGCCATCCACGGCAAGGGAATTTACGAGGCGGTAAAAAGTCTGAGGGAAGCAAGGCCCCCCAAGAGATTCACCTTCACCAGGCATGTGGAGGAAAAAATAGGAAAAATAGCCCAGGAGGCTGGAAGCAGATTTCAGGCCATAAAGTATCTGGAGGGAGCCCTTCCCCCTCCCCCTCGTCTTGCCCCTCTTGTAAAGCGGGTCCAGGAGGAGCTGGTAGCCCTTCATGGGATGCCACCCTTTGAAATCATCGCCGCCGAAAGGCATCACCTCTCCATGAAGCTGGCGGAAAAGGTAACGGAAAGGGGAAGGTCGGAGATAACCGCTGGAGAATGGGCGGACAGACTGGTTCTCCATCCAGTTCTTGGATACCTTATATTAATAATCACCTTCGCCTCCTTCTTCGGAGCCGTCTTCTGGGTGGGAAGCCTCTTGGAGGGCCTTTTAGTATTCCCCTTAGAAGGGCTTTCCAGCTACCTTGTAAGTTTATTCCCCTCCCCCTTCACCAAAGAAATCATGGCCTCCCTCATGGACGGAATAATAGGGGGACTGGGCATAGTCCTTCCTTACTTTATCCCCTTAATTCTGCTGCTATCCTTCCTTGAGGAGGTAGGCTACCTCTCCCGGGTGGCCTTTCTCACCGACGCCCTGATGCACAAAATAGGTCTGCACGGCAAGGCCATTGTCCCCTTCCTCCTGGGTTACGGTTGCACCGTGCCTGCCCTTATGGGAACAAGGATAATAGAGGACGAGAGGGACAGGAGGCTTTCGGCGCTGCTCATTCCCTTTGTGCCCTGCTCAGCCAGAACCACGGTCATCCTTGCTCTTATAGGATACTTTCTGGGTTTCCCGTACGCCCTGCTTTTTTACTTTGCCAACATTTTCGTGGTGGGCCTGGTGGGAGGGCTTCTTTCAAAGCTAAAAAGGGAACCTTCCCCCGAACTTATAATAGAAGTGCCCTCCTATAAATGGCCATCCTTAAAGGTGCTCTTTAAAAAGCTCCTCTTTCAGGTGGAAGAATTCGTTTTCTACGCCTGGCCGGTGCTTATAGCAGGAAGCGTCCTGCTGGGTTTCCTCCACGCCTTAAAATGGGACCAATGGCTGGCAGCGGCCCTTTCTCCCTTAATGAAAGCCCTATCCCTGCCCCCCTCCCTGGGGATAACCCTTATTTTCGGCTTTCTCCGAAAGGAGCTGACCCTGGTCATGGCTTCCCAGACTTTAGGGGTGGGCATAACCTCCATAGCATCTGCCCTTACCACTAAACAGATGCTTATCTTCACCACCTTCGTGACCTTTTACATTCCCTGCCTTTCCTCGGTTTCGGTGCAGATAAAGGAATTCGGGTGGAGGCTTGCCCTCCAGTCCGTAGCCCTTTCCTTCTCAGTGGCCCTTGTCCTCTCCCTTGTTTTAAGGGCGCTGCCCCTTTAAACCCCCAGCTTCCTCCTGCAGTCCTCGCAGATCCCGTAAAGGTAAATGTGGACATCTTCTATCTTCTTACCGTCCACCTCCTCCGGAACCTGAAAATTGAAGGGGAGCTGTAGGTCCTCAATCTTACCGCAAACCCTGCACTTGAAATGGGGATGGAAATATGTGTTGGAATCGTAGATAACCTTGTTCTCGTCGATCATTACCTGCTGAACCACCCCTTCCTTGGTAAGGAGCTTCAGGGTATTGTAAACGGTAGCCATGGATATGTTGGGATATTCCTCTTTAAGGGCCCTGAAAATGCTTTCAGCTGTATGATGAGTCCGGTGAGTCAACACATACCTCAGTATAGCTATTCGGGGCATGGAGAGCACATATCCCTTCTCTTTGAGCCTCTGTATTATTTCCCTTTCTTCCATCATGGAAAAATTATAACACAAGCGAAAAAGGGCTTGACTTAAAATTTTTTTTAGTTTATAATAATTCTTGATGATAGGAATTGGGTTTATAATAATAGTAGAGACCAAAGGAGGTGGACTCATATGATTCAAAAAATTGCCGATGGAGTTTTCTCGGTGGGCTCCGTCCACTGGGAAAGAAGGGTTTTTGACGAGCTTATCCCTATTCCCGACGGCACCTCTTACAACTCCTTTCTTATTGTTGGAGAGGAGAAGACAGCCCTCATTGACACCGTGGACCCGGAAAAAACCCACGAACTTCTGAAAAATCTGGATAAGCTCGGGGTGGAAAGGATTGACTATGTTATTTCCAACCACGCGGAACAGGACCACTCAGGGTCCATACCTGCCGTTCTGGAAAAATACCCCATGGCAAAGGTTGTCACCAACCCCAAGTGCAGGGGAATGCTCATGGACCTCCTCCACATCCCCGGGGAAAAGTTCCTGGTGGTGGAGGATAAAGAGGAGATAAGCCTGGGAGGCAAAACCCTCAAGTTCTTCCTGGCCCCCTGGGTACACTGGCCCGAGACCATGCTGACCTTCTGGGTGGAAGAAAAAATCCTTTTCACATGCGACCTTTTCGGCTCCCACTTCGCCACCTCAAGACTTTATGCCGAAGAAGACGCTAAGGTTCTGGAAGATGCAAAGAGATATTATGCGGAGATAATGATGCCCTTCAGGGCTCAGATAAAAAAATACATAGGGTGGATAAGAGAGCTGTCCCCGAAAATTATAGCTCCGAGCCACGGACCTCTCTGGAAGAACCCGAACTTTATCCTTGATGCTTACGAGGAATGGGTGGGGGATAGGCTTTCCAACAAGGTCCTTATTCCCTATATATCCATGCACGGAAGCACCAAGCAAATGGTGGACTGGCTCATAGATGCTCTGGCGGAGAGGGGCATAGAGACCGTGCCCTTTGACCTGGGAAAAATTGACCTGGGAAGGTTCGCCATGGAGCTGGTGGATGCTCCAACCCTGGTTCTCGCCGCTCCCACGGTGCTGGTGGGCGTTCACCCCATGGCAATTTACGCAGCCTACCTGGTAAACGCCCTGAGACCCAAGCTGAAGCTCGTGGGCTTCATGGGTTCCTATGGGTGGGGAGGAAAGGCCGCAGAGCATGTGAAGGCTCAACTGTCCACCTTGAAGGCCGAGTTTCTTCCTCCTCTTCTTGTAAAGGGCCTTCCCCGCCAGCAGGACCTCAAGAAGGTGGAGGAGGTGGCGGAGGTCATATACGAAAAACACAGGGAACTAAATTTAATAGGAGGTTAAAAATGGCCAAGACAGGTTTCGGTGAAGAAATTTACTTAAGGGCTTTGACGGGAAAAATGGTGGGAGAGCTTCTGCTTTCCGAATACAATAAGGTGGCGGTAATTTCCCCTAAGAACATAATCTGCTCTGCTATAAGTGCGGCGGCTGAAGCTGCCTTTGTTTCCGCCTCGGGGGGAAGGGCGGCCCATTTTATCGCAGAGGAGGGAAGGATCGGCGAAATGGTGGAGAAGGTCAGGGAGTTCTCCCCGGAGGCTGTGGTGCTGATGTTCGGAGGGGAAACCCCCATAGAGGAAACGAAAAAACTCTTCGTGGAAACCCTGCGGGAAATGGCATCCCAGGCTCTGGATGCTGAGCTCATTTTCCATGTGAGGATATTTGCCGCCTCAGGGCTGGAGGAAGCCGTAAAAGACGGGGCCGTAAAGGATTACCTCAGAAATTCCGTTCTTTTCGTCTATACGGTGGACCTGGAAAGGGGCTTTCTCCTTTACAACGCCGTGGATGTGGACGAAGAAGGAGGAATATATGTGGAGAAGCTGGAGGAGTATCCTGTAAGCGCCGAGCACGCTGAGCTCCTCAACAGGTCCCTGAGGAACAGGACCATAGCATGGAAAGAAATAAAATAAAGGAGGTATAAAATGGAAGGAAGGTTTCCGTTAATCGGAGAAAAATTTCCGGAACTGGAGGTTGTAACAACCCACGGGAAGGTAAAACTCCCGGACGACTACAAGGGTAAGTGGTTCATTCTCTTTTCCCATCCCGCGGACTTCACCCCGGTCTGCACCACGGAGTTCGTGGCCTTTCAGAAGAGGTACGAGAAGTTCAAGGAGCTGAACACAGAACTCATTGGCCTGAGCATTGACCAGGTATTCTCCCACATCAAGTGGGTCCAGTGGATCAAGGAGAACCTCAATGTGGAGATCAAGTTCCCCGTCATAGCCGATGACACCGGCCAGGTCTCCTCAAGGCTGGGTCTCATCCATCCCGGCAAGGGGACCAACACCGTAAGGGCTGTCTTCATCGTGGACCCCAAGGGCATAATCCGGGCCATACTCTATTATCCCCAGGAGCTGGGAAGGAACATGGACGAGATCCTGAGGATGATAAAGGGATTCCAGACCTCGGACGCCAATGGGGTGGCAATTCCCGCCAACTGGCCGGAGAACGAGCTCATCGGCGATGAGGTCATAATCCCTCCGGCCATGACGGAGAAGGACGCAGAGGAAAGGCAGAAGAAGTACGATTGCTTTGACTGGTGGTTCTGCCACAAGAAACTTTAAACTGAAAAGGGGGGCCCCGGCCCCCCTAAAAAATCTATAAGGAGGTGAAGGATGAAGGGAAAAGCTTTGATGATTATCCTTCTGGCTCTGGCCCTTGTGGCCCTGCCCCTTATGGCCCAAGGGGAGGGAATGGGGAAGGCAGGCAAAATGGAGAAGTTTATGAAAATGATGAGGTTCATGCACCACCGTCCTCCCATGATAGGAGACAGGTTCCCTCAGATGGAAGTTCAAACAACCCATGGAAAGATCAAACTCCCCGACCACTTCGCAGGCAAGTGGTTCGTGCTCTTCTCCCATCCCGCGGACTTCACCCCGGTCTGCACCACGGAGTTCGTGGCCTTCCAGAAGAGGTACGAGAAGTTCAAGAAGTTAAACACCGAGCTCATCGGCCTCAGCATAGACCAGGTCTTCTCCCATATTAAGTGGGTGGAGTGGATAAAGAAGAACCTGGGCGTCCAGATCAAGTTCCCCATCATAGCCGACGATACCGGAAGGGTGGCCCATCGTCTGGGTCTCATTCACCCTGCCAAGGGGACCAACACCGTAAGGGGGGTTTTCATCGTGGACCCCGAGGGCATAATCCGGGCCATACTCTATTATCCCCAGGAGCTGGGAAGGAACATGGACGAGATACTCAGGATGGTTAAAGCCCTTCAGGTAGCCGATGCCAATGCGGCGGCCATGCCCGCCAACTGGCCCCACAACGAGCTTATAAAGGACAATGTCATAGTTCCTCCTGCTTCCTCCTGCCAGCAGAGGGCAAAGAGGCTGCAGGACGCCAAGAAGGGACTTCACAAGTGTTTTGATTGGTGGTTCTGCTACAAAAAACCGACCAAATGAGCTAAAATAATACCCGGGGGGAAACCCCCGGATGCCTTTTCAAAGGAGGAGCAATGAAGAAAATGACGGAGAAATCCCTTCAGGAGGCCTTTGCAGGCGAGTCCATGGCGCATATGAAGTACATAATTTTCAGCGAGGTAGCCGAAAGGGAAGGTTTCAAAAACATCGCCAGACTCTTTCGGGCCATAGCATACGCTGAACTGGTCCACGCTAAGAACCACGCCAGGGCCCTGGGCTATATAAAGGACACTGGAGGGAATCTGGAAACCGGAATGGAGGGGGAGAAATTTGAGATAGAGGAAATGTACCCGGCCTACGATGCCATAGCGAAGCTTCAGGACGAAAAATCCGCCCAGAGGGCCATTCATTACGCCCTGGAGGCTGAGAAAATTCACTATGACCTCTACTCCAGCGCCAAAGAGGAGGTGGAAAAGGGCAAGGATATGGACATTTCCGACATTTACATCTGCCCTGTTTGCGGTTATACCTATGTGGGGGAGACCCCTCCCGAAAAGTGCCCGGTATGTGGGCTGCCTTCGGAAAAATTCGTCAAATTCTAAATTAAAATAAAAAGGAGGCCATCATGGAGATTAAGGATTTGATTCAGACAGGGGACTGGAAGGGAGAAAAGCATGTCCCGGTTATTGAGGTAAAGGAAAAGGGAGAGTGGGTGGTGGTGGAAGTTAGCGTGGGCAAGGAAATACCCCACCCCAATACTCCGGAACACCACATACAGTGGCTGGAACTTTACTTCCAGCCAGAGGGAAGCAAATTCCCCTTTCTGGTAGGAAGGTGGGAGGCTCAGGGTCACGGCTACGGGGACTCCACCCTTTACACTGACCCGTATTTTGTGGCCAGGTTCAAGGTAGAAAAGCCCGGAACCCTGTATGCCCTCTCCTTCTGCAACATCCATGGCCTTTGGAGCAATTCCTTAGAGCTTAAGGCCTGAGGTGAAAAATGGACCTTGAAAAATTCACCCTCAAGGACCTGCTGCTTGCGGCTATAAAATCCGAGATAGAAAGCAAGGACATCTACTCAAAGATCGCCGCTTCCGTCTCCAATGCCCTCCTGAAGGACAAATTTAAGTTCCTGGCGGGGGAGGAGGAAAAGCACAGAGCCCTGATAGAGCAAATTTATAAGGGCAAGTTCCCGGAGGAGCCCCTGAAAGTGCCTGAAAAGACCCCTGTGCCCCTCCCGGAAATAAAATTTGAGAGCGAGGATGTGCCCCTGAGCGAAATTCTGAGGCAGGCCATGGACGCAGAACTTGCCGCCCACGAGTTCTACAAGTCCTTGGCAGAAAGGTTTACCGAAGACAGGGAGGTGAGGAAAAACCTGCTCTTCTTTTCCTCCATGGAGATGGGGCATTACCATCTGTTAAAGATTGAACTGGAAAACATTGAAAGATTTGAGGAATGGGAGGAATTCAATCCCATGGTCCACATAGGAGCATAATTAAAGGAGGTATAAAATGGCGTCAAAGGAATTATTGGACCTCATGAACGAGGCTATAGCCAGGGAAATTCAGGTATCCATCCAGTACATGTGGCAACATGTTCTCTGGAAGGGGGTGAAGGGTTTTGCAGTAAAGGAGGAGTTTGAGAAGATTGCCATTGAGGAAATGAAGCACGCGGAAGCCATAGCGGAAAGGCTGGCCTTCCTGGGAGGAACGCCCACCACAAAACCGGCGCCCATTTTCGTGGGAGATACCCTGAAGGAAATGCTGGAGCAGGATGTAAAGGACGAGGAAGAAGCCATTGACCTTTACAGGAAGATAATCAAAAAGGCCCAGGAGGAGGAAGACTTCACCACCGCAAGGCTTTTTAGAAAAATACTGGAGGACGAAGAGGAGCATCTGGACACCTTTCAGGGGCTGCTGGAAGACCTTTGACCTGATATGGACAAAAAAGCCCTTCACAAAATAACCTATGGTCTTTATATAGTAAGTTCCACCGACGGCAATGACCTCAACGGGCAAATAGCCAACTCCGTTTTCCAGGTGACTTCCCAGCCACCCAGGGTGGCTGTAGCCCTTCACAAGGATAACTTTACCCACGAACTAATAGAAAAAAGCGGAGTTTTCTCCGTTTCTGTCCTTGAGCAGGAGACCCCCTTCAAGTTTATCGGTCTTTTTGGATTTCGTTCCGGAAGGGATGTGGACAAGTTCAGGGATTTAAATTACAAAATTGGAAGGAGCGGAGCGCCTATAGTTCTTGAACATGCCCTGGCCTGGATGGAATTCACCGTTCACATGAAGGTAGATGTGGGAACCCATACCCTTTTCGTCGGAGGGCTTGAGGAAGCGGAAATACTGAAGGAAGGCCCGCCCCTCACCTACGACTACTATCACAGGGTATTGAAGGGGAAGTCCCCTGAAAAAGCCACCACATACCTGGGAGGGTAATATGAAAAAATATGTTTGCACCGTCTGCGGCTACATTTACGACCCGGCCGAGGGGGACCCGGACAACGGCGTTCAGCCAGGGACCCCCTTTGAGGAGCTCCCGCAAGACTGGGTATGCCCGGTCTGCGGGGCATCCAAGGACCTTTTTGAAGAGGTAGAAGAATAAGAAATTTGTAATAATTCTTTAATTGACCTCCTGAGAAATTTGCTATAATTTTTACATAAAACCTCAGGAGGTGAAGTATGGATGCAACATTGCTGTCGCGCATCCAGTTCGGGGTTGCGGCGGGGTTTCACTTTCTCTTCCCTCCCACAACCTTGGGATTAACCCTGAACATCCTCATCCTGGAATCCCTTTATCTCAAAAGGGGAGAGGAGATCTACAGGAGGCTCTCCGACTTCCTCATCAAAATCCTGGCGCTGGTCTTCGTTCTTGGAACTGCCACAGGAATTACCCTGGAATTTTCCTTTGGAACCAACTGGGCAAATTATTCCAGGGTGGTAGGCGACATCTTCGGCGCCCCCCTGGCAGCAGAGGGAGTCTTCGCCTTCTTCCTGGAATCCATGTTTCTGGGTGTTTTGGTCTTCGGAAGAAAGAGGGTATCCAAAAAACTCTTCTGGTGGTCCTCCTTCTTCGTTTTCTTCGGCTCCCACCTTTCCGGGCTGTGGATCATAATAGCCAACTCCTGGATGCAGACCCCGGCGGGCTACAGGATGGAAGGAGGGGTGGCCAGGTTGACCAACTTCTTCCAGGCGGCGGTTAACCACTCCACCATTGAAAGATACCTTCACACGATAGCCGCCGGCTGGATAACCGGCTCCATGCTGGTCCTCGCTATAGCCTCCTATTATCTGCTGAAGAAAGTCCACCTGGACGAGGCTAAGCTTCTGCTGAAGAAGGCCTTTACGGTCTTCGCCATCGTTGCCATCCTTCAGCTCTTTTTGGGACACTTCCATTCGGTGGAGGTAGCAAAATGGCAGCCGGAAAAGATGGCGGCCTTTGAAGCCCTTTACAAAAGCAAAAAGGGAGCTCCCCTGGCCCTTTTCGGCATCCCTGCCCCCTCCAAGGAAAAGACCTACCTTTACATCGGAATACCCAAATTGCTGAGCTGGCTCATTTACTTTGACGCCAACGCAGAGGTGAAGGGTCTCAATGAATTCCCCAGGGAAGACTGGCCCTACATAACCGGTCCCTTCATCTTCTATCACCTTATGATCCTATTCGGGCTCTGGTTTATTCTCCTCGGAATATGGGGATGGCTCTTAGGCGAGAAGAAAACGGAGAACAAACTTTTCCTCAAGCTGCTCCTCTGGTCCGTGCCCCTGCCATACCTGGCCAATACCTTCGGATGGCTGGCAGCGGAGATAGGCCGTCAACCCTGGGCGGTTTACAAAATAATCAGGACCAGGGATGCAGCCTCGGTGGTGGTCCCCGCCGGTCAGGTGGCCTTTACCCTTCTGGTGTTCACCGTCATCTACACCCTGTTCTTCATCGTGGGAATCCATTTCCTCAAGAAAATCGTCCGGAAAGGCCCCGTGGGGGAACCCACAGGATATTAAGGAGGTGAGCCATGGAAGCTTTACAGGTTATCTGGTATATACTTATAGGGGTTCTTCTTCTGGGTTATTCCATCCTGGATGGTTTTGACCTGGGGATAGGAACCCTCTTTCCCTTTTTAGCCAAGGATGAAACCGAAAAGAGGGTCCTGCTCAATTCCATAGGTCCCTTCTGGGACGGAAACGAGGTCTGGATATTAACAGGAGGAGGTGCCCTCTTTGCGGCTTTCCCAAAAACCTACGCCACGGTCTTCAGCGGATTCTACCTGGCCCTGATGCTGGTGCTCTTCGCCCTGATCTTCAGGGCGGTTTCCTTTGAGTTCAGAGCCCATTCGGAAAGCGGAAAGTCCTTCTGGGAGTGGTCCTTCATCATAGGCAGCTTTCTCCCCGCCCTTCTCTACGGGGTAGCCCTGGGAAATGTGGTATACGGAGTGCCCATGAAGGAAATCGCCGGAAACATAGAATATGCCGGTAACTTCTTTACCCTCCTCAGACCCTATCCCCTTCTCATGGGGCTCTTCGGCCTGGTAATGTTCCTACTTCAGGGAGCCACCTACGCTGCCCTGAAAAGCGAAGGCGCCCTTTACGAAAGGGCCAGGAAGACCGTTCTTTCCCTTTGGTGGGCCTTCCTTGTCCTGGGCCTGCTGAC
>JALSNJ010000033.1:0-17500 GCA_026987025.1 Candidatus Aminicenantota bacterium | reverse complement strand
TAGAAAATTTCCTGAGGAGCTTTTCCGGGGGCTTTGAAGCCTACCGGCTGGAGGGACTTTCCCCCCTCCAGCGAAGGCAGGTAAGGAGGGCCGAAACCCTTCTGGTGGAAAAACAGATCCGATGGCTGGCCGAAAAGTACGGGGTAGAGTTAACGGGAAGCCTGCAAGGCGTGTGGGAGGAGGTGCCGGCCCCCGATGCCCCTGAGGTCCTTGAGAAGTTTAGAGGAAAAATAGCAGGCGAAATTTTAGCTGCGGATTTTGACTTTGAACTTTCCAGGGCCAGGGCAGAGGCCCTACTTAAGGACATCCTGACCCTCGCCAGCCATGGGACGGCAAAAGAAGATAATTTTATGGGAGCCCTCCGCAGAAGAGTACCCCGGGACCAATGGGACGAGGAAACCGCCCGGGATGTTTCCAGAAGCTTCCTCTACAGGCTAAGGGAATCCCGGAGGGAGGTTTTCGTGGAAAAAGCCTGGGGAAGGCTTGGAGCGAAGGGCGACAATCCTTATTTCAACAAAAAGGCCCGGGGACTCCTCTGGGAAATAGCCGACGACCTGGCGGTGCTTCCCTCAGGGACCCTTCCGTTTCGGGGCGAGAGGGTCCGCATAGAAAAAATAACCCAGAGCGGATTCCCTGCGGCCATGACCCGGCTGGACAGTTTCCTTTACATTTCTCAGCTTCAATCCTTGGCCATAGCCTTAGTTCTGACCTTCCTTTTAATGGTGGCCCTGAGGGGCTCCTTAGCGTTGGGGGCCATTTCCACCACACCAATTCTCTTTACTCTGGGCGTTATATATGGATTCCTCGGACTCTCAGGAATTCCTCTTACCTACGCCACCATGATGATCGCCGGGGTCTCCATAGGGGTAGGGATAGACTACGCCATACACTTCATCCACGGAGTCTATTCTGAAATGGGGGAGAGAGCGGAGTTGAGCCAGGCCATAGAGCAAACCTTCGTGGAAAAGGGTAAGGCCATCCTTTCCAATTCCATAGCCGTTATCCTTGGCTTCGGGGTCCTTCTCTTTTCCCGCCTGAAGCCCCTTCATCAGTTCGGGGCCACCATGATGGGCTCCATGTTTTTAGCGGCCCTGGCAGCCCTTAGCTTTCTGCCCTCCCTCCTGCTGATATTAATAAAGAAGGGAAAAGGAGGTGAAAAATGAGGCGTTTGATAACCGTCTTAATCTCACTGCTTATGGTCATACCCACGCTTGCCGCCGACGGCAACAAGGTTCTAAAAATGGTGGAGGAAAGGCTCATAGGAAAGCTTGCCCCCAGGGATACACACGCCATTATGCTCATGAGCATCGTTGACCCTAAGGGAGGCAAAAAGTTCAGGGAAATGGAGGTTTGGGAAAAGAACAATCCTCAGGGAGACGACTGGAGGGTCATGAAGTTCAGAAAACCGGCGGATGTTAGGGGCGTGGGGTTCCTGGTGCTCTCCGACGACCAGATGTATCTTTACCTTCCCGAATTCCACAGGATAAGGAGAATAGCCTCCCACACAAAAAAGGAATCCTTCATGGGCTCAGATTTCTCCTACGATGACATGGGAACCTCAGGCTTCTCCAGGTATTACAACGCTAAACTTCTGGAGGAAAAGCCCCACCAGTATGTCCTTCTGCTTACCCTCAAGCCAGGGGCCAGGAAGCCCTACGGAAAGATAAAGATGTGGGTCAGCAAGGAAAGCATGCTCCCCGTAAGGATGGAACTCTACAGCAAAAGCGGGGAGCTGGTGAAGATTTCGGAACAGAAGGCAAAAAAAATAGGGAAATACTGGATACCCGTTAAAATAAAGATGACTTCCGTAAAGAAGGGGAGTTATACTGTGCTGGAGATGAAGAACATAAAATTGGACCAGGGAATCAGCAAAAGAATCTTTACCAAGAGATTCTTAAAGAGGAGGGTGAAATGAGAAAATTGGCCGCCTTGGCAGCAATAACCCTGCTTTTGTCAGGGGCTGAGATTGGGGGACGGGTTAAGGCCTTCACCTCTCTGTTCCTGTCCCGGAACCTGAGGGGTCCCTATTTCTCCCACAGGGCCGGGGAGTTCTTCGTAAAGAGGATGGAGATAAGGCTGAAGCTACAGGGGGAGGTTTCAGAAAAAATCTCCTACGGCGTCAGGTTTGATGCCTTTGCCGGCCCTGATGCTTATTTTCTCCCCTTCCCGGAATCCGCTCCCTTAGGTTCCCCGGCAGGCTCAGAGCCCTTTGAGCTCAACCTCTACGAAGCCTACATAAAGGTAAGCGATTTCCTCCTGGAAAACCTGGACTTTACCGTGGGGAAGCAAAGGATAAGCTGGGGTACCGCTGACAAGGTAAATGTGGTGGACAATCTCAACCCCATTGACTTCGCCAACTTCCTCACCTTTGACCCTGACTACTTTGCGGAAAGAAGGCCTCAGTTGGCCCTGAACCTTGAGTATTATGCCGGGGAAAACACCAAGTTTCAGGCTGTGCTTCTACCGGAAAAACAGTATTCCCCCCTTCCCTATGGGTTTTCTTCCCTGCTCATCCCCTCCTACTCCATCTATCAGACTTCCCCTGAGATAATCATTGAAAGGAAGGAAAATACCCTGAAGAACTCCAATTTCGGTCTTCGCCTTTCCACTGTGGTCCAGAACACCGATATAGGTCTCAGCTGGTACCACGGGAATTTCCATCTGCCGGTCTTTGCGGGGTTCAGCTATGCGGCTCAAATAATGATAGAACAGCCTGTTATAGGTCCCCAGTTCAGGTTTTCTTATCCTGACCTGGATGTCATCGGCGTGGACTTAGCCGGAGAGGTTTTCTCCGTGGGTTTCTGGGCCGAATTTGCTTATTACATGCCGGAGAGTCTGGAAGGACAGGTGAGGGTAGGCATGGGCCCCACAGTGCCCTTCAGGGTTTTTGAGGAAGGGTATCTCAAGTATGTCCTGGGTTTTGATTATACCCTGGGCATAGGCAACGGTCTTTACATAAACGCCCAGTTCCTCCACGGATTCTTTGACGAGAGGGACTACACCAAGGAGGCGGAAAGGATGCTCAATATAAGGAAGGGACAGTTCTTCGGGGAGATAGAAAACTACATCATGGCCAGGGCAGAGTATAAATTCGCCTCGGAGACGATAAAGCTCTCCTTAGGAACCCTAATGGAACTGGGGGATAAAACCTCCTATGCCTTAATGCCAGGGGTGGAATTCCGCCTTAAGGATGCGCTTTCTCTCCAGGCCGGTCTCTTTATTGTAGGGGGAGACAGGCAAACCAAGTTCGGAGCCTTCAAAGACGACAGGACGGGCTTCGTTTCGTTAAAACTGGACTTCTGAGTTCAGGGGATGGGGGGAGGTCCTTCCATCTCTCTTCTTCTTTTTATTTCGTAAATCAGTCCTTCCACCGTCATGTTAAAGGGAAAAACCATAAAGCTGGCAACTAAGGAAAGCAAAACCATTGTCAGGGAGTATTTAAGAAGTCCGGTGGTAAGGTAAAGGACCAGGGCCAGCACCGAAAGGGAACTGGCCACCGCGGTGAGGACCACGAAGGAAAGGGAGATAGATGGAAGAACCCGCTCCTCCTCCATGGCCACAAACCTGGAGGGTCTGAGGAGGGCCTTTTTCAGGACCAGCAAAAAAACCACTATGCCGGCCCCCGTGTAATAAATGGGCTTTAAAAGGGAGGGGTTGGGTTTCACTTCCATCAGAGAGAACCTGTCAAGAGCATAGATAAACAATCCGTCCATCAATTGCCCGACCCATATAAGAGCGCAAACCAGCCTGGCCTGGGCGAGCCTCATATCTTCTCCTCCACGGTCTTTACCTTTTCTTCCATGTGAAGTCTCTTGTCCCGGCGTTCGTCCACGGTTATTCTTGTGGAAACCCTCAGAGCCCCCATCTCAAAGGGCTTCTCGTGCATGGCCTTTATAGCCCTGAAGACATCATCCCACTCCCCCTCAATTATGGTGGACATGGGGGTAAGGGTCGTTTTCAATCCGAAGGACCTGAGGACCCTCTCCACCTCCGCCACATATTTGCTGAGGCTGGGACTGGCGGTGCCCAGGGGCACTACTGTAACCTCGGCTATTATCCAGCCCATTTTTCACCTCCCTTGCAATTATATATAATTTCCACATGGAAGAGAAAGTCCTCTTCCTCACTGGCTTTCCCGGGTTCTTGGCCACCAGGATCCTTGAAAAAATACTCCCCGATTTCTCCCGGGCCTACCTCCTGGTGGAGAAGAGGTTTAAAGAAAGGGCGGAGAAGGAGGTCAGAGAAAAGGGCTGGAGGGCGGAGGTTTTAGTGGGGGACATTACCCTTCGGGACCTGGGCATAGGCCAGGAATTGGCTGAAAAGCTCACCCACGCCTTCCATCTGGCGGCCATTTATAACCTTGCTGTAAAAAGGGAACCGGCTTACAGGGTTAATGTTCTGGGCACGGAGAATGTTCTGAACTTTCTGGCCAAGGCTACCAGGCTAAAAAGCCTGGTATATTTCTCCACCGCCTATGTGGCAGGATGGAGAAGGGGGAACATCCCGGAGGAAGATTTAAAGAACGAGGGGTTCAAAAACTGGTACGAATGGTCTAAATTTCACGCCGAGGCCCTGGTCAGAAGAAAAATGCTCAAAATTCCAACCATCATAATACGGCCCGGGATCGTGGTGGGGGACAGCAAAACCGGGGAAATACCGAAGTTTGACGGTCCTTATTATTTGATGAACCTGTTTTCCATGACGGGAAAAATTCCCCTGCCTTATCTGGGAAGGGGAAATCCTGAGGTGAACCTGGTGCCGGTGGATTTCATAGCGGAGGCCATCTCCAGGCTTTACGACGAACCCAAAGCTGTGGGGAGAAGTTTCCACCTGACGGACCCTGCGCCCCGGGGGGCCAGGGAGCTATATCTCCTCTTTCATCGCCTCATCAAGGGGAAGGAACCCACCTTTACCCTGCCACTTAGCCTTGTTAAGGCCTCCCTCCTGCTCCCCGGCGTGGGGAAGTGGCTTAAGATCCCCAGGCAAATACTCCCCTATATGTACCATCCTCAGCATTTCCTCACCGAAAACTCAGAAGAACTCCTTTACAGCAAAGGGATAAAACCCCCGCCCATTGAGAAATACGCCCCTGTGCTGGTGGAATTTTTCCTCAAAAATAGAAAAAGGATAAACTTTGTGAGATGAAGGAGACAGAAGATGGGTAAAGGAAGTTTCGTGGATGGAAAATTTGTGGAGGGAGCCGAAGTTTTAAAAACCGTCTCCCCGGCCAACGGCCAGACTATAGAGGAAGTTTTCTTGGCGGACGGCAAAACAATAGATAAGGCCCTGGCCGCCGCTGAAAAGGGGATAGGGAAAAAACCACAAAGGGAAAATTTCAGGATTTTAAAGGAGATTCTATCCGAAAGGTCCTTAGAGATAGCTGAGCTGATAGCCATAGAGCAGGGGAAACCCGTCCAGGAGGCCCTGGCGGCGGAAATTTACCCCTCCCTCTCCTACCTGGATTTTCTCCTAAGGAAAGGCGAGGAAATCATAGGTCCCAAGGAAGTTCCCCCCTACGAAACAATGTTTGCGGCCAGGGAGGGACTCCTTCTCCATCAGGCCACGGTGGTCAACCTCATCGTCTCCCCGTGGAACTATCCCTTTGCCATTCCCTTTTTAGATATAGTCGCCTCGGTTTTCGCGGGGGCTCCGGTTATCTTCAGACCCTCGGCCAAAACTCCCCTGGTGGGTCTTGAAATAGCAAAGCTTTTTAAGGACGCCGGGTTTCCCTCTTACAGCCTTCAGGTTCTGATAACCGGACACCGGGAAGTGGAGGAGATTTTAAAGGACCCCAGGATAGGCGGGATCTTCTTTACAGGAAGCGTAGAGACAGGGAGAAAAATGGGTGAGCTGGCAGGCCGACTCCTCAAGAGGGCGGTTCTGGAGCTGGGGGGCAAGGACGCCATGGTGGTGTTTGAAGACGCTCCCATAGAAAGGGCGGTCAACGGGGCCCTGTGGGCAGGCTTCATGAACGCAGGACAGACCTGCGCCTCGGTGGAAAGGCTCCTCCTGCATAAGAAAATTTACCGGGAATTCCTCTCCAGAATTAAGGAGAAGGTTGAAGCCCTCAGGGTGGGCCATCCCCTGGAGCCTGAAACGGACATGGGCCCTCTTATTTCTAAGGAGCAGCGGGAAAAGGTTCTGAGGCTCATAGAGGAGGCTCAGGGAAAGGTGGTCACAGGGGGTAGAGCCATGGAGGGAGAGGGGTTCTTTATGGAACCCACCCTGGTTTTAGAACCCCCTCCCTCCTCCACCCTCTGGAGGGAGGAGGTTTTCGGGCCGGTAATAGCTGTCCGGAGCTTTGAGACAGAGGAGGAGGCCATAGCCTTGGCCAACGACAGCAAATACGGGCTGACGGCCTCGGTCTGGACAGCCAGCAGGGAAAGGGCCAGGAGGGTGGCCGAAGCCCTCCAGGCCGGAGCGGTTACCGTAAATGACCACCTCTCTTCCTATGCGGAGCCTTCTGCCCCCTGGGGAGGGGTAAAGGGAAGCGGACTGGGAAGAACCCACGGTGAATTTGCCCTCAGAGACGCAGTTCAAATAAAGTATATAATGGGGGATTTTTCCAGAAGGAAAAAACTCCTGTGGTGGTTCCCATATTCCCCGAAGGCCAGGAAAACCCTTCTCCTGGCCTCTCAGATGCTCTTCGGCAGGGGAAAACTCAGGGCCATGTTAAACCTCATACCTTCCATTCCCAGGCTGGTGAGGGAGGTGGGGCCAGCGGCTTTGCTCTCCTCTCTGGGAAAGCTCATAGGGCTTTAGTCCAGGTACTCTATGTTCACCATATCTTCCAGAAAGGTAATTATTTTGCCATCCTCCATCCTGGCCACTATCCTGCCCCCTTCCCTCCTCATTACCTCTCCGTAGCCTAAGGATGGATGGAAAAACCTCCCGCTGGCTGGAGGGAGCACCTGGGAGGGAAATTCCACCGTCTGAACAAGCTCCGATGGGATGGAGGCTAAGAACCTGGAGGGAAGGGGGGTGGCGGTGGAAAGAAGGAGGAGTTTTTTGGCCCTGGTCATACCCACATAGAGGAGCCTCCTCTCCTCTTCAATTCCTTCTGAGCCGCTTACCTTGGCATGGGGGATGAAGCCTTCGTCTATGCTCACGATTATTACGGACTCGAACTCAAGGCCCTTGGCGGCATGGAGGGTGGAAAGCAAAACATCTCCGCTGGCGGGCGTATCCAGGGAGGTGGTAAGGGAAGCCCTCTGGAGGAATTCCTCCAGGCCCAGGCCTGCCGCCTCCATGGCTTTGCTCATCCTTATAAGCTCCTGGAGGTTTTCCACCCTGGAGCCGGTTTTATCGCTTTCCTTAAGGTAATCCATGTATCCTGTGGCAGAAACTACAAATTCCACCGCAGAGCCCACCCCTTGCCTCTTCACCTTATCCTCAACCCCCTGAAGCACCTGGAGGAACTCTTCCAGCCCTTTTCTCCTTTTGCCCGAAAGGGATCGGGCCACCTCCCTTACGGCCTCTATCCCATGGCCCAACTGGGCCTTCTCATTAAGGATAAGTTCGTCGGTAGCCCTGCCCACCCCCCTGGGTATGTGATGCAGGGCCCTTATAAGGGAAACCTCGTCGGAGGGATTGTGAACCACCCTAAGGTAAGCGATGACATCCTTCACTTCCTTCCTTTCAAAAAATCCCACGGTGCCGAGAAGCCTGTAGGAAATGCCCCTCATAGATAGGGCCTCTTCCAGAAGCCTGGACTGGTAATTGGCCCTGTAAAAGACGGCCACCGGCAAAAGGTCCCTCCTTCCCAGAAGAGTCTGTATAACCTCCGCCACGAAAAGGGCTTCCTCTTCCCTGGAAAAATTCCTCCTGAAAAAAATAGGTAAAGCCCCCTGCTTGAAATTCTTGAGCCTTTTGGGATGCCTCTTCGTATTGGCGGAAATCATGCTGGAGGCCGCCTTTACAATGGAGGGAATGGAGCGATAATTCACATCTAAGACCACCACCTTCACATCGGGAAAATCCTTTTCAAACTCAAATATGTTTTCCAGGCTGGCCCCTCTCCAGGAATAAATGGACTGGTCTTCATCCCCCACAACGCAAATGTTGGGGGAGGAAGCGATCCTCTTCAATATCTCATATTGGCCAGGGCTGGTATCCTGAAATTCGTCCACCAGTATATATCCGTACAGGTTGCGAAAATAGGAGGCCACCTGGGGGTTTTCGTCCAGGAGAAGGACGGTCTTGGCTATAAGGTCGTCAAAGTCAGCGCCCTGGACCTCCTCTATCTTTTCCTGGTAATCCCGATAAAGCTCCGCCTCCTGAGGACTAAAACCCAGCAGGGGAAGTTGAGCTTCGTCCCAGGGGTAAACCAGGCTCCCCTTGGCCCTGGAAATTTTTTCCATCAGCCGGGAAGGTTTGTCCTCCTTCCATCCCCTCTCCTTCATAAGCCTCTTTAAAATGGCAAGGCTGTCATCCCTGTCAAAAATGGTTTTGAGGTCTGAAAATTTCCTGAGGACCCTGGCTCCGAAGGCGTGGAAGGTCATAAGGTCCACGGGGGCGGAGCTTCCCACAAGCCTTTCCACCCTCTCCTTCATCTCCCCTGCGGCCTTATTAGTAAAGGTAACCCCCAGTATTCTACGGAAGGGTATCGGCCTCTTCCAGAGGGTATAGGCTATCTTATGCACTATGACCCTGGTTTTCCCTGCCCCGGGCCCTGCAAGGACTAAAAGAGGTTTCCCAAAGCTAAGGACCGCTTCCAGCTGGGCTTCGTTGAGGGGCTCTAAGATCTCTTCTTCCTTTTCCACTCCTTCCTCTTCTTTATAACCCATCCTTCCTTGTTTTCCTGCCTTGCCCTGGCTATGGCTAAGGAGAACCTGGGAACCCTTTTGGTTATGGTGGAGCCGGCGGCCACGAAGCTGTCATCCTCCAGCTCCACAGGGGCCACCAGTTCCACCCCTGAGCCCACGAAAACCCTTTTGCCTATGACCGTCCTGTTCTTCTGGAAGCCGTCGTAATTGCAGGTTATGGTCCCTGCCCCTATGTTGCTCTCCTCCCCCACCTCGGCATCCCCTATGTAGGTCAGGTGCTGAGCCTTTACCCTGGGGCCGATAATGCTCTTTTTTACCTCCACGAAATTACCTATTTTTGCATCCTCCCCTATGTCCGCATCCAGCCTTATCCTGGAGAAGGGCCCTATCTGAGCCCCCTTTCTTATCCTCATGGGACGCTCACTGGAATTTTCAAGGTAGGAATTAGCCCTTATTACAGCTCCGGACTCCACATGAATCCTTCCCTTCATAACAACAAAGGGCTCCACCACCGCCCCGGCCCCTATCCTGACATCCTCCCAAATCCAGGCGGTGGCAGGGTCCATGATAAGGGCACCTTCCGTTATAAGCTCCTCTATCTTCCTGAACCTAAGAAGGGAAAGGGCATCGACAAAATCAAAGTTATCCTTCACCCTTATAGCCTCTATCTCAACCCTTCGTTTTAAAGTCTGAGGATTCTGGCCCCTTTCAATTATTCCCCCCATCACCTCCCCCTGGCTCACAAACAAGCATGGACCTTCCTGGAGGGCCTCCAGAATATCTTCGGCAAAAATCCCCACCACCGATGGATAGGTAAAGAAAATCCTCTCCAGCTCCTGGCTAAGGGAGAAGAGGTCCTGGGGCGAGGAAACCTCCACGGTCTCCGTCCCTTCCTCCAAATTCATGGCGGAATAAACTTCGGAAAAGATCCGCTTAGCTTCCTTGAGGGGAAAGTAGTAAAGGGGCCTTCCCAGAACCTCCCTTTTTATAAAAGGGTTGTCCTCCTTCAGGAAAAGGGCACCCTCCATGGTTCACCTCAAAGTTTTTCAAGTTTACCCGTGTCCCAGAGGGGAAAAAGATCCGGCTCTTTCCTGGCCAAAAAGTAAAACCTCCTGTCCAGGGAAACCGCCTTCTTCAATGCCTCCGCCGCCTCATCAGCCCTATCAAGAAGGGTAAGGGCAATGGACCTCAGGTACCAGACCTTAGCGTCCTTCTCGTCCTGGCCCTGCAAAGCCTCCAGGGCTGCCTCCGGTTCCCTCTCGTTTATAAGGCGAACGGCCCTTTCCACAGGTGTTTCCTCCTCCGCTTCCTTTCCCCTTCTCCTGGAGGAAATTTCCTCAATTATCCGAAGGTAAACCTCCGCCTTCTGCTGAAATTCTATTATTTTCCCGTTTTTAAGCTTGTTGAAGGCTGCTCTGGCCTCCTTAAGTTTCCTTTTATGGAACAGATCCAGGGCCCTGTTCAAAAGCCCCAAGTGCTCTTCGTAAATCTTTTCGCTTTCCGTTTTCATAAGGCATACCTCCAGGAAAAAATCCTCTATATTTTACTAATTTGAGGGGAAGTTTAAAAGCCCCTACCTCAGCTCCCCCCGGGTCATTATTTCCCGGGCCAGGGCTATGTGCAATCTGTGACCCGCCCTGTAGGCCTCTATACTGACCATAGGCTTGAACTGAAGGAAAGAAAGGTCACCTATAAGGTCAAGAACCTTGTGGCGGACGAACTCGTCCCTGAACCTTAGCTTTATGCCATCGTAAAGCCCGGTGGGGGTAAGGACTATAACCCCATCGGGGTCCTTCTTCTGGGCCAGCCCCTGTTTCCTCAGCTTCTCAATCGCCGAAAGAGGAACAAAGGTCCTGGCAGGGGCCAGCTCCTCCACAAAGGAATCCTCAGAATAAGTGTATTCAAAGGTTTGTTTACCGATAAGGGGATGGTCAAACTCTATGGTGTAGGAGATCTCAAATTTGTCCGAAGGAGTAGCCCTGATAAACCCCTCTTCGGTATTTATTTCTATGGGTTCCTTAATGTGCCAATGCTTCTCCTCTTCATCCAGCTTTTCAATGGTCCTGGCAAGTATACTCACAAAGTCCAGGGAGCTTCCATCCAGCAGGGGAATTTCCCTGCCCTGCTCTAAGGTAATCCTGGCTCCCCTTAAGGAAAGCCCATATATGGCTGCTAAAAGGTGCTCTATGGTGAATACCACAAAGCCGTTGTGGGCGAATATGGTGGCCCAGCGGGTTTCCACCTTGTTTATGTCCAAGGGGAAAAGCTTCCCGTCCTTTTCAAATATTATCCAGTCGTAGTGGTCAAATACCCTGATCCTGGCATATTCTCCGGTGTGGGCGCCTTCTCCTTCAAATTCTGCAAACTTCACCATTCTATTCATCAATCTTCGTTGAGCAATTTTCATGCCAAAAATTGTGGGGCTATTTGAACGGCCTCCTTTCCAATTCCCATGGGTTATTTTAGCAACAATGATGTATAATTACAACACATGGATGAACTCAGGGAAATTCTCCAGGAGCTCAGGGAGGGGAGATTAAAACTCCAGGAGGCCTACTCCAGGATAAGGAGTCTTCTGTCCCGGGCACCTTATCTGGAGCTGGAAAACATCAGGCTGGACACCCACCGAAGGCTCCGAAGGGGCATTCCAGAAATCATCTACGGCGAGGGAAAGGACAGCGAGACCATAAAGAAAATAGCCGAAGCCCTTATAAAAAAGGGAGAACCTGTGATAATAACCAGGGTATCCCGGGAGAAATTCAAGGAAATTGGCCTTTCGGGGGACCTGCGGTATTTTCTCAGGGCCCGCCTGGCTTCCAATCTGGAGCCATCCCCTCAACGGGGGCTCGTTTCCGTGGTCAGCGCCGGAGCCTCAGACGAAGCTGTGGCGGAGGAAGCGGCCCTTATCCTGGAAATGCTGGGCATAAGGGTGGAAAGGTTCTACGATGTGGGAGTGGCGGGACTGCACCGCCTGCTTCCCCATATAGAAACCATCAATTCTTCTTCGGCTGCCATCGTGGTGGCGGGTATGGAGGGAGCCCTTCCCACCCTGGTCTCCGCCCTTATCTCCACCCCGGTCATCGGGGTCCCCACCAGCGTGGGCTACGGAGCCTCCCTGGGAGGCTTCTCTGCCCTGCTGACCATGCTGAATTCCTGCTCCAATGGAGTGGCGGTGGTGAACATTGACAATGGGGTCTCCGCAGCCCTTTTTGCCTACCTTATAGAGGAGAAGGTCCATGAGCATAAGGGAAGAGTATGAGGAACTGGAGATAAAACTTCTGCATCCCAGGGCAGCCAAAAGCCGATTTACCCGGGGAAGGGCCAGGCCTGAGGAACCCTGTTCGGTGCGGACCGCTTTCCAGAGGGATAGGGACCGCATAATCCACAGCAAGGCCTTCCGCAGGCTCATGCATAAAACCCAGGTTTTTTTAGCCCCCTCCGGGGACCATTACAGGACCCGCCTTACCCACACCCTGGAGGTAGCCCAGATATCCAGGACCATAGCCAGGGCCCTGAGGCTCAACGAGGACCTCACCGAGGCCATAGCCCTGGGACACGACCTGGGACACACTCCCTTTGGCCATGCAGGCGAAGAAGCTCTGGATGCGGTGCTTAAGGAGGTGGGGTTTAAGCCGGGCTTTTCCCATGTCCGCCAGTCCCTGAGGATAGTGGACAGGCTGGAAAAGAACGGGAGGGGCCTCAACCTCACCTGGGAGGTAAGGGACGGAATAGCCCATCATTCCAAGGGCCTGGAGGGGGAAATTCTATCCCGCCAGCCCTCCACCCTAGAGGGGCAGGTGGTGAGGATATCGGATGTCATTGCCTATGTAAACCACGATCTGGATGACTCCATAAGGGCAGGACTTCTCATGAAAATTCCCGAAAAATTTCTCCGGGGCATAGGTTCAACCCACGCTAAGAGGATAAACAATTTGGTCTTAAATGTGATAGAGGCCACGGTTCGGGAGGATTACACGAGGATATCCATCAATCCGGACATGTACTCCCTCCTCCTGGAATTGAGGGACTTCCTGAAGGAGAAAGTTTATTTTCACCCCCTCAAGGCCAGGGAATTTGAAAAGGCCAAGGGAATTGTAAGGCAACTGTTTCTATTCTTCATGGAGGACTGCGAGGGAAAGAGAACATATTGTCCACAATACATTAAGGAAGGGGAAGAACCCCTGGCCCAGCGCATAGCGGATTTCATCTCCGGGGCCACGGACCGTTTTGCCCTTTACCTCTACAACAAATTCTTCGTTCCCAGGCCCTGGGAGGTTTTTTGACCTGATTGTGTTATAATTTAATAAAAGGGGGGAGTTATGAAGGGGCTTTTATTCACCAACCGGAGGGATTTTTTAAGTCCTTTAATAAAAACCCTGGAAAAGCACAGAGTCTATGTGGAGAGGGGTCAGGATATGGAATCCCTCGTCAAAGCTTCTGACCTGGGGCCGGATTTCGTGATTACGGAGTTTCCCCTCTGGAATCTAACCCGGGGCAAGTTTTTCTCCCTTTTCTCTCCCATCTGGGAAAAGAAAATCACCACCATCGTGATATCAAATACCTTCAGGTTCAGAGGCCAGGATCACATGCCCTTCGTACACATAATCCCCCATACCCAGAACCTGGAGGAAAGGATCCTGGAGATTCTGGAAAACTCCCTGGGGGTGGAGTTTGAGCTTGAAGAGGAATTTAAGGAGGAGGACTCCCCGGAGATAAAGGAAAAGCTGGAAACCGGCCTTTCCCACTACGGCGTAGGCAAACTTCACGAAGCCTACAAAGAGTGGATTTCCATCCTGAGAAAGCACAACTGCCATACAAAAGCGTACGAGTACATTTCCATCGCCCAAAGGGACTTTCAGGAGGCCGGAATAGAGCTGAAAGAATTTCACGCCCTTACCTCACTGGTAAGGGAAATAGACGAGGATTTCAGGCTCAGGGGGGGACCTGTTTAAGCTCAACATAGACCCGGAAAGGGTAAAGGAGCTGACCCTCCATCCCTTTGAGGCCTTCCTCCTCTCCCTTCTTGACGGGAAAACCCCTGTTAGGAAGCTTCTTCTTTTAATCCCCCAGGAAAAGAAGTCCTGTCTGAAGTACGCCATTTTCCACCTTCTGCAGAGGAATATAATTAAGAGGGTTTAAGGGGGAAAACCCCGCTCCTCATTCGTATAAGTAAATGGAGGTGAACATGGAAGAGAAATCTCCTGTGGTGGCAGCTTTCCTTTCTCTGTTGTTCCCTGGAGTGGGAAGTCTCTACGCCAGCAGGCCCTATAAGGGCCTTTCTTTCATGGCCATATTTCTCTACATTCTTCACATCCTCGGGCGCTGCACGCTGTCAATCCTTTTTTTGGTGGCCTTCTGGGCCTTCTCCGCTCTGGAAGCCTACAACGATGCCTCGGGACAGGTTTACTCAACCTCCGGTAACCTGGGTTGGGGAATATTCTGGATACTGGCGGGGGCCCTGCTTCAGATATGGGCGCTGGGGGTGGTAAGATGGTCCTTGCTTTCCAAACTCTGGCCTGTGCTTCTTATATTGGTCGGCTTTTACCTGATTTATCTGGGACTTAAAAGCGGAGGTGAGGGATGAAGAGAGACGGCGGAGGCAAAATATTCCTGGGACTTACCCTTACGGTGTTGGGCTTTCTTCTCCTTCTGGAAGCCTTCTCAGTTAAAATATGCCCATTTTTTGAGGTCCTCTTCAGACTCTGGCCCCTCTTTCTGGTTTATCTGGGGGTAAGAAAGATACTGGCGGCCAAGAAAAAGAAAGCTCAGAAGGAAACCCCTACCCCGGCTTCCAGCTGAAGCCCGCTGAGGTCGCTCTCTAAGTCTTCGGTTTTTTTCTTGGCCAGCGAATACTTTGCCCTGAACCGCAGGTGAAATTTCATCAGAGAATAGCGAAAACCTGCCCCCACAAAGAAACCGGTCATGGAACCGGAAGCAGAAGCAAAGCTTGCCTCCTCCTTGTAGTTCCAGCTCCCCACCCCGGCGTCCAGAAACATCGTAAGAAAATGAAATCTTACACCGGCGTTTACCGGCACCACCGTAAGCTTAACCGGCTCGCCTGAGTAGGTAAGCTTTCCCTTTTTGTGCATGTAATCAACGCCCAAGAAAGCGCCCACCAAAGGGGCTATGTGATATTCCCCCTCCAGGGAAAAATTGCTTATGGTGCTCCCGTAGGCGTCCCTGAAATAGGAGGCCCTGGGCAAAAACAGCCCCCCTGAAAGGGTAAGGTCCACCCCCGCCCACAGGGGAAGGACAGCGAGAACAAGGATTATTTTCCTCACTTTCTCCTCCTTCTCGGCTTCTCAATTTTTAAGCGCAGGGGAAGACTCCGGGGCCTACCCCTTACCGCTTTTCTGACCGCTCCGGTGCGGATGTTGCCTGCGAGGACCGCCACCTTCACCCTGGGGGAGGAAGCAAGGGAGCCAGGGAGCATCTTCCAGTGGCCTATTCTTCCCTTTTCCGTCCATGTGGCCCAGACATCCCCCGTATTCTTATCCACCGCCAGACCCACCAACCCCTCCTCCCCGGGACCGAAGGAAAGGGCGATCTTCCCGCCGGGGAGCATCTTGTAGATTTTCCCCTTCTTCCAGTCCCCCACATAAAGGCTTACCCCATCGGAGTCAATTCCTGAGGGGCACACGAACCTGCTGTCCCTTATCTCTCCCTGCCTGTTGCCGGAAACATCCAGCTTCAATATCCTATGATTGGTGCACTGGGTTATGTATAATACCCCGTCAAGATAGGTTATGCCGTTGGGATTGGAAACATCCCATTTGTCAATAACCTCCCCGGAGGCCGGAGAAAACTTGAAAATCCTCCCGCTGTCCGATATGTACAGGTCAGGGGTTCCATCGGAGGTGAGCCCCACGCTTTTATCAAAGTGAAGGTCAAAGCCCTCCTTTATGCTCAGGTCCCTTTTGTCCAGGATAAAGACACCGTACATGTAACCTATGAAATAAAGCTGGTCGTTGGCCATGGAGTAGTGAATTCCTGTGGGACCAAGGAGAAAATCAAAGGGCGGGGAGGCCTTTATGAAACCTCCCTCAGGGCCAAGTTTCACCACCCTCTTTTCAAAGTATTCTGTGAAATAAACATTCCCCTCCCTTCCCACGGTTATGCCAACGGGATACAGGAACCCCTCCTTCCATCCCTTAAACCTGTACTTGTAGGGGGCAAGCTCCATGGTCACGCTGTGGGTTTTCCCCCTCTCCACCTTGACCTGGGCGGTGGCCTCTCCGAAGAGGTCAATGACGGCCTTTACCTCGTGGGTTCCAGGGGCCACATTCACGGTAAGGGGAGATTTTCCCACCTTTTCCCCGTCTATCTCTATGGTGGCTCCTGAGGGCACGGTGGTGATCTTCAGCGTCCCTTGGTTGGGTCCTTTTTTGGAGGCAACCAGAGCCAATATGGCTCCGCCCAGGGCCACCCCTCCCCCTATATAATAGAGGAGCCTGCTCCTTCCCCTCCTGGCCTGGACGACCTTCACCCCCTCCGCAGGCTTCGGCCTCTGCACCGGAGCGAGGTTGAAGACCAGCACTTCCCCCTCCCTCTTAACCTCCAGCTCCCTCTCCACAGTTCCGTATCCGGAGGCCCCCACAATAAATTTATGCTTTCCCCTGGGAAGGCTCACAGGGATAAGAGTCCCCCTCCCCACAAGCTCCCCGTCCACCCTGAACTCAGCTGCAACATTGGCCTTTAACCTTATGTTTATAATAAAATCCTTCCTCACCTCCTCCGCCAAGGTTAGAAATTTAGGGGGATAGTATTCCGGGTCCAGAACCAGCCTGGGATTTATGGAAAGGGCATTCCTGAGGGCCTCCCTGGCCTTCTCCGTCTCCCCGATGGTAAAATAGGTGAGGCCCAGCTCTAAGTAAGCCTCCACCAGCCTCTGCCTGTTCTGAATAAGGGAAATGGCCAGTTTCAGCTTGGAGATGGCCTCCTCAAACCTCCCCTCAGCATACGCCTTCTTCCCCTCCTGAAGAAGCTTCTCTACATCGGTCTTCTGGGAAAAAAGCCCAAGGGAAAGGAAGAAAACTGAAAGGATCAAAAAAATCCTCTTCATTTCCCCTCCTTTTTAAGGGTTACGGAAACAATCCTCTCCTCCCCCGGTTTCAAAAACAACTTCACCTCCTCCGTTTTGTATCCGCTCTTTACGAATTTAACCACATGTTCCCCGGAAGGCAAGGACAACCGGTATATGGGGGTGGTGCCCTTGTACTGACCGTCCATATAAACATGAGCCCAGGGAATGGCGTTTATGACCTTCAGCATGGATTTAAAACCGAATTCCTTAGAGAGGGTCCGTCTCTCCCCTTCCCCCAGATTGAGTTCCTCTTCCCGGGCCTCGGCGTAAAGGGGAAGATATCTTACCCTGTGCTTCCCTGGTTTTATCTTTATTATCAGGGCCTTGCCCGGCATGGCCCTTCCTGCAGGTTTTCCGTCTATTTCAATGTCGGCGGGATAATCCACCCTCAGTGTAAGGAGGGCGGGGGAAGGAGCTGGCCTCTGTTCAGGGGGGGATGGGGAGACCCGGGGACCGCCTTTGGATGGTTCTTTCTTCTGCTCAGGGAGGGTCTCCTTCTTTACCTGCGGTGCGGTTATTGAAGACGGTTTCAGCTCGGAGGGGACGAGCTTTTTTGCCGGTGGCAGCTTCGTCTTTTCCCCTTCCTCTGTTTTTTTAGGAGGAGTTGGGGGAGGCGATGGGAGATTCCTTTTTACCCCCAGGAAATAGCCCA
>JALSNJ010000032.1 GCA_026987025.1 Candidatus Aminicenantota bacterium | reverse complement strand
TGATTAAAGCCCTTGAGATGCGTGGGTCCCCCTTTCCTTTGTATTTATGTAGATAATGCAAGAATGGCTTTCTTAAATCCGTGGATGCCCAATCTATAAAATCTCCGATGTGTCTTTTTCCTAAACCAAAATGAGGAGCACGATAATAATTTGTTTTTATATGGTTAAGCATATCATTTAAACCTTTTTCAATTCCATCTTCTTTTTCCGAAAAATACTCATTCCAATTTTTCTTATTTTTAGGTGTTATCGCGACTGCAGGAAGTTTTTTAACATCTGTTACATACTCAAAAAGAGTCTGTAAAGGAAATAATCTTATAACAAATATCGCTTCACCATTCTCTAAATCAGTTTTAAAGATTTGATATAGATTTTTGTTGGTTAAGGATAGCCTTTGCTTAATATTCGTTTCTTTTTCAGAAGTTTCAAATATTAAATATATTTCCTTAAAAAACGCCGGTCGCAGCACTAATTTATTGGCATTAATAGAACTAACATTTGCAATATATCCCTGTATATCTCCAAGATAGAGATGACGAGTGATTATATGAATAATATCATCACTGAGTTTATTAAAAGAATATTCTCTAAAAAGAGCGGGGATTGTTTTTAGAGGTTTTACTTTCGTATTTAGGATTGCTTCTAACTCATGCTGAGCAAAATATGCTTCGTCGGGATCTCGCAAATCAAATTTTATCTTTGCTAGGACTGTTATATTATTCTTCATTTTTTCCACCGCTTTCTAACTTAAATAGATCGCATGGTTTTATTTTAAATTGTAGTTTTGTTGGATCTGGTGTTCCACCTTTTCTCTGCATTGTTATTCGTCCGATGTAAAGGCTTCCTCTCGGAGAAATTTTTACCTCTCCTTTGCCAAAGAAATTCATCGCAGTGTTTATATCTTTCAGAATCCAGGTTGTGGTATCATTCTTCTTGTTGTATCTAGTTACCAACATCCAATCCGCAGCGAATCCTCCTCTGCCTTTCAGTATATCACTTACTACAAGAATCTTATTTTTGGTGAAAAATGATATAATCTTCTCAACTATGTCATCCTTAAGTTCTGTTAAAAATACTCTCCGTGGATCTTTCAGTTGCGAAATACTCACTTTTAACATTTCCCTGTGTGATGATGGAGGAATCTCTCCAGTAAACAGTTTTAAAGCCAATGCAATTTTATCATCAAAATGCCACATTTCTTTATAAGAATCCACCCATCTCTTATCCACTTGATTATAATCTGCATCAGAATTTGCCTTCTTTAAAGACAAATTCTCAATTTTTAAAGCATTATTTATGAGGATAAGAAGCCTAATTTGAACCTGGACATCTGTTTTCTTAAAACGCATTAATTCTTCGTATTCTTCTTCACTAAACCCGAATTTTCCAATGTCTGATTTTTTAATTCTTGTTGGAATTTGTATTGCTCTTACATAGTCAATTTTATCTGGAGCATAACCCATAATTTTAAGCCAAAGTTCAGCATCTTCATCGTTTTTCCAATTATCAAATTTCTCACATATTGCCTTTTCATTTGCAAATCCGCCTTTTGCCGTTCTTGAGCCAAATTCAAAGTCATACATTTCTACTCCTTACTCCTATGGTGCTTCCAACAAATCCCTCCATATCCGAATTGTTCGGAGATACCGACACACCGTAGAGATACGAGAACTGTTCGCATACCCATCCCTCTGGGAAAGTAAACCTTTCTTCCACGGTCGTGTTGCACTTCCATGATAACCATCCTTTAAGCACATAATAAATATACCCTATGGAAAATCGGAGGTCAACCACTTGTATAGGTACATAAGAATTGTATAAGTACATAAGAAAAATCTTCTTCAAAGAGATATTTTAGCGGAGAACGAAAAGAAAGGGAACCGTGAGGCCTTCGGGTATTGTAGAAAACCGGCCATTTTATTGGCTTCCCATTACCCCCCTCCGTTGTCCCTTTGAATATGAATTGAGGATACTACCTTCTGGCCTCTTGGGGTAAATTCAGCACCGTAAGGGAAGGGCCGTGGCGGGAGAAAAAATCAAGGCCCCTCAATTCTATTTCTTGTATAATAATCGCATGAGAAATGGCTCAAACGAAGTGGCGAAGTGGCTTTTCGGGGAGATAAAGGAGGGGGATGTGGCATCGGCCGTTTCTCTGCTTTCCAGGGCGGTTGAAGGGGAAAAGACCGGTAAGCTTAAATTCACCAGAACCCCCCTTCTCAACTCCATCGGCAGGGAGCTGGGAAAACTCCTCCTGAGGGAGGGGTGGAAATTTGAAAGGCTGATGCAACTCTGGGAAAGGGGGAAAAGGGACGAAAGGCTTATCGTTATAGCCGCCCTGGGGGAAATAAGCAGGAGGGAACCGGAGAAAACAAAGGAATTCGTCCAGGGCATCCTTGACGATATATCCGACTGGGAAACCTGCGACCAGCTGGCCCTGAGGGTGGTGGTGAATCTGGCGGTTCACAACCGGAAGGAGACCTTTTCCACCATGGAGAAATGGGTTAAATCGGAAAACAAGTGGCTCAGAAGGCTGGCCGTTGCCACTATACCCCCATACATAAGGGCAAAACCCGGGGAGTCCAGGGTTTGCCTGGAGTTTCTGGAAAAGGTCATGAGGGAGGAAGACAGGGATGTTAAAAAGGCCGTCGGATGGGCCCTGAGGGAAGTATCCAAAAAGGCCCCCGAGGAGGTCCTTCTCTTTCTCAAAAAATGGGCAGAGGTGGAGGATAAAAACACCAGGTGGATAATCAAAGAGGGAATGAGGAAGCTTCCGGAAAGGGCCCGGCAGGAGCTGAAAGGCCTCATCCGATGAGGGTATTCGGCCTGAACCTGGAGGTTTTCTTCCTGGTCAGGTACGCAAAACCCCTGGCCTACGGGTGGCACTACAGCGAAGCCAAGGCCATGGCCCACCTGAAGAAGGTTCAGCAATTCCACTCCCTGGAGGGAGAGGTCATAAAATCCGGGGACCTGGAGGCCTGGCTTGAGGAGAATCTAAACCTCGTGGTCCTTGGGGAAGGGGTTTTCAAAATCCCTGATTTTCACTACAAAAACAGGAAGGTCTACGAGGAGATAACGGCAATCCCCAGGGGACAGACCAGAACATACTCGCAGGTGGCGGCAAAGGGCGGAGTAAATTTCCCCCAACTCCTTATAACCCTCCTCAGAAATCCCTTCCAGATACTGATACCCTGCCACCGCCTGCTGACAAAAAGGGGAGGTCTTATGGGATTTTATCCCCTCGGGAAGGAGGTTAAGGCCATGCTCCTTGAAAGGGAGGGGGCGGAATGGTCAGGGAAGTGAGGGTCGGCTCCGTCCTTAACAGGCACAGGAAGAGGGACCCCTGGTTTCTGGACGACTACTCCGTAAATCCCTATTCCGGATGCTCCTTCAACTGCCTTTACTGCTACACAAGGGGAAGCAAATACGGGGAAGACATGGAAGGGGGGCTTTCCGCCAAGGTGAACGCCCCGGAGGTCCTGGAGAGACAACTGGCGAGGAGGGCCAGAAGAGGAGAATACGGTTTCGTAGCCCTTTCCACCTCCACAGAACCCTATCAAAGGATTGAGGAGAAAACGGGCCTTACCAGAAGGATTCTTGAGGTCATCCTCCAATACCGATTTCCTGTGCATGTCCTCACCAAGTCAACCCTGGTTCTCAGGGACCTGGACCTGCTGAGGGAAATTGACAGGAGGGCCATACTTCCCGAAGATTTAAGGGAGAAACCCGGAAGGGGGGTTATAATCAATTTTTCCCTTTCCACCCTGGACAGAAAACTGGCCCGGATTTTAGAGCCAGGGGCACCGGAGCCGGAGGAGAGGTTGAAAACAATGGAGAGGTGCAAGCAGGAGGGGCTCTTCACAGGAATCTCCTTCATCCCTGTTCTTCCGTTCTTGTCCGATTCGGAAGAAAAACTTGACGAAATGATAAAAACTGCGAAGAATTACGGGGCCGATTTTGTTTTTGTTGGAGCTTTAACCCTGTTCGGAAAGGGACCATCGGCCTGCAAAACCCTTTACTACAAATTTCTTGAGACTCATTATCCGGAGCTTGTGCCGGAATATAAAAGGCTTTACAGAATATTCTGGGCACCATCCAGGGAATATCAAAGGGAGCTTGAGGAAAAAACAAAAAAACTTACCCAGAAATACGGGGTTAAAAATAGAATACTTTAAAATTTGAGAACGAGGTAAAGGGAACCTGCCAGGAGGGAGGAAAGGAAGTTGGCGAAGGAATGGGTGGTGCAGGGCTTAAAATGGGCCTCGGCCATGTTGGAAAGGAGAATGGCGGAGGAGGCCAGGAGGGGGGCCGTTCTTATACCGAGAAACCATCCCAGGGCCAGCAGGACCAAAGAGGAGGCAAGGCCCCAGAGGGTCCCCTTCCATGTCCATACCCCCTCCTGCCCGGCCCTTCCGCGCCTGAAGGTTCTGATGTTTATCCCTGACCCTCCGCTTAGAAGGCCCATTTCCGTGGCCACCGTGTCAAAGGTGGCCTCCGCTAAGGCCAGGGCCACGGCATGGGGAAGCCCCAGGAAACTGAAAAGCAAAGCAGGCCCCCCCTTCCCCAGGACGCTGGAGGCCCCCCTCTTAAACCCGGGTTTTTCCCCCTTCCTGTAGAGGGAGGCCGCCTCGGAAAGCAGAAGAAAACCCAGAAGGAGAAGGAAAAGCCTCCATCCCCCGAAAACCGCCATCCCACCACCCACCACCAAGGCGGAAAGGCCTCCGGCCAGGTCAAAGAAGCCGAAAGGGTAGGACAGGAGGAAAAGCACCAGAGATATTCCCAGGGAGATTTTCTCTCCTCCCCCAAAATGGAGCTTCGCCCCGGCCAGGGCCATAAAGAAAACCACGAAGGAAAAGGGAACTATAAGGTTGTCGTCAAAGCCCAGGTCCAGGGATTCAAAGAGGGCTGTGAGAATAACCGCCCCCTCAATTACAAGAAAAACCTTCCAGGAAAGGGTTTTTTCCACATAGAAGAAGGAAAGGGGGGCTAAGGCAAAGCCCACGATTATAAAGGCCCCTGTGCCCGAAAGGGTTTTTTTGGGGTTCCAGGGAAGGGGGTGTTTACCTCCGGCCAGGGAAGCCAGCCCGTCGGCAAAGGAAAGCAGGGCCCAGGAGGCAGCGGCAAGGGGAAGGTTTCCCTTGAGAAGAACAAGGAGAAGGAAAACGGAAAAGGGATAGTATACAATCCCCTTATCAAACTCCCTCCTCATTATTTTCTTAGCGTAGAGGGGAAGAAGAACTATGTTGTGGACGAGGGCAGCTACGGCTATAAGGAGCAGGGCCCACCAGGGGAGAAGGGGTATGAGCAGTATGGGAATTCCGAAGAATATGTGAACCGCCTTCCTCAGGCGTTCATCCAATCTCCTTCCTCCACCAGTTCAGGATGTCCAGGAGGGTTTTTTCCATGGGAACCGAGGGGGTCCATCCTGTGGTCCTGTTCAATTTCCCTATGTCCGCCCAGAGAAGGGGGATGTCCGCCCTCCTCAATCTGGCCCTTTTAACCTCCACCTTAAAATCAAGCTCCGAGAAGGAAAGCAATATTTCCAGAATCTCCCCTATGGAATAAACCCTGCCGGAGCCCAGGTTGTAAACTTGCCCTGTTTTTCCCTTCCGGGAAAGAAGAATCAGGGCCTCCACCCCATCCCTCACATCGGTAAAATCCCTCTTTGCCTGCAGGTTCCCCACCTCAATAATCGGCTTCCTCAGCCCCTTCTCCGCCTCGGCAATGGCCCTGGCAAAGGAGGAGGCGGCAAAGGAAGGTTTCTGTCCCGGACCTATTTGATTGAAAAGCCTTACCGCCATGGCCTTTATACCGAAAACCCTCCGGTAGAAGAAAAGGGCCTCCTCTGCCGCCAGCTTTGAAACCCCGTAATGGGAAAGGGGAGCCGGGGGGACGGTTTCCCTTATGGGTTGCCTCCTCTCAGGCACAGCCCCGTAAACCGCCGCCGAGGAGGCCAGTATGAAGACAGGCTTTTGCCTGGCCCCTGCCAAGGCCTCCAGAAGATTTACGGTGGCCAGGAAGTTGTTGGCGTAGGTTTCCTCCAGGTTGGCCCAGCTTTTTCCCACATGGCTCTGTCCCGCTAAATGAAAGACCACATCGGGTCTAAAATCCAGAACATCCTCCAGGGAAGTTTTCCCTATGACCCCCTCTTTATCACAGGTGCCGCATCCCTTTTTGCACAGCCCGAAAACCTCCCCCTCCTTCTTCAGCCTCCTGTAAAGATAACCGCCTATGAAGCCACAGGAGCCGGTTATCAAATATTTCAAACCCTCTCCCTCCAGTAATTCAGAAGGTCTTCCAGGGTCCTTTCAAAGGGGATCCGGGGTTCCCATCCTGTTTTTTCTTTAAACTTGGTGCAGTCTCCTATAAGCACCGGGACATCCGAGGGCCTGAGCCTTTCGGGGTCCTGCTCCACCTTAACCTTTACCCTGGAGAGGGAAAGGAGCATATCAAGAACCTCTGAAATTCTGTATCCCCTGCCGGAGCAGAGGTTGTAAACCTCCCCGGCCTCTCCCTCGGTGGCCGCCAGCCAGTACCCCCTCACCATGTCCCTGACATCGGTAAAGTCCCTGATGGCGTCAAGATTTCCCACCTTTATAACGGCGGGTCTAAGCCCCTTTTCTATCTCGGCAATTTGCTTGGCGAAGTTGGAGCAGACGAAGACCTCCCCACGGCGCGGGCCCGTGTGGTTGAATCCCCTGGTCCTTATTATCCTCATGCCGTAGCTCATAAAGTACTGGTAGCCGAGGAAGTCCTGGGCGATTTTGGAAACGGCGTAGGGGCTGAGGGGCCTGAGGGGATTGGTTTCCTTTATGGGAACCTCGTCTTCCCTCACCAGGCCGTATTCCTCGCTGGAACCCGCCACCTGAATAGAAGGGGAAAGCCCCAGTTCCTTGACGGCCTCAAATATGTTGGCCTCCCCCAGAATGTTGGTGGTCAGGGTTTCCTGGGGAGCCTTCCAGGAGGTGGGAACGAAGCTCTGGGCCGCCAAGTGGAAGATAAGGTCCGGCCTGACTTCGTCCAGGACCCTTTTAACGGAAATGTAATCCCTTATGTCCCCCTCCACCAGCTTTATCCTACCCTCTAAGTGCTCTATGTTTTCCCGCCGGGACCTCCACCTTACGATCCCGTAAACCTCCACATCGCTGTGGTTCTCAAGGATGTAATCTGCTAAATGGGACCCTGCAAAACCGGTAATTCCCGTAATTAATGCTCTCATAAAGAACCTCCGTAAACCCTTTTATAATATTGCTGAAATTCCCCGGATTTCCTCCTTTCCCACCAATCCCTGTGGTTTTTATACCATTCCACGGTCCTGCGAAGCCCGGCCTCAAAGCCAACCCTGGGTCTCCAGCCAAGCCCCCTGACCTTGGAGCTGTCCACCGAATACCTTACATCGTGTCCTGGTCGGTCCTGGACGAACTCTATCCAGTCCTCACCCATTCCCATTATTTCAAGGATTTTTCGGGCAAGCTCTATGTTCTTAAGCTCAAAATTGGAGGATAGATTATAGCATTCTCCGGCCTGGGATTTTTCCAAAAGGATCCAAAGACCCTCCACGCAATCCTCCACGAAAACCCACTCCCTTATGTTCTCCCCTGTGCCGTAAAGGGGTATTTTCTTTCCCTCCAGGAGGTTGGTTATGAAAAGGGGTATGGCCTTTTCAGGGTGCTGATAGGGACCGTAATTATTGGAGGGGCGGACTATAACCACCGGAAGACCGTAGGTCCTGTGGAAGGCGTATGCCAGCCTATCTGCCCCTGCCTTGGAGGCTGCATAGGGGGAGGAGGGATTGAGGGGGTCCCCTTCCCTGAAGCTTCCCTTCTCTATGGGACCGTAAACCTCGTCGGTGGAAATATGGAGGAATTTTTTTATGCTCCCTCTTCTCCTTGCAGCCTCAAGAAGGACATAAGTTCCGTAGACATCGGTAAGGACGAAGTCTCCCCCCTCCAGAATGGACCTATCCACATGGGTCTCGGCGGCGAAGTGAACCACATACTCCACCTCCCCCATGAGTTCCATAACCAGTTCCCTGTCCTTTATGTCCCCTTTAACGAAACGATGCTTGGGGTGGTTCAGGAAATCCTCCATGGTATCAAGCCCTCCGGCATAGGTAAGGAGGTCAAGGTTTAGGACCTCCGCTCCCTCCGCCAGGGCCTTCCTTACGAAATGAGAGCCTATAAAACCCGCACCCCCTGTAACGAGAAGTCTCATCTTCCCTCCTACCTTCTCAACGATATGTCGTCCTGGGTTCCCTCCAGCCCATCAGGACCTTTGCTAATAAGAACAAACCCCTCCCCCTCCTTCCTGTACATTATGGGATGCCCCCAGGGGTCCCGGGGAACTCTGCCAAAAACCTCCTCCAAGGAAGAAGGAAGTTCCCCGTGGCTAAGGGTCCAGGATTGAATTTCGTCGGCCATGACCCTGAGGTCGTTCCTTACGGAGACGGTGGCTGTTCTCCTCAGGCCCTTTATCCCCCCCTGGGCCTCCTCCACCACCCTTTTGGTATGGACATAATGAAGCAGGAGGTAAATACCCGCCACAATAAGGACGATTAAAATTATCCCTCTCATAATTGCCTATTTTAACCCATGATGTATCAAACTGTAAAGGATTATGCCCGTTGCCACGGAAACATTGAGGGAGTCAAAATCCCCCCTCATGGGAATCTCCACCCGGAAGTCGCACATGGAGGAGATGGGCTTTCTAAGACCCTTCCCCTCGGAACCCACCACCAGTATAAATTTCTCCGGCGGTTTAAAATCTCCCAGGGATGTCCCTCCCCTTTCGGCCCCTACGACCCAGAAACCCTGCTCCCTGGCCCTCCTGAGGAAGGCTTGAAGGGAAGCGGTCCTGTGTACGGAAGCCCGGAAAAGCGCCCCGGCCGAGGCCCTGGCCACTGTTTCGTTAAGCGGGGGGGAATGCCTCTTCTCCAGTACCACAGGGACATCAAAGGCAAAGGCCGTCCTTATGATAGCGCCCAGGTTCATGGGGTCCTCCACCCTGTCCAGGGCAAGGACCGCTGGTCTGGAAAGGACATCCTCCTCCACCACCGTGGCCACGCTGGAAATATAAGCCCTTCCCCTTTTTTCAGCAGGGGAAAAAAGAAAGGGAATCCCTCTCTGGCGGGCCAATTCCTTTATCCTGGCTATCCTTTCGTCCCTCCTTCGGGCAGGAAGTATTATCTTCTCCACCGGGGCTTCGCCCACAAGGGCCTCTATTATTCCGTTGAGCCCTTCCACCACCATCTGAGGTACTCCCTCAACCTTTCCAGGGGCGAAAGGGTATATCCCCTTGCGCTGGCGTCCTGAATCAATTTTGCCAGGAAGGAAAGGTCCGGACCTGAAGACCTTCCCGTAAGGGCCACCCTTATGGGATGGTAAAGGGCCCTTCCCCTCTTACCGGTCCTCCTGGAAACATTCTTTATGGCCTTTGAAATCTCCTCTCCGGAGGAAAGTTCCTCCTCCAGGGCCTTCACCACCAGAATCTCCTCCCGGGAAACCCTTTCCGCCGGCCTGTAGTCCATTTCCCGGACAATGGCCGAGGCCAGCTCCTTGAGGGTGTAGGCCTCCTCCCTGAGCCTTGAAACGGCCAGGGTCAGGAATTCAAGGTCGTAGGGAAGGGAGGAAAATTCCTTCACCATCCTGGCAAGCCTCTCCAGAGGAAGGGAGGCCATGTGACGGTGGTTTATCCAGCGAAGTTTTGAGTGGTCAAAAATCGCCCCGGCCCTGGAAACCCGGCGGAGGTCAAAGCAGTCTATCATCTCCTCTGTGCTCATGACCTCCTTCTCACCGCAGGACCAGCCCAGCAGGGCCAGGTAGTTCACCAAGGCCTGGGGGAGGAATCCCTCCCGGCGGAACTGAAAGACCGCCGTGGCTCCGTGCCTTTTGGAAAGGCGGCTCCTGTCCGGCCCGAGAACCATGGGAAGGTGGGCGAATTTAGGTGGCTCCCACCCAAGGGCCTGGTATATCTTTATCTGCTTTGGGGTGTTGGAAATATGGTCCTCTCCCCTTATCACATGGGTTATCCCCATCTCGTGGTCGTCAATAACCACTGCGAAGTTGTAGGAGGGAATGCCGTTGGACCTCATTATGACGAAATCCCCGAAAAGGGAAAGGTCAAAATTTACCCTGCCCCGGATGAGGTCGTCGTAGGAGAAGGGCTCATCGTCCATTTTGAACCTTATGGAGGCAGGTTCGCCGGCCTCCACCCTTCTCCTGGCTTCCTCGGGCGGTATGTTTCTGCACTTTCCCGAATACTTGTAGGGCCTTCCCTGGGCCATGGCCCTCTTTCTCTCCTCCTCCAGTTCCTCCGGCGTGCAGAAACAGTAATAAGCCCTGCCCTCATCCAGGAGCCTGCGGGCGTACTTCCTGTAAATTTCCAGCCTCTGGCTCTGATGATAGGGGCCCTCATCCCAGTGGAGGCCCAGCCACTTCAGGTCTTCAAGTATTCTTTCCTCGTATTCCTTTCTGGACCTTTCCGGGTCCGTGTCCTCTATTCTCAGGATGAACTTCCCTCCGTTTTTTCTGGCGAAAAGCCAGTTGAAAAGGGCTGTTCTGGCCCCTCCCACATGGAGGTATCCGGTGGGCGAAGGGGCGAATCTAACTCTAATCATCCCTCCTCCTTAAAACGCAAACGGCGTAGGCCTGAATCGCCTCTCCCCTACCCACTTCCCCCGTTCCTTCGGCGGTTTTCCCCTTTATTCCTATGACCTGCGGGGAAATCCCCAGAACCTCCCCTATGGCTTTTTTCATCCTATCCTTGTAGGGGGAAATTTTCGGCTCCTCCGCCACCACCACCGTGTCTATACCCACTATCTCATATCCCCTTTCCCTCACCAGCTCCCCTGCCCTTTTAAGAATTTCGGTGCTTCTTATGCCCCTGAATTTTTCCCCGGAGGGGGGGAAAAGCTCCCCTATATCTGGAAGGGAAAGGGCACCCAGGAGGGCATCGGCTATGGCGTGAAGGAGAACATCGCCGTCGGAGTGGCCCTCAAGACCCTTCGGATAGGGAATCTCCACCCCGCCGAGAAAAAGGGGAACCCCCTCCCTCAGGCGGTGAAGGTCAAAACCAAGTCCTACTTTTATCACCTGGTCTATTATATCAGGAATTTGCTGCTTCAATTCCCGGCCTTTCAAGAAACCCTCCCATCCTGGAATCCTCCCTCTTTAAAAGGAGGGCAAAGATAAATCCAAAAAAACCCAGGGTGGCGAACATGACCATGCTCGCCCTGTAATCGTGGGTTATGTCCCTGAGTTTACCGTTAAGGTACGGAAACAGCATGAGGCCTATGTTCTGGATCATGGTCATAAGGCCGAAGGCCGTTCCCACCCTCTCCTCCTTTACTATGAGAGGAACCGCCGGCCACATGGCAGCGGGAACCAGGGAAAAGGCAAGGCCGAGAACAATCATGGGCCAGGCGGGGTATATGTTGGTGAATCCCATGAGCAAATATGTGGGGATCATCATCAAAGAGCCTACCAGCATAATGGTGGCCCTTCTTCCAACCCTGTCCACCATCCATCCGAAAATCGGGGCGAGAACCGCTGAGGCTATCATGATTATGCTGGTTATCCCCCCGGCGGTCTTCACTATCCCTACGAAAAATCCTTTAATTGACCCCAGAATCCCCGAAGCCGCATGTTTGAGGGTAAGGGGAATTCCCCACTTGGTGTGGAAAAAGTCGGTGGAGAGGGCAGAGAAGGGGAAGATAGCCGAATAGAAGGTCACGCAGAGAAGCACTACAAACCAGTAAGCCCTGGGAAATTCCTTTATGTCCCTGAGCCTTATCTTCTCCTCCACCCCCTCCTCCCTCAGGTTCAGGTGTTTTTCTCCGTAGCGGTCCATTACCACATAAACGAGATTTGCCCCGAAGGAAAGGAGGGTGAATATCACCGCCGCCCACAGGGCTGCCCTGAAGCTGTGGAAATGCCTGGCGATGGAGGCCTCAAAATTGAAGCTGAAAATGGTCCCCAGACGGCTCAGGGTGAGGGCTATACCGAAGGCCAGGGCCAGTTCCTTCCCCTTGAACCAGCGGGCAAGGATGGCGCTCTGGGCCACCACTAAGGCCTCAGAACCCATCCCGAAGATTATCCTCCCCACATAAATTACGGCCATGGAATTGGCCAAGGCCACGATAGTGGCGCCCAGCACCACCAGGGAGGAGAAAAGCAAACTTGCCCTCCTGGTGCCTATCCTGTCAATTATCAGGCCGCCTATGAAAACGGTGAATATGGCGGCTATGCTGTAGGCAGAGTAGGTGGCGCCTATCTGTTCCCTTCCTATGCCCAGGGCCTTTATGAGAAGGGGGGCTATAGCCCCAAGGCTGTCGTAGGCAAAATAACTTCCATAGGTCAGAAGGGCGACGAAAAACAAAACCAGGAACCTGTAAGCCCGGCTGGTAGGGTCCAAAATTTTGCTCACTTTTACCTCCTTTATTCAACGGTCACAGACTTGGCCAGATTCCTGGGCTGGTCCACATCGTGGCCCAGAAAATCTGCGGCGTAATAGGCTATAAGCTGAAGAGGAATTATGTTGATTATGGGAAAGAGGTACTCGTCCACCAACGGGACCTTGATAACCCCGTCGGAGAGTTCCTCAATCTCCGGATGCTCGCCGGAAAGCAGGGATATTATCTTCCCCCTTCTTGACTTTATCTCCTCCATGTTGGAGCGGACCTTGTCCAGAACCTTGCTCTCGGTGGCTATGAAAACCGTAGGCAAATTTTCGTCTATAAGGGCAATGGGACCGTGCTTCATCTCTCCCGCAGGATAACCCTCCGCGTGTATGTAGGAAATCTCCTTGAGCTTCAAGGCACCCTCCAGGGCTATGGGATAGTTAAGGTGCCTTCCCAAGTAAAGGGCATCGTTGTAAGAGGAAAGGTCCACCCCTATTTCCCTGATTTTTTCCTCCTGCTCCCTGAGCATGTGCTCTATTTTAGAGGGAAGGCTGAGAAGCTGGGAGAGAAGACCGGACTCCTGCTCCCTGTCTATTTTTCCCCTTTCCCTACCTAAGTAAACCGCCAGAAGGTAAAGCAGAGAAAGCTGGGTGGTGAAGGCCTTGGTGGAGGCCACGGAAATCTCCGGCCCCGCATGGGTGTAAAGGACCGAATCCGCCTCCCTGGTGATGGAACTCCCCACCACATTGCATATGGCCAGGGAGGGGGCTCCCATTTCCTTAGCCTTCCTCAGGGCCCCTATGGTATCGGCGGTCTCCCCGGATTGGCTAATGGCCACCACTAAGGTGGACGGGCTGAGCACCGGGCGTCGGTATCTGAACTCCGATGCGTAATCCACATCGGTTTTAAGGCCCGCCAATTCCTCAAAATAGAACTTCCCCACCAGGCCGGCGTGATAAGATGTTCCACAGGCCAGAATAAGAACATCCTTTATGTGGCGGGGTGCAAGGGGAAGGTCCTCAATTACCGCGGAGTTCGTATCCCTTTCTATCCTGGGGCCTATGGTGTCCGAAATTGCCTTGGCCTGTTCGTGTATTTCCTTCAACATGAAGTGCCTGTATCCCCCCTTTTCCGCCTGGGCAAGACTCCAGCCTATCACCTGAGGTTTCTTCTCCTTCCTTTTCCCCTGAAAATCGTAAATTTCCACTCCGGAAAAGCTCAACCTGCCGATCTCCCCGTTTTCCAGGAAAATTACCCTATTGGTCCAGGGAAGAAAGGCCGGTATGTCGGAGGCCACGAAGCTCTCGCCCTCGCCCAGACCCACCACCAGGGGACTGTCCTTTCTGGCTATGTAAAGGGCATCCTCATCGGAATTTATAATAACCAGGGCAAAGGACCCCTCCAGACGGTTAACAGCCCTTCTGACGGCCTCCAGAAAGTCGTCCCGGCTGGCTTCCTCCTCTACCAGATGGGCTATAACTTCCGAATCGGTTTGAGAGCGAAAATTGTGGCCCCTGCGGCGAAGCTCCTCCTTAAGCTGCGGGTAATTCTCAATGATCCCGTTGTGAACCAGGGCTATTCTCCCGGTGCAATCCGAGTGGGGATGGGAATTGGGGTCGCTGGGCTCCCCGTGGGTGGCCCATCGGGTATGGCCTATGCCCACCCTGGAATTGACCTCCACCTCCCTGAGCTCTTCCTCCAGCTGGGATACCTTCCCCTTCTTTTTCCTTACAAAAATTCCGTTCTCCTTTCTGAGGGCCACCCCGGCGGAATCGTATCCCCTGTACTCAAGCCTCTTAAGGCCCTCTATTATCCTTTCCTTTAGATTGCCCTTATCTGAAACGATTCCTATTATTCCGCACACCTCTCCTTCTCCGTCTTTCTATTCTCCAGTAGGGGACTCCCTCGCTGTTCCTTATGGCAACCTTCTTTCCGGAAGCCTTTATCTCCTGGGCAAAAATGTAGTAATCGTTGTTTACCTTCACCACCATTCCCCGAACCCATATCCTGGAGCCGGCGTCCAGAACGATTCCCTTTTTCCTGAGGAAGGGCTCGGGGGCCACAACCAGGTAGTATTTCCTTCCGTTGGCTTCCATAACGGAATAGATCCTCTTTTTTACCAGGAGCCTTCCCTCAAATTCCTTTACCGCGGAGGGGTCCCATTCCAGGGAGATTATCACCCTGGCGGCGGACAGAAAGGTTAAAGCGAGAAGAAAAGCCGTTAACTTTCTCATACTTACCTCCAGATGGAATATTTTACCTTCTGATATTAAAAAAGTTAAGGACTCAAAAGTTCCCTGACTATGGGGTAAGCCGGAGCCCTCAGAAGCTCCTGGTAGGTTCCCTGCTGAATTATCCTCCCGTCGTGAAGCACCGCCACCCTGTCCGATATTAACTCAACATCTATGGGGTCGTGGGTTACATAAAGCATGGTCAATTCCTTCAAAGACTTCAGCCTGAGAAGTTCTCCCCGGAGCTGTTTTTTTCTCGGAAGGTCCAGGTTGGAAAGGGGTTCGTCCAGGAGGAGGAAGCTTACCTGCTGGGCCAGGGCTCTGGCAAAGGCCAAACGCTGTTTTTCTCCCCCTGAAAGCTGATGGGGCCTTTTCCTTCTGTGCTCCCAGAGGCCAAAAAACCTCAGAAGCTCCCTGGCCTCTTCCCGGGGATTTTCGGACTTCCTCAGGCGAAGCACAAACTTCAGGTGTTCCTCAACGCTCATGTGCTGCCAGAGGCCCAGGTTTTGAAATATAAAACCCACCTTACGGAACCTCGGTGGAACAATTATGCGTTTGCCTTCAGTAACGCACCTTCCGTCCAGAAAAACCTTCCCCTCCTCCGGGACCTCAAGACCCGCTATTATCCTTAAAAGGGTGGTTTTTCCTGCCCCGGAAACCCCCAGCACGGCGAGGATCTCCCCCTTGCGGACGGAAAGATCAACTCCCCTGAGGATTTCCTCCTTGCCGTACGACTTTCTTATATTCTTCAGCTCAATACCCTCAAAAACCAAAGGTCCCTCCTGCCGAAAGGGAAAAAAATCCCTGGCTCAAATTCCTTCTCAGGGCAAAATCCAGGGAAAATTTCCTGAGGTCCCAGATAAAGCCCACGAGCAGGAAGGCCTCCGCCTCCTCCCCCTTCCTCTCCAGAGCCCACTCCCCCACGGCCCTTACCCGATGAAATTCAGGGCCTTCCAGGATAAATCCTGCAAAATAACCGGTTTCCCCATCGGAGCCAAGGCGGGGACCGAAATTGAGGTGCCAGGTAAGGTGGGAAAAGCGCCCGGAAAAAATGGCAGTGATTTCCGCACCGGAGTTAAGGTTAAATCCCCCCTCCAAGGCCGCAGAAACTCCCGCTCTTCCCTGCAGGGCACCTTCCTTAAATACCCACTTAACCAACAGATTCTTCTCCAGAACTTCTCCATCCCCGGGAACTAAACCCTCAAAACCGTGGCGGGCCTCCACCTCCCCCACCAGCTCCAGGCCCTTTCCAAGGCCCCAGTTCACCACCAAAAGGGGACGGTTAAAAATATGGCCGCTGGAAAATTCCAGCTCCAGAATTCCTGCCTCCACCTCCACCCTCCCCTTTTCTTCCACATCTGCGTCCGTAGAGTAGAAGGGCCTGTAGGCGAAAACCCAGCCCAACCATAAAACCGTGAGGAAAACATTTCCCATCATCTAAGTAATAGTATAACCGCCAGGAGGCTTATGAAGGAATTGGCCAAGGAAAGGGAGGATAAAACCGCCGGGGGATTGTTCACTGAAAGGGTGTAGAGCCTTACCACCAAGGGTTCCCCTCCCGGGGGATACAGCATGGAGCTGAGGCCCAGTTCGTTGGAGGAAAAAACGAAGACCAGGAGAAAGGCCACCGCCGCCCATCTCCTCAGGGAGGGGAAGGTGATTTTAGAAAAAACCTTCGGCGAAGAAGCGCCGGCCATAACCGCCGCTTCCTCCCCGGAGGGGTCCAGATGGCGATAAGAGGCCTCCATAACCTTAAAGGCCAGGAAATAATACCTTCCCACCAGGGCAAACACAAGGACGATGCCGGAGGAATAGAGGAAGCTGAGCCTTCCCCAGCTCCCCATGACACCCACCGCTAAGGAAGCGGGGGGCATGAGAAAGCCGAGAAGGAGCACCAGGGAATAGGCGGGAAAGGGTTTTCTGGCGAAAAGCATGGCCCAGAGGGCCGCCACCAGCCCAGCGGCGGAGGAATAAAGCAAGGTCCTCAAAAGGCTTCCCCCGGCCCTGGAAAGGGCAATGTAGGAGGTCTTAAGGTCCAGGGCCTCCCTGAAAAGGCCCAGAAAGGGAAGGAAAAGGTAAACAAAAATGATGCCCAGGGCAAGGAGCAGTCCCGGGACCTTCAAACCCGGTGAAGAAAATTGCAACCCTCCCCGGGAGGAAGAAAAAAACCCGGTCCCCCTCTTCAGGAAGGTATATTCCAGGACAAGAATTACTATGCCCACCCCCAGAAGGGGGAAGGAGGCGGCCACCCCGGCCTTCATGTTGTAGAAGGCAGAGAAACGAACCAGAACCTGGTAGGAGACGCTGTTTATCCCGAAGTATGTGGGAACCCCCAGCTCCGAAAAGGAAAGAAGAAAGACCAGGAGAGCCCCGGTCATTATCCCTGCCCTGGCCCGGGGAAGGGTTATCCCGGTAAGGACCCGTAGGGGGGAAGCCAGGAGCAGGGCGGATTCTTCCTCCTCCTTAGCCACCGAGGAAAGGGCCGCCGCCGTTAGCCAAAAGACCACCGGATAAAAACAACCCGCAAGGACGAAGACGACCCCAGCCCTGGAAAAAAGGAATTTGGAGAGGGAATTCGGAAGAAGATAGGACCATCCCAGGGCAAATTGATAGGGAAGGAAGAAGAGGGGGAGGGTCAGGACAAGGCCCAAGGTCCGCCGGAAAGGAAGGGCAATTTTGCTCACCGTCAGGGCCAGGCTCAGGCCTAAGGCCGTGGAAAAAAGGGAAGTGAAAACCCCTATTTGCAGGCTGTTGCTAAAAGCCTGGAGGAAGTCCTTCTCCTTAAAAAGGTCCCCCATGGAAGAGAAGGCAGAGGGAAAGGAGAGGAAAAGCCCTGCCAGAGGAACCATTATGGCCCCAAGGGGCAGGCTCCAGGCAATGCCCCCCTTTAAAACCCTGAGACCCATTCCCTCAGCCAGGGTAGAATCTCCTCCATTTTTCTTCCCACCTCCGAATAGTCCACCTTCATGGTTTTAAGGCTGGAAATGGAAGGAAGGCCCCGGGGAGGTTCTACCCCTGGATGCAGGGGTATCTGCCTGCATGTGGCCCGGGCCAGCATTTCTTCCGCCTGGGCCGAAAGGAGAAAGTCTATCATCTTCTTAGCCTCCTCGGGGTGGGGAGCTCCCTTTATTAAGGCCACGGCATTGGGCATGAAGAGGGTGCCTTCTCCGTCCTGGTCAGGAATTATCATCTTCACCGGATAGCCCTGCTCCATCATGGAAAAGGCATCGTCGTTGTCCACGAAGCCGAACTTCACCTTGCCCAGGGCCACCCATTTGGCCACCTCACCGTTGGAGGAGGCTAAGCGCAGACCGTTGGCCTTGAGCCTGTTCAGAAACTCCCTGGCCTTCTCATCCCCCCAAAGAACGAAAAGGGCGGCTATGTGGAAGGAGGTGGTGCCGAAAAGTGGATTGGCTAAGGCAAATTGTCCCCTCCATCGCTCATCCAGCATGTCCCTTACGCTCCGTGGATACTCCCCCTTCACCAACTCAGTGTTTACGAGAATCACCCTGATTCTCCCTGAAAAACCGGTCCAGAACCCCTGGGGGTCCTTGAACCTGGAGGGAATTCCCGCTGCATTGGGGGAAATGTAGGGCTGGAGTACCCCTTTCTGCCTCAAGATCTCCACCCTCAGGGGGTCGTTGGACCAGAAGACATCGCAGCGCGGACGGTCCTTCTCGGCCAGGAGACGGTTCACCAGGCCGGTGGATTTGGTCTCCTCGGTGTCAAAAACCATCCTAACCCTTATTCCTGTCCTTTCCTCAAAGGCCTTCAGCACCGGCTCGGAAAAGACCTGGTCCGTGGAGGTGTAAACCACCACCTCCCTTTTCTCCCTTCCCCCACAGCCGAGGAAAACCAAACCGAGAAGAAGGAGCAGGGCGAACCTTCTCATTGCAGGGCCTCAACCTTGAGGTCGTCAAACTCCGTGCTGGCATCGGCCTTGGTCCAGAGGCCGAATTTTCCTGCATCGTTAAATATGCGAACGCTGGCCTGGAGTTTAAGCTCCCCGTCAAAATAGCATTTGATGCTGTGGCCCCTCTGGACAACCCTTATGCTGTGCCAGGCGGCCGGGTCTGCTTTAATTCTTGTGGAGCGAAGCATCCTCCTTCGGCCGTTCTTTACATAGTACAATCTGAAGTTGTCCTCCAGAGGATTCCACCTTACCACATAATAGTTGTTCCTGTCCTTAGCCCTCCATATAAGACCGCCCCCCTGATCTTCCCTTCCCCTGACGGCCTTGATGCGCACGGAAATGCTCAGGTCCTTGAGGGAGGCGTTTTCGTAAATCAAAAGGTTAAAACAGGCGCCGTAATTGGTCTTTGGGTCAGGCTTTACAAGAAGGGCATTGGGTTGAGAAGGAGCGGTGGGTTCCTTTACCACCATCCACTGCGAAAGGGTGCCCCTGTCGGCGGTCTGGGCCGGGGAGAAACCCCGGGGAAGCTGGGAGCCGGAATCAAAATTGAAGTAAAATCCGGACGCCCCCAGGATTCCCACGGAGAAAGTCAACCAAAGGACAAAAATTCTAAGTCCCTTCATTTTCCACCTCCTTTTCCCTCTCATTTAATCAACAAAAACTTGGAATTTCAAGCCCTGAAACTATAATATAACTCATGAAGAAAACAATACTTCTTCTCATCCTTGCCCTGGCGATGGCGGGCTGCGGGTCCGGGGGAAAACTTCCTCCCTCCCACCTCACCTGGACCTGGGACGAGGACCAGAGCTGCATCACAGGGGAAAATATTTGGGCCGGATTTTCCGAAACCAAGGAAGGCTTTCAGGCGGAAAAACCCATATCTTCCTTTGCCCTGTGGAGGAAAACACCGCCGGGCAAAATTACTCTGGTTTATGTCAATAAAAGCAGGTTCCCGGTAAAATTGGCCATAAACGGAGCCGTGGTGGCCAGCCTTCCCTTCTCTTCCAAATACAGAAGGTTCGTTCTTTCCACCCCCCTGCTGCAAAAGGGAATAAACATAATAGGCTTCCTTAGAAGAAACAGGAAGAAGCTGGTGGTAAAGGAGCTATGTCTTTCTCAAGGGAAAGGGGAAAATTTCGTCCTGGAGAAGGGGGAAGGCCTGATAATTCCCGTGGATGGGGGAGGGATAAAATTCTCCCTCCGGGGAAGGGGAAAAGCCCGGGTTTCAGTCCATTACGGCCAGGGTTTCTCAAAGCTCAGGGAAACGGGTATAAACAATCCCCTGAGAATCCTACCCTCCAGGGTGAGCTTCTCCTCCCATGAACCCTACCTGGTGGAAATAAGGGTAAGTTCCGGGGGGCTGAGGCCCGGAGACTTCAAATTCTCCTCCGGGAAAGAAAACAAAAATCCTCCTGGGACCAACCTGAGGTTCAGGAAACCTTATCCGAACATCTTCATTTTCCTCATAGATGCATGCCAGGCCTCCCATCTGAGCCTCTACGGATACCCCAGAAAAACCTCCCCCAACATAGACAAGCTCGGAGAGGAAAGCCTGGTCTTTGAGAACGCCTACACCAATGCGGCCTTCACCAGGGCCACGGTGGCCTCCATTTTTTCAGGTCTTTTCCCGGAGCACCACAAGGTTAGAGTCCTCAGGGCTGCCCTGGACAGCCGCCTCCTTCTTCTTCCAGAATTTCTAAAGACCAAGGGATACACAACCTCCATTTTCACCGCCTCCGCCAATGTATCGGCCACCTTCGGATTTTCCCAGGGGATAGACCAGTTCTTCGGTTATTACGGCCGGTGGAACAACAGAACCAGCCAGAGGATGGCCAGGGACTTTCTCCGATGGATAGCCAGGAAGAAGGGGCCTAAATTCTCCTACATTCACTTTATGGAGCCTCACTTCCCCATAATTCCTCCCCATCCCTTTAAAAACATGTTCAAGAAAAACCCGCCGAAAATACCCGTCATGAAGAGGATGAGACAAAAAATAAAGAGCACAGAGAAGTTCTCCCCCCAGGAGGTTCAGGACATAATAGACGACTACGACTCCACCATAGCTTACATAGACAGCATCCTTGGGAGAATATGGGAGGGGATGAGGAAGATGGGGGTTTTCGAAAATTCCATGATAATTTTCCTTTCCGACCACGGAGAAGCCCTCTACGAACACGGAGCCTTTGGTCACGGTCCCATAGTTTACGAGGAGATGACCCACATTCCGCTGGTGGTGAAGCTGCCCGCATACATTAAAATGAAGGGGAGAATAAAGGCTCTGGTCCAGCCCACGGACATTTTTCCCACGGTGGCATCCCTCTTCGGAGTAGAGCTCGCTCTGGACGGAAGGTCCCTTCTGGAGGCGGCCCTTCAAAGGATCCAGGGCGATGAGATTGCCGTGGCAAGGAACTTCCTGAATCCGGGGGCCTACGGCATACGCTGGAGAAAATATTATTACATAATAAACATGAGGGGGTTTAAAGAAGAGCTATACACGGTAAAGGGGTATCCTGCCCGTTCCTATCCCTACGAAAATCAGGCCGTGACCCTTTACCTAAGAGGTCAATTCCTGAAATGGCTGAAGAAATACCAGAACCTATCCATGGTGGAAAGGAAGATTAGCTTCAAAAAGCTTTCCAGAAAGGAGCTGGAAAATCTCAGGTCCTTGGGTTATATAAAGTAAAATTCAGATTCCCAGATTTTCTAAAATGTAAAGGAGGGGATTTACAGCCTTGCCGTAAACATGAACTTCATAGTGAAGGTGAGGGCCGGTGCTCCTGCCGGTGGAACCCACATAACCGATAACATCCCCCCTCTTTACCCTCTGGCCAGGCCTTACCAGGATTCTGGAGAGGTGTCCGTAGAAGGTGGTAAAGCCGAAACCGTGGTCTATCTCCACCCAGCGTCCCAGGCCCCTTCTCTGAAATCCTGTTCTCAGCACTATGCCCTTGGCGGTGGCGTAAACCTTCTGCCCTATGGGAGCAGAAATGTCTATCCCTTTGTGGAAGGTTCTCCTTCCGGTGAAGGGGTCCCTTCTGTAGCCAAAGCCTGAGGTCAGGTATCCCCTGGTGGGCCATATGGAGGGCGTTGAAGAAAGGAGGTCCTGCTGTTCCTTGAAAAATTTGTAGAGAATTTCAAAGTTCACATCCAGGTCCTGGGCCATCTTCTTGAGCTCCTTCATTTTAACCACCACCTTCTGAGGATCGGTGCTGGCCGGCAGGGGCTTCGTTATGGCTCCAATGTCCAGGCCTCCCCCAACTCCCCCCACCTCCCTCAAGGCGTAGGGAGCCTCCAGGCCGGCAATGGTGTTGAGCTTTTTGGCGTAATCTTTGAAAAGGGATAATTTGAAGTGAAGTTCCCGGGCGTCCTTCTGTAATTTAGCCACTGTGTTTTTTAATTTTAAGTTCTCAGCCTCCAGTCTCTTAAGCCTCTCCCTCTTGAGGTTCAATCCTATGTAGTCCACGAACATAAAAAGACCCATCAGGGTGGCGACGCCGGCTCCTATGAGGATTTTCTTCAGTTTCCTTCTTTCAATGGAATAAACCTTTGGGGAGGCGTCTTCCCTGGGGATAATCCATATACTCAGATAGTCCTTCATAGTTTCCTTTTTACCATAAGCAACCTCTTATTGTCAACTATATTATAATTCTTTTCTGGAGGTGTAAAAAATGACCCAGATGGAAAGGGCAAGGAAAGGGGAGATAACCCCTCAGGTAAAGGAAATAGCCCGGCAGGAGGGAATAGATGCCGAGGTCCTGGCGGAGAGGGTGGCCCGGGGAACCGTTGTGGTCCCTGCCAATCCCCATCACAAAAACCTCAAACCCATAGGTATAGGCCAGGGGCTGAGAACCAAGGTGAACGCCAACATAGGAACCTCCATGGACTTCCCCAGGATAGAACCGGAACTCAGGAAACTGAAAATAGCCCTGGAGGCCGGGACCGACACGGTGATGGACCTTTCCACCGGAGGAAATCTCAACCGCAACAGGAAGAAAATAATTGAGGCCTCCTGGAGGCCCGTGGGCACGGTTCCCATATATCAAGCGGCCATAGTCGGAATATCCCGCCGGGGTTCCATCGTAGGTATGACCCCGGACGACATCTTTGAGGTAATAGAAATGCACGGGAGGGATGGGGTGGACTTCATCACAGTCCACGCCGGGCTTACCCTCTCGGGCCTGGAGAAGATAAGAAGAAAGGAAAGGGTTATGGACATAGTCTCCAGGGGAGGTGCCTTTCTGGCGGGATGGATGCTCCACAACGAAAAGGAAAATCCCCTTTACACCCACTTTGACAGGCTGCTGGAAATAGCAAGGAAATACGACATGACCCTGAGCCTGGGGGATGGCCTTCGGCCCGGAGCCATAGCCGATGCCACCGACGCGGCTCAAATTGACGAGCTCATGGTGCTGGGGGAGCTGGTGAAGATGGCCAGGGAAGCAGGGGTCCAGGCCATGGTGGAGGGACCGGGCCATGTGCCCATGGACCAGATAGAAACCAACATAAAGCTGCAAAAGAGGCTATGCCACGGGGCTCCCTTTTATGTTTTGGGACCTCTGGTAACTGACATTGCCCCGGGCTACGACCACATTACCTCCGCCATCGGAGGGGCCATAGCCGCTGCCGCAGGGGCTGATTTTCTCTGCTATGTAACCCCGGCGGAGCACCTCGGCCTTCCCGACGAGGAGGCGGTTAAGGAGGGGGTAATAGCGGCCAGGATAGCGGCCCACGCCGCTGACCTGGTCAAGGGAATAAAGGGTGCCTGGGAATGGGACCTGGAAATGTCCAGGGCCAGGAGGGCCCTGGACTGGGAAGCCCAGAGGAGACTGGCCATTGACCAGGAAAAATTTGACAGGATACGCTCCCAGAGGGGAACCCAGACCGATGCCTGTTCCATGTGCGGAGACTACTGTGCCCTTAAGATAGTGGACCTCTATCTGGGAATAAAAAGGGACAAATATTCGCCTCAACTGTGATGGAGATAAGGTTCTTAGGGGTCAGGGGAAGCTGTCCGGTAAGCGGGGCCAGGTTCAAGAAATACGGTGGGAACACCACCTCCATTTTGATAAACTCCTCAAACACCTCCCTCGTAATAGACGCGGGAACCGGCATTACCAAACTGGCGGAAAGGGAAAACTTCAGGGAAAATGTGGTTTTCCTGTTCACCCACTACCATCTGGACCACATATTGGGTCTTCCCTTCGCCTTCCTCCTCTACAGCGAAGGATACAGAAGGAAAATGTACGGGCCGGACTTTGGAAACTTCTCGGTAAGGGAAGCCCTGGATGTCCTTTCAAACCCAAGGCTCCTCCCCTTCAAGGTTTCGGAAAAAATGCTGGAGACTCACCTGTTCCCGGTAAGCGAAAAATTTGAGGTGGAGAATTTCAGGGTTCTTTCCCTCTACTCCAGGAACCATCCCTTAGACGGCATAATGCTTTACAGGATTGAAGCGGAGGGAAAGAGCGTGGGAATAGCCACCGATTACGAGGTGGGGGAAGACCTCCCGCAGGTGGTGGAGTTCTTCTCCGGGGTGGACCTTCTCATTCACGATGCCCAGTACACCGAGGAGGAATACCGGGAAAGGAAGGGATACGGACACAGCACGGAAATCATGGCGGCAGAGATGGCCGTCAAAACCGGAGCAAAAAGGCTGGTTCTCTTCCATTTTGACCCCTTCCACACCGACTCAGAGGTGGACCTGCAACAGCTCAGGGCCGCCCGGCTCTTCCCTGCCACCGCCGCTGCCAGGGAAGGCATGAGCATAAAGCTTTAGGATGCTTTCCTTCTCCGAAAAGAGGCTGCAGAACTGTTCCCCCCAGATGGCCCTGATTTACGCCGCCGGTTTCAAAGGAAAGCTTCTCCTCATAGTGCCCAACGACTTTGATTTCCAGGGAGAATACGCCCTCTTCGGGGGGAGGAGGGCGGCCTTCATCCCCCCGCCCAAGGAAGAATTCTTCTCCCCCCTCCCCCAGTCCAGAAGGGCTGTGGCTCAAAAGCTCAGGGTTCTCTGGAGGGTTTCCCAGGGGCTGGAGGACCTGGTGGTGGCCCCGGCCTCCTCCCTTTTCCACCTCCCATCGCCGGAGAAAATCTCCTCCTCGGTCCTGTCCCTGCACCGCCACGAGGAATTTGAGCAGGAGCTTCTGGTTCTCCATCTGCGGGAGCTGGGATACAGGGAAGTGGACTTCGTCAGGGAGATAGGCGAGTTCAGCCTCAGGGGAGGTATAGTGGACTTCTTTTCCGGCTGGGAGGAGCATCCCATCAGGCTGGAGTTCTCCGGGGATAGGGTTATTTCCATAAGAAAATTCAACCCGTCCTCCCAGCTCTCGGTGCAGGACATCAAGGAGGCCATAATAGGCCCTTACAGGGAGTGGGAAAGGGGGGAAGCCGAAAAAATGAAAAGGAAGTTCCCGCAGTTGAGCTCAGCCGACGAGGAGGCCGGCGAACTGGTGGGTCTTCTTTGCCGTCATTCAAAAAAATACAACGAGGTTTTCAAGGGTTTCGCCGTGGGGATATTCAACAGAAGGGAAATAGAGAATTACCTGGAGGAAGAAAGGGAAAGGGTGAAGGCGAGCCCCCTCCCCTATCCCGACCCCCTCTCCCTCCTTCCCCTGCCCGGGGACCCTGCTTTAGAATTTTGCTGCGAAGAGGGATTCGTGGAGGATTTCTCCCTGCTTCCCAGGGCCAGGGGAGGGGCTGAAGCCTGGAGAAAATGGCTGGCCTCGGAAAAGCGGGCGGGCAAAAGGATAATCCTGGCTGCGGAATTTAAGGGCCTTGAGTTTGCGGAAAGGTCCCCGGTAAAGCTGAAGAAGGGGTTTCATCTGAGAAACCTCCTCGTTCTGGGGGAGGAGAACATCCCCGGCCCGAGGCCTGCACCGGCGGAGAAGATAAGAAGGATAAGAAGGGCCGTGTTTAATTTAGAAGCAGACCGTCCGGTGGTTCACGAAGACTACGGGATAGGGATTTTCCGGGGACTTGTCTCCTACAGAGGGGAGCTGGAGGGAGACTTCTTGGAGGTGGAATTCGCCGCAGGGGAGAAGCTTTATGTTCCCGTGGAAAGCTCCTTTAAACTCCATCCCTACAACCTGCCCCCGGGGACGGAGCTGAAGCTGGACAGGCTATCCTCCCCCAGGTGGGGAAGGCTCAAGGCCAGGGTTCGCCGGAGCATTCAGGCCCTGGTGGAATCCATGGTCAGGCTTTACGCAGAAAGAAAGGCCAAGGAAGGCTTTGCCTTCCAGGACGACCCCATGCTCCAGGACTTCGTCTCGGACTTCCCCTACGAGGAGACCCTGGACCAGGCCAGGGCCTGGCAGGAGGTGAAGAAGGACCTCATGGCCCCCTACCCCATGGACAGATTGCTGGTGGGGGATGTGGGCTTCGGAAAAACGGAAATAGCCATGAGGGCTGCCTTTATGGCCGTTCTTAACGGAAGACAGGTAGCCCTTTTAGCCCCCACCACGGTGCTGGCCCTTCAGCACTACAGGACCTTCTCCCAGAGGTTCAGAAGATTCCCGGTAAGAATCTCCATGCTGTCCAGAATGCTAAGCAAAGCCCAGCAGAAGGAGGTCCTTAAGGAACTGTCAGAAGGAAGGATAGACATAATCATAGGCACCCACAAACTTCTGGCGGAGGAGGTGGGTTTTAAGAACCTGGGCCTGCTGATTGTTGACGAGGAACAGCGCTTCGGGGTAAAGCAAAAGGAAAAATTGAGGCAGATAAAAAAGGATGTAAACTGCCTCACCCTCACCGCCACACCCATACCAAGAACCCTCAGCTTAGCCCTTTTTTCCGTATGGGACATATCTCTGATTCAGACCCCTCCCAGGGGACGCCAGAGCGTGGAGACCTTCGTTCTCCCCTTCAGAAGGCAGGTTTTCCTTCAGGCCATAAAGCACGAACTGGAGAGGGAGGGGCAGGTATACATAGTTATGAACAGAATTGAAGAAATACCCTTCTGGCAGAGGTTCCTCTCAGAGGAATTTCCTCACCTTCCCCTTCTGGTTTTGCACGGAAGGATGAGGCCATCTGTAATTGAAAGGGGAATCATAGACTTCATGGAGGGCCGCTATCCCATCCTCCTTACCACCACCATAATAGAAAACGGCATTGACATACCCAATGTTAATACCCTCATAGTGTTGAGGGCGGAAAACTTAGGTCTGGCCCAGCTCCACCAGTTGAGGGGAAGGGTAGGAAGGTCCCACAGAAAGGCCTACGCCTACTTTTTCGTCCACGACAGAACTATAACCGGCAAAGCCGAAGAGAGGCTCAGGGCCATAAGGGAACACGCCTCCCTGGGCTCTGGCTTCGCCATATCCATGGAGGACCTGAACATAAGGGGGGGAGGAACCCTGTTCGGAACCGCCCAGCACGGGCACCTGGCGGAGCTGGGCTACGACTACTACCTCAAACTTCTGGAGGAGGAGATAGAAAGAGCCTCCGGGGCAACCCCCAGGCCCCAGATAAACCTGGGCTTCAACCTGAGAATTCCACCGCACTACATTCCCGACCCCCTGGAAAGGGTAAATTATTACAGGGAGATAACCTCGGCCCGGGACGAAGATTACCTGAGGAACATACGGCGGGAAATGGAGGACAAATACGGAAGAATCCCAGGGGAGGCAGAGGCCGTTTTCTCCCTGGGGAGAATCTCGGCCCTGGCCACCTCCGCGGGAATATCCTCCGTGGAAAGGAGGGGAAGGGAAATATTCATCGGCTTCAGGGAAAAGCCGGACCCCTCCCTCCTTTATGAATTTTTAAAGAAGAAGGGGGGTCGTTTTCAGCAAGACGGGATAATCCTGCCGGCGGGCTCCTCCCCCTTCCAGGTGGAGGAAACCCTGAGGGAACTTTCTCGTATAATTAAAGGGAGATAAGATGCTGGAAGTCAGAGACCTGGAAAAAAGCTACGGGGAGCGGGAAGCCCTGCGGGGGATCTCCTTCCAGGTGAGGGAGGGGGAGATTTTCGGCCTGCTGGGCCCCAACGGAGCGGGAAAGACCACCGCAGTTTCCATAATCGCCACCCTCCTGAGGCCGGACTCCGGAAGGGTCCTTTACGAGGGAAGGGATGTGTTCTCCAACCTCAAATGGTGGAGAAGGAAAATCGGCTTCGTCCCTCAGGAAATGGCCTTCTACGAGGAGCTTTCCGCCATGGAGAACATGCTCCTCTGGGCTTCCTTCTACGGACTGGGGAGAAAGGAAGCAAGGAGGAGGTCCGCTGAAATTCTGGAGGTCCTGGAACTTTCCCACAGGGCTAAGGACAGGGTCAGCACCTTCTCAGGTGGAATGAAGAGAAGATTAAACCTGGCCTTGGGGATAATCCACAACCCGGAATTTCTCATTCTGGACGAGCCCACGGTGGGGATAGATGTCCAGGCGAGGGTTTACATAAGGGAATTCCTCAGAGAACTGGCCTCCAGGGGAACTTCCATGCTCTACACCACCCACCAGCTGGAGGAGGCCCAGCAACTGTGCCACAGGGTGGCCATAATGGACGCCGGGGAGATTTTAGTGGAGGGGAAGGTGGAAGAACTGCTGAAAAAGGCCGAGGAAAACATAACCATCGTCCTCCGAGGCGACTTCCCGCCCATGGAAACTCTAAGACCCAGCCTTGAAAAGTTCTCTGGAAAAATTCTGAGCTTCTCCGGGGAAAAGGTGGCATTAGAGGTGGAGAACGAAGGGGCTGTGGCGGGCCTCATAAAGGAAATGCTGGAAGCAGGAATTTCACTGCGGGAGGTTGACATCAAAAAACCCGACCTTGAAGCCCTCTTTCTTAAATTAACTGGAAGGGAACTGAGGGAATGAGATGGGCTTTTTTGAGGAGTATCTTCAAAAGGAAGTGGGCTAAGCCTTCAATTATATTCTTTTTTCTTCTAACCCCCATCCTGCTTTCCCTCCTGCTATGGGCGGTTTTCTCCCCGGGAAGGAAATTTCAACCTCTGAAAATGGCGGTAATAAACGAGGACCAGGGAATAGCCTCCAGGATAGTTCTCTCCTTCCTCTCCTCCCCAAAAGCCAAGAAATGGATAGAAATTACGGAGGCGGACAGGGAGCAGGCCTTTAAAAGGCTAAGGGAAAACAAAATATCTGCTATAATGGTCTTTCCCCGGAACTTTACAGAAAATTATGTCCAGGGAAAAACAACCACCATTAAACTGATAAAAAATCCGGCCCAGAGGATTTACCCTGAGGTGGCGGCCACCCTGATGCTGGGGTTTGAAAAAATTCTGAACTTTCTTCGTGCCTATTACGATGAGGAATTTTCGGCTCTTTCCAGGGGCGAGGTGGTGAGCGGTGAATTTCTGAAGGGGACCCTTCAAAAAACGGAAGAACTCTTCCGTTCCATTGCCTCCTTCCCCTTCAAAATAAGGGAAGAAAGGGAGGAAAAAAAGAGATTGTCCCGGGCGATTTTCTTCCTTTCCGGCCTTGGATACTTCTTCATGCTGTTTTTCTCCAATGCGTCCATAACTTCCATGGTGGGGACCAGGGAAAGGCAGGTGCAGAAAAGGCTTTTCGTCTCCGGGATTTCGCCCTTCCAATATTCCTTAGCCTACCACCTTTCGTCCATAGCCTTCGTTTTTCTGCTGGAATTGGCCCTCGCTGCCGCAGGCTGGCTGCTTTTCCGACCCCAAAACGGGAATCCCCTTACCCTCCTCGTAATTTTTCTCCTGTTTTCCGTGGGTTCAGTTTCCTTTTTCGGGGTTATGGCAGGGATAATCGGAGATGAAAAGAAGGTGAACAACCTCTCATCTTTTTTCATTTTTCTCTTTGCCATTCTCGGAGGGAGTTTCCTGCCATTATCGGCTCTACCTCAGACCCTAAGGAAGCTTTCCTTCCTGTCCCTTATCCATCCCTTCAACCAGGCAACCCTCAGGGTCATGATGGGGAAGGAAGCCTCGGGCTTTCTCCTGCACGGCTTCATCCTATCCGCAGCCCTCTTTTTCCTCTCCCTCTACCTTAACGAAAGAAATTTGAGGTTGAAATGAGGGGCATTTTATACCACATCTCAAGGGAACTGAAAATAACCCTTAAGGACAAAACCTTCTACTTCTGGGCCCTGGTCCTTCCTTTGCTTTTCATGTTCGTATTTGGCTCCATGGGGGGTGGAAAGGAAAAACAACCTCTGAAGATAAACCTCGTGGCAGAGAAGGAAAACCCTCTGGTTAAAAATTTCGCATCCAAACTAAAAGGGGAGGGAATAGAGGTAAAGATTTCCCGCGAGAAAAAAGGTAAGAATTACATATACTTTCCCCAGAACCCGGAAAGGAACCCGATAGTTATACACCTGAGAGGCAGAGGACCTGACGAAGCGGGTTTCTTCCTCAAGGCCAAAGCCATCTTCGCCCTCATGGAAATGTGGGCGGAGAGGAGGATAAAGCCGGAGAATTTCGTGGGCCTGAAGATAACCACCTACAGCGAAAAAACCATACCCTACGGTTTCAATTACTACATCCCCGCGGTAATCGTTATGATGCTCCTCTTCAACATACTGCTGTTCAACGCCGCTTCCCTGTGGAGGTTCAGGCAGAGGGGGCTTATGGGGAGGATAAGCATAACCCCCGTGGGGAAACTCGGGCTCTGGGGAACTTTCTTCCTTTCCGGAATATTTATTGGGGTTATAGACATCCTGGTCCTATCCCTGGCCTCCGCTCTGCTTTTTAAGGGAACCATGGGGGAAAGGCCCCTTGCATCGGCGATCTTTCTCCTGCTCTACTCCTCCTCGGTCTCGGCCCTCTCGGTCCTGCTGGGAAGCCAGGTAAAAAAGAGGGAGGTTCTCATAGGGCTTTCGGTTCTCGGAGCTAACCTTCTGGCGGCCCTGGGGGGATGCTGGTGGCCCCTGGAAATAGTGCCCCCTGCCCTCAGAAAGGTGGCTTCCTTCCTCCCCACCACCTGGACGATGGGAGCCTTGGAGAAGATAATCTACTTCCACCTTCCCCTTTACTCGGCTCTGAAGGAAATGAGCCTTTTACTCCTTCTCACCGCGTTTCTCTCGTTTCTTTCCGTCAGGTACTTTAAAGTGGAAAAAATATAAAAAGGGGGCCGAAGCCCCCTTTTCGGCAAAGGGAGGTGTCGTTACTCCTTAACCTCTATCTTTATCTGCTTGGGCTTGGCCTGCTCCTTCTTGGGCATGGTGACCTTGAGGATTCCCTTCTTGTATTCGGCCTTGATTTTGTTGGTTTCTATGTTGGGAGGAAGGGTAAAGGACCTCTGGAAGGCACCGTAGAACCTCTCCATCCTGTAGTAGTTCTCCTCCTTGCGCTTCTCCTCAAACTTCCTCTCGCCCCTGATGGTAAGAACATTGTCCTCCACCTTCACCTCAATGTCCTTCTCGTTCATGCCGGGAAGCTCCGCCTCCAGAACTATGGCGTCGTCGGTTTCGTAGATGTCCACCGCCGGAGTCCAGGAAGTTGAGGCAAGTTCCCTTCCCCTCAGGCTCTCCTCAAAAAGTTTGTCTATCCTATCCTGAAGGGCCTGAAGTTCCTTGAAAGGATCCCATTTGAGAATCGCCATGGCTCACCTCCTTCACAAATTTTTTAGTCCATTTATATTATATAACCTTAGTTAAATTTTGTCAACCCTTAAATAGCCCATCAGGGAAAAATTTTGGGTCAAATTTTGGGGACAGACCCTTTTTTGATATAATTACCCCGGAGGTTGCCATGGCGAGACTTGCCCGACATTTCCTCAAATTTTCCTCCCCGGCCTACTACCACCTCATCTGCCACCTTCAGGACGAACTCCCCTACCTTCGCCCCTCGGACAAAGAATACCTCCTTCGCCTTCTTCGAAAGCTCACCTCCGTCTTTGCCCTCCGCCTCATAAGCTACGCCCTTTTGGGAAACCACTTTCACCTTTTAGTCCTCAGCGAAGGAGAAGAGGCCCTCGGCGAGGCCGAGGCTG
>JALSNJ010000031.1 GCA_026987025.1 Candidatus Aminicenantota bacterium | reverse complement strand
CTTCCCCCCATGGAGAATAGTTCGTCCGCATCCGACAGGGAAACCAGAACCTTCTCCCTGTCCAGGTCAATGACCCCTGTTCTGAAAACGCCCACCACATCAAAGAGCTTAGCCCCAAGGCTCCCGTCCCTCCCCTGAACGAGCACCGCCACCCTCTCCCCCGGGGATACCCCCAGGTTCCTGGCAAGCCTCCATCCCACCACGGCCTCCCCCCTTCCCCTGAGAAACCTTCCCCTCAGGATTTTATTCCTTATTTTGCTTATCTCCCTTGAAGGTTGAAGGCCGGTTATTGAGGCCCCGTAGGTCTTGTCCCCGAAGCTCACGAGGCCAAATCCTGTGATTCTGAGGCACCACTCAAGGCCTGAGCCCCTGAGAAGGGAAATGAGCTCAGGGGAGGGCTTAAAACTCCTGCTGAGGGTCTCCTTCTGGAAGTAGCCCTTCCTGAAAATCCTGGCCTTGCCGTTCCATATCCCCGTGGCGTAGTTTTCGGTGTATCTGTAGGTTCCGTGCTCAATGCTGAGCATAAAGGTGATGAGGAAAACCGCAAAACCTATGGCGGCAGAGGTTATGGCCGTCCTCCGGGGATTTCTCCGGAGGTTTCTCCAGGCCAGTTTAAACATATCTGAGGGCCTCCGCCGGTTTTATCTTCCTGGCCTTGCGAAGGGGAAGAAGGACGGAAAGCAGCACCACCAAGAATACCAAAAGGACGAGCTGAAGCACCTCCCAGGGGCTTATCCTGGGATATATGACGGAGCCGCTTCCCCAGACCTCCAAACTTCTTCGGAAGACCGAGAGGTTCAAACCCCTGGAGGAGAAGTAAAGGTAAAAAACAAGGCTTAGAAATCCTCCCAAAAGGAGGGACACTGTGGACAGCAGGAGGGCCTCCGCCAGGAAGATTCTGGTTATTCCCGAGGGGGAAACTCCAAGGCTCCTGAGAATCCCTATCTCCCTCATCCTCTCGTATACGGCCATGAAGAAAACCTCGGCTATTCCGAAACTGGCCCCCAGAAGAATTATAAATCCGAAAATGAGCATCATCCTGGAGAAGGCGTCCATCTCGTATTTAAGGAGGGGATAAACATCGTACCAGGCGAGGACCTCGTATTTATCCCCCAGAAGGGAGGAAAGCCTTCTCTTTTCCTCCTCTACTCTGCTCCCCTTCTTAAGTTTTATCACTATCTCGTTGGCCCCATCCCTGTAGCCGGCAAGCTCTACCGCGGCCCTGTAATGGATGAGAACCAGGTACTTGTTTATCTGCTGGGACGGGGTTTTAAAAATCCCCCTTACCCTGAAGGCGTAGGTGGAAAGATTTCCCTCCCTGTCGCTGGAGGTTATAACCACCCTGTCGCCCAGCTCTACCCTGAGCATGGAGGCAAGGGCCTTTCCCAGGAGAATTCCGTCTTCCTTCCAGGGAAATTTTCCCTCCACGATGTAGGAGGAGAAATTGGTCATGGTCCTTTCCACAGGAGGAAGCCCGCCCAATGCCCGAACGGGCCTGGACTCCTCCGGGGAGGATATTATACCCGTAAGATTTATCCTGTATGCGGCCAGGCGTATTGAGGGGGAGCGGAGGAGGGAGAGGAGCCTCCGGGGATGCTTTATCTCCTTTTTAATGTCGGGGTCCTGGAGGTATCCCCTGAGGTGAATCTGGATGTGGCCCGTGCCGGAATTTATAAGGTTCTCAATGGCCTGAAAAACGGCCCCCTTTGCCACGCTCATGAAAAAGAATAGGGAAAAGAAACCAAGGGTTATGGAAGAGACGAGAAGGAGGCTCCTGGTCCTGTTTCTCCAGAGGTTCCTCCAGGCCAGTTTAAGGGTCATATTCCCATTTCCTTCAGGTGCCTCAGGGAGAAAATCCTATCCGGAATGGAAACATCAAAGACTATTCTTTTTACGAAAAGCTCCGTTCTCTCTCCGGGCTTTTTCTCCGGGACCAGAATCCAGTGGAAGGGAAAGAGCCTGCGGCCTGTTTTCCTTACATCCTTAAAATACAGGGTCCTTATCCTTTCACCCCTCTCGCTGAAAAAGACCTCCTTTGTGGGAAGGAGGGTCCTTCGGTTTATCCTCATCTCAATCCTTCCCCAGACCACACCGGCCCCTGGCTTCGGGCGTAAAAGGAGAAGACAGCCCTCCCTGTCCTGGGATTTTATCTCCGGAGTGTAGTCCCTGCTCAGGGAATATTCCCTCACCAGGTCGTCGTTGGTGAAGTGGGAACCCATCCAGGAGGCCCCCATCATGGAGGATGGAATCCTTATAACCCTCTCTATGGAAGGTATGTAATTCCAGACATTCTTCCCTATCTTGAGGGTTATTATCCCCCTCTCCTTGGGGGGATATGTTATGAGGATCAGTGTTTTGTCCTTTCCCTTCTCCCAGAACTTGAAGTGTAATTCCCGGCTCCAGGTGCTCTTCACCACCTTCATCACCATTTCCCCCTGGCTGCTCTTTCCCCGGAGGTTTTCCTCAACCCTCTTCACCAGCCCCTGGGGGGTTATTCCGTAGAGGAGAAGGGGAATTAAAAGAAGTGCCCTCTTGCCCATGGAAACCTCCACAGGCGATTTTATCCCTCCCCCATTGTATTGTCAAAAATCTTCATATAGATTTTATGATGAGGCTATGAGCGGATGTTCTTTGTTAAAATATACACCCAGGAGGAATTAAATGAGAGGAAAATTTAAACTCCTTCTCTTAACCCTTATTTTTCCGGCCCTGGTCCTTGCCTCGGAGGAGTGCACCACGGCAATAATAAGCGGCATGGCCTCCTCCACCGGCTCGCCCCTGCTCTGGAAAAACAGGGATACAGGCCACATTTACAACAAGGTGGTCTTCGTAAGGGAAACCCCCTACAGCTACCTGGCCTTGGTCAATCACGACGAGACCTCAGGAAGAAGCGCCTTCGCAGGGATAAACTCCGCGGGCTTTGCCATTATAAACTCCGTGGCCTACAACCTTCCCAAAAAGGAAGGAGAGCGCACGGACCTGGAGGGGATTATAATGGCAGACGCCCTGAGGAAGTGCCGCACGGTGGACGATTTTGAAAGATACATAAGGGACAACCTGGGGCCTGGCCTTGGGAGCCTTGCGAATTTCGGGGTTGTAGACGCGGCCGGAGGGGCAGCACTCTTTGAGGTCCACAACCACGGCTACAGAAGATACGACGCCGTGGATTTTCCGGAAAAATACATAATCAACACCAACTTCTCCAGAAGCGGTCTCCCCTACAGGGGCTACGGATACCTGAGGTTTGAAAGGGCCCTTTACCTGCTCAAGGGGGCAAAGAAAATATCCCCCCTATACATATTGCAGTTTGTGGACAGGGATGTGGGAAATCCCCTCCTGAAGGTTCCCCCCATGGAAAAATGGGGACTCCTTCCGGCGGACAAGCCCTTCTGGGTTTACACCAACGATTCCATAGACCGCTCCAGCACTGCCTCGGCGGTGGTATTTCAGGAGGCAAAGAAGGGTAAGGACCCCTCCCTTTCCACCATGTGGGTAATCCTCGGAGAGCCCCTCACCTCGGTGGCAGTTCCCCTATGGGTAAAGGCAGGAAGGGTTCCCCGCCTTCTCTGGGACGGAGACATTGCCCCCCTGGACAGGGAGGCCATGAGGATAAAGTCCCTCTTGAGGCCATTAAAAGGGGGAAACCGGAAAAAATACCTGGATCTTACCAAACTGAACAACAGGAATGGGACCGGATGGCTGGACCTCCTGCTCAAGACGGAAAGGGAAATTTTCAGGGAAACGGAGCGTTTCCTCAGCCAGGAGCATAGCCCCCGGGAGCTCTTTGAATTTGAGAGGAAAATGGCGGAGAAGACCTACGAAACCCTGAGGAGGATTCATTGAGGATGGGCATGAGGGGTTTTCCACTTCTGGACCTGGTCCTTTCCTTCCTTTTGAGTCCGGGCACCTCCTCCGGCTTCACCTTAGAACATCTTTCCATTACCGTTCTTTACGACAACAACCCCTACGGGAAGGGGCTTAAAACCGCCTGGGGATTTTCCTGTTTCCTGAAGGCAAAGGGAAGGGGAATTCTCTTTGACACCGGAGGAGACGGGAAGATGCTTCTGGAAAACATGGGAAAATTGGGGCTCAGCCCCTCCGAGATAGAGGTTGTGGTCCTCTCCCACATCCACTCCGACCACACCGGGGGACTCTGGAGCCTGCTGGAGAGAAAGGGAAGCCTTCCCATCTACCTTCCCTCCACCTTTCCAGGCTGGTTTAAAGCGAGGGCCAGAAGATACGGAGCGGAAGTAAGGGAAGTAAGGGGACCCGGGGAGATACTCCCCGGAGTTTACACCACCGGGGAAATGGGAAGAGGGATAAAGGAGCAATCCCTGGTGGTAAACACTAAAGGGGGGCTCGTGATAATCACCGGATGCGTCCATCCCGGGATTTTAAAAATAATAAGCAGGGCGAAGGGAATGTTCAAAAGAAAGGTTCTTCTGGTTATGGGGGGATTTCACCTGAACTGGTCGTCGGAAGGGAGGATAAGGGAGGTGGTTAGGGGATTCAGGAAAGCGGGGGTTCTCTATGTGGCCCCTTGCTACTGCTCGGGACAGTCAGCCAGGAGGCTCTTCAGGGAGGAATACGGCCCCCACTACATAGAGGCCGGCGTCGGAAAAACCCTGACCTTACAATCCCTCCGATAATTTCATTGACCTCCCGCCACCTCATGGCCCTTGGAGGGTAAGTCCATAACATGAGGAGGGCCGCAAAAATCCCTATAAGGTCCCTTACCCTCACCACATATCTCTTATAAAAACCGCTCTCCTCTTTGAAATGTCCCTGGCGAGCTCCCTCCGCTAAGGAAGAAGCGGCCAAAAGGAAGGCCAGAGCGTTTCATATATTCTCAAGTGTCAAGGATTTTAAACAGGCGCCTCAGGGAAGGCTCAGGGTTTCTCACGCTTCAGTTTAAGGGTTATGAAAACCACCTCCGGCCTTGAGAGAACCCTGATGGGAGGCCCCCAGGTTCCCAGCCCGGCGTTTACATATATCTGCATCTTCCCTTCCCTGTGGTATCCGTAAAAATACCTGTAAACCCTGGCCGTGAGAAGGTGAAGGGGAAAGAGCTGTCCCCGGTGGGTGTGGCCGCAGAGCATAAGGGAAACCCCCATTTTCCCGGCCAAGGAAAAACCCGTGGGCCTGTGCTTGAGGAGGATTACGGGTTTGCTTCCCTCTGCCCTTTTTAAAACCTCCCTGAGGTTTTCCCGCCATCTTCTCCCCAGGAACTCCTCGTCGTCCACCCCTGCCAGAACCACCTTCCCCAGGTCCAAAACCCGGTTTCTCAGAAGCCTTATTCCCCAGGACTTTATAATTTTAAAGGCCCTCTCCTCCCCGGCGTAAAATTCGTGGTTTCCCGAAACGGCGAACACACCGATTTTAGCCTTAAGCCCCAGCAAGAGTTCTCTGTACTCCCCTGCCCTCTCCACCTCCTGGTCAAGAAGGTCCCCCGTTATAAGGATGAGGTCCGGGGAAAACCCGTTTATTCTCCCCAGAACCCTCTTCAGCCTGAGGTAATTGAGGTTCAGCCCAAGGTGAAGGTCCGAAAGATGAACTATCCTCACCTCCCCTCCGGAAGGGGAAGGAACCTCCAATTCCAAATTCCTCACCGCCACGGAGCCAGCTTCAAACAGGCCGTAAAAAACCGTCAAAAGGGCAAGGGCCACGGCTCCAGCCCTGATGTAAACGGACCCGCCCAGGAATATCTCCAAAAGGTTTCCCAAAAGAAGGTAAAGGAATAGGTAAAAGAGGAGGCCCATCCAAAGACAGGCAAGGAAATAAAGGGGAAAGGAAAGGGAAGGGGGAAGGACCCTTGCCAGGATTTTCGTCAGTGGAAAGGAGGCGAATAAAAGGAAGAAAATCAGGGGAAGAATCCCTTTTCCAGAAAAGAGGGAAAGGAGGCGGCGGTAAACATACCAGTGGATAAAGCCCCAGAGGAGGAGAACAGCGTCCAGGAAGAGCACCGCCTTTACCCAGCTCATCTGAGTCTCCTGTAGGGTATAACCTTCCTTTCCACCTCTAAGGTCTCAAGGTCCCCCTCCACGAATATCAAATCCCCCTCCTGGCCCGGTTGAACGCAGAGGGTATCTCCCAGGTAGAGCTTCCACTTTATCCCCTTCTTCACCGCATAATCAAGGAGGGCGGTGTACTTCCACCTGGCTCCGTGAAGGTTCGTGGCGTAGAGGAACCTCATCCTGAGGGCTTTATTTTATCACATATCCCAGAAAGGCCCCCAGATGGGCCAGTATGGCCATGCCCCTTTCCTGCTGGTCCGGGATGCTTCTCAAATCTTCACCCATCCTTTACCCTCCTTCGTCTTTTCATGATATCAAAAACTTCCCGTCCCCTCCAGACTTCCTCCCCACATTTGAAAAAAGGGTAAAATGTGTTTATAAATTAAGAGGAGGTGATTTATGAGAAGATTTTTTGTTTTCTTTCTCTTGAGTTTGGGTTTTTGTCTTTCCCAGACCCCCTCCTCTGTTAAAAAGTTCGCCGTGGTCCTTCAGTCTGCCGAAGTAAGGAGCGGACCTTCCCTGAAGTTTCCCGTCCTCTACACCGCCTCCCCGGGAGAAAAATTCCAGGTTCTGGGGGAGGCAGGGGGATGGGTCAAGGTAAGGCTTTCCGACGGCAGGGAAGGATACATCTGGGGAAGCTACCTGAGGGTGGAGGTGGAGAGGGTGGAAGTCCCTGCACCAAAACAGCCCCCTGCCGGCCTGAAACCTCCTCCCCCCTCCGGCTCTGCCCCGGTGGTCTCCAAAAGGCGCTCCCTCCTTCCCCTTTACATAGCCGCAGGGGCGGCCGTGGCAGGTGGGGTGGGATACTTCCTCTTCAGGAAGGGAGGTCCCCTCAACCGGGGGAAGGCCACCCTGAGGATAAGCTCCAGCCCATCGGAGGCTGTGGTTTACATAGACGGGCAGGAGAAGTGCGAGACCCCCTGCACCGTGGAGGGCATATCCCCAGGGACCCACACGGTTAAGGTGGAGAGGGAGCTATACGGGAAGTGGGAGAGGGAGATGGAGTTTAAGGGGCACGAGGAATATCAGGTGGAGGCTGAGCTTTCCCCCTTTGCCTACGAGCCGGACTTCTGCTTTGGCTCGTGGGGAAGCGGAAATGGTCAGTTTGACCATCCCTGGGATTTAACCCTGGACGAGGATGGAAACATATATGTGGCGGATTACAGCAACAGCAGGCTTCAGAAGTTTGACCCCTCGGGAAACTTCCTTTTCAAACTGGATACCAACTTCAAACCCACAGGCATAAAGTATTCCCCTTACAACCAGAGGCTCTATTTGGTTTTACAAAACGACCCCTCCGGCGCTCTTTACTGGTATAACCTTTCCTTATCCTTGCTGGGAAGCAATTCCCTTGGATTGAACCTTCCCCTATTCATGGGGGTTGACTCCTCCGGAAACCTTTACATAGCCGATGCAGGGAACGCCAGCGTAGTAAAGACCGACGAGAACGGAAACCTCATAACCTCCTGGACTGTGGAGAGGACGGGAAGCTTCCCCATGGATGCAGAGCCTGGCCAGGACGGGAAAGTATATGTCTCCGCCTGCGGAATAGACAAAGTCATAGTTTACTCCTCCTCCGGGAACAAGGAGATGGAGTTTTCCACGGTGATAGACTGTCCGGCGGGAATAGCCGTGGACAGGATGGGTCATGTTTATGTGACCGCCGAGCAGGAGCACAGGGTTTACAAATTCCTCCCGGATGGAACCTATGTCCTTGACTTCGGTGAAAGGGGAGGTGGCCGGGGACAGTTCTATGTACCTTCAGGAATAGCCTTGGACGAGGATGGAAAAATCTATGTGGCGGACTCAAAAAACCACCGCATCTGCATCTGGAGGATAACCGAAAGGACCATAACCACCCCTACGGCCAGGATAACCGTAAAAAGGAGAAGGGCTGGTTCCTTCAAGGGGAGAACAGGGGCGAGTAAAGGAGGAGGCTTCGCCAGACCGACTCTTCCGCCACGGAGAATAAGGAAATAGGCGGCTAAATCGGCTGAAATTTCGGTTCTTTAAAGGCTTTTATCAGATTCTCAGGCGGAAGGGACTCTGAAAAAAGCAGGTTTATTCTGTGCTCCTCGGCCTGGGCCTTCAGGGATGAGAGGGCATCGGGATGAAGGGAGGCCTCCCTCTGATGGGCCACCAGGTACTTAACCACCGCATTTCCCCCTATGAGGTTCACCGTGGCCTCCAGGGTATCAAGGTCCTTCCTGCCAACCTCCCCCGTCTTGGCCTCGGCCACAAAGACAACCCCATCCTTGGAGACCCCTATGAAGTCAATTTCGTTCTTGGCCTCCCCCCTGGGAATCTCCACCGAGTAGTCGCAGTCGTAAAAGAGGCCGGATTCTTTAAGGACCATGTAGAGGTAAAAGTCCAGCCATTTTCCGGTTAAAAAACCCGCATTATTTACAGTGACCTCCACTTCCAGGGGATTTTCCCTTTTCAATTTTAAAAGCCCCCGATGGGCTAAAAACCTGAAAAGTTCTATCATATTTTTCAAGTAATACTTCTTGCATTCCTTCCTTTCCTTTAAATTTGCCCTGATGACTCCCCCCTCCTCCTTCACGCTCACGAAGCAACGGAAGAACTTTAAAAATTTTATCCCGAAAGAAGCCTGACCGATAATATGAAGGGCTACCCTGTAGGCAGCCTCCTGCTTTTCCAATTCCCCGGAAAAACTGAGTTGCTCAACATCAAAATTCTTTCTAACATCCCTTCCGTAAAGATGCAGGTACTGGGCTACTCTGATGGGTTCCATCTTCTCCTTTGCTATGCGAATTTCATTATCTTTAAAATTAAATCTTACAACCACTGAACTTGAGGCCAGGCTATAGAGGACGGTTCCCTGCCTCTGTCGTAGGGCCTCCCACGCTGCCAGGGCAGGAATCTTGGGCGAGGATGTTATATCCACGGAAACCGGCCCGCTCCATCTTTCCAGAAGTTCCTTCAGCCTCCTGATGAAGGCCTCGTAATCCTCGGGGTCTATTATTTCCCCCCTCTTTACCACCACCCTTTCCCTCAACCCCTGGGGTAGAGTTTTCACGAAGTTTTCTGGCTTGTTGGGGGTCTGCGGCGTTGTAAAAAGAAGCAACCTGCCGATTTTCTCCCTGTCGGCCAGAAGATTTCTCAGGGGAGGAAATATCCTCCCGCCCAGCAAAACCACCCTTAGTTCCCTCATCCTTCACTTTCCTTCGCCGGTCTCCACAGGTCCAGCATTCCGAAGCCCTGGGAGTTTTTGGAACCAACCCCGGCGTTGTAGGCTATCTCAAAGTAGGGAGAAGGTATGTAAACCCTGTAAATCCCGGTCCACCCCTCTATCCATGTC
>JALSNJ010000030.1 GCA_026987025.1 Candidatus Aminicenantota bacterium | reverse complement strand
CCGCAGGGGCGGCCGTGGCAGGTGGGATGGGATACTTCCTCTTCAGGAAGGGAGGCCCCCTCAACCGGGGAAAGGCCACCCTGAGGATAAGCTCCAGACCATCGGAGGCTGTGGTTTACATAGACGGGCAGGAGAAGTGCGAGACCCCCTGCACCGTGGAGGGCATATCCCCAGGGACCCATACGGTTAAGGTGGAGAGGGAGCTTTACGGGAAGTGGGAGAGGGAGATGGAGTTTAAGGGGCACGAGGAATACAGCGTGGAAGCGGAGCTTTCCCCCTTTGCCTACGAGCCGGACTTCTGCTTCGGCTCGCGGGGAAGCGGAGATGGACAGTTTCATTACCCCTGGGATTTAACCTTAGACGATGACGGAAACATATATGTGGCGGATCACTACAACCACAGCTCGGGGAACTTCCTTGCAAAGAAACCGTTCTCTCAGGCTACCCCTCCCAGAGGCATAAGATATTCTCCTTATAGCCGAAGACTTTATCTGACTTTCTCCTCTATCTCTTCTTTATACTGGTATGACCTTTCCTTTACCCAGCTGGGACACAACTCCCTTGGACTGTGGAACCCCCTCTCCATAGGTGTTGACTCCTCCGGAAACCTTTACATAGCCGATGCAGGAAACCACAGGATAGTAAAAACCGACCAAAACGGAAACCTTATAACCACCTGGACTGTGGAAGGTTGGGGAAGCTGGCCCATAGATGCAGAACCTGGCCAGGACGGAAAGGTATATGTCTCCGCCTGTTGGATAAACAAGCTCATAGTTTACTCCTCCTCGGGGAACAAGGAGATGGAATTTTCCACGGTGATGGCCTGTCCGGGTAGTATATCCATTGACAGGATGGGTCATGTTTATGTAACTGCAGAAGACGAGCACAAGGTTTACAAATTCCTCCCCGACGGGACCCATGTTCTTGACTTCGGAGAATATGGAAACGGCCGGGGTCAGTTCAATCATCCTGGAGGAATGGCCGTGGACGATGAGGGGAAAATCTATGTGGTTGATGTTGACAACCACCGCATCTGCATCTGGAGGATAACCGAAAGGACCATAACCTCGCCTACGGCAAGGATAACCGTAAAGAGGAAAAAGGAAGGGGTCTTCCACCGCAGGGGAAGGAAAATTCAGGGGATTTTTCTTTCCCATGGCCTCAGAAAACCCCTGCGAAGGATAAGAAAATAAGGAGGCGAATTTTGAGAAAGGGGATTTTGCCCGTTTTGGTTTTAAGCCTTCTTTTAGGCCTTTCCTTTGCCCAAGAGAAGGTGGAGAAAAAGTGGGCGGTTGCCCTCAGGGATGCAACTGTAAGGAACATGCCCTCCACCCAGGGGAGCATTCTCTTCATCGCTAAGGCCGGAGAAAGGCTTGAGGTCCTTGAGGACATGGGCCTATGGCTCAAGGTAAAGAGGGCGGACGGGACTGTGGGATATATCTGGACCAAACTGGTGAGGATAGAGGTGGAGAGGGTCGTAAAGCAGGCTCCCTCCCTAGCCCCTGCTCCTAAGCCCTCCCCACAACCTGCCCCTAAGCCTTCCCTCCGTCCCTCCCCTTCCCGTTTTAGGCCCTTCGGCTTCAGCTTCAACTTTGACTACGCCTTCGTAAGTCCCGACGACTTTAACGCCAATGTCCGGGGATACAATCAGTTTTTCTCAAGCATCGGTCCCTATTTAAGGGTGGCTACGACCCTGGATAAACCCCTGGAGGAGTTAAAAAATGTCCCTGAGGGAGGACTGGAATTTACCTTTTATCCCAATCCCAGGATAGGGATCGGGCTGGGCTTTTCCTACTTGAAGGGACACAAGGAAACCGTTTCCAACTTCTCCTCCACCCCCCTCTCCATGAAGGTATCCATGGTCCTTAACGCCGACATATACGGTCCCTTCCTTTCCTTCCACCTCCTCTTTCCCACCTATACGCTAAACATGGACTTATTCGCAAAAACTGGATATCTAATGGGAAAGTTCTATCAGAAAATAGATTCTTACATCTCTCCTCCGGACTTACCCGAATATATATACTTTGAGGACATCTCCAAGGGAAGCATTGATTTAGAGGGGGGAGTGAAAATTACTGTTCCCGTAGGCAAAAGCGCCGGAATATTTCTCGGGGCTTCATACCGCCTTCTCAATTTCAAGGACCTGGAGGCCACCAGAAAATCCTCCTATCCAAGCATGCAGCCCACCGGGAGGGGGAAACTCTACACTTACGAAGTCCTCGCCTTCACTCAGCAATGGGCATCTGTTTTGAACTTCTACCCTTCGGGATCTAACTACAGAAATTTAAAGCCGGCGGAGTTTAATTTCTCCGGATTTAAACTGACCGCTGGCATGAGTTTTAGATTTTAGGGAGGTGATTATGGCAAGGCTGAAAATATCCATATTTCTATTAGTCCTGGTTTTCCTCCTCCCCCAATGCCAGGTGGCCCAGAGGCTTGCCCTCCTCAACTGCAAGTATCGCTTCCTCAATGTGGCCCCTTCAAGAATAGGATGGACATCCTTAGACCTGAAGGTTTCCATTGAAGTGGACAATCCCAATCCCATGGATGTGGTCCTGGACAGGCTCGGATTTGACTTTTTCGTCAACGGCTCCAAGGTGGGTTCCGGGGACCTGAGGGAAGGAAGGACAATTCCTGCCGGGGGAAGCATAGTTCTGGAGCCTGTGCTCAAAATATCGTATCTGAGGGCTGGCATATCCATAATAAAGGCCATAAAGAACAACCAGGCCAACTACGAACTCAGGGGAAGGGCCACATATCTTGTGGGGGGAAGGGAATTCGTCTTCCCGGTGAAGATAGTCTCCGGTGAGATAACCAGGTAATCCCTAAGTCCCGGAGACCATCTATTGAATCCAGAGGGGTTTTCTGCTTTAATATAAAGGGAAACTTTATACCAAGGAGGGAATCATGATAAAAAAATTTTATTTAGTATCACCGGGACCGGTTCCCATCCCGGAAGACGCCCTGGCCGAGGCGGCAAAACCCATAATTCACCACAGAACGGACATCTTCTCCGACATTTTCATGGAAGTGGCCGAGGGCATGAAGTATGTTTTCGGCACAAAGCAGGATGTTTTTATCCTTGCCTCCTCGGGAACAGGGGCCATGGAAGCGGCGGTGGCAAACCTCCTATCCCCCGGGGATGAGGTCATAACCATAAACGGAGGGAAATTCGGAGAAAGGTGGGGGGAGATTGCCAGAGCCTGGGGGCTTCAGGTTCACGAGGTAAAACTTGAATGGGGGGAACCCTTTACCGGGGAGCAACTGGCCGAGGAACTTAAGAAGTATCCACGGACCAAGGCCGTCTTCGCCACCCTGAGCGAAACCTCCTCCGGCTCCGTATACGACATAAAATCCTTTGCCAGAGCCACGGCTAAGACCGATGCGGTTCTCGTGGTGGATGCCATTAGCGGCCTGGGAGCCACCCCCTGCCCCATGGACGAGTGGGGAGTGGATGTCTTGGTGGCTGGCTCCCAGAAGGCCCTGATGATTCCCCCTGGCCTTGCCTACATAGCCCTTTCAGAGAAGGCGTGGAAACTGGCCGAGTCCTCTACCCTTCCCAAGTACTACTTTGACCTCAAAGCCTACAGAAAGAGCCTGGGCAAAAGGACAACTCCCTACACCCCGGCCATAACACTTATAATACAGCAGAAGAAAACCCTGGACTTTATAAAGAAGATCGGGCTGGAGACCCTGTTTGAGCACCACAGAATCCTGGCAGAGGCCACCAGGGCAGGGGTTAAAGCCCTTGGCCTTGAACTTCTCTCCAAAATCCCCGGAAACATAGCCACTGCGGTGAAGGTTCCTGAGGGGATAGACGGGGTTGCCCTGGTGAAAACCGTTCAGAAAAAATACGGGGTTTACATAGCCGGGGGCCAGAGCCATTACAAGGGAAAAATATTCCGAATCGCCCACTTAGGATACATGGGAGCCTTTGACATAATAACGGCCCTTTCGGCGGTGGAGATGGCCTTAGCCGAACAGGGATACCAATTTGAGATGGGAGCGGGCGTAAGGGCGGCCATGGAAGTCTTCAGGAGGGAGTGGAAATGAAAATACTCATATGCGACAAGGTAGCCCCGGAGGTGGTGGAGGAACTTAAAAAACTCGGGGATGTGGTTTACAAAACCGGGATGGAGCCAGAGGAACTAAAAAGGGAAATTTCCGATGCCCATGTGGCGGTGGTCCGCTCCGCCACCAAATTGAGGAGGGATGTACTCCAGCACGCCAAAAACTTAAAGCTCATAGTAAGGGCAGGGGTGGGTCTGGACAACATTGACCTGGAGGCTGCTAAGGAAATGGGAATAACCGTTAGAAACACCCCCGCCGCCACCTCCATATCCGTGGCAGAGCTGGTTCTGGGGCTTATGCTTTCGGCCGCCAGAATGCTTCCCATGGCCTATTCCTCCATGAAGGCCCACCGCTGGGAAAAGAAAAAATTTCAAGGGACGGAACTCTTCGGAAAGACCCTGGGAATTATCGGCTTCGGCAGGATAGGAAGGGAGGTGGCTAAAAGGGCCCTGGGCTTCGGGATGAAGGTCCTCTGGTACGATGTGGTGGATGTGGAGACGGAACTTGATGTAAAAAGGGCAAGCCTGGAAGAACTTCTCTCCTCCAGCGATTACATAACCCTCCATGTTCCCCTGCTTCCCCAGACTAAATACCTCATAAACAGGGAAAACATAGGGAAGGTGAAGGACGGAGCGGTTCTGATCAACGCCGCCAGGGGTGGGGTGGTGGAGGAGGCAGCGGTTCTTGAGGCCCTCAACTCAGGAAAACTCTCCTATTACTGCGTGGATGTTTACGAGAAGGAGCCCACGGACAACTTTGCCCTCATTGACCATCCCGGGGTAATTCCCACCCCGCACATAGGGGCCTCCACCAGGGAGGGACAGCTCAGGGCAGGAATGGAAGTGGTCAGAATAATAAGGGAGTTCTTCTCCTGATGGAGGAAAAGCACCTGTTCCTTGAGGAGCAACAGGTCTATACGGTAAAACAACTCAGCCTTCTCATAAAGGGGGAAATAGAAAAAATAGGATATGTTTTCGTCAGGGGAGAGGTGTCCAACGCCCACCTCTCCCACTCTGGCCACTTTTACTTTGACCTCCGGGAGGAGAACTACACCATAGCCGTGGTCCTTTTCAAAAGCCGCACCAAGTCCATGCTAAGATTTCCTAAGGACGGAGAAAAGGTGGAGGTGGGGGGAAGGGTCACCACATACGAGGGAAAGAGCCAGTATCAGATAATAGCCGATGTGGTGATTCAGAGGGGAATAGGGGAACTGAGGGAGGCGGTGGAAAGGCTGAAGAGGAAACTCATGGCCGAGGGTCTCTTTGAACCGGAGCACAAAAAGCCCCTTCCCCTCCTCCCCCGAAGAATAGGGGTTGTCACCTCCCCCCACGGGGCCGCCATAATGGACATCATAAGGACCATAAGGAGGAGAAACTCCTCCGTTCACATAATCCTCTACCCGGTAAGGGTTCAGGGCGAAGGAGCCGAGGAGGACATAGTAAGGGGAATAGAGGCCTTCAACCGCTGGGGAGGCGTGGATGTTATTATAGTGGGAAGGGGGGGAGGAAGCTTTGAGGACCTGATGGCCTTCAACTCTGAGAAGGTGGCCAGGGCCATTTTCGCCTCCAAAATACCGGTGATATCAGCCGTGGGCCACGAGGTGGACTTCACCATAGCGGATTTCGTGGCGGACCTGAGGGCTGCCACCCCCACGGCAGCAGCGGAGCTTGTCATAAAGAGCCGGGAGGAGCTGAGGGAAAAGCTTCTTTCCCTTGAAAAGACCCTTTCCTCCTCCCTGGAAGGCCTCCTCAACAGAAGAACCCGCCAGCTCCTGGAACTGGAAAGAGCCCTGAGAAGGAACGAAGTCTTCTTCTATAACACCTTCAGGGATTTTGACCGCATTTACGAAAGGCTGCTGGCCTCCCTTGGAAAATTCGTGGAGGCAAAGCGAAGAAGGCTTTCATCCCTCGCCATGAGAATACTCAAAACGAGCCCTGTGGCCGGGGCGGAAAAAAAGGTCAGAAACCTCAAGGAAAAGTTGCTGAGGCTTTCCCCCTTCGGCAGGATAAAGGTTTTCGGGGAAAAGCTGGAAGCCCTTTCCCTCAGGCTGAATAAGGGGATGGAAAGGAAGGTGCTTCAAACTAAAAACTCTCTGGACGGCCTGGAGAAAAACCTCAGGATACTAAGTCCCTACGCTGTCCTTGAAAGGGGATACTCCATAGTTATGAAGGACGGGAAGGTGGTAAAGGATGTGGCAGAAATAAAAAGAGGACAAAAGGTTAAAGTAAGGCTTCACAGGGGTGGCTTTCTTTCCAGAATAGAGGACCTCTGGTCCCTTCCCCTGGACTAAATCCCCTTGCCTTTCTTCCAATTTTTTGCAAGGACCCAGGCAGAAAAAAGAGCAAGAAGGGAAATTAAGGAAGCGGAAACCGACTTCCCCCTAAGCCACAAACCCACGGAAAAAAGCACGCTGTACACAAAAACGCAGCCCCAGAAAACTTTGAAAAGACCCGAGGGCACCCCCCATCCCTCCTCCGTCCATCTTTCCCTGCCCACCCTCTTTAAAAATCCCCGCCATCCAGGGCCTCCGGGCTTCACCAATTCGTAAAATCTTAGCAGGGTTTCCTCATCTGTGGGATTTGTGAGGTAAGTTGCAAGAACCCATGAGAGGGTGGTTATCCCCACCCCCACGGCAAATTCCTGCCATGACTGAAGCGGGGAAAAGCCCATCTTTTCCGAAAATGCGAAGAAAACCGCCACCAGGAAGGAAACCACCATGGCCGTCAGTTCGCTTATGGCATTTATCCTCCACCAGAACCACCTGAGGAGAAAAAGGAGGCCTGTGCCGGCCCCTATCTGCAATATGAGATGGAAGGCCTGCAGGGCATTGCTGAGGAAAAGGGCAAAGCCTCCGGCCACCACCATGAGAAACAGAGTGGAAAACCTTCCCACCAGAACGAGTTCCCTCTGAGAAGCCCGGGGCTTTATGAATCTCTTGTAAAAATCGTTCACTATATAGGAAGCACCCCAGTTCAGATGGGTGGAAATGGTGGACATGTAGGCGGCGGTCAGGGAAGTTACCACCAAGCCGAGAAGACCGTGTGGGAGAAAGGAAACCATGGCCGGGTAGGCCATATCGTTCCTTATAATTGAAGGGTCCACATGGGGAAAGGCCTTCCTTAAGGCGGCCAGGTCAGGAAAAACCAGAATGGAGGCAAGGGCCACAATTATCCACGGCCAGGGCCTCAGGGCGTAATGGGCTACATTGAAGAGGAAGGTAGCCCCCACGGCGTGATGCTCGTTTTTGGCAGCGAACATCCTCTGGGCAATGTATCCCCCTCCCCCGGGTTCCGCCCCCGGATACCAGGCGGCCCACCATTGAACCGCCAGAGGAATCACAAATATGGCCATTAAAGCGTCAGGGTCGGAGAAGTTCGGCAAAAGAGAAACCCTTTCCCTGATAAGAGGATGAGAGAGGAGTCTGTGCAGGCCCCCCACCCGGGGAAGATTAACCGAGTAAACCGCCACAGCAAAGGCTCCGATCATGGCCAGAAGAAATTGGAAGAAATCCGTTATCAAAACCCCGGTAAGGCCTCCCAGCATGCTGTAGGCCACCACTATGGAACCGGCTATTAACACCGTGGTCAGCGGGGAAATTCCCAGCAACACCCCGCCTATTTTAATGGCGGCCAGGGTAACCGTGGCCATAATTACGACATTAAACAAAAGCCCTAAGTAAAGGGCTCTAAAACCCCTCAAGAAGGCGGCTGTTTTACCGCTATAGCGAAGCTCGTAAAATTCTATGTCCGTGAGAACCCCTGACCTCTTCCAGAGACCTGCGTAAATGAAAACCGTAATCATACCCGTAATGAGGAAGGCAAACCAGACCCAGTTGCCCGCCACCCCATGGGTCCTGACTATGTCGGTAACAAGGTTGGGGGTGTCGGTGGAGAAGGTGGTGGCCACCATGGAAATGCCCAGAAGCCACCACGGCATGGACCTTCCGCTAACGAAATAATCCTCAGCGCTCCTGCCCGCCCTCTTGCTTACAGCAACGCCCACCAGAAGGGACAGCAGAAAGAAAGCTGCCATAAAAAGCCAGTCAACGGAGTTGAGAAGCATTCTCTACCCTATTCTAAGATGTTTTCCCTTCACGAACAAGTTATAATATTTCAGGAGAAACTAAATAAGGAGGCCTAAAATGCGAAAAACAACGGGCATGTGGCTCTCAGCCCTGGGCGTAATAAACAGCCTCTTTCTGCTCCTGTTCATTGCCAGCGTATACAGCCCCCTCATCTCAGCCAAACTCTCCCAGGGACACTGGCACGAGGCCAGGACCGTGGGAATAGTGTTTCTGGTTCTCGCATGGCTGGGATTGTCCGCCGGGGCCATCTGGGGGGTAAGTTTCTACGGGTTTGCCAGGGAAGAACCGTGGGCCTGGTTCTGGGGTCTCGTGGCGGCAACCTTCCAGATACTTCCGGGCTTTTTCCCCTTCATACCGGCCATGAGCGTTCACATCCTTTCAAAAACTCTCATTTCCTTTGCCGTTGCTCTCCTCCTTTGGTTTTTGATGATGAAGGCTGGAGGGGTAGCCCGGGCCACCACATGGATGGCCTTCCTGGCGGGTCTCGCCTACATATTCTCCTTCATAAACGGGGTGGGAAGCATAGCGAGGTTCATACTGGTAAAGTCCGGACTCATGCACGGCATTTACGGAATGTGCCAGATGGTGAACTGGGGTGCGGCCGCCGCCTTTGCCCTGTTCATCTTCGCAGCCGCCGGGAAAAAAGCGTGGGCAAGTCCCCTGGGGGTCTTCGCCGCAGGCCTTTCCCTGTTGGCCGGGCTTCCCGTGGCAGTGTTTGACTCGGTAAGGATAGGGAGGTTTTCACTCTTCTTCGTCGCTCCGGCAACCGCCCTGGCCTTCCTGCTCCTGCTCCTTCTCAGCAAAAACGCCCTGGAAAGTTAGGCTCCCGACCTGCACCCAAATTTTGGAAAAAGTTTATGTTATTATAGGAACCGGGGACCTTTTCTTCGCTAAGCTCAGCAGTGGAAAAAGGGTGAAGGTTCTGATTATCCCGGTGGTTTCGCTTCTACAACGAGGAGAGGCCCCACTCTGCCTTAGGATATAGAACCCCTGCGGAGCTTTACAGGAAATGGAGCCTATCCCATGGTGTATAATTCTCAAAAAAATGGGGGCATGTCAATTTATTTTTGGAATACCAATATATCTTCCACATTTATTTTCCCCTTATCTGCTTTTGATAACCCGTGTTGGATTATTCCCGATAGTTTAAAACCTTCTGATCTTCCTAGGTCTGCCAACACTTTTGAAGTTTCTATTCTTTGCTCTTCTCCATTTATAATCCAGCTGTGATATTT
>JALSNJ010000029.1 GCA_026987025.1 Candidatus Aminicenantota bacterium | reverse complement strand
AATGTCTGCAAGAGGATAGTCTACAAAAAGGACATCATTGACAACCTTTATGTTTGTCCTCACTGCGGGTTCCACTTCAGGCTGACGGCGAGGAAAAGGCTGGAGCTTCTGTTTGATGAAGGGGAATACCAGGAGCTCTTTGACAATTTACTTTCCGAAGATCCTTTGGGATTTGTGGACAGAAAGCCCTATCCCCAGAGAATCGCCGAGAGCACGGAAAAAACCGGAGAGAAGGAAGCGGTGGTGGTGGCCCGGGGGAACATGGGAGGGATACCGGTAATAGCCGCAGTAATGGAATACTATTTCATAGGGGGATCCATGGGCTCGGTGGTGGGGGAAAAAATAACCCGGGCGGTGGAAACCGCCCTGAAGGAAAAACTTCCTTTAATTATAGTATCTGCCTCCGGGGGAGCCAGGATGATGGAGGGAATTTACTCCCTCATGCAGATGGCCAAGATATCCGCCGCCCTTAAAAAGCTCCATCAGGCCGGGCTTCCCTATATCTCGGTGTTTACGGACCCCACCACTGGAGGGGTCACCGCCAGCTACGCCATGCTGGGGGATGTCAACATTGCGGAGCCCCAGGCTTTAATAGGCTTTGCTGGTCCCCGGGTTATAGAGCAAACCATAAGACAGAAGCTTCCCGAGGGATTCCAGAGGTCCGAATTTCTTCTGGAACACGGAATGCTGGACATGGTGGTCCACCGCAGGGAACTCAAGGACACCATAGTCCGCATATTGCGCCTCTTCCTCAACCGGCCCAGTTGAACTACAGGCAAGCCCTATCCTATTTAGAGTACCTGCAGAACTTCAGGGTAAAACTTGGTCTGGAAAGGATAAGGCTTTTGGTTAAGGAACTGGGCTTCCCCAACAGGGAGTTTTTCTATGTAATAATAGCTGGAACCAACGGAAAGGGCTCTGTGGGAGCCTTTCTATCCTCCATACTTTCTCGCCGATACAGGGTGGGTTTCAACTCCTCACCTCACCTCATCACTCCCCGGGAGAGAATAAGGATCAACGGGGAAGCCCTGAGCGAGGAAAAATTCGCATATTACATTGGGGAGGTGGCCAGGGCCTCCGAAAAAATAAACGGCCTTTTTCCGCATCCGGTTACATATTTTGAAACTCTAACCGCCGCCGCCATGCTGGCCTTTAAGCAGGAGAAGGTGGAGGTAGGGATATTTGAGGTGGGAATGGGGGGGAGGCTGGACGCCACCAACGCCTATCCGGCAAATCTCAGCGTAATCACAGAAATCGGTCTGGACCACACTGGACATCTGGGAAGAACCGAAGAGGAGATAGCCAGGGAAAAATCCTTCGTTATCCAGGGGGGAGTATCAGTTATAGGAACCCGCAAGGAAAACCTCCAGCAAATTTTCTTGAGGAGGGCGGAGGAAACCGGCTCAAGGGCAAGGCTCGTTTTCCAGGGGCAGAACTTCAGGGAAATGGGCCCGGGCGAGTATTTGTACTCTTCCTATAGGCTGAAGCCTTCCCTGGCTGGTCCCCATCAGGGCAGAAACGCTGCCATAGCCGCAGCGGCAGCGGAGGAAATTTCCCGCCTCGGCTTTCCCGTAAGCAAGGAGGAAATAGAAGAAGGGGTAAGTTCCGCCTTCTGGCCAGGAAGGCTGGAGAGGATAGGGAATATAGTTTTAGACGGCATGCACAACTGCCACGCTTCCCTCTCCGTGAGGGAGTACCTCCAGCAGAACGGACCGTGGAATACGCTTGTATTCGGCCTCCTCAGGGATAAAGATTATCTTTGTATGGGAAAAAATATATTTCCCTTCTTCAAAAATATAGTTCTTACCGAAGCCCCTTCCCACCGCCGCCTGCCAGCCCATCAGCTGATTCCTCTGGCCTCCCGTTACGGAAGGGTTCTGGTGAGAAGGTCCCCTCCCGAAGCCCTGCAGGAGGCCCGGAGTATAAGTCAGGGTAAAATACTGGTAGCGGGGTCCCTTTACATTGTGGGTAAAATAAGGGAGAGGTTAATGGAAGAGGGCCTGGTTGCCGGACTATGAAGAATGTATTTTCCCTTACCCATTCCCAGCTCAGGGAGCTGATTAGTTCCTGGGGATACCCTGCCTATCAGGCGGACAACCTTTTCCGATGGCTCTATGGAAAAAGAACAAAAAGCTTCCAGCTCATGACCAACCTCCCCAAATCCTTGAGGAAAAAATTGTCCCAGGAATTTTTCATAGGTTATCCTGAGGTTCTGGAGCTCAGGGAGGGAAGGGACGGGACGAAAAAATACCTCCTGGGCCTGGAGGACGGGGAGGCGGTGGAGGCCGTACGGATTCCGGAAAGGGGGCACACCACCTTCTGTCTATCCTCCCAGGTGGGCTGCAGGATGGGCTGCAAATTCTGCGCCACCTCCACCATGGGCCTCAGGAGGAATCTAAATTTCTGGGAAATTACCGGTCAGGTTCTCAGGCTTATGGAGGAAACCGAGGGAAGGGTAAACATAGTTCTCATGGGTATGGGAGAGCCCCTGGACAACTGGGAAAATGTGGCCGCTGCCATAGAGATACTCAAAGAATGGATGGGCTTCTCCCCCAGGAGAATAACCCTCTCCACCGTGGGCCTCCTTCCCAGGTTAAAGGAAGCCCTGCTCCGGTTTCCAAACCTGCGGGTTGCCCTTTCTCTGAACTTTCCCGACGACGAAAGAAGGAGTAAGTTCATGCCGGTAAACAGGAAATTCCCTGTGGAGGAAATAATAAAAACCATCGGGGAATTGCCCATAAAAAAAAGGGAGAGGGTAACTATAGAATATGTCCTGATAAAGGGGATAAACGACTCCCCCGCCGACGCCCGCAGGTTGGGAAGGCTGCTTCGGGGCCTGCGGGTTAAGATAAACCTCATCCCGTACAACGAAAACGAAATTTTTCCATGGAGAAGGCCCGAGGACGAAAGGACCGAAACCTTTGCCTCGGTGCTGAGGGAAATGGGGTTTTCGGTTTTTGTGAGATACAGCAAAGGAAATGAAATCAAGGCAGCCTGTGGACAGCTTAGAACTTCGTGGGGTAAGGGTTCATAACCTACGGGGAATAGACCTTTCCCTTCCCCACGGCAGGATAATAGTCATTACCGGAGTTAGCGGCTCCGGAAAGAGCTCCTTGGCCTTTGACACCATCTACGCCGAGGGCTACCGCAGATACGCCGAAACCCTATCCGCCTATGTGCGTCAGTTTCTGGAAAGGATGGAAAGGCCCCAGGCGGACTCCATTGAGGGGATTGGCCCATCGGTAGCCATAACCCAGATGCAGGGCCCCAAAAACCCCCGCTCCACCGTGGCCACGGTAACGGGAATTTACGATCTTTTGAGGCTGCTCTTCGCAAAAAAAGGGGTGCAGCACTGCGTAAAATGTGGAAGGCAGGTGAAGGAATACACCGCCGGAGAGGTCTGGAAGAAACTGCTGAGGCTCAGGGGACAGAGGGTGCTTATTGGGTTCGAACCCCGTCTTTCGGAAAAACAGCTCAGGAAATTGGGGTTTACCAGAATAATAAGGGCTGGAAGGGCGATTTACTGGGAAGAAGCAGGGAAATTAAAGGAGGCGGACCTCATACTGGCTGACCGCTTCCTGGTGGAGGAGGAAGCGGAAGAAAGGGCCAGGGATGCCATATCCTGGTCCTTCCAGTACGGAGGGGGAAGGGTTTACATCTTAAGCGAAGGTGAAAAATTAATTTTCTCCCGGAAAAGGGAATGCCCCTACTGTCGCATTGAATACCCCGAGCTGGAGCCGTCCCTGTTTTCCTTCAACTCTCCCAAAGGAGCCTGCGAGAGGTGTTCCGGCATGGGAGAGGAGGCGGTGCTGGATTGGGATAAGATAATCCCTGACCCGACCCTGTCCCTGGAGGAGGGAGCCGTGGCCCCCTTCAATACCGAAAGCAACTACGACTACTGGATGGAAATGGTGGAAGAGGCCGGGATAAGGTCCGATGTTCCCTATGAAAGGCTCAGCCCCGAGGAAAAGGAATGGGTAAAGGAGGCGGTGGAAGAGTTTTTCTCATGGCTGGAGAGGAAAAAATACAAGGTCCAGGCCAGGGTGACCCTGGCCCGTTATCGGAAATACATACCCTGCCGCCTCTGTAAAGGAAGAAGACTCAATCCCACCGCCCTGTCAGTCCTCTATCGTGGAAAAAACATAGGGGAAATAACGGAAATGGATGTGGAGGAAGCCCTGGGCTTTTTCCAGAAAATAGAACCCGAGGACGAGGCCGAAGAAAGAATACTCCAGGAGCTTAAGGAAAAGCTGAGCTTTCTTAAAAGGGTAGGGTTGGGCTACATAACCCTGAATAGAATGAGCTTTACACTGAGCGGAGGGGAATGGGAGAGGGTATCCCTGGCCTCTGCCTTGGCGTCCTCCATAACCGGGGCCACCTATGTCTTGGATGAGCCTTCCATTGGCCTTCATCCCAGGGACATATCCCAACTTATGCAAACTCTGCACAGGCTCAGGGATATGGGAAATACCGTGGTGGTGGTGGAACACGACAGGGCGGTTATAGAAGGTGGGGACTGGGCTGTAGAGTTGGGTCCCGGAGCAGGGGAAAGGGGAGGAAGGGTTCTCTACGCAGGTCCGCTGGAAGGTCTGCGCCCTTCCGATACCCCCACCGGCAGGTACCTGAGGGGCGAGCTCCTTCTCCCGGAGGTAAAGGATAAATTCCAGGGGGAATGGATAATTCTAAAGGGGGCCAGGAAATTCAACCTCAAAAAAATAGATGCCTCCTTTAAATGGGGCAGCCTTAACTGCATAATAGGGGTATCCGGAGCGGGAAAGTCCACCCTCCTCTTTGAAGTTCTCTACAAAGCCATCGTCGGAGAGGAAAAACCGGGGAAATACTACGACCGGTTAATCCTCCCCCCTTCCTTCCGCCAGGCTGTTTTAGTTTCCCAGCATTCCATACCCCGCTCCCCCAGAGCCATCCCGGTAACCTTCATGAAGGCCTTTGACCCTATAAGAAGGGAGTTCGCTTCATCAAGGGAAGCCCGTAGGCTGGGCTTGAGTCCGGGGCATTTTTCCTTCAATTCCCCCTTGGGAAGGTGTCCGATATGTAAGGGTTCAGGATGGGTTAAAGTGGAGATGTACTTCATGGAGGATGTATATGTAAAATGCGATGCCTGCGATGGGAAAAGGTACCGGGAGGAGGTCTTAAAGGTAAGGCATAGAGGACTGAACATAGCGGATGTTCTGGAGCTTACCGTTTCCCAGGCCTTAGAGTTTTTCAATCAAAACGGAGAGGTTTTAAGGGCCCTTTACCCTCTGGTAGAGCTGGGCCTCGGATATTTAAAACTGGGTCAGCCCCTCTCCACCCTATCGGTGGGGGAGGCCCAGAGATTAAAATTGGCCCAGGCCTTCAGGGAAGGAAAGGGGGGAACTCTTTTCCTCATGGACGAACCCACCTCTGGCCTGCACGCCCAGGACATCGGGAAACTCCTGAAGGCCATTTCCAGGTTAATTGAGGAAGGAAACACATTTATAGTGATAGAGCACAACATGGACTTCGTTAAAAAATGCAGCTGGGTGCTGGAACTGGGACCTGAGGGTGGAGAAGCAGGGGGTTATCTCATTGCCAGCGGCTCCCCCGGGGAGTTAAAGCTCCTCTCCACACCTTCCTCCCCCTATCTCTGATCACCAGAGGATTACCCTGATTTTCACCGAAGAGCTGTCGCCTTCTTCCCCCTGGGCCAGGATCCTGTGGGGTCCCGGGGGCAGGGAAAACCTCACCGCTTCCCCGGAGGAGGAGGTCCCCAGGAATTTTCCGTCGCAAAACCAGTAAATTTTTCCCACACCTGAGATGGCCTGAAACACCAATCGGTCCGCCCCCCTTATGCCTGGGGAAAGGACATAGGTGGCCCCGGGCTGAGGGGAAAGAATTCTGAGTTTGGCCCCGGAGGGAAGGTAGCAGTCCGGGCCGAAGGAAGGGGGGTTCCCCTTTCCCAGAACCTCCCTCACCGCGGTAGGAAGTACTAAAAAACTCCTGCGAAGGGTTTCACCCTTTTCGTAGGTTTTAAAGGGACAGACCCTATGTCCGCTCTCCCTTTCCACCACGAATTCCCTGTGGAAAGGGCATTTCAAATAGGGATGAGAATTTTCAAGGACCAGAACTTCCTTCGTATGAGGACAGGCCGGGGAAGGGGGATATCCAGAGAAGGAGCATACCTTCTCAGGCACAAGCTCCCTCTTAGCTTCAGAAAACCACCCGTATCTTCCATCCCAACCCTTCCTTTCCAGGGCCCTGAATACATCAAACATCAGGGGTCCTGCGGCCTGGGCCCCCACGATTCCCGCAGCCCCCCTGGAGTCAAAATTTCCCACCCAGACGCCCACGGTGTACCTCCTGGAAAAACCCACTGCCCATGCGTCCCTTCTTCCCCAGGAGGTTCCGGTCTTCCAGTAAACAACAGAATCAGGGAAGGTGAAAAGCCTCAGGGAAGGAGCATCGGGCCTGCCTCTGCGTCCAAGGGCTTTGAGGGAGAGGTAAACGGCTCCAGCCCGGAAGAGCCTCTCTGAAGGGGTTTCTTCCCCTTTAACCATAAGAACCCTCCTGTAAAGACCTCCCCTGGCCAGGGAAGCGTAAAGGTTGGTGAGGTCCAGGAGCCTGACCTCCATGCCCCCTATGGCGGCGGAAAGACCGTAGAAGGAATCGGGCAAAGGCCCCTTTACCCCTCCCCTCTCCAGCCTCCTCAGAAAGTCCCAGTATCCCACCCTTCTGAGAAGGTAAACGAAGGGAAGGTTAAGGGAAAGGCTCAGGGCGTCTTCGGCCTTCACCAATCCCCTCCAGGAGGAATCAAAGTTCTTGGGGGAAAATCCCCCGAAGGACATGGGGGCATCGGGAAGGAGGCTCTGGGTGGTGATAACGCCCTTCTCCAGGGCCATTATGTAAATGAAGGGCTTTAAGGCAGAGCCAGGGGAACGAAAAATGTAAAAGCCCTTTATCTGTCCCCCGGGGGAATTCCAGTAATCCACGGAACCCACCGCGGCCTTCAGCTTCCCCGAGGAATTTTCTATTACCACCACCGCCGCCTGGGAAGCTCCCAGGTTTGAAAGCCTCCTCCGGTGAAGGCCCACCATTTTCTCCACCTTGCCCTGAACCTCCGCATCCACCGTGGAGCGGACGAAAACCCCGGACAACCTTTCCACGAGGAAATCACATAGGTGGGGAGCCTTCTTGGGAAAGGGCTTCCTGGTAGGCAGGGGCATTTTCAAACCCCGCTCAAGCTCCCGGGAGCCTATCAGTCCCCAACCCCACATTTTCCTGAGCAGGGTATCCCTCATGGCCTTCCTCTTTTCCCTGGGAAGGGAGGGAGCCCTGGGAAGGGTGAGAAGAAAGGCTATCTCGTGGGGAGCAAGTCTTCCAGGGGGTTTTCCAAAATAGGAAAGGGAGGCGGCGTATATCCCCTCCAGGTTTCCCCCGTAAGGGGCAAGGCTGAGGTAAAGTTCCAAAATAAGCTTCTTTTTGAGGAAGGTCTCTAAGGTCAGGGCAAACAGGGCTTCCTTTATCTTGCTAAGGATGTTTCTGGGGGAAGGCCTTATCAACCGGGCTAATTGCATGGTGAGGGTGGAGGCGCCGGAGACCACCCTCCCCTCCCTGATGTTCTGCCATAGGGCTCTGAGCACGGAAAAGGGGTTTATCCCTGGATGGTACCAGTAGAGGCGGTCTTCGCTCCTTATGAGGGCTTTTATAAAAAGGGGATCCACCTGAGAGAGGGAAACGGGAATTCTCCATTTTTCATCCTGGCTCAAATAAACCCGGAGGACCTCCCCTCTGGAGTCGTAAACCACCCTGGACCACGAAATCCGCCTTCCTCCGGAATTTATCCGACAAAAAATTAGGGCAAGGAGCCCTGAGAGAAGGATAAGTCTACCTTTTTTCCACAGCGAACCCATCGCTGTAAGTTCTGGCGTAATACCCCGGACCGTACATCAGGACCGCGGTGGCCGGGGGAAGGAAGAACTCTCCTGGGGTGACCGCCCGAACCATTATGTAGTACTTCCTCGGACGGGAAGAAATCTCCCCGAAAAGGACTACTTTATCGTCCCGGATGTCAATGTAATCCGGCTGGAAGGTATTCTGCACCGGGAGGTCACCCTGGTTTAACCTGGGGTTTTCCACCTCAAGTCCTGCGGGAAGGGGGAGCTCTACGGCGGCGTTGTCATAATAACCCTCGCCGGAGACCACCACCTCCATCAGGAGAAGGTCCCCTGCCTTGGCCTTCCTTACAGGGACTCCATCCAGGGTTAAGAACCTTCTGGTCAGAGTCAGGTGTCTGGCCTCGGCCTGGAAGGCACCGATGTCCTTTTTAAAGCCCCTCATCTTCAGGACCCAGAAAACGCTCCCCTGCCCCTGCACCTTCAAGAGAAGCTGACGGCGAGAAGGTCCTTTATCAAGGAGAAAGCTCTGGAGGAATTTTCCCTTCCGGGGCTGGAGCCTCTTTCCGTCCATTATGAGCACCGAGGAGAAATCCCGGGAAGGAGGATGAAGCTCAGCGTATTGGCTGGCGGCCAGAAGGGCCCAGGCCATCTCCTGGGTGGTGTAGAAATAACTTCTGGCGGAAAGCTCCTTCATAAGCCCCACCAGCTCCTCCTCCAGACCCGGCGCTTCTGGCTCTATCCATTCCTTCACCAAAAGGGTAATGGCCATGGCCTTCAGCCGGCTTCTGAAGTCTCCGAAAAGATAACGGCTCCTGGGAGGAGGAAGGTTCACAGCCCTGCGGAGCAAACGCTTTGCCTCCTCCTTCATACCTGCTTCGCTGAGGGCAGCGGAGATCCAGAGGAGGTCCAGGCGGTCCTTGAAACTTTCCGCAGCGCTTATAAGGCTGGACCTCAGCTCAGGGTCCCCCTGCACAAGTCCGGCCCGGGCCAAAACGAAATAGGAAAGACCGCGCTTTCCCTTCTTTTTCAGGTAATAATAAGCTCCCTTCAGGGAGGCCTCCGGCACATAGAATCCGGCCTCCTTGGCCTCTTGCAGAACGAAGGCCGCATATGCCGAAGCCCATTCCTCCGTCTCTTCCCCGCCGGGCCAGAAGGAGAAGCCTCCGGAATAGGTTTGCATGGAAAGTATCCTGAGAATCCCGTGGTTCACCATGTTGGAAACTTCGTTGGCGGTCAGGTCCGGAGCCAGCACCGGAAGGAATTCCCTGGCGCCGAGGACCGCCAGGGTGGAGGTGGAGGTTTGCTCTATGCAACCGTAGGGATAGGTCAGCAGGTAATCTAAGTGGGAAAGGGCAGAGAGGCCTGGATAAGGGGAAATCAGAATCTTGGCGGTGTGGCCCTGGAGAAGCCATCCGTCAAAGAGAGGCAAAAGGTTCACCTCAGCTGGAAGGGAAAGGCTCCGGAAGAGGTCCTGCTCTATCATGGGAAGGTTTGGCTTCAAGGGAATGGAGCGCTCATCTTCAAAGGCTCCGCCGTCCCAGCTTACCCTTATTCTAAGGGAAGCCTCGGAAAAACCCCGTTCAGCACTGGCCCTGACCCATACCACCTCTGTGCTTTTCGGCCTGAGGCTCAGATTTTCAGGGAAACCGGCGATGCGAAGCCCTGAGCCTTCAACGGCCAAGGATACCTTCTTTTCCTTTTCAGTGGTGTTTGCAAGGGTTATGGGGAACTGGAAGCTGTCCCCCCATGCCAGGAACCTGGGAAGGGTGGGCTGGACCACCACATCGTCCCTGACCTCCACCCATCCCCGGGCGTAGCCCATGGTCCTTTTGGAGACCGCCACGGCCATGACCCTCACCCTTCCGTTGAACTGAGGAATCTTTACGGCATATACAACCTGCCCGCCTTCGGAAGAAAGGACCCCGCTCCAGAAGGAAACTATTTTGACGAAGCCGGGTTTTATCCCGCCGCCTTCCACCTTCATTTCCCCTTCTCCTCCCCCCTCCATCAAAAACTTTCTTATCCTCCAGCCGAAGGTTTCGCTGGTCCTTATCCCCAGGGCCCAGGGGCTGAGAATTCCCTGAAGGGGATCCGGGGAAGCAAACCGGGTTATCTGGAGTATGCCCTCGTCCACCACCGCCACTGTGGCTTTGAACCTTCCCTTCCCCTTAACTTTAACCTTAAGAAGGCTTCCGGGCTTTATCCTCCTGGGTAGCTCCAGTTCAAGGTTCATCTTCAGCCTGGAAGGCCTTATCAAAATCCTCTTGACCCCGAAGGCCCTGGAAACCAAGTAATTTCCGCAAGAGCGGACGAGCAGCGCTGAGACATAAACATCCGGAACCCCCTCGGGAAGGTTAAATTTCCACTTAGCCACCTGACCCTTAGCTTCCCTTACCTCGTATTTGTAAACCCCATCAAGCTCCAGGGTCCAGAGTATTTTCCCTTCAAAGGGAAGCTTTACCTGGGCCTCCACCTCCTCCCCTTCGTCGCCCTCCTTCCTGGAAAGCCTTATGTTGAGGGCCTGGGGCGAAGGGGGAGCATTTCCGGTGAAATACCATCCCCATCCCGGAATGAGAAGCTGGGTCAGCTCACCGGAGCTTTCGTCCACCACCTCCACCAGGTAATCGTAATAACTGTCGGAGGGGGTAAATTCAAGGAAGAACTTACCGCCCTTTGCCTTCAAACGGCCGGTGAAAACGGGCTCCCTTAATATTCGGCTGGACCATCCGTATTCGTCCTCGTAATAGGTATAGGAGAAGGCGTAGGAGAGGCGGTAAACGGTATAGGAAAGCTGAAGTTCCCCTTCAAAGGGCCTGCACTGAGGGTCTAAAATAACCCCGTGAACATCAATGGGGTAACCTTCCACCACCCTGCGCACCTTAGAAGAAAGCCCAATGTAATAGGGCCTGAGGTGGTAAACTCTGGAAGCCCTGGCCCTGGAAACCCTGCCGCTTCCCCCCTCCGAGACGCTTACGGTTAAATCCACCTTCAGGGGAAGGGAAGGCAAAGGGGAAGGAGGAGAAAGGTGGAAACTTCCCTCCCCCCTGTTATCCAGGGTTCCCTCCCTGGTTTCCCTGCTCTTGGGGTAAGCCTGAATTTTCGGAGAGGGTCCGAAACGGTAGTCGGGATAGGAGGGGCAGGTGAATTTCGCCTCTCCCATGAGCACCTCCGCGGAAAATCTCTGCCCCGAAGCCGGTGCCCCGAAAAGGTACAGGGCTGAGATCCTCACCGGGTCCCCCAGGGTTTCCCCGGGCTTTACCTCCACCCTTATTCTCTCGGGGACGAATTCCTCTAAGTGAAAACTGCCGGCTGCCACCTCCTTATCCCCCACTTTAACCCTCAGCCGATAAACACCGGTGGGGGAGGTCTTAACTGTGAGGAACGAAAGGGCCGCCAGCCCGGTCTCATCGGTCTTGGCTGAAAGCCTGAAGGCTTCCTTTCCCTTGGGATCTATTATCCTTACGGAAATCGGCACCGAAACTCCGCTGTAATCCCTATTTTTCCTGAGAAGAACGGCAAAATTTACCCTTTCGCCGGGCCTGTAAAGGTCCCTTTCCAGATAAAGGTATGCGGTAAAATCCCCCCGGACGGTTTTCCCGGAAACATCAAAATTGGTCAAGGAAATAGAGGAGCGGGGGATCTGAAGATAGGTCCAATCCCTGCCGTAGGTGGCGAAAACGAAGAAAGGTTTTCTCCCCTGTGGGTTATCAACGGCGCAAAATCCATCCCCTCCGGTGGAGCATCCCCCTATCAGGAAGTTCCTGTTATCCCTTACCTGAATCCTTACGCCGGATAAGGGTTTAAGGTCAGCAGCCCCCATAGCCCATATATAAACCTTCTTCCTGGATGTCTTTACCACTAAGGAAATATCCGAAACCACCACCTCCATCGCATCCTTGAGCCACTTCCCATCAAGGGACTTTCCCCGGGCCTTAAGGAAATAGACCCCGGATTTCAAATCCCCGACAATCTCGGAAAGTTCCAGCCAGTTTATCCCGTTCACAGGTTTTATGTGGAATTCATCCACCACCTTCTCGCCGAAGTCCTCCACCCCCCAGTCTTCCCCCTCGTAGATAGAATGCCAGAAAAGGGCATTGACCGGGGGAATGTAAAACACGGTAATGTAGAGGTCCTTAAGGCCCTGGGCCCTCAGGGGAAGCCTTATTCCATGCTCCCTTCCCAGGTACTTGCCCTGGTAAACGAATTTCATTTTTGCCCTTCTGGAGGGAAAGGTTATTTCCGTCAAATAATCCTTCCTGAGCAGGAAGCGATGACGGTCCATGAGGCCCGCCTTAACCCTTAAAGTAAACTTCCTGTGGGGAAGGAACTCTTCGCTGCTCAGAAATATGGAGTTGCCGGAAGCAAAGGCCTTGAGCTTAACCGGAGGCTGGGTGGAAAGGAAGGGAAGGGGGTCCATGCCGGTAAGATCCACCTCTCCACCGGGGGAAGCCAGTTTTATCTTAACAGAAAAGCTACCCTCTCCCTCCTGAAAACTCACCTTATCCACCATCATGAAGTTCCTGGGAATAGCCACGGAAACCGAAGCGGAGAAATCCCGGGGAAGAGGGCCCAGGGAAGAGGGAAGGCCCTTGCTTAAATGGAGGTGAACGGTGGCAGGCGGACTAACCCTCACCTTCAAGTAAACCTCGTTTCCTGAAGCCTTAATGTCCAAAATCTCCAGTTCTCTGCCCCCTTCGTCCTTCAAAAGGAGGTGTTTCAACAAACCGTTGATCTTAACCCTCCCGTTGAAGGCGAGCCTGAGAACCGCCGCCGATCTGGAGCTGGAAAGGGGAGAAAAGGAAAGGACCTTCAGGCCCGGGGTTTCCAGGGAAAAAACCTCGGGAACGGTTTTAAGCCTCTCCCCCTTAAGGGGAACCCCGAGAATCTTAATTCTATACTTAGCGGAGGGTTTAAGGGGCGAAAGAAACTTCAATTTAAAGGTGGATGGGGAAGTCCACCGACCCGAGGCGGGAACCTGGGGTTCAATCTTTACATATTGGGCCATCTCCTTATAAGAAAGGACGAGGCCGCTGGCCGAAGGAAATTCTCGGGAAAAGGAAAAAACAAGGGATTCGGGAAGGTAATCCAGTTTTCCTGAGGGGTAAAGTTTGACGGAAACCTTAGGCCCGGCCTTCCCGCTGGGGGCCTTTTCTTTACCAGCGCATCCGCTTAAAACCAAAGCCACCGCAAGGCTAAAAACAAAAAAAGAGCTTTTCTTCATATCCCCTCCTTCTCTCAATGCATTTATTAAATGGAGAAAAACAGCCCTACATAGGCTCTGTAGTAAGGCTTTTCCCCTACGGAAAACCTTCTTATGTCTATCCTCATTTTAAGGAGCATGGGAGCAATGGAAAACTTGACCCCGGCGCCGGCGGTGGTGAAAAAGGAGATGGATGACAAAGATTTCGGGGAAAGTTCCTGGCGGGGCCCGGAATCCACCCCTACCCCCACGGAAAAATAAGGATGAACCCCTCCCAGCCCCATGCCCAGCTCCCCGTTTAAGGATATCTGCTTTTCTCCCCGGCCGAAGAACTTGGCCCCCTCCACCTCTATTCTGGTAAAGGGAAAAAGGGAGATGGAGGCGAAAACGCCGTAGGTTGCCCCCCTCTCGTTGGAAGCCTCCCCTATGAACCCACCCAGATCGAAAGCCCTGGCCAGGGCAACCAGGAAAAGCAGGACAAAAAACCTTTTCATATCTTTATTTTAGGCCCTTTGGAACTCTTTTACAACAGAGGCTCAGAACCTGTCGGTGCCGGAAACCCTCTTGCCCTTGGGGAAGGTTATCTTGAAGCTCAGAATTATGTTTTTTCGCTCCCCGGGTTTTATCCTGAGCTTCCAGACCGCTATTCTATCTTTGCCTATGGAGGCTGGCGGTGGAGAAATTCTATCCTTAATCTTTATTTCCCTGTCCACAGGATAGGGAAGGGGAAGCTTCACAACCAGGGTCTTTTCCCTTTCCCCGCCGTTTCTAAGCTCAACCTCCCTCTCCAGGACCATACCGCTCTTCATTATCCCCCGGTTCCTCTCCACCACCTTCCTTTTGTACTTAACCTTGAAATTGGGGTCCTCGCCCAGGAGAAGCTCCAGGGGGTGATTCATGGCCACAGAGGGAAGCCTGTCCACCCTGGAAAGGGCACCATCCATAAAGAAAAGGGCCCGGGCTGCAGGAAGGTGGAATCCAGTGGTATTCCTGCCCCTGAAAACCACAAAAACCTTGGAGGAAAGGGCCGGATAAGCCTCCCAGGTTATCTCCCCTTCCAGTTTTTTGCCGAAAAGGGAATAGCGATTTTCGCCGAACTTAACCTCCCTCCTGCCCAGGAAAACCGTCCTGTAAAGGCCCACGGTCTTTGCCCTAACCGGGGCTGATTTGGTTTCCTCCAGGGTGGTGGGGGCGGCCAGAGGCATCATCCTCCGCTTGGGATAAGGCCTCCACAGGGTAAGGTCCCACCTCTCCTGGTAGGGAAGGGAAAGGTAAAAGGCGGGTTTGGCCGGCAGGAGGTAAACCTCGGCGCTCAGGTCCGTCGGGAGCTTAGAATTGAGGAGGCAGTAGGCCTTCAGTTCCAGCCGGGATGTATCAAGAAAAGCCTCCACCCGATAAAAAACCCCCATGGAAACGGCGGAAGTGTTGAAGGAAAATTCCACCTCATCGCCGGGATTTCCCCTTATCACCACCATCTTAGCCCTCTCCACAGAAGGCCTCACCTTCTCCCACTCCTCCTCCGCCATCTTAAGCTCCGGAAGAAGCTCCTCCCTCCTCTTCTCAAGGAGGGCTATTTTCTTGTCCAGTTCCGAAATCCTTGAGGAAAAATCCTCTAAGAGCCTGGACCATCCGGGGACCGCCCGGCGGGAAAAACCCTTGGCCAGGTTTTCCAAGGAAGCTTTGTAAAAAGATCGTTTGCCCCTGAGGGCTTTTGCGCTCTGTTCCAGCCTTTCCACCTGGGATTTGTAATTTAAGTATTTCTTCTTCGCCTGCAGGGCCCGGGCCGGCAGTTTTTTATTTAAGAAATCCCTTACGTTGAAATCCGGCTGGCTGGAAAAAACCTCCGAGATATCCCTGGGTAGGGGAGCTAAAACGAGCTTTCCGTCCTGCCCTACGGTCCCATGGAGGTAAACCCTGGCGCCCCCCGGGTAAATCTCAATCCTTGAAACCTTAAAACTCGAAGCCCAAAGAAATGAAATTAGAGCCAGAAAACCAAAAACTTTCTTCATCTTTCCCTCCTCCCTCCATTATAACATCGGAATTTACTCGTAACGGAGGGCTTCCACAGGGTTAAGCTGGGAGGCCTTCCAGGCAGGGTATATACCGAAGAAAAGGCCCACAAGGGTGGAGACACCCACCCCCAATCCCACACCGAAGGAGGTAACCTGGGCGGGAAAGTGGGCCACGGCCTTGGCTAAGAAGGCAAAGGAAAAACCCAGAACCATCCCCACGAGCCCCCCGGACAGGGAGAGGACCACCGCCTCCACTATGAACTGAAAGAGAATGTGCTTCCTTTTGGCCCCCAGGGCCCTTCTAAGCCCGATCTCCGAGGTTCTCTCCCTCATGGAAACCAGCATTATGTTCATAATCCCTATACCTCCCACTAAAAGGGAGATGGATGCTATCAAAACCCCCACCAGGAAAACTCCCCCCACCAGCTGATTGAAAAGCTGGTTCACATATTCGGTGGTGTAGACAGCGAAGTCGTTTTCGTCCCTGGGCCTGAGCCTCCTCCTCATCCTCATCACCTCTATAATATCGTCCATGGCCTGCTGAAGCAGTCTTGGGCTTTTGGGCCTTGCCATTATGTAAAGCCCTCCCCACCACCTCCTCCTGGCCTTAGGGTAGTATTTGTAAAGGGTAGTTATGGGTATAATCACATATTCATCCTGACTCTGTCCGAAGAGCCCCTGTCCCACGGATTCCATAACCCCCACCACCCTGTAGGTGGCGTTTCCCATGTGGAATTTCTTCCCTATAGGGTCCACCCCGGGAAAGAGGTTCTCCACCACCTCAGAGCCCAGCACCGCCACATTGGCCTTGCTTTTTTCTTCCCCCTGGGTGAAGAACCTCCCGGCCAGGAGGTTGAGCTTCACCACCTTAAGATAATCGTAGGTGGTCCCCATAACCACTATTCCGGCGGTGGTGGAATAGCGGGAGCGAACCTGACTTCCCTCAAACATTTTTATTTGACCCACCGCCGCCTCTATGGAGGGCAAAGCCTCTATGGCCTTAAGGTCCTCTAAGGTGAGGTTCTTCCTCAACCTCAACTTCCTCGGAAGCCGTCCGAATCTTATCCCCGGTTCAAATTTTGAAACGAAAATGAGATTGGAACCCAGAAGCTCCATTTGATTTTCCACATTGACCCTTATTCCCTCAATAACTCCCACCATGGAGATGACGGTGGCCACCCCTATAATTATCCCCAGGGCCGTAAGAAAGCTCCTGGACTTGTTCCTCCCCAAGGAAATAAAGGCCGTTCCGATGAGCTCTCCTAAAAGGGTCAGCCTTCTCACATCTCACTCCTCAGGGCTTCCACGGGATTCAGGTTGGCCGCCTTGGAGGCAGGGTATATGCCGAAGACCACCCCTGCCCCCCCGGCTATGGCCAGGCCGAGGAATATGAACCATATTTTCATATGGGCCGGAAGGGGAGAAAATCTATTTATAAGGTATATGATCCCTCCACCCAGAAGAAGACCGACAATCCCCCCCAGAGTGGTAAGGAACATGGCTTCCAGCAAAAATTGGCCCATTATATCCGACCTTCGGGCTCCCACCGCCCTTCTCAAACCTATCTCTGGAATTCTCTCGGTAACGGATACCAGCATAATGTTCATCACCACAATTCCTCCCACCAGGAGGGAAATGGAAGATATTATAATCATGGCCAAGAAAAGGGTGGAGGTCAGGTTTTTGTATATTTTAAGCATGGACTCGGATGTGGAGAAGGAGAAATCGTCCTCCGCCGATGGGCTAAGGTGGCGGAGGGAACGCAATATCCCCCTGACCTCATCCATGGCCTCCTGCATCCTCTCCGACGATGATGTATGGACCAATATGGAGATATCCACCCTCCTGGGGAAGAGGCTGTAGAAGGCCTTGATGGGAATGGAGACGAAATTGTCCTGGGAGATTCCCATGACCTTTCCCCGTTTGGCCTCCACCCCGATAATCTTAAAGGTTTTGCCCCTTATCCTTATTCTCTTACCAATGGGATCCTGGCCGGGGAACAAACCCTCCTTTATATCCCAGCCTATGGTGCAAACCTTGGCTCCGGATAGGGCCTCCTCCTCGGTGAAGGGTCGCCCGTCCGCCAGGTCCCTCACCCCGCCTATCTCCCGGGCCAAGGAGGTCTCCCCCTTTATGGTAACCTCCTCCAGGAACTTCCCTTTGTAGAACACCGGGGCTATCCCCGTGTCTTCAGCGCCCACCTTCTCACAGGAGAGGCATCTTTCCCTCACCTTACGATAATAGGAAAGGGGAAACCTCCTCCTTTTTCTCAACTTTAAAAACTCCTTCCAGGAGGTGACGATGTCAGGGCGTCGGGACACGGTGAAGTCCGTGGCCCCATACGGTATTATCTTCTCCTTCACATAGTCATTAAGTCCCTCTATGGTCCCTATAATGGCTATTATGGTGGAGACAGCTATTATATTCCCCAGAAGGGTCAAAAAGGTCCTGAAGGCGTTCCTCTTAAGGGAATCCAGAGCCAGGGATGTGGTTTCGGATACGGATATTCTCATTCCTTAAAATTATACGGAGTTTATCAAAAATTGTTTTCAAAGGTATATTTTTCCATCCCCGGCTACCAGGGCTATTCCCCTTCCCTCCATGATATCCTTGGCCCTGAGACAAAGAAGATAGGCATCCATAAGGTGTGGGGAGGGGGGAGAAGGGAGAAACCCGAAGGCTTCCCGGAATCTCTGCCTGTACTCTAAAACCCTCCTGAACTTAGCCCTTCCCAGAAACTTGGCCCTCAGGTAGGGAACGAAGCCCTCCAAAAAGACACTGCCCTTCTGAAGCCTGATAAATTCTAAGGGAAGATAACCCGGCAAAAGGGAAGGGTTCAGAGGAAGGACCGCAATTCCGGTCAGCCTCCTGAGCAGCCTGTCCACCTGCCTAAGCCCTTTTTCCCCGGGAAGGCTCAGGGGAGCATCCACCAGGTAAAGACCCCCGGGAAGGGGAAAATTTAGAAGCTGCGACGGGGAAAGGAGGAAAAAAAGGGGTCTATCCTCAAAAACGCATATTCCTGATGGACCGCTTTTCCAGGCTATATCTATCCCACCCGCCTTAAGAACCTTCGGGAGGCTCAATCTTCACCCCTCCCTCAAACCTCCATCGGTGCGGGGGACGCCAGAGCCCCACCTCCCTGCTCAAGGAGTGGACTCTGAATTTAAGGGCGCTTTTTATGTAATCGTAGGCAAATCCGTCCTCCCGGTGCACTGCCACATCCACGGTGTAGGTCCCGTTTACAAGGTGAAGGGCGGGAATTTCAAATATTACCGTGGCTCCTCCCTCTATTTCCCTGGGCCTGAAGTATTCCAGATAGGTATTGGTTCCGTAAACATTGGTGCCTTCGCTGTTAAATATGCCCACGCCGAAGACAAAGTTCTTAAGCCTGGCCCTGGCCTCCACCTGCATTACTATCCTCATCCCCTCCCCGTAGTCAAAATGGGTGGTCCTCTTCCCCTGTAGGTTCTCCAGCCAGACCTCCTTTATCTCCACATCCCTGCTTCCCCAGCGGTCCGAGGAAGTGGCCTTCAATTCCGCCTCCGACCCCTTCCCCAAAGCATCCATCAGGTAACGGTCCACCACCTCCTTGGGCTCCCCCACCATCATTATTTTCCCCTTCTTCATCCAGGCCACCCTGTGGCAAATCTTCTGTGTGAGGTCTAAGGCGTGGGTTACAAAGACTATGGTCTTGCCCGCCCTCTTCATTTCCTTGATTTTTTCAAGACCCTTCTGCACGAAGGAAGCGTCTCCCACAGCTAAAACTTCATCCACCAGGAGAATGTCCGGGTCCACATTTATGGCCACAGAAAATCCGAGCCTCATGTACATCCCGGACGAATAGGCCTTTACCGGCATATCTATAAAGTCCTCCAGCTCCGCAAACCTTATGATCTCGTCTATCTTCTCGTCTATCTCCTTCCTGGAAAGGCCCAGCATTATCCCGTTTATGTAGATGTTCTCCCTCCCTGAAATCTCCGGATGAAAACCCGCTCCCAGCTCAATGAGGGCGGAGACCTTACCGTTTACCCTTATGGTACCGGTGGTGGGCTTGGTTATCCCCGCTATGAGTTTGAGCAAGGTGCTCTTTCCAGAGCCGTTCTCCCCTATTATCCCGAAGGTCTCCCCCTTTTCTATCTCAAGGCTTACCCCGTCCACCGCCTTCACTATCTCCTTTGGGGAAAGGTGGGCAAAGAGGTTCCTCTCCAGGATGGCACTTTTTAGGGTCTGAAATTTTCTCCTGGAAGTGAATCTCCGATAGTATTTAGTTACATTTTCAAGAATTACCGCCTTCATGCCTCTTCCACAAAGGTGTCCCTTAATCTATCAAAGGCCCAATATCCGAGCCATATAAGGGCTAAGGAAAGAAGAAGAGTAACCCCCAGCCTCTTATAGGGTATCATACCCCCGTAATAAAAGGCCCTCTGGTACCCCTCTATTATGTGGGTCATGGGGTTCAGGTAGAGGATGAACTTCAACCAGCGGTGCTGCTGGATAACTCCGAAGCTCATGGGGTAGATTATGGGGGTGGCAAAAAACCAGAGGGTCACAATATTGGCCATAAGGTGTTGGAGGTCCCGGAAGTTGGCGGCGAGGGCTGAAAGAAGGAGGGAAAATCCCAGGGAAAAGGCATACTGGACCGCCATAACCAAGGGGGAGAGAAGGATGTAGGGAGTTATGGTATGGCCCAGGGCTATTTCAAAGGCCAGAAGAATGGGAACGCCGAAAAGAAAATGGATGAAGTTGGAGGTGACGCTCACTATGGGGAGGACTTCCGCAGGAAACATCACCTTCTTAAGTATGTTGCCGTGGGTGAGGATAAGGGTGGTGGACTCTAAGACGCAGGCGGAAAACCAGACCCAGGGAAGGAGGCCGGAAAAGAGAAAAAGGGCATAATTAAAGGGGCTGCCTGCAAAGGCAGGGTCCCGGGGCCTGAGGATGAAACCGAAAACAACCGTATAGACCACCAGGAGAAGCAGAGGATTGAGGAAGGACCATATAAAACCAAGGATGGAACCCCGGTATCTTGCCTTGAGTTCCCTGCCTACCAGGGTTTTTATAAGGGCCCAGTAGCGAAAATAAACCCTTATAAGTTGAGCCATCAATCGTGCTTGGGGATAACGCAGATGAACCTGAGGACCCCCTCCCCCAAGTTTACAAATTGGTGCTTTTCATTGGGGGGGATATAAATGTAGGTGCCGGCCCCCGCCTCTTTAAGGCTACCGTCGGGAAACCTTATCCCGGCCTTCCCTTCCAGAATAAAGCTCTCGTGCTCCCAGGGGTGGGAATGGTAGGGGGTGGAGGCTCCGGGCTCAACCTCAAAGACCCTCATGTAAAAATTGGGAGGCGCCAGCTCCTTCCCTATAACCCATCTTATTTTTACCCCTTCAAGCCCTTCCATTTCCTGGGCAGGAACATCCTTCCAATTACCCATCTTTATCATGCCATCCTCCTTCTAACTCCAAAAGGATTCTTTTTATTTTAACATCAGGGGTAAATCCCCCTAAGGCCCCCTTCCCCACCACCCTATGACAGGGGACTAAAAGGGGCCATCTGTTGGAGGCTAAGGCCCGCCCTACGGCCCTGGGGGAGGTGAAGAGCTCCCGGGCCAGGTCCCCGTAGGTCAAGACTTTCCCGTAGGGGATCTCCCTTACCCTTGCCCAAACCCTCCTTTGAAAGGGGCTTCCCTCAATTCTCAGTGGAATTTCCTGAAGGTTGACCTTCTTGCCGGAAAAGTAAAGTTTGAGCATCCTCTCCAGGTCTCCCCCATTGCTCTCCACAGCCCGGGGAAAAACCCCCTTTAATTTTTTCCCATCACAAAAACAGGCCCTTATAACCACGCCGTCCTGCTCCGCCCAGGAGAAAGGAAAGCCTTTAAAATAAAGGGTTTTAAGGTAGATAGGCTTGATTTCCACAGTTTTATAGTATACTATTATTGTGCCAACTCCAATAGGTCATGGATTAGTAAGCGTCGGAATAATACAGGGGGCGGAGGAGTATTCGCCAGGGAGGTTTTTATTCCTTTTAATGGTAGGCCTTCTCCCGGACGCCGACCTTGTGCTGAGTAAATTTTCTTTCCTGAGGAAATGGGGATTTTACCATCAGGGCATAACCCACACCTTCCTGGCCTCTGCGGTTTTCTCGGCCCTGGTTTACCTGTTTTCCAGGGACAAAAAACTTGCCCTTCTTTCCTTCCTCCTGTACGACCTGCATATTTTTTTAGACCTGTTCATGGTGGACCACAAACCTCCCATAGGCTTCCGTCCCTTTTATCCCTTCTGGAACAGGCTTCTAAATTTCCCCTTTATTCCCCCTACGGACAAATCCAGCCTGGGGGGGATGGTAAGTCCGATGAGTTTTAAGGCCCTTCTCTGGGAAACATCCTTCTTTACCTACATATACATATCAATCCTGGGGGTGAAAGCATGGATTGGAAAGAGAGACTGATGGAACTTTCCCGAAACAGGGTTTTAGGCTCCACTGCCATCCTTCGGGAAAGTTACGATGCGGTGATGGATGCCCTGGCGGGGGGAGTGGAGGTGGAAGAGATCGCCAGGTCCATCGCCCAGCTCCTCTATTCCCACCCAACCATGGCAGTCCTGATAAACTTCTTCCACCGGTTCTTCAACGCCATTGAAAACGACAAGGAAGTGAGAATGATATGGAAGGAAATTGACCGGGAAGCGGAAGAAAACGCCAAGATAGCCTCCTCCCTGATGCCTCCCAGGGGAAAGGTGGTGCTGTACTCCCACAGCAATTCCCTGCTCAGGGCCATGGAAGAAAGGGAAAGGAAAAATTTAACCGTGATCCTCTCGGAAGGGAGGCCCTATTACGAAGGAAGGCTCATGGCCGAAAAGCTTCTGAAAATGGGTTATAAAGTGGAGTTTACCTACGACGCCTATTTGCCGGCCATGGTTCAGGAAGCGGAGATGGTCTTCATCGGCAGCGATGCCATAACCTCCCAGGGGGTTGTAAACCGGGCAGGGAGCTTTTCCTTGGCCCTGGCAGCCAAGCAGTTCAAAAAGCCCTTCTTCGTAATAGGACATACCTCCAAGGTCCTTTACGGGCACCTCAATTCCTATTTCTCCCTGTACAGGGAAAACGGTGACCGATTAAACGCGCCCAGGGGTTCCAAACCCAGGGGGAGCATCTTTGATGTAACTCCCTGGAAGGTTGTTTCCGCGGTCATCATAAACTCCATGATAGTTTCCCCCAAGGACATCCCCTTCCGCCAGATAAAGACCTCTTCCCTGCTTCACCGGGCCTATCAGGAAATCAAAGGAAACGGAGGAAAGTAGTTTTACTCCTGGGCTTTAAGGAACTCCTCCCAGGTCTGAAGGCTTTTTTTGGCCTCTTCCTCGTCCAATTTCTCTATAGCAAAACCTGCGTGTATTAAAACATAATCCCCTACCCTGCAGTCCTCCACCAGGTCCAGGCGAACCCTGCGGCGAACCCCCTGCAGCTCCGCCACCGCATCCAGGCCCTTTATTTCCACTATTTTCATGGGAACTGCCAGACACATCTTTATTATTTTGCCATCCAGGGGAAGTTTTTCCAATAAACTTCGTCGGCCCTGCGGAAAACCCTCAGAAAGTTTTCCCCCAGGACCATTTTTACCTCCCCTTCGCTGAATCCCTCCTTCAACATTTCATAGACCAGGTTCTTAAACTGACTCACATCCTCCAATCCTACCGGGGCCACGGATATTCCCTCAAAATCCGTTCCAAGACCCACATGTTCTATTCCCACCAGGTCGGCTATGTACTTGATATGCTTTACTACATCCTTCACATCCGTCTTGGGCAATTTATCCATTTGCCGGTGAAGAAATTCCACTGCCTTCTCCCTTCCCTCTTCCTTCAGTTTCCTCTTAAATTCCCCGTAAACCTCCTTCCATCTACTGGAAACTTCAGGTGAGAGGAAAACAGGGAAAAAGTTGACCCCGATTACTCCCCCCTTGGAGGCTATGGCTTTTATGAGGTAATCGGGGAGATTCCTCTCCACCGGGTTGAGGGCTCTGGCGCAGGAGTGGGAGGCAACAGGAGGAAGTTCTGTAAGCTCAATGGCCTGTTCTGCCGCCTTATCCGAAAGGTGAGATACATCTACCAGTGTGCCAAGCCGGTTCATGACCTTTATCATTTCCCTTCCCTGAGGGCTCAGACCCCCCCACTTCTCCTTGTCGGTGGAGGAGTCGGCATACCTGTTGGTTCTCATGTGGGTCAAAATGGCCATCCGAAGGCCCAGACGCCTCCAGACGAGAAGCTGGGAGGGGTCCTCCACCGGGGACGAGTTTTCCATGGTTACGACTATTGCCAGTTTACCTTCCCCTTTTGCCCTTAAAATGTCCTTCCAGGAAAAGGCTATAAGGACCCTATCGCTGTTCTGGTATGCGAACCGATAGACCCCCGCCACTTCCCTCAGGGCGAATTCCGCCGGATGGTTATTGTCATAGGAATGGGGAGTATATATCGCAAAGCAGGGGGCAGTAAGTCCCCCTAAAAACGCCCTGGGAAGGTCAAAATGTCCCTTCCCCCTCCTGACAGACACATCCTCCTTAAGAAGGGTGGTAGGAACATCCTCGTGGGCATCTATAATTATGGCCTCCCTCACTATCCTCTCTGCCTTTTCCTGAAGGCTCTCCCCTTTTAAGGCCCCCAAAAGGAAAAGGCCCACTAAAGCGTAAACCAGTCTTTTCATGGTTCCTCCTTAGAGCACCGGGAAGTATTTTTCCATCTCGTAGGAGGTTATTATCTGGCGATACTCATCCCATTGGGCCCTCTTGGAGGTTATAAGCTTTTCAAAGGCAGATTCCCCCAGGGTTTCCTTGACCAGGTTTCCTCTCTCCGCCTCTATTATCGCCTCTATAAGGCTTCCGGGAAGGGTCTCAATTTTAAGCTCCGCCCTTCTCTTTTCTCCCATTCTGTAGACATTTTCCTCGCTGGCAGGGGGAAGGGGGTAATCCTCCTTTATTCCCTTAAGCCCGGCCTTCAGCAGCACTGCGAAAACTAAATAAGGGTTGCAGGCCGGGTCCGGGGAGCGATATTCAATCCTCATGGAGGAGGCCTTATTTTCGGGGATGGCCGGAACTCTTATAAGCGGGGAACGGTTAAACCTTCCCCAGGTTATATAAACCGGGGCCTCATATCCTGGAACCAGCCTTTTGTAGGAGTTTATCCACTGATTGGTAATCAGGGTAAGTTCCCTGGCGTGCTTAAGAAGACCCGCCACATAACCCCTGGCCACAGAGGACATAAGAAAGGGATCCCGGGGGTCAAAAAAGGCGTTTTTTCCCTCCTTAAAGAGGGACTGATGAAGGTGAAGCCCGCTTCCATTTATTCCCTGGACGGGCTTGGGCATGAAGGTTGCATAGTAGCCGTTTTTCTCCGCCACATACTTTACCATAAACTTGGCGGTTATGAGTATGTCCGCCATGGAAAGGGCATCGCTGTATTTAAGGTCCAGCTCGTACTGGGAGGGGGAGACTTCGTGGTGGAGGTACTCCACCTCTATCCCCATGGACTTCAGCCTTTCCACCGTCTCCCTCAGCATGGCCTCCCCGGTATCCGGGGGCACATAGTCAAAATATCCGTTGAAATCTATGTACTGGGGAGATTGTTTGTTTTTGAAATAGAAAAACTCCAGCTCAGGTCCCACATAGAAGCTGAACCCCTCCTTTTCCGCCTCTTTAAGTGTTCTTTTAAGTATTCTCCTGGGGGAGTCTTCATAACAGTCGCCGTCGGGCTTTATCACATCGCAAAAAACCCTGGCTACTTTCCCCTGGGGATATTCAATGGGAAGAACCGAAAAGGTGGAAAGGTCCGGCCTCAGGAACATATCGCTTTCCTCTATTCTGGAAAAACCCCGAATGGAGCTTCCGTCAAAGGAAGCTCCCCACTGCAGGACATCCTCCCATCTTTCCGAAGGCATGGATACGCTTTTTAAATTCCCCTCCAGGTCCGTGAACCATAGCTGAATAAACTTAATCCCTTCCCTTTTAATCAGTTCCCCGATTTCCTTGGAATCCATCTTCCCCTCCGTTTTTATATTTTTAATTTAAAGCCCTTTTAAGGCCCTCCACCACCCTGTAAACCTCCTCGTCCTCCATCCACGGTCCTATGGGCAGGGCCAAAATCTCCCTGCTCAATCTCTCCGCCACAGGAAGGTCTCCCCTGCGGTATCCAAGATAGGAGAAGGCTTTTTGCAAATGGAGAGGAACCGGATAGTAAACCCTGGTGGGAATCCCCAAGGAGGCAAGCTTCTGCTGAAGCGCATCCCTGGAAGGATGAAGGACGACGAAAAGGTGATAGACGGATTCGCACCCCTCTCCCACCTCCTGCAGCTGGACCAAAGGCAAAAGCTCCCTGCGGTATATCCTGGCAATTTCCTGCCTTCTCCTGTTCCAGCGGTCAATGTAGGGGAGTTTCTTAAGAAGGACCCCGGCCTGGATGGCATCCATCCTTCCGTTTTCCCCGGGGAAAAGGGAATGGTAAGGACGGTCCTGACCGTGATTTTTTATCAATATCACCTTCTCCGCCAGCTCATCCCAATCGGTGGTTATTGCCCCGGCCTCCCCCATGGCGGAAAGGTTTTTGGTAGGATAGAAGCTGAAGGCTCCACAGTATCCTATGCTTCCCACCCTCTTCCCCTTATAGAGCGCTCCGTGGGCCTGGGCGGCATCCTCCACCACCCATAGACGGTGGCTTCGGGCTATTTCCACAATGCTATCCATCTCCGCCGGTGCCCCGAACAGGTGAACGGGGAGAATTGCCCTGGTGCGGGGGGTTATGGCATCCTCAATTTTCTCCTCGTCTATCTGAAAGGTCCTGGGATTTACATCCACAAAGACCGGTTTAGCCCCCAGGCTAACTATAACCTCAGCGGTGGCAACGAAGGTTAAGGGGGTGGTTATAACCTCGTCCCCTTTTCCAATTCCCAAAGCCCAGAGGCAATATTTCAGGGCCTGGGTTCCGGAACCCACCGAGACCGCCCTGCGAACCCCTACCCACCGGGCGAATTCCCTCTCAAAACCCTCAATGAAAGGACCTCCCACATAGCGGGCACTTTCCAGGGTTCGGCGGAAAACCTCCTCTATCTCCCTCCTGAGCTCCTCTTCCCTGATGTGAAGGTCCATAAATTCCATAATTTAGCCTAAATTATACTATAATTTCCCTCTTGAGAGGCAAAAGATTTTATTCCAACTCCTTCAGAGACCTTTTTGTCCTTTCCCTTCCCACCTTTGTATCCTTTTCTCTCCAGAACCTCTACGCCTTAGTGGACATCTTCTGGATCTCCAGGCTGGGAACCTCGGCCATTGCCGCGGTCTCCCTGGCTTCGGTGGTTAATTTTATAATCTTTACCGTGTCCCAGACCATTGCAGTAGGAGCCACCGCCTATGTCTCCCAGCTGAAGGGAAAAAAGAACTGGGAAGGAATACTGAGTTTTTCAGCCCAGGCCATAAGTCTGGCCCTCTACTCAGGCCTTCTGCTTTCCATCCTGGTTTTCCTCTTTCCCGCTCAGGCCATGAGGCTCATGGGCGCCAGGGGAGAGGTTATAAACCTGGGTAGGGCCTACCTTCTGGCCCTGGCCCCCTTTATAGTCTTCTTCACCCTTAACTTCGCTATAAACTCCCTTTTCAGGGCCACCGGTGATACCTTCACCCCCATGTTTATCCTGATAATTTCCAACTTAACCAATATTATTCTGGACCCCATATTGATTTTCGGCATGAAAATGGGAGTAAAAGGAGCGGCGGTGGCCACCGGCATTTCCTATGCCTTAGCCTTTTCCTACGGACTTCTAAAGCTAATCAGGCTTCTGGGGGCCAACCCCTTTATACCCCATCACCCTGACCTATCCTTGGCAGGAAAGATTCTTAAGGTGGGACTCCCTTCCGGGATTCAGTTCACCCTAATGAGCCTGACCATGATAGTTTTGCTCAGGATCGTGGCGGGATACGGAAAGGCGGTGGTGGCGGCGGTGGGGGTGGCGGGCAGGATAATGCACTTCGTTCAGATTCCCCTGATGAGCCTGGCCATATCCTCCACCATCGTCGCCGGACAGTACTTGGGCATGGGAGAGGAGAAGGAAGCCGAGAGAACCGTCCTGAAAATCCTCTTTACCAATGTGGTTCTGATGGGGATTATGGTCTTGTTAATCTTCCCCTTAGCCCCTCCCCTTATGGGCTTTTTCTCTAAGGAAATTACAACCAGCGGAGCGGAGGTTCTCCGGTTCTTCCTTCTGGCCCAGGTATTCGTGGCGGTAAATGTTTCCATCTCCTCTGCCTTCAGGGCCTCCGGGGATACCTTGCCCCCTCTTTATGTATCCATGGGAAGAGTATCGCTGCTAATAGCTCTGGCACCTGCCCTTTCGCATTTCTTTTCCCTGAGGGGGATCTGGTACGCCATGGTAACCTCGGCCTTTTTATCTTCTTTACTTTCCTTAATCTTTTTTATAAAAAGAAACTGGAAGGCCAGGGCTGTATCCAGGTTTGTGGAGGTCAAGACATGAGCCTAAAGGACATCTTAAACAGGGATGAGGAGGAAAGGGAGAGGCACCTGCCGGTTATAGAAGCCCCCTCCAGGGTGGAGGCTCAAAAAAGCTTCAGGGTCGGGATAAGGATCGGGGAAAAACCCCATCCCTTCGCCTTCAATCACTACATCTCATCGGTCCTGGTCTTTCTGGAACAGGAGAACAGGCCTCCCCTGCTTATATTGAAATTTGAGCCTTTCCCTCCTCTGGTAGAGCCGAGGTTTGAATTTTTCCTCTCCATAGATAGGCCCTCCAAATTGCATGTCCTGGCCTCCTGCAACCTTCACGGGCTCTGGGAGGCGGAAAGGGAAATAGAGGTTATTTAAGGCCCAGCCTTTTCATGGCCATGTTGAGGGTGGAAGGATTCATTCCCAGAAGCTCCGCCGCCTTTTTCTGAACCCCTCCAGCTTCCTGAAGGGCTTTGAGGATAAGGGTTCTTTCAAATTCCTCCAGCAGTTCCCTGTAGCTCTTTTTCCCCAGCTCTATCCTGCTCGGGGATATGGGCTTATTCCTGGCTATCCAATCGGGAAGGTTCTCCACGCCTATCCACTCGTCCTTGGCTAATATAACAGCGCTCTCCAGGGCGTTTTTCAGCTCCCGGACATTACCTGGCCAGGAATAATTCATGAGGTGCTTCATGGCATCCTCTTTTATTCCCTTTATCCTCTTGTTGTGCTTTTCGGAAAATTCCTTTAAAAAGTGAAAAACGAACAGGGGAATATCTTCCTTTCTCTCCCTAAGCGGGGGAAGCTCTATACTCACCACATTAATCCTGTAGAAAAGGTCCTCCCTGAATTTGCCCTCTTCCACCGCTTTTTTCAAAGGCTCGTTGGAAGCCACCAGTATTCTGGCCGAGGACCTCCTGGACCTGGTCTCCCCAAGTTTGACAAATTCCCTGGTCTCCAGGAACCTCAATAGTTTTGCCTGGGTTTCCCAGGGCAGGGTGGTGATGTCGTCCAGGAGAAGGGTTCCGCCCTCGGCCTCCTCAATGAAGCCCCGTTTATCCTGGGTGGCCCCGGTGAAGGCACCTTTCCTGTGGCCGAAGAGGTGGGATTCCACCAGATCCGGGGATATGTTTCCGCAGTGAAAAACCACGAATTTCCCGCTCCTTCCGGACCTTTTGTGGATCTCCCGGGCCACCATTTCCTTACCGGTGCCGCTTTCTCCCTCTATGAGGACCGTAACATCCGCGTTAGCCACCCTTCCTATGGCCTCATATACCTCAATCATCCTCTGGGTTTTGCCTATGATGTGACCGAAGCCCTTGGCCTCATCCAGTTGCTTTTTGAGCTCTATGTTTTCCCTGTAAACCTCCCTGAATTTAATGGCTTCCTTCACCCTGTTCTCAAAATCTTTGAGGGTGAAGGGTTTTTCTAAGAAATCAAAGGCACCCAGTTTCAGCGCCCTAACCGCTGCCTCCACGGTTCCGTAGGCCGTAAGCACTATAACCGGCGTATAGGGGAGCCGTTCCCTTATAAGGGGAAGCACATCCAGCCCGTTGCCATCCGGTAGCCTCAGGTCCAGGAAAACCAGGTCGTAATCCTGAGTTAACCTCTCCCTGGCCTCCTGAAGGCTGGTGGCCTCCCTTATAGAAATTCCGTGTCTTTGAAGAGCCCTTTTTATAACATCCTGAATAACTTCCTCGTCATCTATAACCAATGCCCTGTTCATTTTCCCTCCTTCTAGGGAGAGTTATTATAAAGGTGGTTCCCCTACCCACTTCGCTTTCCACCTCTATTTCCCCACCGTGCTCTTTAATTATGGCAAAGGTTATGGAAAGTCCCAAACCCGTTCCTCCGGGCCTGGTGGTAAAGAAGGGGTCGAAAATCTTGGAAACATTCTGGGGGGCTATGCCGCTTCCAGTATCAGAAAATTCTATCCGCACCCTATCCTTCTCCTGTTGGAGGTTTATTTCAATCCTGCCCCCTCGCTCCAGGGCGGCCAGAGCGTTGGAAAAAAGGTTAAAGAAGACCTGCTGCATTCTATCGGGATTTATATCCGCCACAGCACTGCCCCTTATTTCCACTGAAACACCCTTTTTTCTTATCTGCGACCTTAGAACCTCCTTTACATCGTTTATAACCTCCCGAAGTTCCACCTGAACGAATCCTTCTGAGGAGCGACGGGCGAAATTCAACAGGCTCCTCACCGTCTTTACTATCCTTTTGATCTGGGCCTGTATTCTCTCCAGCAGTTCCAGCTTGTCTTCTGGAAGGTCCTCCCCCAGAATTTCCATATAGTTCATTATCCCGGTTATGGGGGTGTTAATTTCATGGGCAATCCCTGCCACCAGGGTCCCAAGGGAAGCCAGCTTCTCCGAGGTTATGAGCCTCTGTTGAAGCATGAAGTTTTCCGTTATATCCTCCAGAAGGAAAACAAATCCCTCAGCCCTTTTTAAGGGCGTTTTAAGAAGGGTGAAAAGCCTTTTTTCCCCCTTAGAATCGTTAAACCACCTTTCGGTGACCGCCCCTTCGGTAATTTCCATGCCCTGAAGGATTATTTCCTCTATCTGTTCAGGGGAGAAATTCTTTTCCGCCTCCCTGTTTTTTGAAAGAATCTCGCCCTTCCTATCTGTAACAATCAGGGAAAGTGGAAGGCTATTTATTATACTTTCGTTGAAGTCCTTGAGCTCCTCCAGCTCCCGGGCCCTCCTCTGCAAATTCATGTATAGGAGGGAATTCTCTAAGGCCAAGGTTACATAGGGGGAGATAAACTTCAAAAGCTCCAGGTCCTCCACATTGTAATAACTCCCATCCCTTTTAGGGCCAAGGAGAAGAAAACCCAGGTCCTGACCGTCCTTCGTAAACCGCCAAAGCTTCACATAGCCCGCCATAAGGGCCGGAATCTTCATGCTCCCGGGAAGGGCAGCCTCCCCGGTCCTCCCTATGAGCTTAAACTCCTTCCCATTAAAACCGTAAAGGGCGACCCTGGCTGTGGAAAGGGCCTTGGAAATTATCTCCGGTAGCTTTTCCTCAAGGCTCTGCCATTCCTTGGCCGCCGCCAGGTCCTGGGCCACTTCCACCAACTGGGTTCTGTATCTCAGGCTTTCGCTGTAAAATAGCCTGTCAAGAAGCCTGTTAACCCTTTCGTAAAGAAAGGGGAAAATGAGAACGGCCAGGAATACAGCGCCAGAAATTGCAAATATGGCAATCCCCCGCTTTTCCTTGGGGAAGAACCCCACGGCGAAGCTAAGAAAGATGGCAAGGATAAAGAGGAAGGAAATGGTAAAGGCCAGGGCCCTCTTAAGGATCACATCCACATCCGGGAGGCGATACTTGGTCAGGCTTGAAAGGAAGGCCAGGGGAAGGAAAATATGGAAGCTCAGGGAAAGTTCCCCCAGCTGACTTATGGGCCTTCCCACAAAAAAAGGCAGACCGTAAAGAAGGGCAAAGGGCAAAAAAGCGGCGGCCAGTCCAGAAAGCACCCATTTAATTTGAGCCCTTTCCTCGTGGGAAGGTATTTTAAGAAGCAGGTAAGAAAGAAGTCCCACGGTTAAAATCACAAAAATCAGGGTAAACCATGCATGAAGGTTCCTCAGCAAACCTTGAAGCAATACAACTTTTAAAGGGGGGATAAGAGGAAGTGCGGCAAAATAAAAGGCTTCCCCCAGGAAAAAAAACAGGGGGAGAAAAAAGAGGAATTTCTTTCCCTTCACCTCAACCCTGTGGGGAAAAAGGGAGAAAAAGTAAAGGAAGTAAACGGGGAAGAACCAGAGGGAAGCGCTTCTAAGAAAATAAAATATGTAATCTATAAAGGTTCCGGTACCCAGGGGCGAAAAGAGGTAAACTGCGTACAGGAGCGTGCCCAAAATCAGGAAGCTATCCCTGACCTCCTCTAAGTTGATCCTATAAAAAAGAAAGAGGGCTATAAAAAGGGTTATGGTTCCAACTATGGAACCTACCACATAACCCAGGCTTACAGCCCTTCGCCGGAGGATTATGAAATTTAGGGTTTCCTCTCCTGAAGGCTTCCTGATCCTGTAAACAATCCCTTCTCCTGGATTGTAAAGGGAGAGCTTCCTGTAAGCCTGGTAGAGGGAATTTACCTGTTCTCCCCCCACCTCTATGAGACAGTCCCCGGGGGAAATCTCTTTTACAGAGCTGGCCAGAGAGATGAGGTTCCTTGTCCAGCGAATCCCGTCGGTGATGGGAGGGGAAAATACCGCCTGGTAAAAATTTACCGTCCCCAGGAGGAAAACCAGGATGGATGTGGCCAGAAGCCCCTTTGCTTTCAAAATAAAAATTGGTGCCGAAGAGGGGACTCGAACCCCTACGGGCAACGCCCACTAGATCCTGAATCTAGCGCGTCTGCCAATTCCGCCACTTCGGCACCCTTATATTATACCACAATTCAAAATATTGAAGTTATCTTTTCAAATATCGGTCAAACCAGGAGATGACCTCCCTCCACCAGACCTGCCTGTTTTTGGGCTTAACCACGAAGTGATACTCGTCGTGGAAGAAGAGCAACTTAGCCTCCACCCCCCTTTCCCGTAGTGCGGTAAAAAACTGAAGGGACTGGGTATACGGCACCCTGTAGTCGTGTTCCCCTGTTATTACTAAGCAGGGGGTCTTGAAATTTTTAACATAGGAGGAGGGGGACCATTTTTTGTAGATATCCGCTGCCTCCCAGGGAGCACCTCCGAACTCCCAGCGGGGAAACCAGAGCTCCTCGGTGGCTCCGTACATGCTGGGAAGGTCGTAAACTCCGGCGTGGGAAACCAGAACCTTGAATATGCCGGGATTGTGGCCCTCTATCCAGTCTATCATGTAGCCTCCGTAGGAAGCCCCCGCAGCCCCCACCCTTCTGGGGTCAATGAAGGGAAATTTCTCCAGGGCGTACTGCATGCCGAGGATTATGTCCCTGTAGGGCTTTCCTCCCCAATCCCTGTTGATGCTGTCGGTGAATTTCATCCCGTATCCCTTGGAGCCGTGGAAGTTTACCATCACCACCACATATCCGGGGGAGGCGAACATGGATATGTTCCATCGCGGGTGAAAGTCATCGCCCCACATCCCCTGGGGCCCTCCGTGGATGAGCATTATGGCAGGGTATTTTTTGTTGGGGTCAAAACCCGGAGGCTTCACCAGAAATCCCTGGACCCTGTCGCCCTCTGCCCCCCGGAACCAGAAGCTTTCCAGGGGATTCATCTGCACTTCCTTTATGGCCTGGGAGTTTATGGAGGTGAGCTTTTTGAGCCTCCCGGAGGAGAGGTCCAGGGAATAAACCTCCTGGGGCCTGTTCACCGCCTCGTTGGTGAAAAACAGCTTTCCCTTAGAATAAACAAGGCCCTTGGCATAAACCCCCTCAAGGACCTTCCTCACATGCCCCTGAAGGTCCACGGAATAGATGGGATGATATCCCCGGTCGTAGGCGGTAAAGTAGAACTTGCCGTCTCCCCAGAGGAAATCCACAATGTGGCGGTCCAGGGATGCGGTCAGATTCCTTTCCCCCCTTTCTGTTTTTATGTAAATCTCCGTCTGGTCGGATTCGTACCCGGGACGGCGCATTTTCAGCCAAGCCAGCCCATGGGGAGTGATTACGGGGCCCGCATCGTTTCCCCTCCCCCGGGTAACCCTCCTGAGGGATGAGGATTTAAGGTCGTAGAAAAATACATCGTTGTTGGTGGAAAGGGCAGGTTCCGGGTCCGGGTTCATAACGAAATAGACCCCACCGTTGGCAAAGATAAAATCGTGGGAAGTTCCCAGATCCAGAGGAGGGCAATCCTTCTTCAATCCCCTCATGAGGTCCTTAACCACCTGACCGTCCCTGGTGGCCAGGAAAATGTGGGAGTAAACCCCCTCCCTCCATCGGTTCCACACCCGGTAAAACAATTTTTCTGTGGAGAACCACCTCCGTCTTCCCTTCTCCTCCAGCTTTTTCTTCAGGTCCTCAAAATCCTTATAATCCGGCAGCACATCGGAGGAAAACAATATGTATTTTCCGTCCGCAGAGAAGCGAAAATCCGTAATGTCGGCAGCGAATTCAAGAAGAACCTTAGCTTCCCCTCCCCGGCGGGGAAGAAGGTATATTTTCACTTTCCCGTCCCTGGCTGAAAGGAAGGCCAGGTCCCCCTCCGGGGTAAACCTCGGGGAAAAGTCCTCGCCGGAAAAGGTCGCCCTCCAGTATTTCCCGCTCTTAAGGTCCATGAGGTAAATAAAGGAAAGGTTGCGGTTTTCCTTCAGGGACGGGGTGGAGACCACAAAAGCCAGGGTTTCCCCATCCGGGGAAACCTGAAGCTCCCTTATCTGAGAAACCTTGATGAAATCCTCAAACTTCAGGGCTCTGGAAAATCCGGGGCCCGCCAGAAGCAGTAGAAGGAAAACGGCAGCTCTTTTCATGACCACCTCCTTTCCCCGTTGCAAAGGGGATAGATTTATTTTATAATTAAGAGTAAACTTTTCAAAGGAGGGAAAAATTGGCTCTGACCAAGGAAGAAAAGCAGAGGATCATCAAGGAATTTCAACTCCACGAGAAGGATTCCGGCTCCCCTGAAGTTCAGATTGCCCTGCTCACCGAGAGGATAAAGAGGCTCACCGAGCACTTTAAGATTCATAAGAAGGACTACCACTCCAGAAGGGGAATGATGATGCTCATAGGACAGAGACGGCGTCTTCTCAACTACCTGAAGAAAACCGATTTTAACCGCTACAGGGAAGTAATTAAAAAACTGGGGCTGAGGAAGTGAGATTATGCAGGAAGGAAAAATAGAGATTGAGGTAGGGGGCCGACGCCTTAGCATTTCCACCGGGAAATTGGCAAAACAGGCCAACGGGGCGGTGGTGGTGAAATACGGGGATACCATGGTTCTGGTTACTGCCACCTCCTCCAAAAAGGAGAGGGAAGGGGTGGATTTTCTTCCCCTCCTGGTGGACTACAGGGAGAACACATATGCCGCGGGTAAAATACCGGGGGGATTCTTTAAAAGGGAAGGAAAACCCACGGAAAGGGAGGTCACCACGAGCCGTCTCATAGACCGCCCCATAAGACCCCTCTTCCCGGCGGGCTATCACTACGACACCCAGATAGTGGTTTCCCTCCTCAGCTATGACAGGGAGAACGAGCCCGATATCCTGGGGATCATAGGGGCCTCCGCCTCCCTGATGCTTTCTGATATACCTTACAGAATACCCATAGCAGCGGTGAGGGTGGGCTACATAGACGGGAACTTCGTCGTAAACCCCACCAATTCCCAGCTGGAAAACTCAACCCTGAATCTGGTGGTGGCGGGCTCCAGGGACGGTATAGTCATGGTGGAGGCCGGAGCCAGCCAGGTCTCCGAGGACTTCTTGGTTGATGCCTTCCAGGTAGCCCACAGCGAGATAAAAAAGATAGTGGATACTGTGGAAGAACTAACGGGTAAGTTCGGGAAGGAGAAGATGGACTTCCAGGAGGAGGTCCTTCCGGAGGATGCCCTGAAGGAGGTGGAGGAAAGGATAGGAAGAGAGCTGAAGCAGGCCATAAATGTTGAGGGAAAATTAAACAAGGAAAAGGCCATATCCGAGCTCAAGGAGAAATTCCTGGAGGAATTCCCGGAGGAAGAACAGGAACTTCAGGGAAAGCTTTTTGATGAGGTAAAAAAGAGAATCTTCCGCAGGCAGGTCTTAGAGGAAAGAAAGAGGCCCGACGGAAGGGCCTTCAACGAAGTAAGACCCCTGCACATAGAGGTGGGAATCCTTCCCAGGGCCCACGGCTCCGCCCTTTTCCAGAGGGGGGAGACCCAGGCATTGGTAACCACCACCCTGGGGACCTTTGAGGACATCCAGCGCCTGGACCTTCTCCAGGGGGAAGATTTCAAGAGGTTCATGCTCCACTACAATTTCCCTCCCTTCTCCGTCGGTGAAGTTTCCCCGTTGAGGGCTCCCTCCAGGAGGGAGATAGGCCACGGGGCCTTAGCCGAGAGGGCTTTAAGGCCGGCCATACCACCGGAGGAGGAATTTCCTTACACCATAAGGGTGGTTTCCGATATTCTGGAATCCAACGGATCTTCCTCCATGGCCACGGTCTGCGGGGGATGCCTTTCCCTGATGGACGCCGGGGTTCCCCTCAGGTATCCGGTGGCCGGAATAGCCATGGGGTTAATCTACGAGAGCGACGAAAAATACGCCATCCTCACGGACATAGCTGGCCTGGAGGACCACTATGGGGACATGGATTTTAAGGTGGCAGGCTCCAAGGAAGGAATAACAGCCCTTCAGATGGACATAAAAATCAAAAAGGTTTCCTACGAGGTTCTGAGCAAAGCCCTTCATCAGGCAAAGGAGGCCCGGCTTTATGTTCTGGAGAAGATGCTGGATGTTCTGCCTCAGCCCAGAAAATCCATATCTCAGTATGCCCCCAGGATAATCACCCTGCAGATAAACCCTGCTAAAATAAAGGACCTCATAGGGCCTGCAGGCCGCACCATAAAGGGAATAATAGAGAGGACCGGGGCCAAGATTAACATAGAGCAGGACGGAAGCGTTACCATAGCCGCCGAAACCATGGAGGAGGCAGAGGCGGCCAGGAAGGCGGTGGAGGAAGTTACCCAGAGCGCAGAGGTGGGGAAAATATACATAGGAAAGGTGGTGAGAATAGAGGACTACGGGGCCTTCATAGAGATTCTCCCCAATGTCATTGGCCTTCTGCATATTTCCGAAATCTCCCACCGCAGGATAAGAAGCGTCAGGGATGTGCTGCGGGAAGGCCAGGAAGTGGTGGTTAAGGTAATCGCCAAGGACGAATACGACAGGATAAAGCTTTCCAAGAAGGTCCTGGAGGAAATTGAGGAAGGGGAGGAGGAAGAAAGAAGGCACCACCACAGGGAAAACCGCCGCCGGGGGCACAATAGAAGAAGACCCCCCAGGAGAAATGAAAGATAAAGGTTTTACCTATGTAGAGCTCATTGCCGTGGCTGCCATCCTCTCGGTCCTGGCCATGGCAGTAATTCCCCTTTCCTATACGGTGGTTAAGAAGAAAAAGGAAATTGAGCTTATGTATGCTTTAAGGACCATAAGGACCGCCATAGACGAATACAAAAAACTGGCGGACGCAAAAAAAATAAAGGTGGAGAACCCCTTAACCACCCTGGGTTATCCCCCCACCCTGGAAACCCTGGTGGAAGGGGTGGAGGCCACGGACAAGAAGGGCCTAAAAATTAAATTCCTCAGAAGAATACCCTGGGACCCCATGACGGAATCCTTTGATTGGGGCCTCAGGTCTTACCAGGACGAGCCGGACTCTGAGACCTGGGGGGGACAGAATGTCTACGATGTCTACACCAGGTCCCTGGAGGTGGGGCTAAATGGGATACCGTACCGGAAATGGTAGGGGATTTACCCTCTTGGAGCTTCTGGTGGTGATGACCATAATAGGTATTCTGGCTGCCATAGCCATACCGAACTACTACAACTCCGTAAAGAAGGCCAAGGAAGCTGCCCTCAGGGAGGACCTCTTTCAAATGAGGAAGCTTATTCAGCAGTTTAAGCTGGACAAAGGAAGATATCCCCGCTCCCTTCAGGAGCTGGTGGAGGAAAAGTATTTGAGGGCCATCCCGGTAGACCCCATTACAGGTTCCTCAGAAACATGGGTGGAGGTCCAGGAGGAGCTCTCCCTGGAGGAGCTGGCCGAGGGAAAAATACCCGGAATAGTGGATGTGAAATCGGGTTCCGACAAAATTTCCACCGAAGGAACCCCCTACAATCAGTGGTGATGCAGAGAGGCTACACCTTCCTGACCATAATTTTCGTCCTTTTTTTAGTGAACCTGTCCCTGATGGTGGCCATCCCGGTCTGGGAGACCCAGATAAAAAGAAACCTGGAAAAGGAGGCCATATTCCGGGGAACCCGCATAGTGGAGGCCATAGGCAGGTACATTAAAAAACACCCGGGAAAACTTCCGAAGAACCTGGACGAGCTGGTAAAGGAAAAATTGCTGAGGAGAAAATGGCGGGACCCCCTTTCCAAGGGAAACTGGTATCTGGTAATGCTGCCCCAGGTTCCCAATCCGGATTTCGTATACCTCGTAAAGGAGGAAGAGGCAGGAGAGTTTCCCCGCCCGGCCCTCATAGGGGTAGCCCCCAGGGCCACCGGGGAGGCGGTAATTTCCTACGAGGGACACACCCAATACGAGGATTGGCTTTTTATAATCAAGTTCACCGACAAAAAACTGCGGAAAAAATATTGGAAAAAATAATCTTCCTTTCCGCCGGCGAGTATTCCGCTGACCTGTGGGGTGCCTCCCTGCTCAAGGAGCTTCGGCTTCCTGCCTTCGGAATAGGAGGGGAGAATCTGAAGCGTCAGGGGCTGGAAATTGTTTACCCCATGGAGGAGATTCAGTGGGCCGGGGTTTTTGAGCTGGCCCCCCATCTCCTGAAAATAAGAAGATTGCTGAAGGCCCTAACCCGGGAGATACTCCGCAGAAAGCCCGCCGCCTTGGTCCTCATAGACCTTCCTGATTTTCACTTCATGCTGGCAAGGATGGTTAAGAAACGGGCAAATATCCCCGTGGTTCACTATGTCAGCCCCACCGTATGGGCCTGGAGGCCGGGAAGGATAAAAAAGGTGAAGAAACTGGTGGACCTGGAACTCCTTATTTACCCCTTTGAAAGGGAAATTTACAGAGAATGGGATATCCCCCACTGCTTTGTAGGGCATCCGGGGATGGAAAGGGTGAGACCGGAGATATCCAGGGAGGAATTTTCAAGAATTTACGGGGTGGAGAACTTTATCACCCTTCTTCCCGGGAGCAGGCCCATGGAAATAAAGAACCACATGCCGGTGCTCTTGCAATTCACAAGGGCTTTCAGGGAAAGGAACCCTGGGGTAAAGGTCCTTCTGGCGGTGGCCCCCACCACTAAGGAAAAATTGAGGGAATACCCCCTGGAAGGGATAATAACCGTGGAAAAACATCGCTACTCCTCCATGGCCTACGCCCGGGCCGTCCTCTCCGCTTCGGGCACCGCAACCCTGGAAACCGCTTTTTTGCTCACCCCATTCCTGGTCTTCTACCGTCTTCCTGCCTTCACCTACGCTGTGGTGAAACCCCTGGTAAAACTGGAAAGGTACTCCATAGTCAACATCCTGGCTGGAAGGGAAATAGTGAGGGAGTTCTTTCAGAGAAAGTTCACCGTGGAGAACCTCCTTCAGGAGACCGAGAAAATACTGAGGGAGGGAAATTACAAAGACCGGATTAAAAAGGACCTGGAGGAGATAAGGAAAATGTTTCCCTCCACCCCTGCCTCCCGCTTGGCCGCTAAGGCCATACTAACCCTCATTGAAGAAGGAGCTGGGAGGCTGGATGAAGTCTGTAGGGGAACCTGAACTGGCGGACCCTTTCCTTGGGAATCGTCTTCCCGTAATCGGTACTGCCCAGCCCCCTTTCTTCGGCGTACTTCAGGTAATAAAGCTTCTTCGGGTCCACCCCGGCTAAGGCCGCCGCTAAGGAGTCCACCAGAACCAGGTCAGGGGAAATGAGGGCAAGCTGATGAAAAACAGGACTGCCCTGAAGGGGCCCCCTCCCTTCCACGGCGAAAAGACCATCCACTATTCCCACATCGGGTTTTAGAAGGGATACCACCCTGGCTATGTTTCTGGCCGCCAGCCTGTAGTAAGGCCGGGGGTCCTCAGGCCATAGTTTCCCCCCGTAAAGAAATTGTCTATCCGCCGGATGGGTCATTTCAAAGGCCAGGTTGTCCAGGGTGGCGGAAAGAATCAAAATGGGATGGGTCTTGGGAGGGGTAAAGGAGACGAGGAGGGAAGGCCTGAAGGTAGAAACCCTGATCTTTTTCGGCCCGTTAACCGTCTCGGCCTCCACCTCCTGATAATCCCCCTTTTCCAAAGGTAAAAGTTCAGCCCCTTCCCTTTTGGCCAAGGCGTATTTTAACCTCTTAAAAGCCTCCTCCGTATTCTTCCCTTCACGATAAGCCTCGTAGCTGGCCCCGGCAATAATGACCTTAGTAGAAGGGGAAACCTCCTTTATGAATCGGGTAAGCTCCGCGGCGGCCTCCACATTGGTCATCTCGTACTTCCCGCGAAAACTGAGTAGGCTCACCACCACCCCCACCTCCCTTTTCCCTTCAATCTCCCTGGCAAAATAGGACCTCTCAAGAAGTTTTCTTATGTTTAAAGGCCGCCGGCTTTCCCTTACCAGGGTTAATCTTTTCATTTTTCAAGCGAAAAACAAAAACCCCCCTTTCCCTCAGGGAAAGGGGGAAGGGCCTTCCTTCAGAGCTTTTCCTGAATTTTCTTTCCGAGCTTGGCCTTCAAAACCTCCTTGGCAGGTATCTTAATCTTTTCCTTGGTCCTAGGATTGATTCCCGTCCTGGCCGCCCTTTTCACCTTGCTGATGGAAATGTAGCCGGGAACTATAACCTTCTGCCCCCTGGCTGCCACTTCTCCGGCCTTCTCCAGGAAGAGCTTTACGGCTTTTTTAGCCTTTTCCTGGCTTATTCCCAGCTCCTTGGCGATCTCCTTGTAAATCTTTTCCATACCTTCACCTCCTAAAGGATTTTCTAATCTGTATTATAGATACAAGAGGGGCCTTTTTCAACAGAAACCCCAATATATTCAAGGACTCTTCCGCTCATTTTCCCTTCAGGAAAGGAAGGGCAGCCCGAAGAAACAGGGTCCGGGGTTCCTGAACTTCCTGAAGCCTTACATGGGGATGGGTCCTGCTCAGGTACAAAAAGGCCGCTCTTTTGTTTTCCGGATGAAATAACAGGGTGGCGCCGGTAAATCCGTGGTGGAGGAGAACCTTCCCCCTGGTTTCCCAGCCGAAGCTCCTTCCACCCTTCAATTCGGTTTCAGCGAAGCTTTTGCCCTGCCCGAGCTCCTCAAAAACTAAGGGATACTTTAATACTTCCTTGGCCCTGGAGAAGGCCCCGGCGTTCCCTCCATCCCCTCCCCAATAAAAGGAGTTTCCATCGTGAACCTCCCCTTCTATGAGGTAATCCCTGAATCTCACCCGGGCCTGCGGAGCCCTTGACCTCTCGTAAAGGTTCCCTTTTTCAGTGGGGACCGCCGGGAAGGCCCTTCCCATTCTGATGTCAAAATCCCTGCCCCTGAAGAACTCTTCGGCAAAATCTCCCAGCCTCCTCCCGGTTATCCTCTCCACCACCATCCCGAGAAGAAAATACCCCATACAGGAATATTTAACTTCCCCCCTCCCTTCGGGCTTCAGGGAGAAAAGAACCTCCTTCATCCTGTCCCGGCCAGGGCCTTTTCCATAAAGGGGAACCCAGGATGGAAGACCGGAGGTGTGGGTTCCCAGTTCCAGCAGCGTGAGGTCCCAGGGTGCCTCCGGCAGGAACTTTCTAATGCTGTCCTGCAGGGAAAGCTCCCCCCTCTGGTAAAGCCAGAGAACTATGTGGGCGGTAACCATGGGCTTGGTTATGGAGGCCAGGTCCAGGTAAAGGTCCTGCTTCCATGGCTCAGGTTCAGGGAGCAGGGTTCTACAACCGTAGGAGGAATAGAACACCACCTTCCCCCTTTCGCCAAGAAGTATCTCTCCCCCGGGGATTCCCAGGGCTTCCGCCCTGCTAAGAACTTCTTTCAGCAATTTCAGATATCTTCTCAGCCCAGCCCAGAGCCTTTACCGCCGTAACATCCCACCTCTCCCCCCTTCCCTTTATGGCTTCTATAAACCTTTCCATTTGGGCCCTGAGGGGCTCCTTGGAAACTATCCTTGTCCATTCCTCCTCTATTCCGTAAAGGGTTGGCCTGAACCTGGCGAAGGTATTCTGGGCAAAATCCAGCTTGACATATAGGCCCGAAGGGAAGAAGGCGTCCAGACGGCGGAGCTTCTTGTCGTATATTCTGCTGGCGGTAATCTCCACCACGCAGGAAGGGAACCTCAATATGGCCGTGGCAAAGTCCAGCTTCCCCGTGGCAAACCGCACCCCGGAGGCGTGAATCAATTGGGGTTCCTCCCTCAAAAGGGAAAGGACGATTTCAAGGTCATGGATCATCAGGTCCTGGACCACATTTATGTCCAAGGACCTGCCGGTAAAGGGGGAAAGCCTCTGGGCCCTTATGAAATTGGGTTTTTCCTTTATCTCAAAAAGCCTTCTGGCCGCCGGATTAAACCTCTCCACATGGCCTACATGTAGGACAACATTCTTCTTCTCGGCCAGGGTAAGGAGTTCCTCCGCTTCCTGGCTGGAGGAGGTAATGGGCTTTTCTACCAGGAGGTTTATCCCCTTCTCCAGGAAATGCCTGGCGATTTCGTAATGGGAATGGGTGGGGGTGGCCACCACCACTCCATCCACATCCTTCACCCGGGTGTAATCTAAGAGGGGCTCGGCGGAATACTCTGAGCCCACCTCTTCGGCCCTCTCCTTTATTATGTCCACCACATAGACGAGCTCCGCCTCTGAGATCTCGGAAATAACCCTGGAGTGGAGGCTTCCAAGCTTCCCTACTCCCACCACAGCCAGCTTCACCCTATTCATTTTCCGGCTCCTCCCAGGAAATTATTTTTATTCGCCTCCTGCGGGCAAAATCCAGAGAAAGTTCCGGATTCAGAAAAATGGTCTTCCCGGCCTCAAAAACCAGGTTTTTCCCTCCTGCCTCAGCCATGGCCTCTAAGGTGGAAGGGCCCACCACCGGAAGGTCATATCGGAGATCCTGAGAAGGGCGGCTCACCTTAACCACGGTGAAATCCTTGACCAGCTCCCCGGCCCTCCTTATCATCCTGTCGGTCCCCTCCATGGCCTCCACCGCCACCACCGCCCCCTCCTTCCAGGCTATGGCCTGTCCTATATCCATCCGGGCCAGCTCCTTAGCCAGCGAATAGGCCCTGGAAATCTCCTTCAGCTCCTGCTGGCTAAATCTTCCCACCAGCTCTCCCCGGGGGAAAACCAGATGGGGAACAAACTTGAGGGGGCTTACAAGTTTCACGCCCCTTTCCTCTATTATCTCCCCTATGGTCTTCAGTATCTCCATGGGCTTTTTTCCCTTCAACCTCCTTACCAGAGGAAGAAGGGAGGGCTTGGTAAACAGGGACGAGAAGACTATTTTGTGCTCCACTTTACCCACCATCACCGCCTCATCGGGGGAAAGGGTCTCCATGGTGGAGAGAGCCTTGCCTGCATCCTCTATTTTGAAATTGAAGACCTGGGGTGCCTCTATGGGCTTCTTTGAAAAGTTGAAAACCACCACATCGTATCCTTGGGACCGGGCTCCCTTCACCACTTCCCCGGGCAAAATTCCTTCCCCGGCCACCACCAACAGTCTCATCTTTTCCTTATTTTTCTGTGAAATCCCCGCCTGGGGTCCAGGGTTCTAAGGAAATCCAGAAGAACCTTTATCTCCGGCCTCTCTCCCAGTTCCTCCTCTATCTTTTCTATGGCGTCCTTCAAGAGGAGCCCGGAGCGAAGCAGGAGCCTGAAGGCCTTATCTATGGCCCTTATCTGTTCCCGGCTAAATCCCCGGCGGGAAAGGCCCACGGTATTTACCCCCACAATCTCCAAAGGGCGAAGCCCTACGACCTTGGCATAGGGAAGAACATCCTGGTTCACCGCGCTGTATCCCCCCACAAAGGCATGGGCCCCTATCCTGGAGAACTGTTGCACACCAACGAAGGCGCTCAGTATGGCGTAGTCATGAACCTCCACATGCCCGGCTATGGAAGCACCGTTGGTAAAAACCACATGGTTTCCTATCTTGCAATCGTGGGCTATGTGGGAGTAAGCCATGAAGTAGTTGTCGTTGCCTATAACCGTCTTCCCTTTATCCTTGGTGGAGCCCTTGTTTATGGTTACATACTCCCTTATAACATTCCTGTCCCCTATGTAAATTTCCGTGGGCTCCAATTTGTATTCCAGGTCCTGGGGGCCTCCCCCTATGGACGCGAAGGGATAAATTACATTCTCTTCCCCTATAAAGGTAGGTCCCTGGATCCATACATTGCCGAAAACTATGGTTCCTGCGCCTATTTTTATCGGCCCCAGCCTTCCATCCAGGATGGCATAGGGACCTACTTCCACCCCCTCCTCCAGGTGAACTTCCCCCAGGAGCTGGGCGGTGGGGTGAACCTTCATTCCTCCTCCACTCCTATGGACTGGATAAGGGCCTGGGCCGCCACCTCTCCCTCCACCCTGGCCACCCCCCGCATGGCGGCGTAATTGCTCCTTAATTTCTCCACGGTAAGCTCCATTTCCAGCACATCCCCGGGAACCACCGGCCTCTTGAACCGGGCCTCCTTTATTCCAGCCAGATAAAAGAGCTTTTTCCTGGCCTCCTCAAAGGAATAAAGCAACAAAACTGCCCCTGTCTGGGCCATGGCCTCCAGAATGAGGACCCCCGGCATCACTGGCCTCCCGGGGAAATGGCCCTGGAAAAAGGCTTCGTTGAAGGTTACATTCTTTATTCCGACGATTCTTTTCCCTTCCTCCACCTCCTTTATTTTATCCACAAGCATGAAAGGGTAGCGATGGGGGAGGAGGGCCAGAATCTCTTCCACCTTCATTTTCCTATCCCCACCTGTTTGTCAAACATCTTATCCAGCTCGCCTATCACTTCTGAGGAAATGTCTATGACAGGGTCGGAATATATAACCTGCCTTTTGTCCAGAACCAGCACCAGACCCTTGGCCTTGGCCACCCTTTTTATCACCTTAAGCATCTTCTGCTGAAAGGCGCCGAGCTTCTTCTGATTGGCCCTGGCCAGTTCGTCCTTGGCATCGTCCACATACCTTTTGAGGGCCTTCTGCTTTTCCATTATCTTATCCTGGAGGTTTTGAACGGCCTGGGGACTCATTACTCCCTGCTGGGTCTGAAGCTTCCTCTGAAGGTTCTGAATTTCCTTCTGCCTCCGGGCTATCTCCGCCTCCTTCCTTTTTTGAAGAGCCTGAAGTTCGCTCAATATCTTTTTCCCCTCCTTGGAATTGGCCAGAATATAGTCCGGGTTCACCACCCCTATCCTTATCTTCTGGCTATAAGCCGCTGCCGAAAGCAGAGCTAAGGAGAGAATTCCCAAGAGTGCTTTTTTCATGCCTACCTCCTTTAAAATGTTCTTCCCATTCCTATCCTTATGGTGAAGTTTCTATCGTATTTGGTGGGAAGCTTAGGATTATACGATATTATCAGACGGAAGGGAATTCTAAGCATCTCTATGAAAACTCTTCCCTCCACTCCGGTGCAATAGTAAAGGTCCGTTATGTCCATGCTTTGATTTTCGCTATAAACATTTCCTGCGTCCAGAAATAGAACCACCGCCATGGGCGAGTCCTTCATCCTTATCTCATATTCTAAGTTAAACAGCACGGATTTGGTCCCCCCTATTCTTACTCCGTTCTCCTGGGGGCTTACCCGATAGAAATCAAACCCCCTGAGGGACTGCTCTCCCCCCATGAAAATCCTTTCGTAAATGGGAATGGTGCTGTCGCCCAGGGCCTTCATGTATTGAAGCCTGAAGTGCATGCCCAGGATATGTCCCCATTTGAACTTGTGATAATGGGTGAACTCCACCCAGTTGCTTACGAAGTCCGTTTCGCTTCCCAGAGCCCTGTTGGCGATCTTCAGGCCGTAAAGGTAAAGGGTTCCCTTCTCGGGCCAGATAGGGGAGTCCACGCTGGAGCGGTAAATTACCGGCGAGATGGCAGCGATTCTCATATTGGTAAACCAGAGAAGGCGGTAAAATTCCGGCAAATTGTTTATATAATCCTCGTTCACATCCTTTAAGGATATGAAATCATTGGTATAGGAGAAATCAAACCTCCAGAAGCCCTTTTTTATACCGAAGGTGAGCCCCCCTCCCTTCATCTGCCTGGTAAACATGTAGGGGAAGATGGAAAGGTTGTTGTGTATGTTAAAGGTGAGGAAGATGGGCCTATCAAAGAGATAGGGTTCAGTGAAGGAAATGCTATAGCTTTTGTATCGGGTGCCATACTGAAGGAAGAGGCTGAGGTTTTCCCCCTTCCCCATAAAATTGGAGGTGGAAAGGGACCCCCCCACGAAATAACCGAAGAATCCCCCATAACCGGCGTTGAAGAATATCTGGTTCCTGTGCATCTCCTCCACTTTAACCACCACATCCATTTTGTCTTCCCCCACCGGATGAAAATCAGGGTTCTCCTTTATCTCCACGATGCCCAGCTGTCTTATCCTGATGAGGCTGTTCTTAAAGGCCTCCACATTGAAGTAATCGCCCTCGGCTATGAGAAATTCCCTTCTGAGGACTTTGTCGTAGGTATAGGTGTTCCCCTTGAAATCCAGGCGATGAAGCCTTACTCTTTTGTTCTCTATTATCCTGAAGGTTATGTCCACCCGGTGGCTTTCCGGCTTGGGTTCCTCAATGGGAATTACCTGAGCGTATATGTAACCGATGGAGCCGTAGAGGTCCTGAATATTTTTTACCGAATCCTCCCTCTTGCTGAGGGAGTAAATTTGATTCCTTTTGAGAAGGATCAGGGACTTTATGAGGCCCCTGGGGAAGGCTTTGTTCCCTTCCACCTCCACCTTCCCTACCCGATATATGTTCCCCTCGTTGACCTGAAAGACAACCCTGATCATCTTCCTCTTCTGCCCCAGAAAATCCCTTCTCTCCTCTATCTCAATCCTGGGTTCCCCCACGAACACATCCAGAAAACCCAGGTCCAAGTATTTTTTCCGCAGTTCCTGGCGGGCCTCCTCCAGGGCCCTGGAGGAATAGACCGTTTTTTTCAGGTATATCAGGTTGAAAGGGGAAAATTTCCTTATGGACCTTATGGCTCCGACCAAGACCGGGGTAGGGACCATGGAGTTCCCTCTTATATCAATTTCCCCGATCCTGAGCTTGCCCCCGGCCCTGACATCAAATGTTAAGGTTATTTCCTCCTTCCCCTCCTTTTGCACCTCCACCCTTCCCAGGGCAAAACCCTTTTCCTTAAGAAAATCCTCTATCACCTTCTTTACCCTGGCCACCCTGGAGGGCTGATAATAGGAATAGGGGAGGATTTCCACCCCCTCTTCCTTTAATTTATCGGTTATATCCGTTTTCTTTATGTACCGGTCGGTTTTTATTACCACCCTCTTAACGATGGGCCTTTCCTTAACGACAAAACGAAGAACCCTACCTTCATCCTTTATGTAAACCTGAATATCGGAAAAAAATCCGGTCTTCCATAGGTTCTCAATGTCCTGCCTCACCCGGGCAGGGCTGAATTCCATCCCCTCGGAGGAAACTAAATAGTACTTTACCGTCTCAGGGGAAAGCCTTTTTAGCCCTAAGATCTCAATTTTTTCTATCTTTGCTGCCCATAGGGGAAGGAGAAGAAGAACTGCCAGTCCTGCCTTTAATAGTAAAGCTACCCTGTTTTTCATTGACCTCAATTATAATCCATTTTCCGGTTTTGTTCAAAAGAAGCTCCGCTGCCCTGTCTATTATTTCCCTTTCTATAATCCTGCGCAGGGGCCTGGCTCCGAATTTCCATTCCCCAAGGGCTTTGCTTACCAGAAGCTCCAGGGCGGATGGGGAAAGCCTGAGCTCCCAGCCCGTGTCCTTAGCCTCCTGATTTACCTCAGCGATTATGGAGCGGGCTATTTCCCTGAGGTCCTCCCGGGTCAAAGGACTGAAGAAAATCACCTCATCCAGGCGATTTAAAAACTCCGGAGGGAAGAAGCCGCTGACGCTTTCCCTGAGCAATTTTTCCCTATCGGAGGAGCTCAGGGAAGCAAAACCAACCTTTCTGGCAGAAAGCATCTCCCTGGTCCCGATATTGGATGTCATTATGATTATGGTATTGGTGAAGTCCGCCGTCCTTCCCATCCCATCGGTGAGTCTTCCATCCTCCAGGACCTGAAGGAAAAGGTTGAAGATGGAGGGGTGGGCCTTTTCTATTTCGTCTAAGAGCACCACGGAGTAGGGGTTATTCCTTACCCTTTCGGTCAAATAACCTCCTCTACCGTAGCCAACATAACCCGGAGGCGCCCCTATAAGCTTGGATATGGTGTGCTCCTCCTTGAATTCGGACATGTCTATTCTTATGAGCTTATCTTCGCTGCCCATAAGGTGCTTGGCCAGGACTCTGGCAGTATGGGTTTTTCCCACACCGGTGGGCCCCACGAAGAGGAAAATCCCCCAGGGCCTTTTTCCTCTTCTAACCCCCACCGAGGCCCTCTTTATGGCGGAAACCAGGGCCTCTATGGCATGGCGCTGGCCGATTATTTCCCTTTCCATCCTTGCCCGAAGCCTGAACACCCTTTCCTTCTCGCTTTCCTTGAGGTTAGGCAGGGGGATACCGGTTTTGCGGGAGACCAATTTTTCTACATCCGCCTTCCTCACCACCCTCCTTCCCTGAAGGGCCACCATGGCCCCGGACTCGTCCAGAAGGTCCACCGCCTTGTCCGGAAACTGCCTGTAGGTCAGGTAAAGGGAGGAAAGGTGGACCATGGCCTTCAGGGCTTCCTTGGTGTAACGGACCCCGTGATGCTCCTCGTACTTCCACCTCAGCCCCCTGAGTATCTCCATAACCTCCTGCCGGGAAGGAGGTTCAACAAATATCTTCTGGAATCTCCTGTCAAGGGCAGGGTCCTGTTCTATGGTGGTCCTGTAGTCCGAGGGCGTGGTGGTGCCTATAACCCTTATCCTGCCCGTTGCTAAAAAGGGCTTCAATATAGAGGCAGCATCTATGGCTCCCTCGGCAGCTCCTGCCCCCACTATGGTGTGAATTTCATCTATAAAGAGGATTACATCGTTTCTCTCCAGCACCTCTTCCAGAATATCCCTCATTCTTTCCTCAAACTCCCCCCTGTAGCGGGTTCCAGCCACCACATCGGACATGGAAAGCATGAGGATGGTTTTATCTCTGAGAAAAGGAGGAACCTCCCCCCGGGCCATCCTCTGGGCCAGGCCCTCCACTATGGCGGTTTTCCCCACCCCGGCCTCCCCTATAAGAAGAGGATTGTTCTTCCTCCTTCGGGCCAGCACATTCATCAACATCTCCACTTCCCTTTCCCTTCCTATAAGGGGATCCAGCCTACCCTTCCTGGCCAGGTCCACTAAGTCCACAGAGAACTCTTCCAGGACTTCAGGAACCGGAGGAAACTCCTCGTCCTCCGGAAAGCCCCTGAGGATGTAGGACCTCAGCCTCATGGGGCTCATACCATAGCTCATCAAAAGCTCCGCCGCCACCGATTGCCTCTCCCGGAGGATCCCCAGAAGGATGTGCTCCACCCCCACAACCTGGGAGTTCATGGACGCCGCCTCCTCCTCCGCGTAATCCAGTACTCTATCGGAGGCTTCGCTAAGGGGAATGTCGGTAATGTAAACCTTCAGGGAGGAAGGCGCTGGTTTCAAAATGCTGAGGTCCTCCCTCAGCTGCTCCGGGTCTATGTGGAAGGCCCGCAGTATTCTGCTTACATTCCCTATTTTAACCTTGGTCATGCCCAGGAGGAGGTGTTCCGGCTCCACCTGGGCTTCTCCGTAGTCAAAAAGGGCTATCTGCCTGGCAAAATTTATTACCTGTTTGGCTCCTTCGCTTAATCTGTGCAACATCTCAATTTACCCCTTTCCAACAAATATATTTTACCCCATTTTTCGGCAATTTCCCTGTTGTGGGTAACTATTATAAGCGTAAATCCCAGCTGGCGGTGTAGGCGCGCCAGAATATCCATGAGCTGGGAAGAGGATTTCCAGTCAAGGTTTCCGGTGGGCTCGTCGGCAAGAAGAAGGCTGGGGGAGTTGACCAATGCCCTGGCCAGGGCCACCCTCTGTTTTTCGCCCCCGGAGAGCTGGGCGGGTTTAAATTTTAGCCTATGGCCCATCCCCACCATCTCAAGAACCCGCCGGGCCCTTTCCTCCGCTCCCCTTTCCCCTCTTATAATCAGGGGCATCATGACATTTTCCAGGACGGTAAACTCCGGCAGCAGGTGGTGGAACTGAAATACGAATCCTATCTTTCTGTTTCTGAAAAGGGCCAGCTCCCCTTCTCCCATGGAGGAGATTTCCTGACCGTTCAGAGAAACCCTGCCGGAAGTGGGCCTTAAAAGGGTTCCTATTATGTGAAGCAGGGTTGTCTTACCACTACCTGAGGGTCCCATGATGGAGACCGCCTCCCCCTTCCCTACAGCCAGGTCCACCCCCCCTAAAACCTCAATTTCCCCGTCCGGGGAAGGATATCTCTTTACCACCCCCTCCAGCCTTACTTCACTCATACCTTATGGCCTCCGAAGGGTCTATGGAAGATGCCTTCCTGGCGGGGTAAACAGTGGATAGGAAGCTTATGAAAAGGGCAAAGACCCCTACCCCTATGGCTTCCAAGGGCTTTACCTGAAAAGGGACATGGTCCAGCTGATATATGTCAGGGGGGATCCTTATGAGGCTGAACCTGTTGGCCAGGAAGGAAAAAATTACCCCCAGGGCCTCCCCGATAACAACCCCTAAAAATCCTACCAGCAGCCCCTGAAGCATGAAGACCATGGAAATATCCTTCCTGGTAGCTCCCATGGACATGAGGATGCCAATATCCTTCACCTTCTCCATAACCATGAGGATGAGGGAGGCCACTATGTTGAGGGCAGCCACCACCACGATAAGGGCTATGACCATAAAGATAACCTTCTTCTCCAGTTTCAGGGATTCAAAGAGGGTCCTGTTGATTTCGCTCCAGGGGGTAAAGGTAAAATCCGGGAATTTTTCCTGAAGCAAGTGAGCATACTCTGACGCCCTGTATATATCGTTCACATCTATGTTTATGTAGTTTACCGGGAGCTCCTCTCCAAGCATTTCCCTCGCTTTATCCAAGGGAAAAGCAGCCGCGGTATTGTCCAGAACATAAAGGCCGCTGGAAAATCCCCCTTCCACCTTTACCCTCCTGGCCCTGGGCCTTGCCCCAAAGGGGGTAAGCTCCAGCTTGGGAAGATAAACCTCCAAGGTCTCTCCGGGAAAGACCCCCAGGGATTCCATAAGCCTCATCCCCAGCAAAAGCCCTTCTCCCTTGTAGCCCTGGGCCCAGGGAGGAGGGGAAGTCAAGGAGATCCCCCTTAGCATAACGGCCTGGGTTGAAAGAGGACCCTTGGCCAGGGCCTGGTATATGGCCTGGGGATAGGCCCTTTTCACGAAGGGTAATTCTCCCATCCTCCGGCAAACGCTTTTCCAATCCCTTATTCCTCCCTCCGGTAGCGAGGCCATGATGGCTGAGGTGGCCTCCAGCACCTTACCCTGGATTTCGCTGTGGAATCCGGATATCAGAGCCAGGGCCACCACTAAGGAGGCAACCCCTATGGTGATTCCCAGGACGGAAACCGCAGAAATAAGGGATATGAAGGTTTGCTTTCTCCTGGAGAAGAGGTAGCGAAGGGCAACGAAGAGGGGGAACTTCATCCTTTCTTCCTCATAAGAGGAAAGAGGATAACCTCCCTTATATTAGGGGAATCGGTGAAAATCATTACGGTCCTGTCTATTCCGATCCCCTCACCGGCCGTGGGGGGAAGGCCGTAGCTCAGGGCCTCTATGTAATCCAGATCCACCTCCGCCCCTTCCTCCTTCCTGCGGACCTGCTCCTCAAACCTCGCCCTCTGTTCCTCCGGGTCCGTAAGCTCTGAGAAGGCGTTGGCTATCTCCATGCCAGCCATTATAAGCTCAAACCTTTCGGTAAGTCTGGGGTCCTCTCTATGTTCCTTGGCCAAGGGGGAGATAACCTTGGGGTGGTCCATCACGAAGGTAGGGTCCCAGAGTTTCTCCTTTATGTGGAGGTCAAAGAGAAAATCCAGGGCCTTACCGTAGGTGGAGGGAGGAGGGCCTGCATCCTCGGGAAATTCCTCCCTGGCCCTGCTCAGGACCCACTTCTCATCCCACAGCATCTCCTTCTCCACCCCCAGAGCCTCCGCTAAGGAATCCATGAACTTTATCCTTCGCCAGGGAGGGGAAAGGTCCAGTTCCCTGCCCTGGTAGCTGCCCTGCAACCCACCCCATACGGAAACAGCGAGCTCCTGGAAGAGCTCCTCGGTAAGGTCCATGAGAAACAGGTAATCTTTATAGGCCCAGTAAAACTCAAGCATGGTGAATTCGGGGTTGTGCTGGGCGGAGAGGCCTTCGTTTCGGAAATTTCTTCCTATCTCAAAGACCCTTTCCATTCCCCCCACCACCAGCCTTTTCAGGTAAAGCTCCGGAGCTATCCTGAGGTAAAGGTCCATATCCAGGGCATTGTGATGGGTGCGGAAGGGTTTGGCTGCAGCTCCCCCCAGCACCGGGTGCATCATGGGGGTTTCCACCTCTAAAAAGCCCCTGGAAAGGAAGAAATTTCTTATGAGTTGAAGGAGCCTGGCCCTCGTTTCAAAGACCTTCCGGCTCCTTCTATTCACTATAAGGTCCAGGTATCTTTTTCTGAACCTCACCTCCACATCCTGAAGCCCGTGCCATTTCTCAGGCAGAGGGAGAAGGGCCTTGGCCAAAAGGGTAAAGTCTCTGGCGAGAACGGTGAGTTCGCCGGTTTTGGTCCGGAACAAAATCCCTTCTACACCGATCCAGTCCCCTATATTGAAGTACCTGAAATGCCTGTATTTTTCCTTACCCAGCTCGTTCTCCCTCAGGAAAACCTGGAGCTTCTCAAGGCCATCGGAAATGTGCAAAAAGGTGGCCCTTCCCATCCTCCGAAGGGTAAGTATCCTTCCGGCGGTCCTGACATGGACCTTTTTCAGCCTCTCCTCGTCCCGTTCATCTTTGAATTTTTCAACTATTTTGCTAACAGTATCCTCGGCCGGGAAGGAATAGGGATGGGGGCTATATCCCAGGTCCTGAAGTTTTTTAAGGTTTTCCTTTCTGGCTTCCTTTTCCTGCACTTAAACCTCCTTTAAGGATTTTGCCAAGGTATCCAGAACCCCGTTTATCAGCCTGAAGGAGGAAGGCTCCCCGTACTTCTTCGCCAGCTCCACCGCTTCGTTTATGGCAATGGAGGGTTTCAGCCCCGAGAGCAACTCCAGAGCTCCCAGGCGTAGTATGACCTTCTCTATGGGCAGAAGGCTATGGAAGTTCTTCTTGGAGCTGGAGGAAAGCCTCTCCTCCAGCTCCTCCTTCCTCTCCATAACACCCCTCACCAAAAACCTGGCATAGGAGCAAATTTCGTCCTGGCAGTTTTGCAACCTCTTCTTCAGGGCCGAATCCGGCTCCCCTCCCATCTCCAGAGGGAAAAGGTATTGCAGGGCCAATTCCCTGGCAATCCTCCTCTCCTTCTTCATAAGTTGGCTTCACTCCTGAGAAGGTTGGCCACCTCCACAGCGGAGAGGGCTGCTTCATACCCGCGGTTGCCCATCTTTCCTCCGGCCCTTTCCTCGGCCTGCTCTTTGGTATCGGCGGTGATGACCCCGAAAATCAAGGGAACCCCCGTTTCTAAGGAAACCTGGGAGATCCCCTTGGCCACCTCCGAAGCCACGAAGTCAAAATGGGGGGTCTCCCCACGGATAATGGCTCCAAGGCAGATTATGGCATCAGGCCTTCCGTTTTCCCTCCGGGCCATCCTCTTCGCCACCAGGGGAATTTCAAAGGAACCCGGGGTTTTCCACACTTCTATGTTCTCCTTCTTAACCCCGGTTTTTTCCAAGGCCTCCAGGGCTCCTTCTAAGAGCCTGGAGGTTATCCTCCCGTTAAACCGGGAGACCACTATCCCTACCCTTAATCCTTCCCCTTTAAGATTTCCTTCGTAATACTTGACCATTCTTCCCTTCCTTTTTCTTTTTATTATACTCTATTTGAAGTTTTCACCTCAGTATTCTAAAATTTTCCTCTGTGAGGAAAATCCTAATAAAAGGAGGATAAAATGGTTATTGGAAAAAAGGAAGCTGAAATGGGGGAGAAGTTCACCCCTTCTTATCCCCCCACCGGGGCACCTGCCACAGGCAGGACCTTTATCGGTAAAACGGTGGAGATCAAAGGAAACATCGTCTCCAGGGAGGAAATGGAGATCCAGGGAAAGGTCCAGGGAAATATTGAATCCGAGAGGGCTGTGCACATCCGCCAGGAGGGCGAGGTCAAGGGAAACATCAAGGCCGCGGAGGTAAAAATTGAGGGCAAGGTGGAAGGAGACATCACCACAAGGCTCAAGACCATAATAACCCCCACAGGAAAGGTCCAGGGAAAGATAATAACGGACAAACTGGTGATTGAAGAAGGGGCGGTTTTCCGGGGAACCGTGGAAATGGGAGGAGGAGCAGCCGCCCCGGCCCCTTCAAAACCGGAGGTGAAAAATGGCTGAGGTTTACAAGAATTTCATTGATGGCGAGTGGGTGGATTCTTCCTCCGGGGAGGTTTATGAGAACCGCAACCCCGCCAACTGGGATGAGGTAATAGGTCTGTTCCAGAAATCCACCAAGGAGGATGTGGAAGCTGCGGTGGAGGCAGCCCAGAGGGCTTACAAAAAATGGAGGCTTGTTCCCGCACCCAAGAGGGCGGAGATCATATTCAGGGCCGCCCAGATGCTGGTGGAGAGAAAGGAGGATTTTGCCCGGGACGAAACTAAGGAGATGGGGAAAATTCTCCCCGAAACCAGAGGCGATGTTCAGGAAGCCATTGACATGAGCTTCTTTATCGCAGGGGAAGGACGCCGCCTTTACGGCTTTACCACCCCCTCGGAACTTCCCCTGAAGTTCCAGATGTCGGTAAGAATACCCATGGGGGTTGCGGCCATCATAACCCCCTGGAACTTCCCCATGGCCATACCCTCCTGGAAGATAATACCCGCTCTGGTGGCAGGAAACACTGTGGTTTTCAAGCCCGCCACCGACACCCCGCTTTCCGCATACAATTTCGTCAAAACCCTGGTGGAGGCCGGGGTTCCTAAGGGGGTGGTGAATTTGGTTACCGGCTCCGGGGCCGTGGTTGGCGAGAGCCTCATAACCCACCCCTATGTAAAGGTAATATCCTTCACCGGCTCCTCCGAGGTGGGAAAACACATAGGCTCTAAGGGGGCCAGCCTGTTTAAGAAGGTTTCCTTAGAGATGGGTGGAAAGAACGCCCAGATAGTTATGGACGATGCCAACCTGGAGCTGGCAGTGGACGGAGCCACCTGGGGAGGTTTTGGAACCACCGGTCAGCGCTGCACCGCCACCTCAAGGGTCATAGTCCACAAGAAGGTATACAAGCAGTTTCTGGACATGTATGTGGAGAGGGTTAAAAGGCTGAGAATTGGAAACGGGCTGGACCCCAAAACCGATGTGGGTCCCCTCATCAACGAATCCCAGATGAACAAGGTGCTCTCCTACATTGAGATAGGAAAAAGCGAAGGGGCAAAACTGCTCATCGGAGGATACAGGCTTACCGGCGGAGACTACGATAAGGGGTGGTTCGTGGCCCCCACCATCTTCGCCGATGTGGACCCGGACATGAGGATAGCCCAGGAGGAGATCTTCGGTCCCGTAGTTTCCGTAATACCCGCCGATTCCTTAGAGCACGCCATAGAAATAGCCAACAATTCAAGGTACGGATTGAGTTCCTCCATCTATACCAACGACATAAAGAAGGCCTTTATAGCCATAAGGGACATTTACACCGGTATAACCTATGTGAACGCTCCTACCATAGGCGCAGAGGTTCATCTCCCCTTCGGAGGGGTAAATCAGACGGGAAACGGACACAGGGAAGGGGGACATACGGTCATAGACATATTCACAGAGTGGAAGTCCGTCTACATTGACTTCAGCGGAAGGCTCCAGAGGGCCCAGATAGATACCGACGAGATAGTCAAAGTAGAATAGGGATTGAAGATATACCTTTACAGGGGGGGCCGGGAATCCGGCCCCCTCAACATGGCCAAGGACGAATACTTGATGGAAGCCAGCAGGGCTGGAGGCATACACCTGCGGCTATACGATTGGTGCTGCCCCACGGTGACGGTAGGTTTTTCCCAGCCGGTAAGCAGGGCCCTGGATCTGGATTACATGGAGAGGGAAGGTATTCCCTTCGTCCGGCGGATCACCGGAGGCAAGGCAGTTCTTCACCACAACGAAATAACATACGCGGTGGCCAGCAGGGAACCCCTTTTCTTCTCCAATCCCTCCCCCTATTATCCCTACCTTCTGGTATCCGAAGCCCTATCCCTTTTCTTAGAGGGCCTGGGTCTGGAGGTGAAACTGGCCAACAATAAATACGGCGAGTTTTCCCGCCAGGAGGTGGCCTGTTTTTCCTTTCCCGGAAGGTGGGAGATAAAGGTAAGGGGAAGGAAACTGGTATCCGGGGCCATGAAGAAAAAAAAGGAGGTTTTCCTGATTCACGGAACCATACCCATAAACTACATAAGGGAAAAGATAGCCAGGGCCACAAGAACCCCCCTTTCCCTGTTGAAAGAGAGTTTTTATTCCCTTTCGGAGGTCCTGGATAAGGTTCCCCCCAGGGAAGAAATGGTGGAAAGGATAGCGGAAGCTTTCCGCCGAAAGTTCAGGGCTAAAATCGTAGAAAAGGGTTTTGACACATATGCCCTGAAACCCCTGGTGGAAAAGTACTCCTCCAGGGAGTGGAATTTCCGAAGGCCTTGAGACATGATATAATATAAAACTGGGCGCGCCCGTAGCTCAATTGGATAGAGCGGCTGACTACGAATCAGTTGGTTGGGGGTTCGAGTCCCTCCGGGCGTGCTCTTTAAATTTTTTATTATGAAAGATGTCCAATCCCAGAGGGACACCAGGGAAGTCCCATTAAACAAGGTAGGAATTAAGGATTTGCTTTATCCCATAAAGGTCCTGGACAGAAAAAACAAGTATCAGGCCACCGTGGCCAGGGTAAGTATGTATGTGGACCTGCCCAAGGAATTCCGGGGAACCCACATGTCAAGGTTCATAGAGGTGCTGGAAAGACACAAAAACACCATGGCAATACATAACATAGAAAAAATACTGGAGGATATAAGGAGGGCCTTTAACGCCTCCACATCCCACATTGAACTTCGCTTTCCTTATTTTATAAGGAAAAAGGCTCCGGTCTCTGGGATAGAGAGCTACATGAACTATACCTGCGGGCTCATAGGGACGAAAACCGAAGAAAAATTTGACCTGGTGGTGGAGGTCAATGTCCCGGTCCACAACCTTTGTCCCTGTTCTAAGGAAATATCGGAAAGGGGAGCCCACAATCAGAGGGGAATTGCCCGATTGAGGGTAAGGATGAGGAAATTGGTATGGTTTGAAGAGCTGGTGGAGGTGGCAGAAAGGGCGGCCAGCGCCCCCCTCTTTTCCCTGCTCAAGAGGGAGGACGAAAAATACATAACCGAAAGGGCCTACGACAACCCAAAATTCGTGGAGGACGCCGCCAGGGATATAGCTTTAGCCCTGAGGGAAGACAAAAGGATCTCCTGGTTCAAGGTGGAGGTGGAGAATTTTGAATCCATCCACAATCACAATGCCTATGCCTGCGTGGAACAATCCAATGGTCTATAGGATATCCGAGCTTTCCTTGAGAAAGGAGATAGAAAGGGTGGGGATTGATACCGCCTCCCTGCCCATATTTGAGGCTAAGTCAAAGATGCTCTTCTTCAAACTGACAGCTCTCTCATCCCCGGCGGCCAACATAATCAAGCAGGAGATGCTCTCGGCTGGGGGGGACGCAGCGGTGCATCGCCATGCGATAAATTGCAAAATTGAAAAAACCGATGTGATCCTCATGGGAACCAGGGCGCAGATCTCCAGGGCCGCCAGGAAGCTTCTGCAGATGAACTACTGGGGCCTCAGGGAAACCGGTGAAGCTCTCCTCGCCCAGTTAAAGCAAAAAGCAAAGGAGTGGGGTCTCAGGGGAAAAACTTATAATATGGAGGAGAACACCTATCTTATGGGGATCATCAATGTTACCCCCGATTCTTTTTATAGGGGTTCCAGAATTAACCCGGAAAGGGCCGGAGAAATTGCAGAGAGGATGGCCGAGGAGGGTGCTGACTTCATAGATATAGGCGGAGAATCCACAAGGCCAGGAGCAGAACCCGTGCCCCTGGAAGAAGAGCTGAAAAGGGTAGTTCCAGCGGTGAGGGAAGTAAGGAAGAGGGTGGACCTCCCCATCTCCGTGGATACATATAAAGCGGAGGTGGCCAGGGCCGCCTTAGAGGAGGGGGCGGACATAATCAACGATATCTCCGCCCTGAGGTTCGACCCCGCCATGGCAGAGGTGGCCGCCAGATATAAGGTCCCGGTAATTTTGATGCACATAAAGGGAAAACCCAGGGACATGCAGAAAAGCCCCCATTATGAAGACGCTGTAAAGGAAATCCTTCTGTTCCTGAAGGAAAGAGCGGCCTTCGCCCAGGAGGCGGGGATAGAAAATATTGCCGTGGACCCGGGGATAGGATTCGGTAAAAGGCTGGAGGACAACCTGGAAATCCTGAGGAGCATTGAGGCTTTCGCTTCCCTGGGATATCCTGTGCTGGTAGGTCATTCAAGAAAAAGTTTCATCGGAGTCTTAACAGGGGCGGAAGTGGAGGAAAGGGCTGCCCCCTCTGCCTCTTTAACCTTCTATTTGGCTTTGAAGGGAGTTTCTTTAATAAGGGTGCACGATATTAAAATTAACAAAATGAGCTTAGATTTAGCCAAGGGGATAAAAGGATGAACTACATCATTGCCATAGGCACCAACATCAACAAGGAAGAAAATTTAAGGCTGGCCTTAAGGAGGTTAAGGGAAAGGTTCCGGATTGTGGCTGCCTCCTCGGTTTACGAATCCGAACCTTACGGGTATCAAGCGCAGCCCAACTTCTACAACATGGTGGTAAAAATTGAAACAGATCTCCTTCCTGAGAAGGTTCTTGAGATTCTTCAGGGAATAGAGGAGGAGGCGGGAAGAAAAAGGGGTGGAAATAAATGGGGTCCCCGAACCCTGGACCTGGATATCGTCCTCTGGTCCGGGGGGGAAGTGAAGAGCCCCAGGGTGAAGATACCCCACTACGACCTGAAGAACAGGCTTTTCTTCATCCTCCCCATCCTGGAGATAGAAGGGGACCTGTCGGTGGGAGGGGAGAGCCTGTTCCACCTGGCCAGAAGGCTGCTTCCCTATCAGGCCATAAAAAAGGTTGAAATTGAACTCCCCTGACCTATCATATACATGATAGGAGGAAAAAATGGAGATTGAAGTGGTGGTTTATGGGGTGGTCTTGGACCCCACCTCCAACACTCCGGTGATAATATTGAAGGATGAGCTATCCAACAGAGTTCTTCCCATATGGATAGGGATCTTTGAGGCCAACGCCATTGCCATGAAGCTGGAGAATGTGAGTTCCCCCAGGCCCATGACCCATGACCTTCTGGCCTCGGTGGTGGAAGCCTTAGGGGGAAGGGTTGAGAAAGTGGTGGTGGATGACCTGAGGGATGGAACCTTCTACGGGAAAATTTACATAAGGAAAGGGGGAGAAGTAATAAAAATAGACTCAAGGCCCTCCGACGCCATTGCCTTGGCGGTGAGGGTCTCAGCCCCTGTCTTCGTGGAAGAAAAGGTCTTTGAGGAGGCCTCCATCCTTCCGGCTCCGGAGACCGAGGGGGAGGTGGACCTGAAGGAATGGCTTGAAGGGCTTTCTCCCGAAGACTTCGGGAAGTATAAGATGTAATTTTTAACTTTCCGTCCCCTTTTTCCGTATAATTTAACTGCCATGAGAAAAATTCTCCTTCTCTTTCTATCCTCCCTCCTTTTCTCCGGGGCCCTTTCTTACAAAATAAAGGTTTCACTGGAGGTAAAGGGAGGGTACAAGGTCTTTGTAAGGGGCGAGGAAGAAATAACCTGGGAAAACACATCCTCCTCCCCGGTCAAGAAACTATATTTTCACCTCTACCAGAACGCCTTCCGGGAAGGCTCCAGTTTTATGGAGGAGATAGGAGGACTTCCCAGCAAGTGGAAAAAGCACAGGGAATGGTGGGGAGAGGAAAGGATTGAAAGCCTGAAGGTAGACGGTCAGGACATAACCTCCAGCCTGAAGTTCGTCCATCCTGATGACGAGAACGAAAAGGACAGGACCGTGGCGGAAGCAGAGCTTCCCCGGGAAGTTCCCCCGGGGGAGAAAATCTCCATTCAGGTTCGCTTCACCACCAAAATGCCCAAGGCCTTCGCCAGGTCAGGGGTGGGGGAAGGTTATTACTTCATCTCCCAGTGGTTTCCCAAGCTGGGGGTTCTGGAAAGTGACGGCACCTGGGTATGCCATCAATACCACAGGAACGGGGAGTTCTACGCTGACTTTTCCACCTACGAGGTAAGCATAACCCTTCCCTCCCAATTGAAGGTGGCGGCCAGCGGAGACCTGATAAAGGAAAAAATCCAGGGGAAGAAGAAATACTTAGAATTCCATCAGGATAAGGTTCACGATTTTGCCTGGGCCGCCGACCGGGACTTCTTAAAGATAGAGGACCACTACGAAAGCAAAGCTCAGCCCAGGGTGAGGATTCTTCTCTACATTCAGCCTGCTCACCTGAGGCAGAAGGGAAGATATCTGGAGGCCATAAAGAGGGCCCTGAGGTTTTTTTCCGAAAGGATCGGTCCCTATCCATACGGAAGAATAACCATCGTGGACCCGGACATCTCCGCCATGAGGACATCGGGGATGGAATATCCCACCCTCATCACAGGAGGAAGCCTTTATCTGCTCCCCCGGGGCATAAGGTTTACCGAGGATGTAACGGTTCATGAATTCGGCCATCAATACTGGTACGGAGTTGTGGCCAATAACGAAACCGACGAGGCCTGGCTGGACGAAGGGGTAAACACATTTTTTGAGATGAACATCATGGACACCTATCCCTGGTTTTTTGACATCTTAGGGTATAAGGCCAGGGACAGCGAGAGGCTGAGGCTGGGCTACATAAAAAGCACCTATGCCGATCCCATAGTAAAACCTTCCTGGAAGTTCTTCCCCGGAACCTACACCGCCAATGTATATACCAGGGCTGCCCTCACCCTGGAGGCATGGAAAAGGCTTGTGGGGGAAGAGAAATTCTTCGCAGCCCTGAGGGAATATTTCCGCAGGTTCTCCTTCAAACACCCCACCTCCAGCGATTTCTTCTCGGCTCTGGAGGAGATGCTGGGGGACTGGTCCGGTCTCTGGAAACCCATGTTCTACGGGGCGGGAAAGGTTAACTGGAAGGTATATAGGGTTAGGGGAAAGGAGGTAATCTTGCTCCGGGAGGGACTGGATGTGGATGTTCCGGTGGAGGTGGAGGTTAAAACGGAGGATGGGAAGGTGCATAAATTCGTCTGGAGGGGAAAGTGGCTGAAGAGGAAGTTCAACAAGAAGATTCTTCTGGTAAAGCTTGACCCCAAGGAAAAACTTATAATTGACTCCAACCCCTTTGACAACCAATGGGCCCCCTCATCCTCTATACCGGCCAGGCTCACCTGGGGTTTTCTCTCCACCCTGCAAATGGCCTTCCTGAACCTTTTGCCATAGGAGGAAAAAATGAAAGGCATTCTTTATTATGCCGAAGGATTGAGGGAAGCCCTCTGGGAGTTCAGGTTTATACTGTACCTCTGGTTTCTCTCCTTGGCTATGGTCTTCACACTATATTTGCCAGCGAAGACTTTCTTCTCCATCAAACTTTCCCATTTCCCGGACTGGGGATATTTAACCGAACATCCCGCCTATATTTCTCTGGCATGCAATAACGATAACTCCGGCCTCTTCTTTGCCACGGTTTTCACCGTATTTTTGCTCTTCTACATTGCCTCCCTCATCGTAGAAGGGGGGATATGGGCGGGCATACTCAGAAGGGAACCTTTTTCCTACTGGAGAAAATACTTCGGCCGCTTCCTGCTCCTGGAAATCCTCACCCCGGTGATTTACCTGCCCTACATACTTACCGCAGGGATATTTTTCCTTCTGATCAAACCAATACCCTATTACCGGGAAAAAGCCTTCTCCTTGGCACTGGTGGCTTATCTTTTAATCCTCTTTCTTCTCCTCGTCCTCGCTTCCATCAACAAGGATTACGCCAAACTGGCGGTGGTGAGGGACAACCGAAGCGCCGTCCGGGCGGTCCTCTTCTCCTGGAAGGTGCTTTTAATGCGCTGGTTCTCCTCTCTCATCATGGGTATTGCGTCCCTGCTCCTTTGGGCTATACCCTTATTCCTTTTAAAACCGCTCCTTTCGCCCCTGCCCCCTCTCCTTTATATTTTCCTCTTTCAGGTCTTCGTTCTCGTAAAGGCATATTCCAGGATTTCCCTGTTTTTCGGGGAAAAATACCTGGCCCGGGAATTTTCCTGAGCCCCATCCGGGTTTTATAATTAATTTATGAGAAAATTGTTTTTGCTCCTGTTCCCGGCCTTGGTTTTCTCCCAGGTGGCAGCATCCATAAAACCCCTTTCCCTCCTTGTAGGGGAAATTTATCCGGGGGAGGTGATAACCGTGGTCCCCCCTCATCGCTCCCCCCACATTTTCTCCCCTACTCCCCGGGAGGTGAGAAGGATTCTAAAGGCAAAACTCGTCTTCAAAATAGGAGCTGGGCTGGAACCGTGGAAAATTCCAGGAGCTAAGGAGGTGGACCTTTCCGCCCATGTCCCTCTGATCAAAAGGGGAGGAAGACCCAACCCCCATTACTGGCTCTCTCCCCTGAGGATGGTGAAAGTCCTGCCGGCCATTGAGCATTACTTAGTGGAAACCTTCCCTGAAATTGAGGGGGAAATAAGGAGCAGGGCCCACAGGGCTGCAGATGATTTGAAAAACCTGAACCGGGAACTTCGGCGGATGCTGGGACGGTTCTCCGGGAAGAAAATCATTCTCTACAGACCAGCTTGGGTTTATTTCCTTGAGGACTACGGACTCGGGGACTTCCAGGTTCTAACCCCTGACCCTTCCCGGCCCCCCACCCCGGGAAAAATGGCCCGGCTGAAGGGAGATCTTATAATTTTCGACCCTTCCATCCCTGAAGAAAAGGCGAAAATCCTGGCCGGATGGGCGGGAATTCCCTGGGTGATGCTGGACCCCTTAGCGGAAAGGCGGGATTTCCCCTCCTACTCCGAATTCATCCTTGAGAACGCCCGCCAGCTGGTGGAAAGACTGAAATGAAAGCCCTGGAGGTAAAGGACCTTTGGTTTTCCTACGGCGGCGAAGATGTGCTTAAGGGGGTGAATTTTTCCGCCGAAGCAGGGGAAACTGTGGCCATTTTAGGACCCAACGGAGCCGGAAAAACCACCCTCCTTAAATTAATCCTGGGACTCCTCAAGCCCCGTCGGGGGGAAGTAAGGATCTTCGGCCTTCCTCCGGAAAAGGCCAGAGGTTATATAGGATATGTTCCCCAGAACCTCCAGCCCAATCGGAGGATGCCCATAACCGCCTTCTCCGTGGTTATGATGGGGCTTTATGAGGGAATACTGAAATGGCCAGGAAAACCTCAACGGATGGAAGCCGAAAGAGTCTTGGAGGAGGTAGGGATCCTATCCCTGAAAAAAAGGCTCTTCGGAGAGCTTTCCGGCGGACAGAGGCAAAGGGTTCTAATAGCCCGGGCCTTGGTGAGGAAACCCAAGCTGCTGATTTTAGATGAACCCGAGACCGGATTAGACCCTTCCTTTCAGGAAGGTTTTTACAAACTGTTGCTGAAGATCAGGGAAAAATACGGAACCACCATAATAACCGTAACCCACGATGTTATGGCCGTCTCCCAGGTGGTCTCCTCTATAGCCTGCCTCAACAGGACGGTGGTGGTCCACGGGAGACCCCAGGAAGTTCTCACAGGGGAGAACCTCAAGTGCCTCTATGGAGAAGCGGCAGCCTATTTCGGCCACGGGCCAGCACCTCATTTAATAGTGGAGAAACACCGTGATTGAAATACTGAAAATACCCTTCATGAAAAACGCCCTGCTGGGAGGGCTTGCTGTGGCAGCGGCCTCCTCCCTTCTGGGTAGTTTCGTGGTTATAAGAAAGATGACCTTCATAGGAGCAGGGATAGCCCACTCTTCCTTTGCCGGGGTAGTAATAGGGCTGCTTCTGGGAATAAACCCCATGGCTTCTGCTTTGGCCTTTGCCTCCTTCACAGGACTTTCCATCGGATTCCTCTCCAGGAACTACAAAATTGAAGAGGAAAGCGCCGTTGGAGTCTTCTTCCCCTTCTCCATGTCCCTGGGAATAATCCTGCTGGGTTTCATAAAGGGATATACCCCCAATATAATGGGCTACCTCTTCGGGGATATACTGCTGGTGGGTAAAACCGAGCTTTATCTCTCCTGGATATCCCTGACCCTGACCCTGCTTTTTTTTATCCTCTTTTTCAGGGAGATGGTGTTTGCCACCTTTGATGAGGAAACGGCTCAGGTCCTGGGGATAAATACCTCTCTGGTCTACTATCTTTTTTTAATTTTAACCTCCTTAGTAATCGTGGTGAGCATAAAGGTGGTGGGGATAATTCTGCTCTCAGGACTGCTGGTCATCCCTCCTCTGGCTGCCCTTCAGTTCGCAAGAAACATGAAAGCCTACATAGGCCTTTCCGCCTTTTTCGGGCTTCTGTCCTTCCTCTCAGGGATTTTACTTTCCTATAAGCTGGACCTCCCCTCCGGGGCCACCATTATAGCTTCGGGCTTCGTAATCCTGTTAATCTCAGGGGCAATAAAGTTCTTTCTTAAACCTTAATCTTCAAAAATGAGTTTAAGCGGTTCTTCCTTCACCTGAGGTATTTCCCTTATTTCTTTGTAGAACCCTATTACCTCCTGGAAGGGCCCTTCCACCTCGTATTCCCCCTCGTAGATGTAAGGATGAAGGGGTGCGTACATTTCAGTTTGCTCTGCCTCCTTTATATAAGTCTCCTTCTCCTGGTGTTTCTTTATGCGTTCTGCAGGGAGCTTTTCCAGGGCCCTCTTCAACCTCTGAGCCAGCTCCCTGTTGTAAATGGAGAAGGAGAACCTGACCTGAGCCGCCTTTATGGGCCTTACGGATTTGAGCTTAATTCCCAGCCTATCGGTGCATCTTTCTATACATTTTTTGAGGTCCTCGGCAATGTCTTCCCTTACCACAAAGTGGGTGAGGTTCTCCAGACCGAACCATTCCCTGAGGGCGTCGGAAAGGGTGGACCTTTCTATGCCCAAAATTTTGCTGAAGTAAACCACCTCATCCTCAATTCCCCTTCCCCTTATCCATCCATAAACAAACCCTTTGGTTAACAAAAGTGGGGCTTCGACCACAAATTCGTAGAATCTCATCTGCTAATCCTCCTTTTCTCCTATAAGAGGCCATATTAACAGGAGAAGGATTTTTTTTCAAGACCCCGGAATGTTAGAATTTTTCCATGAGAAAAACGGTTATCTTCCTTATTCTATTTTTAGCCCTTCCCATCTGGGCGGGGGTGAGGGTGGAATTTTACGGAGGTGCCGGGGTGTGGTCCCTGAACCTTTTAAAGGGTAAAATTGAAAGCTTCGCCAGGGAGAGGGTAGACCAGATAATAAGCGAAGACCTGGAAGAGAAGTATACTGAGCTCAGGGGAGCCACCTATCAACACACCGAAAGTTTCTCCTCCGGGGGAGGAAATTTCTCCCTGGGCCTGCGATTCTATCCCGGGGGAAAGAATTCCAGTTTCAGCCTGGGGATTATTCTACTCAGAGCTAAAATGGACATGGTCCTTGAAGGTGAGATCCTGGCGAAGAAGGGACAGGACTCTGCCAGTTTCAACGGAAGCGGGGAGGTGAGCATAAATTCCTACGCTGCCCTTGTATCCCTACAGTGGGAGTTCGTTCCATCTTCCGGGGTAAGCCCCTACCTCTCCTTTGGACTTGGGGGAGGAACCCTGAACGGAACCGCCTCCTATACCGGATATGTAAGGGTCAATGCAGGTGGAACCACCGATAATTACACCGAGAACCAGAGCAAAACCCTGGAGGAACTCCGCCAGGAGGAAGGAATACCCAACTTTATGCCCTTCATTAAAGCAGCGCTGGGTATAAGGGGGAGGCTCGGAGAAAACGCCTCCATCTATGTGGAGGGAGGCTTCCTTGATGGATTTACCTTAGGAGCGGGGCTGGGAATAATTTTCTAAAAGTAAAGGACGAATTCAGCGGGGGAAGGCCTCATTTCCACGAATTTTATCTCCTCCTTCTTGAGGCTTATCCACTTTCTTATCAATTCCTCGGAAAAGACCCCTTCCCTTAAAAGATAATCCTTATCGTCCTCCAGTTCCCTCAGGGCCTGCTCTAAGGAAGAGGGCATGGACTCCTTAAGGATGGTCCTTCCCTCCTCGGCAGGACCGTAACCCATCTCCACAGGGTCAAGCCCCCTTATGATACCGTCCATTCCGGCCATTATTATGGAGGCCAGAATCAAATAGGGGTTCCCTGTAAAATCCGGGGTTCTGAACTCTATCCTGGTTCTGGAGGGGTCCTTCACATATCCGGGAATTCTCACCGCCGAACCCCTGTTGCCCCGTCCAAAGCTGATGGATGCAGGGGCCTCAAATCCCCCATTTAACCTTTTGTAAGAGTTGGTGGATGCATTGGTGAAGGCCGCCAGAGATTTTGCGTGATAGAGGAGCCCCCCTACATAATGGAGGGCCTCCTTGCTCAAGTTGGCATATCCCTGCGAACTGTAAAACACATTTCCCCCATCCCTGAGGATCATCTGATGCAGGTGCCATCCGGTTCCCGCCTGATTGTAAAGGGGTTTGGGCATAAAAGTAAGGAAAATGCCCCTCCTGGAGGCCAAGCCCTTGAGAAGGTACTTAATCTTCACCGCATTGTCCGCAGTTTTAAGGGAAGGAGTGAAGACGGTCTCTATTTCCTGCTGGCCTGCCTGGCCCACTTCGTGATGATGGTATTTAACCTCAATCCCTGCGCTCCTTAACAAACCTACGGCCTCGCTCCTGAAATCCAGAAATTCATCCCGGGGAATCTCCCGGTGATATCCGTTATAATAGCCAACCCTTTCGGATGTAATGTGAAACCCGCTGGAGAAGTCTTCGGAATAAAATTCCGCGTTTTTGAAAAGGTAAAACTCATACTCCGGGCCCCAGAATATGTCATCGCCCACCCCGGTTTTCCTCATAACCTCCACGCTCTTTTCCAGGATAAATCTGGGGTCCATGGGATAGCGGCTCCTTCCCTTATCGGCCAGGTGAATGGTACAGAGGAAGGAAAGGGTCGGCTCGCGGTGGAAGGGGTCCATAAAACCGGTCTCCAGGACGGGCTTTAAAACCAGGTCCGAGGACTCCACAGGAAGATATCCGTAGCTGGAACCATCAAACCCCACCCCTTCCTCCAGAATATTTTGAGAAAAATATTCCACGGGCAGGGTAACATGATGAAGGTTTCCCCGAAGGTCCAGGGCCTTAAGGTCAATGTACTTTACCTCTCTGCGCTTTATTATCTCCTCAATTTCTTCAATGTCCATGTTCACCTCCGGATGTTATTATATCAAGGGTGGAAATGAGAATTGAAAGTCGGAAATTGAGGAGGGAGCTGGAGTCAGTAAAGGCTGACTACAAGGACCTTTATGTGGAAAGAACCATCCATTATTCCCTCACGGATTACCGGGGAAGGCTTTTCTACCATTTTTCCCTGGAAGAGGGAAAAGCCCTTCGCTGGATTGTGGGGGAAACGGAGTACATAAAATCCTCCTCAATAGACCACAAGGAAAAAATCGCTGCGGAAGATCTTCTGGAGGATACCCTGAGGAGATTAAGGGACCGGGGTCTGGAAGGGGAGATAAGCATAAGCTATACAAAGAGAAATTCTATCATCCTCACCCCCGAAAACCACCAGGAAAAAGTGGAGGAATTTTACCTTCTTCAGGTTAAAGAAGGGGGGGTGGTTCACCGAAGGATATATTCTTCCAGGCCCTCCAGCGTATTTCTGGATGGCTTTGTGGATTACTTCCAGGAAAAGAAACGGACAAGGAGAGTTGCCAAAAAACTTCCCCGGGAAGGGGAAATGTTCTTCCTGTTCACCGAGGGTGCCGCTTCGGTATTCGCCCACGAAGTCTTCTGGCATCCCCTGGAATTGGACCTGATTCTCCGGGGACAATCCCCCCTTTCTCCTTCCATGCTGTGGAAGAAAATCTTTCCCTCCTCCCTCTCCCTTGTCTCATCTTCCCGCGAGCCGGACGACGAAGGGAGGGTTCTCGGCAAAAAGGTCTTGATTGAAAAGGGACGCCTGGTGGGTTTTGCATCCTCCGTTTATTATTCACTTCTATACCGCCTTCCCTTCCTTCCCCATGGAAGGCGTCAAAATTACCGCTTCCCTCCCATGGTCCGTCCCAAGAAGGTAATTATAAGAAAGGGGGAGCTCTCCCAGATAGAAATACTACAGAAAATCAAAAGGGGGGTCCTGGTAAGGGAAATAGACAGGGCCTGGGTGGACTTCAAAAGGGGGGAGGCCAGCTTCAGGGTTTCCTTGGGATACTGGGTGGAAGAGGGAAGGGTCCTTTTTCCCCTGGACCCTTTGTGGCTTTCGGTAAACATACCCTTAGATGAAAGGTTTTTCTGGAGCTCCTCTGATCTGAACAAGGAGGAAAGGTTCTTTTGTATAAAGGGAGGACAGCGGGTGGTTTTCTCCTCCATTGCCCCGGATTTTTTGGTAAAAGGATTTTCCAGAAATGTATGAGAAGGCGAAAAAAATATTGGAGGAAATAAAGGCACTGGGCTGGGAAGGGGATGTTCTCGCCTTTGCGGAGGAAAGGGTTGAGGTTCAGGGAGGCTGGGAGACCAGAATCGTCTCCGGAAGCAGAACCGGCTTTTCCACCCGCTGGAACAAAGAAAAGGCAGGGGTTTTCTTTCTTTTCTCCACCTCTCCTGCTGTTAATTTTAACCATGGCTTCATAATAGGGGAAAATTGGGAGCTTCGTCTTCCCTCTTACATAAGGAAGAGCCCGGTGAAAATAAGGGACGAAAGGGGCCTGCCCTACGGAGAGGAGATAGAATTTCCTTCCTGGATAGAGGGATTCTCCGCCCTGGGAAGGAAGGTGCTCCTTCTAAACACCAGGGGAGGGGAGGGCTCCTATACTGAAACCCTTTATTCTTTCAAGGCCTCCCTGGGCGGTGAGCAGTTCCTGATCTGGAGCAGAATCCGGGATTTTCCCCCGGATTTTCACGGCAATGGGGGAAGAAATCTGGTGCTCCACCCCCTGGCTTCCTTCAAATTGATCAAGTTTATTCTTTCCGGAAGGACCACCTTAAAGGGGGTGGAATTTACGGTGGAAGAGGACCCCTCCCTGGACTACGGCCCGGGAAGTTTCCCCTTTGACGCATCGGGAAGGGAGATGAAAAGAAGAACCATCTTCAAAAAAGGGAAAGTAAAGGCCAGGAAGCCCATTCACCTTCTCAGGATGAGTCCAGACTCGCCTCCCACCACTGGATGGACAAACATAATTTTAAAGCTCCCGCAGGTCTCCTGTTCTTCCTTCACCCTGGCGGTAAACCTGCGGTTTTACGGAGAAATAACCCAGCTCCTTCTGGAAAACGGCAAAGAAAGGGAGATGAAAACCGAAGACCTGCTTCGCTCCATCCAGGGAAAGGTAAGGGACGGTTTCTTTATAGGCCCTCCCTTTGTAAAGTCCGATTACATACTTTTATATTAATACTCGTAGTCCTCCTGGAATTCAGGGAATCTATCCTTTATAACCTTCTTTCCCAGGACAAATCCCAGGGCAAAGGCTGTCCCCACTGCTAGGAAAAACAGCAAGGAAGTTCTCATTTTTCCACCTCCAATTAAATTCTGGCAACTCTTCTCTCCGTTGTCAAGAGCCTTCCTTGACTTGACTTATTTTTTCTTTTACACTAATAGGGACTTCCTAACGGAGGTAAAAACATGAGGAAAATTCTCATAGGGTTGTTGTTTTTTGGGCTTCTAATGGGGGTGGAGGTTAAGATAGGAAACCACGACCTCAACTGTTCCTATATAGTGTTGAAGGACAAAGCCCTCGCCCGAATCGTAAGCTCCATGGATCAGGACTTCAACAAACAAACCTTCTCAGAAGGGGACATAGTTTTTGCCAAGGGCAACCTCAATGTGGGGGAAACATATTCCTTGGTAGCCAGAGCAGGCTCCCTTTCCGGGGGCTATAAGATATACAAGCTACAGGGATACGGGAAGGTTATGAGAAAAGAAGGCGACCTCTATCTGATAAAAATCAGCCGTTCCTGCACAGGGGTAAAATTGGGGTCCCATGTATTTCCGCTTGTGGTGGAAAGGGAGTTCACCGTAAAGGTGAAACCGATCACAGTGGAAACCCTGGCCCCGGCAGGAAAGCCCGGGAAGGTGGTCTTCATTGAGTCGTCCTTCAAGCAGCTGGGAGAAGGGTGGGCAGTAATAAAAGGAGCGAAGGCCCTGGGCTTGCACAGGGGGGATATCGTCATGGTTTTCGGATTAATAGACAAGGTGAAAAAACCCAAATCCACGGGGGTGGTTCTTAGAACCGCCGGAGATTATGCGGTGATAGAAACCCTTCTCCCCATAGACGCCGTCAGGAAGGGAGATCTGGTTTATAAGAAATAAAACAATAAGTGAGGGAGAAAATGGAAAGGAGAAATCTTTCTTCAAAAACCATTAAGATTGAAAACAAAAAGTTTCATTTTGATCTCATGGAAAATCACAGGGGAAAGTACCTGAGGATCACCGAGAAAAGCGGGGGGAAATCCAGCATAGTAATTCCCGAAAGCGGAATAAAGGAATTTAAAGAAGCGCTGCTTGATTTTTTAAAGGAAACCGAAGAATCCGAGATTATTTCCTGAACCTCTTCCATAAGCGAAAATTTATATAAGGAGGTGTGCTCATGCGTAGGAGAGTTCTTATCATGGGGGCAGCGGGGAGGGATTTTCACAATTTCAATGTATACTTCAGGGACAAAGAGGAGTTCGAGGTGGTTTGCTTCACCGCCACCCAGATACCCAACATAGAGGGGAGGGTTTATCCCCCTGAGCTGGCCGGCAGGCTATATCCAGAAGGAATTCCCATTTACCCCGAATCTCAGCTTTCGGAGCTAATAAAGAAATACAGGATCCAAAAGGTAATTTTTGCCTACAGCGATGTTTCCCACGAATATGTAATGCACAGGGCTTCAGAGGCCTTAGCCGCCGGAGCCTCCTTTTCCATTTTGGGGCCTGAGGAAACCATGCTGGAGTCCAGCCTTCCGGTGGTGGCGGTAACCGCAGTGAGGACCGGGTGCGGGAAAAGCCAGACCTCCAGGAAAATAGTGAGGATTCTCGCCTCCCACGGCAAAAGGGTTGCGGTGATTCGCCATCCCATGCCCTATGGGGATCTGGTGGCCCAAAGGGTTCAGAGGTTCGCCTCCCTTGAGGACATGGACAAAGCCCACTGCACCATAGAGGAAAGGGAAGAATACGAACCCCACATAAGAAACGGGGCGGTGGTATGGGCCGGGGTGGACTACGAGGCTATCCTTAGGGAAGCGGAGAAGGAGGCGGAGGTAATCCTCTGGGACGGGGGAAACAACGACCTTCCCTTTTACAAACCTGACCTTCACATTGTGGTGGCCGATCCCCACAGGCCGGGGCACGAAGCCAAATATCACCCCGGAGAGGCCAATTTCCGAAGGGCCGATGTCATAGTAATAAACAAGGAGGAAACCGCTGATAGAGCAGGCGTGGAGCAACTCTGGGAAAGCGCCAGGGCCCTCAATCCCGATGCCATAATAATAGACGCAGCCTCCCCTATTTTCGTGGAAGACCCTTCGTCCATAGCCGGGAAAAAGGTCCTGGTAATAGAGGATGGTCCCACCGTAACCCACGGAGAAATGGGATACGGAGCGGGCTTCATGGCCGCCAAGAAATACGGGGCAGCGGAAATTATAGATCCCAGGCCCTACGCGGTGGGTTCCATAGTGGAAACCTTCTCCAAATACTCCCATCTTAAGGAAGTGCTCCCGGCTATGGGCTACGGCGAAGCCCAGATGAAGGAACTGGCCCAGACCATAAACCGCAGCCCCGCTGATGTGGTAATTGTGGCCACCCCCATAGACCTGGGAAGGATCCTGAAAATTGAAAAGAAGGCGGTGAGGGTGCTTTACGAACTTCAGGAAATTGGAGAACCCACCTTAGAGGATGTGCTGAAAAGAAAGGGCATTATATGAGAAGAACCGCAGTAATCGCCTTCGGAGGAAATGCCCTCCTTCCCTCAGACAGCCGGGGCACCCAGCAGGAGCAGTTTGAAAGGGCCAGGGAGGCAGCCGGGAGGATAGCGGAGCTTATAAGTCGCAACTACGATGTGGTGGTGGTCCACGGGAACGGTCCCCAGGTGGGAAACCTTCTTCTACAAATGGAGACTGCATCCCACATAATTCCTCCCTTCACCTTAGATGTGGCCGATGCCATGACCGAAGGCTCCATCGGTTATATGCTTCAAACCTGGCTCATAAACTACATGAGGATAATGTCCCTGGACCGGGAGGTGGAAACCGTCCTCACCCCCGTGCTGGTGGACCCCCAGGACCCTGCCTTCAAGAACCCCACCAAACCCGTTGGCCCCTTCTACTCCAGGGAAAGGGCAGAAAAACTAGCCAAGGAAAAGGGCTGGACCGTAATGGAAGATGCAGGAAGGGGATGGAGGAGGGTGGTTCCCTCCCCCAGGCCCATAGACATATTGAACAAAACGGTCATAAAGGCCCTGGTGGCCGAGGGGGTGGTGGTCATAGGCGGGGGCGGTGGGGGAATTCCCGTAATAATAAACGAAGACGGACTGGTGGAGGGGGTGGAAGCAGTTATAGACAAGGACTTCACCGCCGCCCTCATCGGAAGAATTATAAAGGCAGACATGCTCATAACCCTGACCGGGGTGGAACAGGTATATCTGGATTTCGGCAAACCCACCCAGAGACCCCTGAGAAAGGTGGGTTTAGAGGAAATCAAAGGGTATTTGAAAGAGGGCCAGTTTCCCCCCGGTTCCATGGAGCCGAAGATAAGGGCAGCTATAGAATTTCTGGAAGGCGGCGGAAAGGAGGTTTTGATAACCTCAGCCAGAAGGCTGCGCTCTGCTTTGGACGGAAGAACAGGCACAAGAATCCTAAGGAGGTGAAGTATGAAGAAGGACCTTCTTAGCATAAAGGACCTGAGAAGGGAGGAGGTTTTTTCCCTGTTTGAGGACGCCAGGGAACTAAAAACCAACCTGGATGCTCACCGTCAGGACCTTAAGGGAAAGGTTCTGGCCATGATCTTTGAAAAACCCTCCCTGAGAACCAGGGTTACCTTTGAGACGGGAATCTACCAGCTGGGGGGTATTGGGATTTACTTAGCCCCCCAGGACATACAATTGGGAAAAAGGGAGGCGGTGGAGGATGTGGCCAGAAACCTATCCCGGTGGGTGGACGGGATAATGATAAGAACCTTCGGCCAGGAAATCGTGGAAAAAATGGCCAGGGAGGCCACGGTCCCTGTAATAAACGCCCTTACCGACCTTTACCATCCCTGTCAGATCCTGGCGGACCTTTTTACCCTCTGGGAAAGAGGACATGACCTGGGCAATTTCGTGCTGGCCTATGTGGGAGACGGCAACAACATAGCCCATTCCCTCATCTGGGGAGCAGCCAGGACCGGGCTTCATCTTAAAATAGCCACCCCCGAGGGCTACGAACCCAGGAGGGAAATCCTGGAGGAGGCCAGGGCCCAGGGGGCCAAGGTGGAGCTTTTCCACAACCCGCAAGAGGCGGTGAAGGGAGCCGATGCCGTATATACCGATGTGTGGGCCTCCATGGGCCAGGAGGCGGAAAGGGAAAAGAGGTTAAAAATTTTCCGGCCCTTCCAGGTGAACATGGACCTCTTTTCCAGGGCCAAACCAGAAGCCTATTTTATGCACTGTCTTCCCGCCCACCGGGGAGAGGAGGTCACCGATGAGGTCATAGACCACCCCCGTTCCATCGTTCTGGACCAGGCAGAAAACCGTCTTCATATACAAAAGGCCATCATGAGGAGGTTAATGGGTTAATGGAGAAGGAGAAGTTTTTAAAGGAAATTTTGAGTTCCTCTGAGGGACCTGTGCCCCTCTCCAGGGTTATAGGGGAATTTGCGAGAAAGTTCAGGGAGGAGGAAGCCTTAGAGCCGGTGAAGCTCTACGACCCGGACTGCCGCTACGAGGTGGGGGATTTAATTTACAAGGAGTTTGACGAAAAGCTTCGGGTAGGAAGGGATAAATTCATTGAGTTCAAGGGTCCTGCGGTACTTAGGGTGGTGGAAAAGAAGTATTCCAAGGAGCTGGGATGTCACCTTATCGGCCTGGAATACGATGGGGGAGGTCCCATCAAAGAGCACTTCAAATACCTCAGCAGGAGAAAGGTGGGTTTTTATCTGCCCAGCTACGAACTCAAGGAGTGTCCCAAGCTCCCTCCGGAAAAGGACCCCAGGAGGGAGGAAAGGGAACCGTCGGAGGAATTTCTCAAAAAGTGCAGGAGGGAAGTTCTGGAGGTTGTAGAAAAGGACAGGGAGATTTACCGCTGGGGTGAGTTTCTGGTTTTATCTTCCAGCCTCAAAGAAATCTCCGAGGAACAATTAAAGGACCTGGAAGAGTACATAAAGGGAAAGGGCGCTTCGGCTTCCACAGAGGAACTTGCAGAAAGGGTTCTCGGTAAGTCCAGGGCCTCAGAGGATTTTGGCCTATGGTGTCTTTCCATCAACCGGGCTCTTTCCTCTAAAAGGCTGACCTTCGTCCCGGTTTCCAGGAAAGGATACGGCAGGTGGAACACATGGCTAAATTTGGTGAACTTAGAGAGAAACCTCCCCATAAAGGTGAAAAGGCTTCTTCCCATATTCACCTCCCGCTCCAAGGTGGAGCTGGAAGCCTACCTCAGGGATTTTGAAAAGGAGGAGAAAAAGCAGGAGGCCAAAAACAAGCACATCCTCACATGGAGGGAGGTTCTTTCCGGAGCCCTCAGGGTAAGGAAGGGACTTAGAAACCTGCTGGGAGGAGAACTGGAGGTAAAGGCTCTGGACAGAGGAAACCAATACACTCTGTTCTACTTTCCGGAGAAGAACATAATCTTAGGGCTTTCCAAATACTACAGGGAGAACCTGGTAGTCCAGGGAGCACAGCTTTTTCTTGAGTGGCAGGAAGATCACTTTCAGCTTTCCCTGAGGATGGAGAAAAAACCCTTCCGGGCACCCATGCTCCTTTACGACCCTGAGGACGACCGCTTCACCCTGAAGGAGGCGGAGGTCTCCACCGAGGTGGCGCTGGACCCCAGGGCCTTCATAACTAAGGAAGAACTGGAGCTTCTCCTTTCAAAACTCAGGCAGTGGAGGAAGATAAGGGACCTGACGGCCCTGGTGAGGGAGCTGGTCAAAAACTTCGGCGAGCCTGAAAAGGACTTCAGAATTCACTACCTTAAACTATTCCACCTGCTGGATATAGTGCACGCAACCCCCAAGGAGGACCTCCTGAAGGCCCTTCTGGGAAACCCCGAGTTCTATCAGGAAGAGGAGGACTTCGGTTACTTCAAAATGGACATAAACAGGGCCGTGGAAATACCTGTGGAGAAGGAGGAAAGGGCAGAAACTCCCAGGCCGGTGGAAGAAAGGGTTTTCAGGCCCAGGAAGAAGAAAAGGAAAAGGATCAGAAAGCCTTCACCCCCCGCAGCCAAGGAGGGGTTCTTCGCGGAGAAACTTAAAGAAGCTCTGGATAAGAAGGAAGAATAGCGTGTTATAATTTCATAAAGGGCGGTTAGCTCAGGCGGGAGAGCGCTGGTTTCGCACGCCAGAGGTCAGGGGTTCGAATCCCCTACCGTCCACTTTGTCCCATGAGGAAAGCCGTTTTCCCGGTGGCGGGCCTCGGAACCCGCATGCTTCCTGTAAGCAAGGCCGTTCCCAAGGAAATTTTGCCCATTTACGACAGACCCGCCATCCACTATACGGTGGAGGAGGCCGTTAAATCCGGTTTCTCCCAGATGATATTTGTGACATCCCGGGGAAAGGAGGCCATACTGAATTATTTTGATAGGGATGTGGAGCTGGAAGAAATACTCATGTCCAAGGGGAAAAGGGAAATGGCGGACTTCCTGAGGCAACTCTCCTCCCTGGCCGAATTCGTAGCAGTGAGGCAGGGGGTCCCCTTAGGCCTCGGTCACGCCGTTCTTCAGGCAAAGGGAATCGTCGGGGAGGAACCCTTCGCCGTAGTCCTTCCGGACGACATCGTGCTCAGCGACCCTCCCCTCCTCCAGCAGATGAGGGACCTTTATCTGCGGACCGGAAAATCCGTGGTGGCTTTATACAGGGTTAAGAAGGAGGAAATACCTTCCTTCGGCATAGCCGATGTGGAAATAAAGTCCGACGGGCTGGCAGTTATCCACGACCTGGTGGAAAAGCCATCGGTGGAGGAGGCCCCCTCTGACCTGGCGGTCATAGGAAGGTACATACTGGAGCCCAAGATATTTTCCGTCTTAGAGAGAACATCGCCGGGAAGGGGAGGGGAAATCCAGCTCACCGATGCCCTGAGGGTCCTGGCCAGGGAAGGGGAACTTCTGGGTTTAATTTTCCAGGGAACAAGGCTGGATGTGGGAAATCCCGTGGGTCTTCTCAGGGCAAGCCTGGAAATAGCGAGAAAGAGGGGAATTGAGGTATAGAACCTTTCCCACCACCGCCGACCTGGGAGTTTTCGTTTACGGCAAAACCAGGGAGGAGGTTTTTGAAAACCTGGCCTACGCCCTCCGAAAGGTAATAGCAGGGAGGAAAAAACTCCACCCCGCAGGAGCGGAGATAATAACCCTGGAGTTCCCGTCCCTGGAGATGGGGCTCTTCCTCTGGGCCTCCGAACTCCTCTTTCTCTTTGACTTCCGAAGGCTCTTACCTCTAAAGGCGAAGATCACACAACTTGGCCAGGGGAGTTTAAGGGCAGAGGTTGAACTGGGAAAGCTGAAGTCCACCCCTTCCCTTTACATAAAAGCCATAACCATGCACCGCCTTTCCCTGGAAAAAACAGGAGGGAGGTGGCGAGCCTCACTGGTTCTGGACCTTTAAATAAATGTCCCCTGAGACGCTCCCTGCCTTCAAGGAAAGTCCCTGACTGCAGATTTCCTTTTCCACCTTGCCCCTGATCTCCATCCGGGGAAGGTGAATTTCCCCCCCTGTGGAGGAAAGCCTCATGTAGCAGGGCATTGAAGGAACGAGCACGACGATGTCCCCGCTTACGGTGGAAAGCTTCCATCTGTCCTCGGAAGCCCCCTTCAACTTCAGGTCCCCGCTTATGCTCCTTATTTTGGCGCATTTAAGGTGGGAAAGCAGGATGGAAATGTCCCCGCTTACCGATGTGGCAACGAGCTTTTCTCCTTCCTTGCCCATTACCGAAATGTCCCCGCTGACGGTTTTCAGGTAAAGCCTTGAGAAGGATATTCCCTCCAGGACCACATCGCCGCTTACAGAATGGACCTCCCCTTCCCGAAGGAATCCTCCTCTCACGGTAATGGAGGCGCTAACCCCGTGCAGGTCCGGAGAATAATCCCGGGGGACGAAGACCCTGGCCACGGCCCTATAATTCCTGTGGCAGGAGAAGAAGCAGAAGCTGCGGGGATAGTCCACGGAAAATACCACCTGGTTCCCCTCCTTTTCCAGTTTTACCCTGGGTTTTTCCCCTTTATAGTAAACCTCAAGGCTCACCTTAACCTCAGGCTTTTCCCAGGCCTTTACATCCATGGAACCGGCGACGATTTCCCCCTTCAGTCTGACCCCTGGAGCCACCTTGAACTCCTTTTCAACCTTGATTTCCCCTCCCAGCAGAGCCAGGGCTAAAATTGAAAGGGCAATCATTCTCCTCATTTTCACCTCCCTTTTTTTATACGCTAAGGGAAACAGGATGGTTCGTGATATCATAAAGATATGAAGGAACTTCTCGTCTTTGATTCCCACCTTATGGGAAAGTTTGACGCCAAGGCCGAGAAGGAGTTTTCCATTCCCTCCCTCCTCCTTATGGAAAACGCCGGGGCCTGGGTGGCCAGAAGAATCTTGGAAATGGAGGATGTTTTTGTTGTAACCGTGGTGGCAGGCCCGGGAAACAACGGGGGAGACGGGATAGTGGCGGCCCGCCACCTGTTAAATCACGAACTCACGGTAAACCTGATCCTCCTGGCCGATGAGATGAAATTAAAGGGGGACCCAGGTAAAAATTTTGAAATAGCCCAGAGGAGCGGGATGAACATTTACACTGTAAAGGACGAAAGGGATTGGGACGAACTCTTTCCGTTTATAGAAAGGGCTGATGTGGTGGTGGATGCCATCTTCGGTACCGGGTTAAAGAGGAAGATAGAGGGCCTTTACGCTAAGGCCATAGAGGACATAAACCTTCTGGCCCCCATGGTGGTTTCCGTGGACCTTCCCTCCGGGGTGTCTTCGGAGGACGGGTCTATAATGGGGGTGGCGGTGGAGGCTGACATTACGATAACCTTTGAGGCGCTGAAATTCGGGCACATATTCCCCCCCGGAGAGGATTACTGCGGAGACATAGAGGTGGTTAAAATAGGGATTCCCCCGGAGGCCTATTACGACGAGGAACTTCCCTACCGCTTCACCCATCCGGACGGGCTTTTCCCGGCAAAGCTCTTCCGGCGCCCTTCCCTGACCCATAAGGGAGATTACGGGCATGTTCTGGTGGTGGCCGCAAGCCAGGGGAAAACCGGGGCAGCTGCCATGGCTGCCAGCGCCGCCTTAAGGTCCGGAGCCGGCCTGGTAACCCTGGCAGCTCCCCAGGAGGTGCTTCCCTACATACCCATCCCCCCTGAGATAATGACCTTTCCCCTGCCGTCGTCCGCAGGGAGGATAAGCGCCCGGGCCATTCCCCTAATAGAGGAAATGCTGAAGGGAAAAACTGTCCTGGCAGCCGGCCCGGGACTGGGAACCTGGGAGGAGACGGGAAGATTCCTCCTGGCCCTCCTTCAGAAGGCGGATATTCCCCGGGTTTTGGATGCGGACGCGCTCAACCTTATAGCCCCGACAGGAAGTATACCCGGGGAGGGCTTAACGGTCCTCACTCCCCATCCTGGAGAGTTCTCCAGGCTAACCTCCCTGCCCAAGAAGGAGAACCTCAGGGAAAGGCTGGAGGAGGCCAGAAAATTCGCCAGGGAAAGGGGTCTCTACTTGGTGCTGAAGGGATACCGGACGGTTATTGCCGCCCCCGATGGAACGGCTTATATAAATTCCACCGGAAATCCCGGGATGGCCACAGGGGGAAGCGGGGATGTCCTTACGGGAATTATAGCGGGTTTCCTGGCCCAGGCCGAACCGGAGGAAGCCGAGGAGGCCATTGTGGAGGCCGTGGGATATCACGGCCTGGCCGGAGACCTGGCAGCCTCGGAGCTTACCCAACCCTACGTAACCGCCACCGACATCCTGGAATTCCTGCCGGAGGCCTTCAAGGAAAATGCATGAATACATCTCCCAGAGCGAGGAGGATACCCTGAATATTGCCAGGCAATTTGCCCAATCCCTGGAAGGGGATGAGGTGGTTCTTATCTACGGCCCCCTGGCCAGCGGGAAAACAGTATTTGTAAAGGGCATGGCCATGGGACTGGGAATAGATGAAAACCTCGTATCCTCCCCTACCTTTACCATAATGAACATTTACTCCGGAGAAAAACTGCTTTTCCATCTGGACCTCTACAGGGCTGAGGAGAAGGAGCTTTCCCTCCTGGGTATTGAGGACTTCCTGGGGATGGGAGTTCTGGCGGTGGAATGGGGGGAAAAGGCCGAAGCCCAGCCCTGGGCCCGGGGCAGCATAAAGGTCAAAATAAAGCCCGGACCCAAAACCAGGTTGATAGTGATAGAGAGATAGGGGGAAACTTTGATTTACCTTGCCGTTGTCTTCTTTTTTACGGCGGCCTTCCTGTTCATATACTCCCTGTTTCTGCTCAAGCCTTTCACCCGAAAAAGGAAGCACCTTCTTCGCTTTGCATATCTTTTGTCCTTTGCAGCCCTGGTAATGGTTCTCTATTCCAGGGGCTACTTAACTCCTCTGCTCATCGCCTCCTTTCTCTCTCTCCTTCTGAGCTACATAGCCTGGGAGGTTTCCCTTTACTTCCTCAGGAGATAATTTTGATTTTGAGTTCTTCCAGTTGTTCCGGTGCCACCCCGGAAGGGGCACCTGTAAACAAGCAAAGGGCCGAGGTGGTTTTGGGAAAGGCTATAACATCCCTTATGGACTCCTCCCCCGCCGCCATCATCACCATCCTGTCAAAACCGAAGGCTATCCCCCCGTGGGGAGGGGCTCCGTAATCCAGAGCCTTAAGGAGAAAGGAAAATTTGCTTTCCTCCACCCCCAGGAGCCTTAAAACCCTTCTCTGCACCTGCGACCTGTGTATCCTGATGCTTCCCCCGCCTATCTCCACTCCGTTTAGAACCAGGTCATAGGCCCTGGCCCTGACTTTAAGGGGCTCTTCCTCAAGGATTGAAAGGTCCTCCTCCTTGGGGGAGGTGAAGGGATGGTGATTGGAAGCAAGCCTTCCTTCCTCGTCCCTCTCAAAGAGGGGGAAATCCACTATCCATAGGGCTTTGAATCCCTCCAGCTCTATTTTCTTCAACTCCGCCACTGCCTGCCTGAGAAAGCCCATAAATTTTTCCACGCCGATACCGGCCATGAAGAGGGCCAGGTCCCCTTCCCCCAAGGAAAGGGCCTCGGCTATTCTCTCCCTCCAGGCCTCCTCCCCCCGGAGGCTGCCTGAAAAGCCCTTCTCTGACCTTTTCATCCAGAGAAGACCCTTAGCCCCGGCGGATTTCACCCTTTCCTCCAGAGTTTCTATCTCCCTTCTGGAAAGCCCCCCCGGAACCTTCATTCCCAGGAGCCTTCCCCCGGCCTCCAGGGCCTGGCCAACTATCCTGTTGCCTCCGGGACCAAATCCAGAAAGGTCCTTTATCTCGTAGGGAATCCTCAGGTCCGGAGAATCGGTGCCGTATCTTTCCATCGCCTCCCGATAGCTCATCACCGGAAAGGGAGGCTCAAGCTCTATCCCGGCAACGGAGAAGGCCTCCCTCATCAGGCCCTCCGCCACCCTCATCACATCCTCCTCTTCCACGAAGCTCATCTCCAGGTCTATCTGGGTAAATTCAGGCTGGCGATCAGCCCTGAGGTCCTCATCCCTGAAGCAGCGGGCAAACTGAAAGTATCTCTCAAACCCGGATATCATGAGGATCTGCTTGAAAAGTTGAGGGGACTGGGGTAGGGCGTAGAACCTTCCGGGATAATTCCTGGATGGGACCAGAAAATCCCTGGCCCCCTCCGGGGTGGACCTCGTCAGTATCGGGGTCTCTATTTCCACAAATCCCTGGGAGTCTAAGAATTTTCTAACGGCCATGGACATGCGGTGGCGGAGAAGGAGGTTGCGCTGCATCTTGGGCCGGCGAAGGTCAATATAGCGGAATCTAAGGCGAACTTCCTCGCTTACCTCAATTTCGTCGCTTATGGGGAAAGGCGGGGTTCTGGAGGGATTGAGTACCCTTATTTCCTTTACCTCCACCTCCACATCTCCGGTGGGAAGGTTGGGGTTCTTTGCCTCCCTCTCCCTGACGGTGCCCCGAACCTCCACCACCCACTCGGGCCTGAGCCGGGCCAGTTCCCTCCCCCCAACCACCTGCACTAACCCTGTCCTGTCCCTTATATCTGCGAAGACTAGGGAGCCCAGGTCCCTCACCCTTTGAACCCATCCCTTCAAAAGCACATCCTTGCCCCGATAGGAAAGGTTGAGACTTCCGCACCAGGTCCTCATCTCAGTATGTACATCACCCAGCCGAACAATATGGAGCCCACCACCATCCAGAGGAAGCTCTTTATGCCGTAAATCAGCCTTTCCCTCTTCCCTTCCTTCCTTATTACAGCCAGGTCCAGGGATGCGGGAACCGAGAAGAGAAGCAGAACTAAAAGATAGCTCTTCATCTCCCCTCCAGAAGGTATCCCACCTTGGCTGTGGCCAGGTAGTTTATAAGCCCCCCTCCCATAATGAAGAAGGTTCCGTAATCGCTGGACCAGCTTACTTTTATCTTGGCCCCCCATCCCAGGAGCTTTCCCGCGAAAAAGAGAAGGCCATTGCCCAGCTGAGCAAAGGTAAGGAAAACCGTCAGGGGAGAGCCCTCATTGGGCCCCACAAATCTGCCCCCGAGAATCAATCCCACGAAGAAGAAATAAATTATGGAAAAAAATATTATTATTCCGTCCCTTCGCCTTCCCAGAAGGTAAAAACCCGAACCGGGTATTAACCAGGAAAGGGTCATGTATAGCCAGGCTCTGGATTCCATAGCCATTAATATAAACAAAAATTGCCCCCTTTTCAAGAAAAAGGCTAAAATGAAAGCATGAAAGGCTGGGACGCAATAATAATTGGAGGCGGAATAATAGGGCTTTCCACCGGGTATTACCTGGCGAAAAAGGGGAAAAGGGTTCTCATTCTTGAAAAAAGGGAATTGGGAGCCGGTTCCACCAGCCGATGCATCGGGGGAATCCGCCAGCAGTTCTCCACCCCGGGTTCCATAAAGCTGGCCATGAAGTCGGTGGAGCTTTTCTCTAAAATGGAAGGAGAATTCGGCTTTTCCGTGGAGTTTGTCCAGACGGGCTATCTTTTCTTGGTGTTCACAGAGAAGCAGAAGGAAAAATTCCTGCAGGTAATGGAACTGCAGAGGTCCCTGGGCCTGGAGGTTTATTTCCTGGATGGGAAGGAGGTGAAGGAGCTTGTCCCGGGGATAGAAACGGAGGAGCTTCTGGGAGGGGTCTATTCCCCCAAGGACGGGCAGGCCTATCCCTTCGCTGTTCTCAGGGGAATGGCCGAAGGAATTTGCAAAAGGGGCCTGGTCAAAAGAAGAACAAGGGTGGTGGAGATTTTGTCCCGGGGAGGGGAAGTGAAGGGGGTTTTAACATCCAACGGGGAGAGATTTTACGCTCCTGTGGTGGTCAATGCCGCAGGTCCCTGGGCTAAGGAAGTGGGAATAATGGCAGGGGTGAAGCTTCCCTTGGAGCCTGAAAGGCACGAGGCCTTCATAACCTCCCGCCTTCCTTACCGGGCCATCCCCATGATTGTGGATTACAGACCGGACGGAGGTTATTTTCAGCAGAGACCCAACGGCCAGATCATCGGATGTTATACCCCGAAGCCCCGGATTCCTGGGGCCAGGGTTGATTCCTCCTTTGAATTTCTAAGGGAAATGAGCTACAGGATAGTGAGGGTGATACCCTGGTTAAAGGAGGGGCTGGTTCTTCGCCAGTGGGCCGGAGCCTACACCATGACCCCCGATGGAAGCCCCATCGTGGACGAAACTGAGCTTCAAGGCTTCTATGTGGCGGCGGGCATGAGCGGACACGGCTTCATGTTCGGGCCAGCCGTGGGATGGGCCTTGGCGGAGAAGATCGCCGGGGGGAAATGGCCCCTCCCCATGGAGGAATTTTCCCTCAGGAGGGAGTTTTCTTCTGAGGAGGCCTTGAAGTAAGGCCCAACTTTTCCCTGGTTTTTTCCTCTATTTCCTGGAGGAGCTCCTGCTTGGAAGAAAGGAGTCTCTTCACATTCTCCCTTCCCTGGCCCAGTCTTTCCCCTTTGTAGGAATACCATGAACCCGCCTTTTCTATTATTCCCGCGGCCAGGGCTGCATCCAGTACATCCCCTATTCTGTCTATACCCCTGCCGTAAATCAGCTCCAGGACTGCCTCCCGGAAGGGAGGAGCCAGCTTGTTCTTCACTATCTTCACTTTGACGAGGTTCCCCACCGTTTTATCCCCCTGTTTAATGGAAGTCTGTCTGCGCACCTCGGCCCTTATGGAAGCGTAAAACTTAAGCGCCCTTCCTCCGGGGGTGGTCTCCGGATTCCCGAACATGATCCCAATTTTCTCCCTTACCTGGTTTATAAATATCAGGGCAGTATTGGACTTGTTGACTATTCCCGCCAGCTTTCTCAAAGCCTGGCTCATAAGCCTCGCCATAAGGCCCACATGGGAGTCGCCCATTTCGCCTTCCAGTTCCGCCTTGGGCACTAAGGCAGCCACTGAGTCCACCACTATAACATCCACAGCCCCGCTTCTTACCAATATTTCAGCAATTTCCAGGGCCTGTTCCCCGTAATCCGGCTGGGAGATAAGAAGCTCCTCCACATTCACCCCCAGGGCCCTGGCGTAATTGGGGTCCAGGGCGTGCTCCGCGTCTATGAAGGCGGCCTTGCCTCCCCTTCGCTGGGCTTCTGCTATTACATGCAGGGCCAGGGTGGTCTTTCCTGAGGATTCCTGCCCGTAAATCTCGGAGATCCTTCCCCTGGGAAATCCTCCTATACCCAGGGCTGCGTCCAAGGAAATGCTTCCGGAGGGTATAACATCTATTTTTACATGGGCGCCCCTTTCCCCCAGCTTCATTATGGAACCCTTTCCGAAGGTCCTCTCTATGTAGTCCATGGCCGCTCTCAGCTTCTTTTCCCTATCCTGGTCTGCCATTTTATCCTCCCAAGATTTTTTTAGTTATTATTTTAAGCTCCGCCAGGGCTTCCCCGGCGTCCTGAAATCTCCTCCCCCTCTCCTTTTCAAGGCACTTCAGAATAAAATGGTCCAGCTCCTCTGGAAGGCCTGGTCTTATGGCAGAGGGAGGAAGGGGGGGCTCCTCTATGTGCTTCTTCATAACCTCCAGCCTATCCTTTCCTAAAAATGGGGGCCTTCCTGTCAAAAGATGGTATAGGGTAGCTCCCGCGGAGTAAATATCGCTCCTTTCGTCCACTGCCGCTCCAGTGCACTGCTCCGGAGACATGTAGAAGGGGGTTCCCGATATTTTTCCCTTCTCCTTCTCTATCTCAGAGGCAAGAACCGCCAGTCCGAAATCCATGACCTTCAGCTTCCTTTCCTTGGTAAGCATTATGTTTTGTGGTTTTATGTCCCTGTGGATAACCCCGTTTTTGTGGGCATAGTGAAGGGCTGAGAAGAGTTTGGAGGCAACGAAAAGAATCTGTTTCACGGTAAACTTGCCTTTCCTGCGCAGATAATCCAGCAGGGTCTCCCCCTCCAGATATTCCATGGCTATGAAATACCTATCGTTGAATTTTCCCACATCGTAAATTATCACAATGTTGGGATGGGAAAGTTTGGCGGCGGTTTTCGCCTCGGCCAGAAACCTTTCTATGGCCCTTTTGTTGAGGTCCAGCTCCTTTTTCAGAAGCTTCAAGGCCACTATCCTGTTGAGAACCGTATCCTCCGCCTTGTAGACCGCCCCCATTCCTCCCTTCCCTATAAGCCCAAGAAGGCGGTACCTCTTTTGGGGCTGAGATGTTTTCTCCTCCAGCTCCTTCAATTTATTAACCGCCTGGGCCAGCTTCTGCATCCTCTCCTTGGCGTCCAGGTAATTAACATCAAGGCTGCTCACGGATTTGAATATCTCGTAAGCCTCCTGGTATCTGCCCTGGGCCTCGGCTATAAGGCCAAGGAAGTAATATATGTCCAGGTTGGACTTGGAGATGGGTTCCCCCTTGAGGGCTATTTTGAACCTCTCCTCCGCCAGCTCGTAATCCTTCCTGTCAAGGAAAAGTTTACCCAATATAAAGCTTGCCCTTTCAAAATCAGGGTCTTCCCTCTCCACCTTCTGAAGATCCTCCACCGCCAGCTCCTCATCCCCTATGTAGTAGTAAGCTATGGAACCCGCCTGAAACCATTCCCTGGCCTTGCGGAAATAGGACTCGGCCTTCCTGTAAAGCTCCTCCTTTTTTATTCCATCGGTCTCATTATCGGCCAGCTCCTTCACTATGGCCCCTGCCTTGCTGAACTCTCCGGCCCTTTCGTAGGCTTCCAGAGCCCTTTCCAGGTTTCCGGAAAGTTTGAATAGTTCCCCGGCCTTGTTCCATAAGCCTTCCTGATAATAACATTCCGCCGCCCTGTCTAAGCGTCCGTTCCACTCGTAAAGCTCCGCTGCCCTGGCAAAATCCCCGGCCTTCTCAAAATGTTCGGCGGCCTCCAGCTGTTTTCCTTCTTCTTGAAAATGCTCCCCCAGGAGCAAATGATACTTCTTCTCGTCGCCTGCCCTCTTATAAAGTTCCGCCGCCTTCTTGAGCTCCCCCTCTTCTCCGTATTCCCCCGCAGCCTCCCGGTACTTACCCTGCCTCTCCAGGATCCGGGCCGCCACCCCATGCCACCTCACTTTCCGGGCCAGGGTAAGGGCTTCTTCCCAGTCTCCGTTTTTTTCATAAAGCTCTATGGCCTTCTCTAAGGCGGCCCTGGCCGAGGGTCTCAGTTCCCTGGAGTCAAGCATCATCTGCTCCACCCAGGCCTTAAAACTTTCAGCGGCCTCTTTGTATTTTCCAGCTTTTTCGTAGTAAATACCTGCCCTGTCCAGCAGCCCTATCCCTTTGTAAATTTCTGCGGCTTCCTCCCAACGGCCGTTTTCCTCCAGGAGCTGAGCTGCCTCCTGCTTCCTCCCCACCTCTTCGTAGACCTTCACCGCTGCATCAATGTCCTTCAGCTTGTTCAGAAAAATCCTTACTGCCATGTCGTAATTACCGCTCTCTTTGTAAAGCTCCGCCGCCTTCCTCAATTTTCCCTTCTCCTCGTACATGGCTGCCGCCTCCCATAGCATCTGTCCCTGCCTGTACATTTCTTCGGCCTTATCCAGCATCCCCAGGTCTTTATAATGTCTGGCGGCCTCCGCATAGTTTTTAGCCTTCTCTGCCTTCCGGGCAGCCCTGAGCTTGGCCTCCTTCTTCCCGAAGAAAAATCCCACCAGCCTGTCTATACCACTGAATTCCCGGGTTTTCTCCTCTTTGCCCTCCAAATACAACCTCCTTTCAAAAGTATGCCATCGTCAGATAACCCTGTCAACAAACCCTATTTTACATAGCCCAGGCTCCTTAAATTCTCCAAGGTTTTCTTAGAAATTTTTCCCCTCCTTTTCCTCCCTTTAAACCTACGGCTCTCCCTCTGGTATTCTTTAAGGAGCCTGTCCCTCAGGCGAGCCAGCCGGGAAATCTTAATGGAGCTCAGGGGAAGGGGGTGCATCTCCAGGGGATCGGAGGAGATATCGTAAAGATAATAAGCGGAAAGACCCAGGTGCTTCCTCCCCCTTTCGGAAATAAAGTTAAGTTTTTCAGGATAGGATACCACCGCGTGGCCCATAAGACCCAGGATTAGGAGCCTGCGGTGGGGCTCCGGCTTGAGGAGGCTGGTGCCGGTGAGGGGATAGGGAAATTTAAACCCCAGAAGTTCCGCCACCGTGGGAGTCACATCCATAAGGCTTACCGCCTCCCTTATTCTCCTGGGTTTTTCCCGGGGCAGATGAAGGATTAAAGGTATTCTCGCAGAGGAATTGAAGGGAAGGGGACCGTGGTCAAAGAAAAGGTTGTGTTCTCCAAGCTCCTCCCCGTGGTCTGCGGAGATGATAACCACGCTCCTCTTTAAAAGGCCCTCCTCCCTAAGCTTTTGCAAAACCTTCCCCACATAGAAGTCCACCTTCCTTATTTCCCCATCGTATCTGGCCACATAGTAGCCTGAATAGGGATGGAGGTTAAGGTGCACCCAATTACCTTCCCCCACCACGATTTTCTTCTTAACCTCCCTTATGTCCTTCCCCCTTTCCTGCTTCACCACCCACCTTTCCCCGGGCTGATATGGGGCGTGGGGGTCTATGTAATGAAGCCAGAGGAAAAAGGGCTTATCCCTGTGCTTCTCTATAAATCGGAGGGCAGTTTCGGTAATCAATGCGGCAGAAGCCTCCTTGTTCCCTTCCCTCTTCCATACTTCATCGTAAAGGTCAAAACCCTGGGCGAATCCGAAGTCCCTGTCCAGGTTCCCGTTAAAAACCGAGGCCCCCGTGACATATCCCCTCCTTTTAAGGGCCTCCGCCAGGGTAAAAAACTCCTCCCTCAGGGTGCCCAGATTGGGCTTTATCTTCAAAACCGAAGGGTGAAGGCCCGTAAGCATGGAGGCTATGGAGGCGGAGGTTTTGGGGATGGTGCAGAAGGCGCTTTCATAAACCCAGGCATCCCGGGCAAAACGGTCTATATTGGGGGAGGTTTTAAGCTGATAGCCGTAGAGGGAAAGGTGATCGGCCCTGAGGGCGTCTATGGTTATTATAACCACATTGAGTCTGCCCGGCTTCTCTACGCAATGGGATAGGGCAAGAAGAAGGGCCATCATGAAAAATAAAACAAACCTCTTCATGCTTAAATTATACCCTATCTGGGACTTTCCTGAATATCCAACACTATGGCCTCTAAAACCAGCTGAAAGCCCAGAATGAGGGGGAGAACGGAGAGCATAACCGTGCCTGTGCTGGCGGTGATGCCGGTCCTTATGCTCTTTATCCAGTGGTAGGCCCCGAAGCCCACCCCCCACAGGAGCATCAAAATTCCGAGGAAAAGAAAAAGCGCGATGGGAGAAAAATCTCTGAGGACATACTTCTGATATATGCGGTAAAAAAACCTCTTGAGAAGAAGCCAGGGAAAGGTCAGAATCACAGAGCTCAGCTTTATCCCGGACTCCTCCTCCCCGTAAATGGCCGGTATTGGCACATCCTTCACCCTGAACCTCCTTATGTTCAGGTGAACCAGCATGTCGTTTTCAAAGAAGTATCCGTTGTGAATTCTGTCCAGGGGAAGTGCCTCCAGGGCCCTTCTGGTTATGGCAGTAAATCCATTCTGTGGGTCAAAAATGTGCCAGTATCCAGAGGCAAGCTTGGTCAAAAAGGTAAGAATTATGTTGCCCACAAGGCGGACCAAGGGCATTCTCCTTAGATTTTTCCCTTCCAGGAACCTGTTTCCCTTGGCATAGTCGTAACCCTCCTCCACCACGGCATCCAGAAGGGATGGCAGCTTCTCCATGGGCATCTGCCCGTCGCCATCCACCTTCACCACCACATCAGCCCCCATCTCCAGGGCCCTTCTATAGCCCCTCTTTGTGGCCCCTCCCACACCAAGATTATCCTCGTTTCTCAAAAGCACCACCCTGGGGGCTGCCACTTCCATCACAACCCTGCTCGTATTATCGCTGCTGGCATCGTCCACCACCACTATCCCGTCCACGAAGGGGGGAACGCTCCCTACCACACCCCCTATGAACCTCTCCTCATTGTGGGCGGGTATTACCACAAAAATTTTTTTCCCTTTATACATTTAACATAATTTTAACAGAAGGGTAATCTTCGCTTAAATTTATTAAGGTATATTGAGGTTGAAAATTAGCATGGGAGGTGTAAATGAGAAAGTTTCTAAGGACTTTCTTAACAGGGCTCCTTTTAATCGTAGGGAGTTGTCTGGCAGGAGAAGGTAAATTCTCAGGTCTGGTTTACGCCGACTACTACCACATGTTCTCCAATCATCAGGAAAGCCTTCAGGGAAGAAACGGATTCTGGTTCAGAAGGCTTTATTTTACCTACGACTACAGGTTCTCTTCCTCCTTCTCCATGAGGGTGAGATTTGAAGCGGCCAGCAGCGGGGACTTCACCAGCAGGGCCCCTTTGATTCCCTTCGTAAAGGACCTTTACCTTAAATGGAGCAAAGGGTCCCACTCCTTAATAATGGGCATCTCCCCCACCCCCACCTTCAGCAAAGTAGAGAAGATCTGGGGCTACAGATCTGTGGAGAAGACCCCCCTTGACCTCTACAAGATGGCCTCTTCCCGGGATACGGGCGTTTCCCTTATGGGACATCCGGGAATATTTTACTACCACATAATGTTGGCCAACGGAGAGGGGACCAAATCGGAGGTAAACCCCCAGAAAAGCGTTTACGCATCCCTGGGGATGAGCCCCATCAGGGGCCTTTACATTGAAGGATATGGGGATTTCAGAAAGGGAGAAAGTGTCCATACCGATGTTTACACATACCAGGGATTTATCTCCTACTCCAGCAGTAAACTTGCCCTGGGGGGCCTTTTCGCTCAGCAAAAACTCCAGATTATGGAAGGGGGAGAGAAAAGCATAAGGGTAGCTTCTGCCTTCCTGCGGATAAAAATGGGGAAGAGAATAGCGCTTCTGGCAAGGGCGGATAGGGTTATGGACCCCCTTCCTATGGGCTATAAAGTCTCATATCTGCCCCTGGATTCCACCTCCCCCTTCACCCTTCTCATCTTCGGCGCAGACTACAGGTGGGCAAAGGGAATCAGCCTTATTCCCAATGTGGAGATCGTAAATTACGACGACCTGGAGAAGGGGGACCTCGTTGGAAAAATAACCTTATACTACAAATGGTAAAAGGAGGAAAAATGAAAAGATTACTCTCTCTAATCATAGCAATTTCCCTGGCGGGGCTTGCCACCGCAGGGAAAGCAAGGGAATTAACTGGGGCGGGTGCCACCTTCCCCTATCCCCTTTATTCAAAATGGTTTGACATTTACCACAACGAAACCGGGATAAAGGTCAACTATCAGGCCATAGGCTCCGGGGGAGGCATAAGGCAGCTTCTCAACAAAACTGTGGACTTCGGAGGGACGGATGCCTTTATGAGCGAGGAGGAACTCACCAAATCCCCTGAAAATCCCATTCTTCACTTCCCTACCTGTATAGGGGCAGTAGTTATCACCTACAATCTCCCCGGCAGTCCTGCTCTAAAATTGACTCCAGAGGTAATTTCTTCCATCTTTCTGGGGAAGATAAGGAAATGGGACCATCCCGACATAAAGAGAACTAACCCTGGAATAGAACTCCCATCTCTCCCAATAGTGGTAGTTCACCGCTCCGATGGTAGCGGGACCACCTTCGTCTTCAGCGATTATCTCTCAAAGGTAAGCCCTGAGTGGAGAGATAAGGTTGGAAGGGGAAAATCTCTGAGATGGCCTGTGGGTCTCGGGGCCAAGGGAAACCCCGGGGTTGCGGCCCTTGTAAAGCAAATAAAGGGGGCCATAGGTTATGTGGAGCTGGCTTATGCGGAGAAAAATTCTCTCCCCTACGCCTCCATCAGGAACAGAGCCGGAAACTTCATAAAGCCTACCCTGAAGAGCATTTCCCTGGCAGCGGATGTCCCCCTTCCCCCGGACACCAGGGTCTCCATAACCGATACCAAATCCCCTCAGGGATACCCAATAGCAAGCTTCACCTGGATAATTTTCTACAAAGAGCAGAACTATAAGAATCGTTCCTACGAGAGGGCAAAGGAAATGCTACAATTGTTCTGGTGGATGATTCACCAGGCTCAACAGTATAACGAATCTCTCCTTTACGGACGCCTTCCACAGACTGCGGTAAGGACTGCTGAGAAAATTCTAAAGTCCGCCACCTACCGAGGAAAGCCCATATTAAGGTGAGGAGATGAAAAGAAGAACCCCCTTTTTCTTATCCCTGCTTATAGCAGCCCTGATAGTAGTGGGGGTTCTTCTTGCCTCCTTCTTTAGCATTACGGTCTCGTCTCTTCCTGCTCTTAAGAAGTTCGGACTGGACTTTTTTCTGGGTAAGCAGTGGGACCCTCCGGCCAAAGTATTCGGAGCCCTTCCCTTCCTCATAGGAACCCTCATTACCTCTTTTCTGGCCCTTTTATTTTCCCTGCCCTTTTCCCTTTCCATATCCATTCTCTTAGGGGAATACCTCAAAAAAGGGAGGTTAGCCTCTCTTTTAAAAAGCCTGGTGGACCTCATAGCGGCCGTTCCTTCAGTTATCTACGGCTTCTGGGGCCTACAGGTTCTGGTCCCCTGGATGAGGGAATTTGAGATGAAAATAGGGGTGTCCCCTTACGGGGTTGGAATCCTCACCGCCTCCTTTATCCTTTCCGTCATGATCATTCCCAACACCGCTTCCATAGCCAGGGAGGTCCTGGAGTTAGTGCCCGCGGACCTGAAGGAAGCAGCCTATTCCCTGGGAGCCACCAGATATGAGGTCATAAAACGGGTTTCCATTCCCTACGCCAAATCGGGAATCCTGGCGGGTGTTCTGCTCTCTTTAGGAAGGGCTCTGGGAGAGACCATGGCCGTAACCATGGTCATAGGAAACAGCAATGTAATCCCCAGAGACATATTCTCCCCTGCAAATACCATGGCCAGTGTGATAGCTAACGAGTTCACCGAGGCCACAGGAAATCTTTACTATTCATCCCTTATAGCCATAGGGTTTTTCCTTTTTTTAATAACGGCTGTCTTCAGCATACTGGGCAGGCACATAATAAAAAGGAGTTCGCTCAAATGAAGGGGCTCAAATGGAGATTGGCAAAGGACAGGCTCTTTCGAGGGCTGGTATATCTTTTATCCCTGCTTTCCATTTCGCCCTTGATCATAATTCTGCTCTATATCTTCAAAAGAGGATTGAAGGTAATAAATTGGAGTTTTTTGACTCATCTACCCAAACCCGTGGGGGTAGAGGGAGGAGGGGTTGCCAACGCCATTGTGGGAACCATCATACTGGTATTTATAGCCGTCTTAATATCAACCCCCTTGGGAATCTGGGCAGGCCTTTATCTCTCGGAAAAACGCCGCGGACTCTTCCCCGAAGTAGTAAGGGTGGCGGTGGACATACTTCAGGCCATCCCCTCCATAGTGGTGGGAATTATCGCCTATCTTTGGGTGGTAAAACCCATGGGAAGGTTCTCCGCTCTTTCCGGAGGTATAGCCCTCTCTATTATGATGCTCCCCATGGTGGTAAGAAGCACCGAGGAGGTTCTTAAGCTAATACCTCCCTACATAAAGGAGGCTTCCTTGGCACTGGGAGTGCCATACTGGAGAACTGTGCTGAAAGTAATTATACCCGCCGGCCTTCCGGGAATACTTTCCGGGGTTCTTCTGGGAATTTCCAGGGTAGCCGGGGAGACTGCCCCTCTGCTTTTTACCGCCTTCGGCAACCAATTCATGAACTGGAACATACTTAAACCGGTAAACGCCCTCCCTCTTTTAATATTCAATTACGCCATGAGCCCTTACGAAGAATGGAAGAGGCTGGCCTGGGGGGCATCTGCTTTGCTGATCATTATGGTTCTGACGGTAAACATTATTTCAAGATTGGCAGGTAGAAGATGGAAAGTCCAATTATAAGAACGGAAAATTTAAGTGCCTATTACGGCGATTTTAGGGCATTGAATTCCATAACCATAGCCTTTCCCCAAAATAAGGTCACTGCGGTTTTAGGGCCCTCCGGATGCGGAAAAAGCACATTTATTAGATGCCTGAACAGGATGCACGAAATTGTGGAGGGAGCCAGGGTAGAAGGTAAGGTTCTCTTAAGGGACAGGAATATATATGAAATGGAGCCCACTCTCGTTAGAAGGAAAATCGGAATGGTATTTCAAAAACCCAACCCCTTTCCCACCATGACCATCTATGACAATGTCATAGCGGGATACAAACTTAATGGCATAAAGCTGAAGAAAAGTCAGGCGGACGAGATCGTGGAAGAATCCCTGCGGAAAGCTGCCCTATGGGACGAAGTTAAAGACCATCTACACAAGAGGGGAACCTTCCTTTCGGGTGGGCAGCAACAGAGGTTGTGCATAGCCAGAGCTCTGGCCATGAGGCCCGAGGTCCTTTTGCTGGACGAGCCCACCTCCGCCCTTGACCCAGTGGCCACTTCCAGGATTGAGGAGTTAATAGAAGAGTTAAAGGAAACTGTTACAATTATACTGGTGACTCATAACATAGGGCAGGCAAGCAGGGTTTCTGACTTCACAGCCTTCTTTTACCTGGGCGAACTGGTGGAATTCGGACCCACACAAAGTCTCTTCACCGTGCCCAAGGACAAAAGAACAGAAGAATACCTTATAGGAAAATTCGGATAAGGGGGGCCCATGCTCAGAAATAAAATCCTTCTTCTTAAAGAAAAGATCACGGAGATGGCCACCCTGGTGGAGGATATGCTGGAGGAGGCCAAGGCCGGACTTTTAAACAAGGATGGAAACCTATTGAAAACTGTGATCGAAAAAAAGGAGCCAGTGGTTAACTCCATGGAAGTAGAAATAGACGAATTCTGCACTGAAATAATAGCTCTTTACGAGCCCAAGGCCAGTGACCTGAGATTTGTATTAACTGCCCTCAAAATGAACAACGATCTGGAAAGGATCGCCGACCATGCGGTGAACATTTCGGAAAGCGGGCTGTTTCTCATTGAAAGGCCTCAGGTGAAACCATTAATTGACATACCGAGGATGGCAGACGAGGCCATATCCATGATCAAGGACAGCATAATGGCTTTTCTCCAGGGAGACGCCAAACTGGCCAGAGAGGTTCTCCAAAGGGACGATGTGGTTGACAGCCTCCGGGATCAAATAATAAGGGAACTGTTAACCTATATGGCCTCCGACCCCTCCACCATTGAAAGGTCCCTGGAGCTCATAAGGATTGCCCATAATCTTGAACGAGCCGCAGAC
>JALSNJ010000028.1 GCA_026987025.1 Candidatus Aminicenantota bacterium | reverse complement strand
ACTACCTCCAGCGTGGGGGACCATGTGCTCAAGGTAATAGCCTACGATACGGGCTCGCAGACCGACGAAAAGAGCATCACGGTTCATGTCCACCCCGGCTACGGAGCCCACTTCGGAGGGCCCAACGCCGATTACGGCAAGGGAATTGCCCTCCATGAGGCTTCCAACAAGCTCTACCTCTTCGGATATACCTACAGCTACGGGACCAATACCCCCAACTGGCTCCTTTACCAGCTCAACATGAACGGTGCCTTTGAGGCCCGCTACCCCATAGACGACGGACAAAGCGAATACGGGGAGAAGGTTGCCGTGGACAGCGCTGGGAATGTATACCTGGTGGGAGCAACCTGGGATGGCAGCAGCCCGTCTGACATACTGGTAAAGAAATACGACTCGGCCATGAACCTGCAGTGGACAAAGACCTTAGGAGGGGCTCAGACCGATTATGGCTACGACATAGCCGTGGACTCCAACGGAAATGTCATAGTGGTGGGGGCGAGCGAAAGCTACACCAACGGAAGCTACGATGTCATAGTTTACAAGCTCAACGGAAGCAACGGCAGCGTCATCTGGATGCGGCACTACGGAGGAACAGATGATGAGGAAGGCTATGGTGTGTCTCTGGATTCCTCCAATAACATCTATGTTGTGGGATATACCAAAAGCTTCTCCTATGGTGGAGAGGATATAGCCGTATGGAAGATAGATACCAACGGGAACAGACTCTGGGGCGTTCACCTGGGAGGAAGCGAGGACGATGAGGGAAGTGATGTGGCCGTCTCCGGAAGCTATGTTTATGTGACCGGATGGAGCGTGAATTTCACCCACGGAGGGAACGACATAGTGGTTTACAAGCTCAACGCCTCCGACGGGAGCAGGGTGGCTTCCCGCTTCTACGGAGGAGGCGACGGCGACTCCGGCGAGGCCATAGCCGTGGACGGCTCTGGCAATGTGATAGTGGTGGGATATACCATCAGCTTTGGCCACGGAGCGGCGGACATAGCCGTTTACTCCTTAGCCTCCAGCAACCTGGCCAGGAACTGGGCCAGGGCCTTGGGAGGAGCGGATAACGATTATGGCCACGATGTAGTTGTGGACAGCTCAGGGAACATATACATCGTGGGAGACAGTAGATCCTACACCTACGGAGACTGGGACTTTCTCCTCTACAAGCTCAGGGGCAGCGACGGGATGAAACTTCCTGTAAGTTCCGGCAGATAAAGGAAGTTCAGGTTCAGCAGAGGGGGGCTTCGGCCCCCCTTTTCCTTTTTAGGCTTAATTCATTTTCTCTTTTTGATCACGGCCGAAATCAGGGTTATGTAGTGGGAGTGGGCCTCAATCCTTATGTGATAGTTTCCCTCCTCAGCGGCGTAGAAAGGGAATTCTTTACTGTAGTAGAAAAAGTTCAGACCCTCTGCCCTTCTGGCTTTGAATACCTCCTCCCTTTTTTCCAGGACGGTTCTCCCGGAGGGCGATGTAATTGAAAGGCTCAGGAAGAGATCCGGATTTCCCAGTCCCCTTGGAATCTCAGACCTGACCACCAGTCTCTCAGGCGGAGTTTTGCCCCCCGCAGGAGAATCTCCTCCTTTACCCTCCGGGAGACGCCCAGGTTTTTTATCCTGCCTTCGGCCCAGTCCAAGGTTTTCCTGTATCTTTCCGGGACCTTTCTCCCTTTCCCAGATTTTTTGATTAAAAATGCCTTTAACCCTTGATTTTTTCTTTAAGATGTTCTTAAAATGGAATTATAAACCCTTAGGAGGTTATCATGGAAGGATTCAAAAGGAGGGTGAAATTCCTCACCCTCGTCCTCATTCTGTTCCTGGGCCTTCCCCTCTGGGCGGCGAAGCCCAGGCCCAGGGTGATTCGTCCGGCAAAGATTCTTAAGGGTCTTAAGGCCGTGGTGAGGAACATTGATGTTCGCAGGCTCAGGAGGATTCCACCGGGAAGGCTTCCGAGGTTCCGGGCAAAGAGACATATAATTCCCCTGCTCAAAAGGAAGTTTAAACTGGTAAAGCGAGGGGACTTTGACCCCGTGGTTCAGCGGAGGCCCGGCGGGATTCTCATGCCCTCCCCCATAATCACCTTTGAAGGGCTTGACTACGATAATTGGGGCGCGGGAATTCCCCCGGACACCAACGGGGATGTGGGAAAGACCAATGTGGGCTCCCCTGCCGTGGGCTACTACATTCAGACGGTGAATACCTCCATAGGTATTTTCAAAAAGGCCTCTGGGGAGCAGGTGGCGGCCTTCACCTTTG
>JALSNJ010000027.1 GCA_026987025.1 Candidatus Aminicenantota bacterium | reverse complement strand
GTCACCCCGCCAACTCCACCAGGGTGGCGCAGGAATATTAACCTGCTTCCCATCCCCTACGCCTTTCGGCCTCAGGTTAGGGGCCGGCTAACCCAGAGCGGACGACCCTTGCTCTGGAAACCTTAGGCTTTCGGCGGGGAGGATTTCCACCTCCCTTATCGTTACTCATGCCTGGATTCTCACTTCCCGTCAGTCCACAGTCCCTCGCGGAACTGCTTCAGCCCGACGGGAACGCTCCCCTACCAAGGTGCTCTTGCCGGCAGCCACTGGAACCTGCGGAGCAGAGCTCAACGCAGGGGATCCAGGGGCCGGGACTCCGGTCAAGGGCACCTTCCGCGGCTTCGGCAGCTGGCTTAAGCCCCGATAAATTTTAGGCGCGGGAGCACTCGGCTGGTGAGCTATTACGCACTCTTTAAATGATGGCTGCTTCTAAGCCAACATCCCAGCTGTCTCAGCGCTCCCACCTCCTTTCACACTTAGCCAGCATTCCGGGGCCTTAGCCGGCGGTCTGGGTTGTTCCCCTCTCGGCCATGGAGCTTATCCCCCACGGCCTGACTCCCGGGAAGCATGTCACGGTATTCGGAGTTTGGTTGGGTTCGGAGGGACTATGCCCCCCTAGCCCATCCAGTGCTCTACCCCCGTGACACTCATTCCCGAGGCTAGCCCTAGAGCTATTTCGGGGAGAACCAGCTATCTCCGGGTTCGATTAGCTTTTCACTCCTACCCACAGCTCATCCGAGGACTTTTCAACGTCCACCGGTTCGGGCCTCCACTGGGTGTTACCCCAGCTTCACCCTGGCCATGGGTAGATCACCCGGCTTCGGGTCTACCCCCACCGACTCAGCGCCCTATTCGGACTCGGTTTCCCTGCGGCTACGGTCCAGAAGACCTTAGCCTCGCCGGTAAGGGTAACTCCCAGGCTCATTAGGCAAAAGGCACGCCGTCAGGCCGCGACGCGGAGCAACGCTCAACGCAATCGCGGACCCTCCGACTGATTGTAGGCGCCTGGTTTCAGGTTCTATTTCACTCCCCACACTGGGGTGCTTTTCACCTTTCCCTCACGGTACTTAGTTCGCTATCGGTCGCCAGGGAGTATTTAGCCTTAGGTGGTGGTCCACCCGGATTCCCTCAGGGTTCCACGTGCCCCGAGGTACTCGGGATCATGCCCCAGGGAGACTCACCCCTTTCGCCTACGGGGCTATCACCCTCTATGGCGCGGCTTTCCAGCCTGCTTCGGCTAAAGGTGAGTTTTGTAACTCCCCGGCCGGTCCGTGGCCCGGCCCGGACATGTCCCTCTACCCCGCCGCTGCAACGCCCACGGGCTTCGACACAACGACGGTTTAGGCTCCTCCCCTTTCGCTCGCCGCTACTCAGGGAATCGCGGTTGCTTTCTTCTCCTCCGGGTACTGAGATGTTTCAGTTCCCCGGGTGTCGCCTCATTGGGGTACTTGATTCCCCCAATGATGACAGGGGTTCACCCCTGCCGGGTTTCCCCATTCGGGCATCCCGGGATCAAAGGCCGCTTGCGCCTCCCCCGGGCTTATCGCAGCTTGCCACGCCCTTCATCGCCTCCTGGCGCCAAGGCATCCACCAGACGCCCTTAGTAACTTAACCACTTTCCTGAACCAAACCCACTTCTTTTTCAAAGACCATTTTCCGAGACTTTCACCCTATCCTTTCGTTAAGGCTCTATTAATATATCCCACCCCCTGTATATTGTCAACCCTCTCTTGAGGAATTCTCAAAAATCCCCCTTGGAGAAGGGGGATTTAGGGGGATTGAAATTTTAAGCGGTTTGCATCCCCCTTTATCCCCCTTCTGAAGAAGGGGGATTTTGGAGACGAGAATACCCCTGCCTGCACCCACCTTAAAAACCTTTCCCATAAAAGACCGTGAGATTTATAATTATCACCAGGAGGTTAAAATGAAAAAAATTTTTATCACCCTTCTTCTCGTGTCCGGACTTTTTGCCCGGGTTGACCAGTGGCTCGGGATCTATGTCAGGTCCTACAAAATTGGATATACCCATTTTACACTCGAAAAAACCTCAAAGGGCTACGATATCGAGGAAACTACAGTAATGGACTTAAAAATGCTCGGTCAACCCAAGAGTCTCAGCACCACCACAAAGGTTAAAGCCAGTAAATACCTTAAAATGGAGGCTTTCGATTTCTTCCTGAGCACCGGAGACCAGAAGGTACATTCCAGTGGGAAAAAGGTGGGAGATATCGTAAAGATCTCCGTGCAACTCAATGGCAGGGAA
>JALSNJ010000026.1 GCA_026987025.1 Candidatus Aminicenantota bacterium | reverse complement strand
ACCAGCTGGGGATGGACCTCCCCCAGGACCCCCACGGATTCGTAAAGGATGTTTCTCTTCGGGTGGTTTTTAGCCTCCTCCGGGGAGATGCTGCCGTTCATCAGGAGTTTTTCCACCAGGGAGTGGTCCTTGGTTAATTTTAAAAATTTACCTTTCTTGAGCATGTAAACCCTGGAGTCCCCCACATGGGCTATGAAGGCTTTATTTTCTTTCAAATATAAAACGGTGAGGGTGGTGCCCATTCCCATGGTGGAGGATGCCTTTTTCCCTTCCTGGAATACCCTTTCGTTGGCTTTTTCAAAGGCCGAAAGTAACAGTGGAAGTGGTTTTTCCTTGGGGTTTTTGCCTACCTCCTCCCTTACCACCCTGCAGGCTAAGGAGCTGGCCACTTCCCCGGCCATGTGCCCTCCCATTCCGTCGGCCACGATAAAGAGGTAAATCCCAGGGGAGAGCTCCTCGGCCAAAAAGCAATCTTCGTTTTTCTTTCTAACCTTTCCCCGGTGGGTTTCCCCGAAAAAGCTGAGCTTCATGCTTAAAATTTTACTCCAATTTCTCAAAGCAGTTAAAATCAAAGGATGAGGGAAGTAGAGGAGAAGTTTTTCCTTCTTCCTCCCTTAAAGGCCCTCCCTGAAATCCTGGGGAAAATCTTGATTTACAGGGGAGGCGGGGGAAGGATAGTGGAGGCAGAAGCCTATCTTGGGGAAGAGGACCCGGGCTCCTTTGCTTATCAGGGAAAGAAGGGGAAAAAGAAGGAAGCCCTTTACAGGCCAGGGGGAAGCTTGTTCCTTTACCGTATTCATGGGCATCTGCTTTTAAACATTATCTTCCTCAGGGAGGGGGAACCCGGGGCCCTTTTAATAAGGGCCCTGGAGCCCACCCAGGGGATAGAGGAAATGAAAAGGAGAAGGAGGACCGCTGATCTAAGAAAGCTTTGTTCAGGGCCCGGTAAATTAACCCAGGCCCTGGGCATGGAAATTTCTTTGGACGGAACCCTCCTTAATAGGGGTCCTGTGAAACTTCTGGAAGGTTCATTGAGGCCCGGGGAGGAGATAGTGTTTTCCGGCAGGATCGGAATAAACCACGGAAGGGAACTGCCCTACAGGGCATATATAAAAAACTCCCCTTATGTAAGCCGACGAGGGGATTCGAACCCCTGACCTGCTGATTACGAATCAGCTGCTCTGCCAGCTGAGCTACGTCGGCTTGGGGTAAAATTATATCATGATAAAGCTGGTGAAGGAGATACCGTACAGGATAAACGAGAAGGCCTTCTGGGGACTGCTGGGATACAGGGAGGGAAGGACTGAAATATCAAGGGACATGCTAAGGAAGGTGGAGGAAGCGATAAAAAAAGGAAGAGAGGCTGTAAGGCCCATGGGACTTTACGGCCTTTTCCCCATAGAGGAGGTCACCGCCCGGGAAGTAAAATTTCAAGGGAAAACTGTGAGGAGCAGAAAGTTAGCCCAGCACTGCCGGGGTTTTTCCCACCTGTATCTTATGGCGGTCACCATAGGGGAGGAATTTGATGCCTTGCTCCGAAGGGTCTCCCTGGAGGAGGCTGTTATCCTGGATGCCTATGGCTCTGAAGCCGTGGAGGCTGTGGCGGAGAGCTTAAACAGGGCCATTGAAAGGGAGGGGGTGCACTTCAACCTCTTCCGCTTCAACTGGAGGTTTTCGCCGGGATACGGAGACCTTCCCCTTGAGGTTAACCTTTTGTTCCAGGAGCTTCTAAAAATGGACAGGATAGGAATAAAGGTTAGCGAAAGGTTTTCCCTTATACCCTCCAAATCCATAACTGCTATAATTCCTGCAGGAGGATAAATGCTTGGCTTGATAGAAAACTTTTTCAAAAACGCCAGGATTCCCCCTTATTTTACCCCGGCCCAGGAAGGGCTCTCTTATGAAGATGTGGAGATAAGAAGCGGGGAAAGGGTTTTAAAAGGATGGCTCTTAGGAGAGGGACAGGAGCCCCTGATTATGGTGCATGGCTGGGGAGCCAATCGGGAGGTTTTCCTGCCCATGATGAGGCTTCTGGCACCTCATTTCCTCCTTTTGGCCTTTGATGTCAGCAATCACGGCGAAAGCAGCCCTTACTGGCCGGTAAGCATAAGGGTTTTCTGGGAGGATATAGGGGCAGCGGTGGATTTTCTTGGGGAGGAGGTGTGGCTGGTGGGACATTCCATGGGGGCCGCCTCTTCACTGATCGCAGCCAATACTTATGAAAAGGTTAAAGGGGTTGTGGCCTTAGCCCCCTTCGCCTCCACCGAGGAAATAACGGAAAGGATGATGGGGGTCCTCCCCGCTTCCCTCCGAAAGAAGGTTTTGAAGAAAATAGAGGAAGAAGTTGGTTTTTCCTTGAAGGAGTTTTCCCCTCAGAATTACATTTGCCGACGGAAAATTCCCCACCTTATCATCCATGGGAAGGAGGATGAGACCGTGCCGGTGGAGGATTCCTTAAGGCTAAGGGAGATTTGCCCGGAGGCAGAGTCCTTTTTCCCTGAGGGGGAGGGTCATAAATCGGTTCTGGTTTCAGAAAAGGTGCTCAGGAGGGTGGAAGAATTTTTAAAGAAGAGCTGAAGAACTACGCCCGCTTCCTTAAAGAAATAAGCCAGGGTTTTACAACCCTGAAAAGGGAGGAAATATTAAGGGAAATTGAGGAAGAGGTCTCCCGCTGTAGAAGGTGTCCCCTTTTCAGGACCAGAAGGAATTATGTGCTGGGGGAGGGAAATCCCTTAGCGGAGATTTTCTTCGTGGGGGAGGCCCCCGGGGCTCAGGAGGATGCCACCGGGAGGCCCTTTGTGGGAAGGGCAGGGGAACTTCTATCCAGAATTATAAAGGCCATGGGGTATTCTAGGGACGAGGTTTACATAGGAAATGTTTTAAAATGCCGTCCTCCGGGGAACCGCACCCCCACCGAGGAGGAGCAGAGGGCCTGTTTTCCTTATTTAAAGCGGCAGATAGAGGTGATAAAACCCAAGGTCCTGGTGGCCCTGGGAAGGGTGGCGGCGGTTAACCTCACCGGACAAAGGGCCACCCTTTCTTCCATGAGGGGAAGGGTGCACTATTTTGGGGAAATTCCGGTGGTGGTTACATACCACCCCTCCTTCCTTCTTCAAAGGGGAGAGCCCAAGGAGCTGAAAAAATTGGTCTGGGAGGACATGAAGCTCGTATTGAGGGTGGTTCATGGAGAGATACAGAAGATATAGCAGATACTTGAAGGAAAAATACGGGGTCAGGGTTCACAGGGTAGCCCTTCAGGGAGGGTTTTATTGTCCCAACCGGGACGGCAGGCTTTCTAAAAAAGGGTGCATTTTCTGCGATGTTTATGGCTCCGGTCCCCTGACCCTGCGTCCTGCCTCCATAAGAGAACAGCTGAGGGCCGGCATGGAGAGGGCAAGGAAAAGATACGGCGCGAAGAAATTCATCGCTTATTTTCAGGCTTTTACCAACACCTATCAGAGGCCAGAAGTTTTAAGGGAGAGGTTCTCGCAGGTTCTGAACATAGAGGATGTGGTGGAAATTTCCATTGGCACCAGACCCGATTGCTTGCCGGAGGAGATCCTGGATGTCCTGGAGGGCATAGCATCCAAGAAAACCCTTTGGGTGGAAATAGGATTGGAGAGCTCCCATTTCTCTTCTTTGAAATGGCTGAGGAGGAATCACGGCCTGGCGGACTTTGTGGATGCGGTTTTAAGGGCTTCCAGAAGGAGGGGCCTAAGCATAGCGGCCCATGTTATTCTGGGAATTCCCGGGGAAGGGAGGGAGGAGATAAGGGAGACCGCCAGGCTCATATCAGCCCTTCCTGTGAAGGGGGTAAAGATCCATCCCCTTCATGTGCTCAGGAACACCGAGCTGGAGAGGATTTATGCCCGGGGGGGGCTGTCCCTGCTTTCCATGGAGGAGTTCGTTTCCTTGGCGGTAGATTTCCTTGAGAACCTCCGGGAGGATATAGTGATAATGAGAATTTCCGGGGAAAGGTCTAAGGAACTTTTTGTGGCCCCTCCCTGGGCCCTCCGCAAGCAGGAGGTGCTTGGTAAGATTGAAGAGGAAATGGAAAGAAGGGGTAGCTGGCAGGGGAAAAGCCTCAAGCTTGGGCTATCTGTCTCGGAATGCATTCCCTTAAAGGAGATTGTCAGGTTTGAGGGATAGTTTGTATAATTGCTGAGGAGGTGAAGCATGAAGCTGAAGGGAAGGGTTTTAAAATACGGCGATGACATAAACACCGATGTTATATTTCCTGGAAGATATACCTACAAAAACCTTTCTCCCGAGGAGATGGCTTCTCACGCCATGGAGGACCTGGACCCTGATTTCCCCAAAAAGGTGAAACCCGGGGATATTGTTTTCGCCGGGAAGAATTTTGGAATGGGCTCCTCCAGGGAACAGGCGGTGCTGGCCCTTAAATATTCCGGGGTGGCTGCGGTTGTGGCCAAATCCTTTGCGAGAATCTACTTCAGAAACTGCATAAACGCTGGCCTGCCAGCTATAGAGCTGCCCGAGGCCGTGGACGCAGTCCAGGAGGGTGACCAGGTGGAAATTGACCTGGAGGCAGGACTTATAATAACCCCTGCCGGGGAGTTTTCCTTTCCTCCCTTTCCTGAAAAGGTCCAGGAGATTCTGAAGGCCGGGGGATTGATCCCCTACACAAGGAAAAGGCTGGGGCTATCTTAAAACTCCCTGGTGGAAATAAAGGAGGAAAGCAGGCCCACGGAAAGGGCGGCCAGGGGCACCGACCACAGGTAAAGCGGGGGTAAGGGCTGGAAAAACCCCGGGAATTTTACCCTTAAAATTAGATATGAAGAGAGAAAAAGGCCCAGGCCAAGAAATGAGCCTGCCAGGGAGATGAGACCGCCCATAAAGATAAAGGGCACGGAGGAAAAACCCGGGGATGCTCCGAGAAGTTCCATCAGCTTCCTTTCCCAGCGATGGGAGGCCACCCCCACAGCCACCAGGTTTCCTATAATTAAAGCCGAGGCAAGGCCGAGGAGGAGAACCAAAAATCCCCCCACAGTTTCAAATTTTCCCTTCAGGGAGCGGAGCTTTCTCACGGCCTCCCACTGAAATACCACATCCTCCACCCCCTTTATACGGCGCAGGTCATTGAGGGCAGCCCTTATTTTTCCCAGGTCTTCGCCGGGGGGAAATAGAAGAAGAATATTGGGGGGTATGGGGTTTTCCTCCCCCAGGGCAGAGGCCAGATCCGGATAGAGGTTAGAGAATTCCCTCCAGGCTTCCTTTGGGGAAATGTATCTCCAGCCGGTAAGTTTTATTTTACTTCTTATGGCTGAGATAACCTCTTCTGCGGAGGCCCCGGGGGCCAGGAAAACCCTGGCCTGCAGGTGGGAGCCCAGTTTTTCTATTTGAAGGGAGAGGCTATGTCGGGCCAAAAGAAACCAGAAAAGCACGAAGACGGAAAGGGATAGAACGGCCAGGGGAAGGAGGAAGGAGCCGGAATTGGAGGCCAGGTCCCTCAGGAAAATTTTCATCCCGTAAAGAAGCCTTCTCATCGGACCCTCTTTATTTTCCCATAGGAAAGTTCCACTATTTTCCCTCCGAATTCCTCCACCAGGGAGGTATCGTGGGTGGCCACCACCACAGTGGTTCCCTTAAGGTTCAGGCGCTTGAAAATTTTCATTATTTTTTTGGAGAGGAAGGGGTCCAGGTTGCCGGTGGGTTCGTCGGCCAGGAGGAGCTCCGGGCCACCGGCTATGGCCCTGGCAATGGCCACCCTCTGTTGCTCTCCCCCGGAAAGGGAGGAGGGAAGGTCCTGGGCCTTGTGTACGATCTCAAACTCCTGCAGGAGGGAGTTTACCCTCCTTTGTATTTCCTTCTTCTTTTTCCCCCGGATTATAAGAGGCAGGGCCACATTTTCGTAAACGGAAAGGTATGGAATAAGCCGAAAATCCTGAAAGACTATGCCGAGCTTCCTCCGGTAAAGGAAAATCTTCCTTGGACTTATCCTGGAAATATCGTGGTTGCCAAAGAAAATCCTTCCCTTGGTGGGAATTTCCTCCCTGGTGATGAGTTTTATTATGGTGGTTTTTCCAGCTCCTGACGGTCCGGTAATGAATACGAACTCCCCCTTTTCCACGGAAAAGCTTACATTTTCCAGGGCGTGGTAAGGGGGAGCGTAGGTTTTGTAAACCCCCACGAGCCTTAGCATTAACCCCTTTCCAGAAAGTCCAGGATTTCCTCCTTGACCCCCCGGGGATCCAGGCGGAAATAAGCCAAAAGCTCCATGGCCTGGCCGGAACGGCCGAAGATGTCCTTAATGCCGTGAATTCTCATTTTTACAGGATAGTGCTGGGCGAGGTACTCTGCCACCGCAGAGCCCAGCCCTCCGATGACCGAGTGTTCCTCGGCGGTGAAGACCCTCCCGGTTTTCCTGGCGGAAGCCTCTATGGTTTCTCCGTCCAGGGGTTTTATGCTGGGGGAATTTATCACCTCCACCGATATCCCTTCCTTTTGAAGTTCCTCTGCTGCCAGAAGAAGGCTGTAGACGGTTATACCCACACCTATGGCCGTTAGGTCCTTTCCTTTCCTTAAAACCTGTGCCTTACCTATCTCAAATTGGTGATCCTCGTTGAAGATTACCGGAAATTTGGCCCTGGAAAGCCTCACATAAGCCGGGCCTTCGCTCTCTATAACCCTTCTTACCACTGCCTTCGTTTCGTAGTAATCGGCAGGGCAGAAAACCCTCATGTTGGGGAGAACCCTCATCAGGGCAAAGTCCTCCAGCATTTGATGGGTGGCCCCGTCCTCCCCCACCGTTACTCCTCCGTGGGTAGCCACGATTTTAACATTGGCCTTAGCATAGGCAATGGACTGGCGGATTTGTTCCCAGGCCCTTCCTGTGGCAAATATGGAAAAGGTGGAGACCACCGGTCTTTTGCCGGCCAAAGCCAGTCCTGCGGCGGTGGACATCATATCCTGTTCAGAGACCCCCATGTTGAAGAACCTTTCAGGGAACCTTGCTCCGAAGCGGGCGGTTCGGGTAGAGCCGGAAAGGTCTGCATCCAGAACCACTATGTCGGGGTATTTTTCCCCCATTTCCAGAAGAACCTCCCCGTAGGCATCCCTGAGGTGCTTGAAATCAAATTCCCTCATTTTCCAGCTCCTTTTCCCTTTTCTCCAGTTCCTTCAGGGCCTCTTCCATTTCTTGATGGGATGGGGGAACTCCGTGAAATTTGACCTTTCCTTCCATAAATGAGACCCCCTTTCCCTTTATGGTTTTCGCAATTATAACCGCAGGCTTTCCCTTTACCCCCTCGGCCCAATCCAGCGCCTGGATTATTTGTCGGATGTTGTGGCCATCTATTTCCCTTACTTCCCAGCCGAAGGCCCTCCACTTGTCCGCCACGGGCTCCACCCTCTTTATTTCGTTCACCGGCCCGTCTATCTGCAGGCCGTTATAATCCACTATGGCGGTGAGATTGTCCAGGGCATAATGGGAGGCTGTCATGGCGGCCTCCCAGATCTGACCCTCCTGCATCTCCCCGTCGCCTATGAGCACGTAAACCCTCCTGGGGGAGCGATCAAGTTTGAAGGCCAAAGCCACTCCGTTGGCCACCGAAAGGCCCTGGCCTAAGGACCCGGTGGACATTTCCACCCCGGGGGTCATCAATCTGTCCGGATGTCCCTGCAGATGGGAGGAGAGCTTTCTGAAGTCCCGCAGCTCCTCCACCGGGAAGAAACCCGCTTCTGCCAGGGCTGCGTAAAGGACCGGGGTGGCATGACCCTTGCTGAGGATGAAAATATCCCTGCCAGCCCAGCGGGGGTTTTTGGGGTCCAGCCTCATTTTGTGGAAGAAGAGCACGGCCACAATGTCCGCCGCAGAGAGCGAGCCCCCGGGATGACCGGATTTGGCCAGGCCGGTCATCCTGACGATGTGTTTCCTGAGCTTAAGGGCTATTTTTCTGAGCCTAAGGATTTCCTTATCGCTCACCATTTAAAACCTCTTGCAGAATTTTATTGACAACCTTGGGATTGGCCTTTCCTCCGGTTCTTCTCATCACCTGACCGACAAAAAAGCCCAGGAGTCCCTTCTTTCCCTTCCTGTACTTTTCCACCTTTTCCGGAAACTCCTCCATCACCTCCTCTATTATACTCCTGAGCTGGGTTTCATCGCTTATCTGAAGAAGACCCCTCTCCTGCACTATTTTCTCAGGGTCCTTTCCTTCCCTGGCAGTCTCCTCCAGAACTTCCTTGGCCTGGAGTCGGGATATTCTTCCCTCTTTGACCATATTTAGAATTTTCGCCAGGGCGGAGGGGGAAACTGAATGCCCCTCCCTGAACCATTTTAGAACATCGGTCTTTACCCAGTTGGCGGCCTCCTTGGGATCAGGAAAATCTTTCAGGGTTTCCTCAAAGAGCTGGGATATTTCCTTTTCCGAGCAGAGGACCCTGGCGGTTTCCCGCTCCAGGCCGAAGCTCCTGATATACCTTTCCTCCCTTTCCCAGGGCAGTTCCCCTATCTCAGAGCGGACTTTGGATATGTAGGCTTCGGTCAAAATCAGGGGGGGAAGGTCGGGTTCAGGGAAATACCTGTAATCGTGGGCTTCTTCCTTGCTTCTCATGGGGAAGGTTATCCCCTTATGGCTATCGTACCCCCGGGTTTCCTGTTTCACCTCTCCCCCGGAGCTGAGGATTTTTTCCTGCCTCTTTATTTCGTATTCCAGGGCCTTGGCCAGGAATCGGAAGGAGTTCAGGTTCTTTACCTCGGTTTTTACTCCCAGGATTTCGGAGCCCCTGGGCCTGAGGGAAAGGTTGGCGTCGCATCTGAGGTTGCCCTTTTCCATGTCCCCATCGGACACCCCTGCATATATGGCGGCTAACCGCAGGGTTTTAAGGAATTCCACCGCTTCCTCCGGAGAGGAGATGTCGGGCTTCGTTACTATCTCCGCCAGGGGAACCCCGCATCTGTTGAAATCCACTAAGGTCCCATTCTCAGTATGTATGGATTTTCCCGAATCTTCCTCTATGTGTAGCCGTTCTATCCTTATTTTTTTACCCGACCTGAGTTTTATATAACCGTCCTGGGCCAGGGGGAACCGGTGCTGGGTTATCTGATATCCCTTGGGAAGATCCGGGTAAAAGTAATTCTTCCTGGCGAAATAGGAGGTTTCGTTTACCCGGCAGTTCAGAGCCAGGGCCAGTTTGACCGCCAGTTTTACCGCCTCCTCGTTTAGAACAGGAAGGGTGCCGGGATGTCCCAGGCAAACTGGGCATATATTGGTGTTGGGCGGGTCTCCGTAGGAATTTTTACAGGAACAAAACAATTTGGTGGAGGTCTGAAGTTGAACATGTATCTCCAAACCAATGACCGGTTCCCACATTTTAGAGGTTATTATAGCATTGAAAATTTGCCTATGGGAAAATATAATATCCCTTCCGATGAAATTTTACACCAATTTGGCCAAGTTCCTCGCCGGAGGCATCAACCCCGTTATGGGGCCGGTTAAGATCCAGTGGGAGCTTACCTACCGTTGCAATTTAAGGTGTCGCCATTGTCACCTTTGGAAGATAAAGGAAGAAAACAGGCTTTCCTTAGATAGGATAAAAGAGGTGTTGAGGGAGCTAAGGGAGCTTGGCGGAAAATATGTCTCATTTTCCGGGGGGGAGCTTTTCCTTCTAAGGGAAAGCTTTGATATCTTATCCTTTGCCAAATCCTTAGGCTTCAGGGTGGCGGCCAACTCCAACGGATGGCTCCTGGATGAGAAAAACTCCCGCCGCCTGGCCGAAACCGGCATAGATACTGTATTCCTTTCCCTGGACGGCCCCAGGGAGGTTCACGATTGGATAAGGGGAGTGGAGGGGGCCTGGGACAGGGTTATGGGCGCCATCAAGAACATAAGGGAAACCGGGGAAAAGCCCAGGGTCTTTGTTAACATAACCCTCAACAGAAAAAACCTCCCCTACCTTCTGGAAACCATAGAGATGGCGGTAAAACAGGGGGCCCATGCGGTAACTGTAGAACCTGTCCACAGCATAGAAAAATACTCCCCGGAGGAGGATTTGGGGCTGAGGTCTGAGGATGTTCCCCTCCTGAGGGAAAAAATAGAGGAGGCCCTGAAAAAATTCTCTAAATACCTTCCCCATTTTCACGCCTATCTGAGGAAGTTTCCCCAGTTTGTGGAGGACCCCGAGGGGGTAAAGAAGTCCTTCCGCTGCATTGCAGCGTATTTTTCAGTGCAGATCCATCCCAACGGGGATGTTCATCCCTGTCCCGTGGCCTTCAGGAAACTTGGGAACCTCAGGGAAACTTCCTTCAGGGAAATATGGTTTTCTCCCGGGGCCGAAGAGCTGAGGAGGGATATAAAGGAGGGTCGCCATCCCCCCTGTCTCTTTACCTGTGTGGGACCTGCCAACCTCTATCTGAGTTATGTAAGGAAGGGAATGTTCTGGAAATTCCTGGCTCCGGGATTCATTGAGTATGTGATAAGGGAAAAGCTATGAATCACCTTTTCCACCTGGCCAAGCTTTACATCCATTATAGAAAAAGAAGTTTAAGGATCCCAGCTCCCCCTACCAGAATTTGGTTAGAACCCACTAATGCATGCAATTTAAGGTGCATAATGTGTCCCAATGGCCAGGATTACAACGCCCTCAAGAGGGGAATGATGGAATGGGACCTTTTCCTTCATCTTATAGAGCAGATTAAAAAATTCGCCTACGATGTGAACCTCTTCCATCGGGGGGAAAGCCTTCTGCACCCGAAGTTCCTGCAGATGGTGGAGGTTGCAGCCAGGGCCGGGCTGAGGCCCCGGCTTCATACCAACGCCACCCTTCTTACCAGAGAATATTCAAGGGAGCTTATAAAGGCAGGGCTTGATTTTATATCCTTTTCCTTTGACGGTTATGACAAGGAAATGTACGAAAAAATAAGGGTAGGGGCCAAATTTGAAGAGGTGCTTGAGAATATAATTGGGTTCCTGGAGGAGAAGAAGAGATTGGGTTCTGAGAAACCCTATGCGGTCCTGGAAGTGATGGAGGTGGTCAGAAGGGAGAAAAAAGAACTGGAAAGGGAGCGAAAGGAATTTAAGGCAAAATTTCAGGGTCTCCCCCTGGACCAGTTCATCGTGCGGAGAATTCACAACTGGGCAGGTCTTTACGGTGAACCTCCCAGGGGAAACTATGTGCCCTGCACCTTTCCCTATTACTCCATGACGGTTTTCTACGATGGAAAGGTCCCTGCCTGTCCCCAGGACTTTTTCGGGGAGATAATAATTGGTGATGCCACCAGAGATGCTCTTCTTGACATATGGAACGGCGAGACAATGGCCGAGCTTAGACGCTCTTTCCAGAGGGAAAGTAATCCCAAGCACCCTCGCTGTCAGAAATGCGATATGATTTATAGGGAAACCTTTTTGGGGCTCCCTAAATCCTATTTAAAATTTTTCCTGAAGGAGAACCTACCATGAGGTTTTTAGCGGACCTTCATGTCCATTCCAAGTATTCCCGGGCCACCTCCAAGGACATGGACCTGGCGAATATGGCGTCCTGGGCCAAGGCCAAGGGTTTAAAGGTGGTGGCCACCGGCGATTTTACCCATCCCGATTGGTTCTTCAACATAAAAACTCAGCTGAAGGAAGAGGGTAACGGGCTTCTTTCCCTGAGGGAACCCGTCAGGGGGGAGGATTATCCGGTGGAGGTTCAGCCAGGGGAAGTTTATTTTATCCTTTCGGTGGAGGTTAGCCTTATATACAATCTGGGAAAAAGGGTCAGGAAAATCCACTTGGTGGTTTTGGCGGAGAACCTGGAGGATGCCCAATCTATAAATTCCGTCCTGGCGGCCCGGGGGAACCTCCAGGCCGACGGAAGGCCCACCTTCGGCATGGACACTAAGGAATTCATTGAGCTGGTAAAGTCCGCTGCCCCTTCCGCTGGAATAATCCCGGCCCATATCTGGACCCCATGGTTTTCTCTTTTCGGGGCCAACTCAGGGTTCGATTCCATAGAGGAGTGTTGCGGGGACCTGGCGGAACATATATTGGCCCTGGAGACGGGTCTTAGCTCGGACCCTCCCATGAACTGGAGGCTTTCCTCCTTGGACAAATACACTTTGGTTTCCAACTCCGATGCCCATTCCCCGGCCAATTTAGGGAGGGAGGCCAACCTTTTTGATACAGAGCTTTCCTACAAGGGAATAATCCAGGCCATAAAGACCAGAAAGGGCTTTTTAAAGACCATAGAGTTCTTTCCCGAGGAGGGGAAGTACCATTACGACGGCCACAGGAACTGCGGGGTCAGGCTTTCTCCCAAAGATGCCATCAGGCTAAAAAACCTCTGCCCTGTATGCGGAAAACCCCTTACAGTGGGGGTGGCTCACCGGGTGGAGGTTCTGGCTGATAGAGAAGAGGGATACAGGCCGGAAAACGCAGTGGATTATCAACACCTCTTTCCCCTCCAGGAAATAATAGCCAAGGCCCAGGGAAAAGGAAAGCATAGCAAGTCCGTTATGGAGGCCTATTTTTCTGCTATAAATTACCTGGGGGATGAGTTCAGCATACTTACTCGGACCCCCCTGGAGGAAATAAGGAGGGTTCTGGGCCCCAGGGTCGGCAAGGCTGTGGAGAATATGAGGCAGGGCAGGGTCAGGGTGGAGCCGGGATACGACGGAGTATATGGGGTAATAGATCCCTTTGGAGAAGAAGAAACGATTCAGGACACCCTTTTTTAAAGGAGGTTAAATGGAAAGAACCTTGGCAATCATCAAGCCCGAGATAGTGGAGAGGGGCCTTGTGGGCAAAATCATATCCAGGATAGAGGAAGCAGGTCTTAAAATAACGGCTATGAAGATGGTAAGGCTTACCAAGGAGCAGGCCGAGGGCTTTTATTATGTCCACAGGGGCAAATTTTTCTTCCATGAGCTTACTTCCTACATGTCCAGCGGTCCTGTGGTGGTGATGGTTCTGGAGGGGGAGAAGGCCATCTCCCGGTGGAGGCTTCTCATGGGGGCTACGGATCCGGCCAAGGCCCAGGAGGGAACCATAAGGAAAGCCTTTGGAACAGATATTCAGAGGAACGCGGTTCACGGTTCAGATTCTTCCTCCTCCGCCTCCTTTGAGATAAGCTTTTTCTTCTCCGGGATGGAGCTTCATGCTTGAGGTAAAGACTGAGATAAGTCAGGGGGTGGTTTTTCTCCGGCCCAGGGGAAGGATAGACCCCCTGACCGTGGACGATTTTGAAAGGGAGCTGGAGAGAAATATAAAGGAAGGAAGGGTTAAAATAATTCTTGATTGCTCCGAGCTGGAATACATTTCCTCGGCGGGACTTGGTGTGCTCATAGGGCACATTGAGGAGATAAGGGAAAAGGGGGGTGACCTGGTCATTTGTTGCACCACCTCCAGGGTTTATCAGATCTTTGACCTTCTGGGTTTTACCAGGATTTATAGGTTTTTCCCGGATATTGGGGCCGCCCTCAGGGTCTTTGTTGATGAACAAAGTTAAACTTAAGGTGCCTGCCAGCTACGAATTTCTGGGACCTGTTTTCTATCTCACTGAAAAACTGGTGGAGCTCTTTTCCTCCGACGAAAGGGCTTTAGCCATATTTCCCTTAGCGGTTCAGGAGATAATGGCCAATATAATAGAGCATTCCTACGAAGAGAAGGGAGGGGAAATCTCTATATTATGGGAAATAAACCGGGATTTGATAAGGGTGGAGTTTTCCTTCGGTGGAAAGAGGGTTAAAATCCCGGAGGTGGAATTTGACCTGGAAAGGAAGATAAAGGAAAGGAAAGGAAGGGGCCTGGGGCTGGAGATCGTTAGGAAGATAGCGGACGAGCTGGAATATGGATACAGGGGAGGTAAAAATTGGTGGCGGATAACAAGGAGATTCAGGAGCTGAGGAGGGCTCTTCAGCTCAAGGAATATGAGCTGGAGAACTTCCTGCAATACGCCCGTCAAATCATAAAAATACTGGATGAGGAAAGAGTTTTCAGGGCCTTTCTTTCAGCTGTTATGGGCCAGATAGGTTCCCCCAGGGCTGTGCTCAGGATCAAAACCCTTAACAGGGTCTTCGTCCTTTGGAAAGGCTTTGAGCTGGCGCCGGAGCTCAGGGAAAAATTGGAGAAGGAATCTACCGGAATCCGGCGCCTGCTGGAGGGGCTCGGCCTTAACATGGTAATAGATCTTTCCTTCGCCTCCGAGGAGACAGCCCTTTTCTTAAAGGAGAGGGGAATAGAACACTTCCTCAGCCTTAAAGAGAATTTCCTGGCCCTTTCCTGCGGCCCTTTAAGTCAGGATACCCTTAATTACATAAGGGCCCTTTATCAAATAACCCTCCTGGCCTATGAGAACATTCTTTTTCACAGGGAAATTCTCAAAAGACAGAGGTTAGAAAGGGAGCTGGAGATAGCCCGGGGCATTCAAATGAGCCTCCTTCCCGGGCAGGTCAAAATAAACGGTTATCAGGCCTTTGCCCGCAGCATCCCTTCCCACGAGGTGGGGGGAGATTATTACGATGTCTTTGAGAGAGGGAAGTCTTCCCTGGTAGCCATAGGGGATGTGGCGGGAAAGGGGATTCCTGCGGCCCTGGTGATGGCCAATCTTCAGGCATCCTTGAAGACCCTGGTTAAATTTTTCTCCGGAACCCTGGGAGAACTCCTCGCAATTCTCAACAGGAGTTTAATGGAAGGAGGTTTGCGGGAAGGCCCTGTTTTCGTGACCTTTTTCGCTGCAGAGCTCCAACCCGATGGAAGGCTCCTCTACTCCAATGCAGGGCACAATCCACCGCTGCTGGTTAGAGAGAACGGGGAGGTCATGGAACTTAACGAGGGAGGGTTGGTGCTGGGGGTGGCGGATGTTCCCTATTCCACCGGGGAGGAGAGAATGGGCCCCGGTGATCTCCTGTTCATGTATACCGACGGACTCAGCGAGGCCACCTTCCTGGACGGCCGGGAACTGGGAAGGGAAAGGCTCAGGAGAATGGTCCAGGAACTGAGGGAACTTCCCCCCGAGGAAATCGGGAAAAGATTGCTTACCACCCTGTCCAAGTTTTATGAGGTATCCGACGACCTGACTTTCTTTATCCTGAAGAAGATTTAAAAAAGGAGGGGGAAATACCCCCTCCCTCCGTTCAAAATTCCAGGACTGGAAGTTTTTTCTTTTTTAGCTTTTTGTTTATTTTCGGCAGTTCCTTCAGCAGCCTTTCAGCTTCCCTTTTCTTCTTCTGGAACTTCTTCCTGAGAACTTCTGAGTAGGCCTTCTGGGCCCGGGTGGGTCTTCCCCCGTAAGATATAACCGAGCTGTAAAGGCCCATTATGTTTTCGTAAAGCCTGGCCCCGGCCATCATTCCTTCGTGATTTATTATCTCGCCGTGAAGCCTCCAGAGCTTATCCGAAAGCTCTTTTAGCTGACGGCTGAGCTTCCCCCTGGTTTTTTTAGAGAGCTTTTCAGCCTTCTCCTTTAACCTCTTTAGCCTGTTGAGGAAGTCCGAGGCCTCCTCCAGCAGGGAGTAAAGGTCCTTTATCAGGGCTTTCCTGTCCAGCCTTTCCGCCCTGGTGTGGCCGGCCAGGGGATCCGGAAGCACCAGAATTTCCCCCTCAAATACCTTTTTACCCTTTATCAACCTTACCCTGTATTTCCCCTCGTCTATCATGGGACCGAAGGGGGCGAAGACCATGAGGCCCGCTCCCCTGGGAGCCTTAGGAGGTTTAAGCCTCATGTTCCAGTAAATTCTGTTAAGGCCTTTGCTCTTGGTGGCCGGAAGGGTTTTTATCACCTTTCCCTTCTCGTCCACTATTTCAACCTTCAGATGTCCGAAGATATGTCTTCTTTTAAGGTAATAACTTATGTAGAGCCCGTCGGTGAAGTTTTCACCGTAGAACTGGGCATCTCCGGGAAAGTCCTGTTCCCAGGCGGTTATCCTTTGGATGGCTGGGCGGGAGGGCAAAACAGCAGCTTCGCTCTGGAGCACCTTGGGGGTCAGGGCCCTCAGCGGCGTTATATCATCTATTATCATTATTCCCCTTCCGTGGGTGGCCAGGATCAGGTCCGCATCCCTGGGGTGGACCGCAATATCCCGGACCGCCACCGGGGGCATCTCCTTGACCTTGCTCCAGCTTTCTCCCCCGTCTACTGATATGTAAAGGCCAAACTCCGTCCCCAGGAATAGAAGGTTTGGGTTCTTCAGGTCCTCCCTTATAACATGGCAGTACCCCTCAATTTCCGGGCCGGAGAGCTTTACCCAGGTTTTTCCGAAGTCCTCGGTTTTGTAAACATAGGGTCTCATATCTCCGGTTCTGTGTCCGTCAAAGGTGACGTAAGCTACTGCGGGATTAAAGTGGCTGGCCTCTACGGAGGATACCCAGGTGTGGGGAGGAAGGCCGGGAATGTTTTTAACCAGGTTCACCCAGTGTTTTCCCCCGTCCTTAGTGAGCTGCAGGTTTCCGTCGTCGGTGCCCACCCAGATGATATTCTCGTCCAGGGGGCTTTCTGAAATGCTTACTATGGTGCAGTGGTTCTCGGCCCCTGTTACATCCCTGGTTATCCCTCCTGATTTCTCCTGTCTTTGTTTTTCCGGGTCGTTGGTGGTAAGGTCCGGGGAGATCTTCTCCCAGGTCTCCCCCATATCCCTGGAGCGGAAGAGGAACTGGGCCCCTATATATATGGTGTTGGGGTGGTGGTGCGAGAGGGCTACGGCGGCGTTCCAGTTGAACCGATATTTGGGCTCCGAAGGGTCTGTGGGCATGGGCTTTATATCCCGGGCCTCCTTGGTCCTGCGGTTGTAGCGAACCAGATTTCCCTCCTGCCACGAGTAGTAAACGATGTCCGGGTCCTTGGGATGGGGGAATACATAGAAGCCGTCCCCTATTCCTATGTTCTTCCAGTCCCTGTTGGTTAAAGGGCCGCCGTACTTCCTGGAGGGTCCATACCATGCCCCGTTGTCCTGAAGCCCTCCGTAGACATTGTAGGGCTGAGCCATGTCGTAGTAGACATGATAGAACTGGGAGACCGGGAGGTTGTTGGCGAAGCGGAAGGTTCCGCCCCCGTTGTAGGATATGTAAATCCCTCCGTCGGAGCCGAGGATTATTCTATCGGGGTCCTTGGGGTCCACCCAGATGGGATGGATGTCCGAATGAACCGAGCCCCAGACGAAGTCAAAGGACCTTCCCCCGTCCCTGCTCTTTACCAGGGTCAGTCCGGCCACATAAAGGGTTCTGTGGTCCCTGGGGGAAACCACCAGGTTGGAGAAGTAGAAGGGCCTCATTTTCACGAAGATGGTGTCGTTCACCTTTACCCAGTTTTCTCCCATGTCGTCGCTTCGGTAAAGCCCACCCCCTTCCTTGGCCTCCACGGTGGCGTAGAGGGTCTGGGGTCTGGAGGGAGCAATGGCTATGGCTATCCTTCCATAGGGGGGCTTAGCCAGCCCTTTGTGTATTTTCTTCCAGGTCTTTCCCCCGTCCTTGCTCCTGTAAAGTCCGCTCCCCGGTCCTCCGGAGGTGAAGAACCATGGAAGACGACGGAATTCCCACATGGAGGCGTAGAGAACATCGGGTTCCTGGTGGTCTATTTCAAGGTCAGCGCATCCCGTCCTTTCGTTTACATAGAGAACCTTCTTCCAGGTCTTTCCCCCGTCGGTGGTTTTATACACCCCCCTTTCCTTGTGGTCGTTCCAAAGGTGCCCCAGCACGCAGACATAAACGGTGCTGGAATCCCCGGGCTTTACCACCACCTTAGCGATCCTCTCGCTCTCCTTGAAGCCCACAAACTTCCATGTAATTCCGCCGTCCTCGCTTTTGTAAAGACCTGTTCCTACCGAGACGCTGTTTCTTACATTGCATTCCCCGGTTCCCACCCAAACGATCTGGGGGTTGTTTGGGTCCACTGTAATGGAGCCTATGGATTGGGTGAAGTCGTCAAATATGGGCCTGAAGGTTATCCCTCCGTCCACGCTTTTCCACACGCCTCCCCCGGCGGTTCCCACATATATGGTCTTTGGGTCTGAAGAGGGGGAGTCTATGGCGGTTATTCTACCTCCCATCACCGCTGGACCTATGCTTCTGGGCCGAAGACCTGTGAAGGTAAGCCTTCCTCCTGCCCAGAGTAAAAGGGGGACGAGGAGAAGGAAAAACCTCTTTCTCACCGCCGCCTCCTATTTTTTCATTTTGAAGATGGAATCGTCCACGGGAAGGTTTATTTCTATTTTGCTTATGGTGACCTGGCTGACCGTCTTGCCCCCAACCCTGGTTTCAATGTAGAAGGGCAGGGTTATCCCATTCACCTGATTGTAATCCCCGAAGACCGTCTCCCCGTTGAGCTCCCTTCCCTGCTTCTTTCCGTGAAAGTCCATCTTCAACTCCAGACCTGTTTCTTTATCCAGATAATAAATGAGTATGTCTCCGTTGGTCTTGTTTACCTTAACCTTATATACAGGATTTCCCTCAAAATCTCCTTCCCCCAGAAGCTCCACCTTATAACCGAGCTCTTTGTAATAGACCAGGGGATCCTTGAACCAGTTCTGCTCCTTGAACTGCTCCGCCTGCTGAGGGGGCATGGGCTGGGGCTCCGGGCTTATCATGGGCATTATCCACCAGGCGGTTTTCCCGTCGTAGGCCTGAACCATTTTTTGTCCCTGGACGGTGGTCTCCATCCTCATCTTATTGGGCATTTTTACCCAGGTTTCAAAGGGCATTTCCATTCCTTGGGCCATCACCTTGCCCACAGCGTGGATGGTCTTGATGGCCTTGAGTTTTTCAAGTCCTCCCTTGGCCTGATAGTTCTTTTTGAGTACATCCTGAAGGGTTACAGCAGAGAGAAGGCTCAAACTTAAAAGGAAAATCAAAGCCTTTTTCATAACTCACCTCCTTTCTCAAACTTATACGAATTTTTCCCGGTTTTGTTTTGGAATTATAATTCCTGAATAATGAAGGAGAAAATTGAGAAAATTTACGATATTTTGCGGAAGGAATTTTCCCTTCCGGCCAAGGAAAAACTTTCCCCGGCGGAGGAGCTGGTTCTCACGGTACTTTCCCAGAATACTTCTGATAGAAATAGGGATCTGGCCTGGAAGAGATTAAGGGAAAGGTTCCCGAAAATGGAGGACCTGGAGGAGGCTTCCGTAGAGGAAATAGAGGAGGCCATAAAACCCGCCGGCCTTTACAGGCAGAAGGCCCGGAGCATAAAGCAGGTCTTAAGGAAGTTAAGGGAGGAATTCGGTTCCCTCAATATTCCCCTCAAGGGAGAGGAGGCCTATAGATTTCTCCTTTCCCTTAAAGGGGTGGGTCCTAAAACCGCCGCGGTGGTTAGCCTTTTCTCCCTGGGTCATCCCTATTTCCCCGTGGATACGCACATCTTCAGGGTTTCAAACAGGATCCCGTTGGTAAGGGGAAAAACCCGGGAAAAGGTCCAAGAGGAGTTGAACAAAAAAGTTCCGGACGAGATAAAAAGGGAGTTTCACCTACTTCTTATAGAGTTGGGCAGAAAGTATTGCAGGCCGAAACCAAGATGTAAGGAATGCCCTTTAAAGGGCCTCTGTAGCTATTCCTCCCGGTTCCTCAAGCCAGACCAGAAGGAGGTCTGAAATCAGTATATCGTTTCTTTCAAGGTTTACAGTACGCTCCTGGATGTTTTCTGCCATCCGGGCGTATTTTTCCCGGGCCAATTCCTCTTCCCTTTCCATTTCCTGCTGTAGAAGGGAGATCCTTTCCTTTAAGTCCTCAATTCTTTCCCGGATGCCTTCAATCTTATGCCTGGCCTCAGCGGTCATTCTTCGTTTTCGGGCAGTTCTGGTAAGAACCGTGGTGGGTTTCCTCCCCATCGCCAGACCCAGGAGTATTTCTCCTATGGAAAGGGCTTCCTCCGCCATCCTACCCCTGTAGCGGGCCTGCATTCCTTCCAGGCGGGCCTGGGCAGTGTGGAGCCTTCCCTCCAGGGCCTGAAGCCTGCGGGCGTATTTCTCCTTGATTTTTTCAAGCTCCCGCCTCAGCCTTCCCTGGGCTGCCTCCCTGCATCTGATTTCAAAGGCTTCTCTATCCTCCTCCACCTGACTCACCAACTTGAGGGATGGGTTTCTATAAAGGGTTATTTTTTTTGTGGCCAGAAGCCTCTCCTTTATCTTCTTTCTCCAGCAGTTCAGCGCTTTAATCGTCAGGGGAGAGGGGAATGGCAGGAATCGGGCTCCTTCCTCAGGTGAGCTCCGAAGTTCCCCTTCAAATTCTTCAATGCTTTCCCCCTGAAAGTCTGAGACGATGCGAAGCCTTTCCCTGTAATAAAAGCCCCATTTAGGTTCATCAAAGAGGAGTTCCACGGAAGCCAGAAGGTAGGGAGAGTAAACTGGATTGGGGTTTTGGGTATCCTCAAAAAGGGTTTCCAGACCGGCGGGAGGGGAAGGTGGGTAGGAAAGATAATTCCCCTGGGGTCTTCGCTTTTTTTCAGGGGGCTTCCCGGACTTTTTCCCCTTGTTCAGGCTTTTTATTTGACGGCGGGTGAGGGGGCCAGCCAGATAGGACATGGCCCACCTGGTTTTGAAAATTGTGGGGCCTTCTCCCCTGGCATCGTGAAGGAGAAAATCTCTGGCAGATAGCCCCTGAAGGATCTTCGCCAGTTGCGAACGGTTCAGTTCGATTCCCTGGGAGGTTATGGCTCCCTCAAGCCCCTCCAGAACCCTCTCTCTATCCCCTTCCGCCTGGAGCCTTCCAATGAACCATGTACCTATGTTGGTAAGACCCTTGTAATCTATGTCCTTGGGATTTTGGGTTACCAGCACCAGTCCCAGACCGAAGGCCCTGGCCTGTTTCAGGAGAAGAAGAAGGGGATTCTTGGAAGGAGGATTATACGGATAGGGGGGTAGGTAGCCGAAGATCTCATCCATGTAAAGAAGGTACTTGAGCTGGGAGGAACCGGGGAGAGTCCTGACAAAGGAAAGGACCTCGTTGAAAAGAAGGCTGACGAAGAACATTCTTTCCTTTTCCGACAGGTGGGCTATGTAGAAAATGTTGATGGGGGTTTTTCCTTCCCCTCTATAAAGCGATGAAGGATCCAGGGGTTGTCCCTGTCTCCACAGTCTGAAATTGGGAGAAGCCACTAAATTGTTCATTTTTAAGGCAAGGGAAAGCCTTTGCTGAGCGGGAAAAATAGTGTCTATGTCAAAAACCCCCATTTTCCTCATGGGGGGTTGTTGAACTGCCAATATTAAATTTTCCAGAGAAAGCCCCTGCCCCTTGCTCCAGAAGTGCTGGATGATGGTGGAAAGGAAGATATGGGCCGGGTTTTTCAGAGGATCTGCCTCTTCCCCCAGTAGGTTTAAAAGGGCGGAGACGGAGTTTTTAATTTTCTCCGTGTACACCTCCGGGTCCTGGTGGAAGTCAGAGGGGGCCTTTTCAAAGCCGCTCACAATGTTTATCAGGAGGCCTGCAGTGGAGCCCGGGGTGAAGATTCTCACTTGAACCCTTTCCCTGAAATCCCTCAACCTTTCAGGGGGAATGTCCCAGGCCCGGAGCCCCTCCCTCCATCTATCTGCCATTTCCCTGGCGTATTCTTCCCTGGTTTTTCCCTTCACCAGGGCTTCTTCTTCAGAAACCCAGGGCAGGAAATCCTCTGGTCTGAGCTCCGGAAAAACCAGGGCCAGGTTGGTCACATCCCCCTTGGGGTCAATGGCAATGACCGGGATCCCTTCAAGGGCCGCCTCCTCCAGAAGGTCTATACAAAGCCCGGTCTTTCCGCTTCCCGTCATACCGAAGACCACCCCGTGAGTGGTTAGGTGGGAGGCTTTGTAGAGAAGCTTTTCCCCTAAGATACCGTTTTGATTTCTTTTCCCTATGTAAAATTTCCCTTCCATGGAAGTATTCTACCAGTGGGGACATGGGAGGCAAGTCTGCGCACCCTTTCCCCTTATTCTCACCGCACCACAAAGGGAGGTAGAAAGGATCCTCTTGGAGAAAAGCCTCAACCTGCCCAGGGTCTCGGGATGGGGAAAACCGTAGGGGTTGTTTTCGCCGCAGGATATCACCGAGTAAACCGGCCGCAGCCTCTTTAAAAAATCAAAGGAGGAGCTCCCCCTGCTTCCATGATGGGCTACCTTTAATATCTGCACGGCCTGCAGCTCCGGGAGGATATTTCTTTCCTCCCTTTCCCCTATGTCCCCTGTAAGGAGAAGGCTATGGGCCGCGCTCTGCACCAGAAGCACTAAGGAATCGGAATTTTTCGCCGGTCCCGGGGGAAGGGGCGGGGGCCATAGCACCTTAATACTGCAGCTTCCTATTTTTAGGACATCTCCCTTCTTTATAGGAACGGTTTCTTCTATCAGGGATGTTATCTGATAGAAAAGGGGAGTCTGGGCCCTTCTGGAGTAAAAAAGCCTTTTTATCCTGAAGTTTTTGGCCACAGCCACCAGTCCCTGGGCGTGGTCAGGGTGGAAATGTGAGACGAAAACCGCATCCAGGGATTTAAGCCCTTCGGTCCATAAAACCCTGGAAGTTATGAATTCTCCCACATGGCCCCTTCCCCCTCCTCCGTCGTAAAGAAAGGCAGAAGGTGGACATTTCACCAGAACCGAGTCCCCCTGTCCCACATCTAAGAAAAGGACCTCAAAGGAGCGGACCTTCTTTTCAGGATAAAGAAGAAGGAGGAGGGTCAAAGTGAGAAGAGCTGGCTTTTTTCTGGAAAGGACCAGGAGGAGACTTGCCGCCAGGACCAGAGCTAAGGGCAGGGAAGGGACAGTGGCCAAGGCAAAGGAGGTTCTTTCCAGGGAAATCAGAAGGTCTATCAGGTGTTTTGAGAGATAGAGAAGGGAGGAAAAACCCAAAAGTCCGGCTGCGGCCAGGAGTATGATGAAGGGAACCAGGCCGGCCCCTATGAGGTTCAGCAAAGGGGAGAAAAGGTTTGCCCTGTGGAAATGGTAAAGGGATATGGGGAGAGAGAAGAAGAAGGCCACCGAAGAAAAGGCGAAGGCCTTGAGAAGAGGGGGAAGGTTTTTAAAAGCCGGGGAGAACAAGATTAAACCCAGGGAAACAAAGTAGGTGAGCTGAAATCCCGGGGAGAGGAAGGCCAGGGGGTTGGAGAGAAGGGAGACGAAGAGGGAAAGGGAAATTATGTTCAACAGGTTTATATCCCTCTCCAGAATTTTCCCCGCGAGGACCAGAAGGGCCATGAAGGTAGCCCTGTTTACGGAGGGGGAGGGCTCCACCCATAAATAAAAAAGAAGGAGCAACGCGGCGGTGCTCCAGAGCCTCAACTTTTTCCTGTAGGTAAAGAGGCCTGAAATCCACCATACAAGGATGGAAAAAAGGGCAATGTGGGCTCCGGAAATAGCCATTAGATGGTAAATCCCCGCCCTCTGGAGAGCCTGTCCCTCCCTTTCTCCCATAGGGTAGCGCTGGCCTAAGACCAGGGCAGAGATTATTCCCGAATATGGGGAGGGGAGGGAGGATGCCTTAAGGGAGGCTTTCTCTTTTAACTTGTAAAGGGGCCTAAAAAGGGAAAAAAGGCGGTCCGTGCCCCTCTTCCTGAAGAACAGTGTGCTTTTTGTGGAAGCGAAGAAACTTATGTTTCTGTAAAGGCGGAAGTAGTTTTTAAGGTGGAAATTGCACGGATGTCTCCAGGGATAGGGCATGAGGGAAGTAAATACCCTGTCCCCCCTGAAGAATCCCCTCAGATATCCCTTTACAGTGAGGGAGACCCTCCCCTGGGGAGTTGCCAGAAGGAGTCTGGTTCTGCCTTCGGAATACTCCGGGTTTTTCAGTAGTTTCCCTGAGATGTCCGTGTACTGATAAGGGACGGGGGGAGTTTTTCCCAGATGGCTTAACCTGTAGGCTGAAAGGCTTTCCCCTATCATGAAAAGAGCGCCGAGGATAAGGGCCCACTTGATTTTCCCTTTTACGAAAACAGCGGTTATTACGGCTATCAGGATTACGGGAAGGGGATATTTGAGCTGAAAGAGAAAACCGGCAACGCAGCCAGCCATCAAAGCCAGGGACGGGGCGAGCATCAGGGCCTTATTAGATTTAGAAGACGGGCATCCGCCGGGGCCAGGGGATAGGATGAGACCTTCTTCCATTCAACCCAGGCTATTTCGCTGTGGCTGGTTCTTTTCTTTATTTCACCAAGCGGGGTGCAAAGGTAAGCCACCAGGTTTATCCCGAGGTCCGGATATTGGTGCCAAACCTCCCCTAAGAACCTCTCCACCCTTATTTTCATGCCAAATTCCTCCATAAACTCCCTCTTCAGGGCCTCTTCGTCGCTTTCCCCCGGTTCCACCTTTCCCCCGGGAAACTCCCAAAGCCCCTTTCTGCAGCCCGCTGCTCTGCGGGCTATTAAAACCCTTCCCCTTCGGTCCTTTAAGATTCCGGCGACTACCCTCAAACTAAGGAAAAGCCCAGCCTTACAGCTTTAAGGTTTATGTCCTCATATCCCTTAGGAACCCTCTTGGGGATGAAATCCTCCAGCTCCTCCAGGGAAAGAAGGCCGGTGAGCTTTGCCGTTACCGCCAGACTGAGGGTGGATACGGTCACCACATTCCCAATTTCCTTGGCGGCGGTTTCAATCAAAGGGATTCTGTAGACCCGGTACTTAGGGTCGTTGAACTCTTCCACCAGATTGGAATCCAGCACTATGATGGCGCCCTCCTTTATGTCCTGAAAATAGGTTCTGAAGGACTTTTCGCTGGTGGCCAGGTAATAGTCCACATCCGTGGTCTTCGGGAAATAAATGGGATTTTTGTCTATAACCACATCCACCTTGGTGGGACCTCCCCTGACCTGGGCCGTGTATCTGGGACTGTGTATGGCGTAAAGGCCCTTGTATTGAACCACGGCCTCCGCCAGCATGGCCCCCGCCGTTATTATCCCCTGGCCTCCTATGGCGCTGAAACGCAATTCGTAGTGTATAATCTCCTTCATTTATCGCCCCCTGCCCATTGAATTAGCTCATCGTAGAGCTCGGTGTACTCCCGCCTCTCCTTGTCTTCGTGAAAAATCCCCAGGATTATCTTGTCCTTTATTTCTTCTGGCTTTTTTCGCCTGGCTACATTCATGGGTATTATTCTGTCGTTGATCCACCTCAGCATGGTGATCTGGTCCTTGAGCTTGTTCCTCCTTCCCAGGTTTATGTGGCAGTTGGAAATGGCTTCCACCACGGAAAACCCCTTGTGCTGGAAGGATTTTTCTATCAGCTTTTCCAGGTTTCTCGGTCTTGTTACCGATTCCCTGGCCACGAAGGTGGCTCCTGCGGCTATGGCCAGCTTCACCACATCAAAATTGGGCTCTATGTTCCCGTAGGGGGTGGTCTGGGTTCTGAACCTCTGGGGTGTGGTGGGGGATACCTGTCCTCCGGTCATGCCGTAAACGGAGTTGTTGATAATTATCAGTTTGATATCTATGTTTCTTCTGGCGGCGTGTATGAAATGATTTCCCCCTATGGCCAAGGCGTCGCCGTCCCCGCTTACCACCACCACATGCTTTTCCGGCCTGGCCAGCTTTATCCCGGTGGCAAAGGCCAGGGGCCTTCCGTGGGTGGTGTGCATGGTATTGGTGTTTATGTAGGTGGACATCCTCCCTGAACAGCCTATACCGGTGATGAAGGCGATGTCCTCGTTTTTCCACTTGAGGGCGTCAAAGGCCCTGACAATGGCCTGCATTATGGTTCCGATACCGCAGCCCGGACACCAGGAATGGGGAAGTTTGAAGGTTCTCACATAATCCATATAGCTCATAATTCCCCCCTGATTTTTTCTACGAACTCCACGGGGCTGATAGGGGTGCCGTCGGCCTTAAACAGAGTGGCCACATCCCTGCGAAGGACCCTTTCCACCTCGTACACCATCTGGCCAAGGTTCATCTCCGCCACCAGTACTTTTCTGGCCCCCACCGCCTTCTTTAAAGGAATTTCCGGAAAGGGCCAGAGGGTTATGGGCCTGAAAAGCCCCACCTTCGCCCCTTCGGCCCTGAGGCGGTTCACCGCTTCCTTGGCCGCCCTGGCCACCGAGCCATAGGCGAAGATCACCAGCTCCGCGTCCTCCAGCAGGTATTCTTCGTTTTTCCAGATCTCCTCCCTGTGCTTTTCTATCTTGGCTTCCCTTAGCCTGGCTAAGTAGGCCACCTTCTCGGGGTCAGTGGTGGGGAAGCCCATTTCGTCGTGGGCCAGGCTCTCAAAGTGGAAGTTATACCCCTGGAAGAAATTGGGGAGAAGAGGAGGGTCCCCTTCCCTTCTATTGTACGTATAAAAGTCCAACCTGTTCAGCCCGGAAGGGGGAAGCTTCCTTTCCTCCAAGGTTATCTCGCCGGGCTCGGGTATTTCCACCACCTCGTAGGTGTGGGCCAGGATCTCGTCTATCAGAAGGATTACCGGGTTTCTGAACCTCTCCGCCAGGTTGAAGGCCCTTATGGTTTCCATGTAGATCTCGGTGGGAAAAGCAGGAGCTAAGGCTATTATGGGATGGTCTCCGTGGGTTCCCCACCGGGCCTGCATTACATCTCCCTGGGCCGGGTGGGTGGGCAGTCCCGTGGAAGGGCCACCCCTCATCACATTGACGATTACCACAGGGACCTCCATCATGCAGGCAAGCCCTATGTGCTCCTGTTTTAGAGAAAAACCCGGCCCCGAGGTGGCTGTCATGGCCTTCATACCTGCCACCGAAGCCCCTATGGCCGCCGCCATGGAGGCTATTTCGTCCTCCATCTGGATAAACTTTCCGCCCACCTTAGGAAGGAGCTTTGACATCTCCGCCGCCAGCTCCGAAGAAGGGGTAATGGGGTAGCCGGCGTAAAACCTGCACCCTGCTGCTATGGCTGCGTGGGCTATGGTTTCGTTTCCTGGCATAACAACTTTCCTCATTTCCCCTCCTTTTTAACCTTTATTTCAATGGCAAAGTCCGGACACTGATAAACGCAGAAATTGCAAAGGGTGCAGTATTCAGGGGCCACAGCCTCTGCGGAGTAGTTGTATATGTTCTTCTTGTTCTCCACCATTTCCAGAACCCCGGTGGGACAGACGAAAACGCAGAGGGCACAGCTTTTGCACAGTTCGGGGTTAATAATTATCTCCGCATTTTTGTTGTAGGGCTTTTTCCTTCTCTTTCGGATTTCTAAATTTAGTTCCTCAATTACATTACCCATTATTACAACCTCCTATCAAAGAGGGAAATTATATTCCTTCGTTGATTTTTTTTCAAATAGAGAGCCCTTGATTTTTCCTACCAAATTGGTAAAATTAACCCAATTTAGCGAAAGGAGGGAAAAATGGCGGAAGTAAAGAAGGTTGTGGCTAAAATGGTGGATGGCCTTCAAATGGTGGGGCGCAGCGGAAGCGGCCACGCCATAGTTATAGATCAGGTAAAGGAGGTGGCCGGCCTGGACCAGGGGCCTCAGCCCATGGAGCTTCTCCTGATGGCCCTGGCCTCCTGCACCGGTATGGATGTTATTTCCATAATGAAAAAGAAGAGACAGGACCTTCGGGGGTTCTGGGTGGAAGCGGAGGGAGAAAGGGCGGAGGAGCATCCCAAAGTGTATACCAAGATAAAATTAAAGTTCTATTTTGAAGGGAAGAGAATCTCCAGGGAGGCGGTGGAGAGGTCCATATTTTTATCCCAGAACAAATACTGCCCGGTAACCGCCATGCTGAGGGATTCCGTTCCCATAGAGACCGAGTACGAGATTATTGAGAGCCCCTGAGGGTAAGGTAAAGAAACAGGGGTGCCCCCACCAAGGCCGTTATAAGCCCCACCGGAATTTCCCAGGGGGAAAGAAGAGCCCTGGAGAGGAAGTCGGAAAGCATAAGAACCGCTGCTCCGGTTAGCATAGCTCCGGGAAGTAGTTTTTTGTGGGACCATCCCCAGATTCTCCTTCCTATGTGGGGGGAGATAAGCCCCACGAAGCCTATTACCCCTGCCAGGCTTACCACCGCCGCCGCCAGGAAGGTAGCGAAAAACAGAACCCATGCCTGGGTCCTTCTGTAGTTTAATCCCATGGTTTCAGCTTCCCTGTCCCAGAGAAGGAGATCTAAGTGGGCCGGCCTCATTAGAGGGAAGACCATAAAGGGGAGGGCTAAAAGGAGGACCAGAACCTCCCTGGGACCCGCCCCGGAAAGGCTTCCCAGGAGCCAGAAAATAAGGTCCGCCGAGGGATTTTCGCTCTTGAGAAGCATTATTATGGAATTAAGGGCGGTGAGGAAGGCTCCTGTGGAGAGGCCCACCAGCAGGAGGGTTTCCTTGGAGGGATGGAGTTTTCTCGCCAGGAAATAAACGAAGCCCACGCAGAGGAGGGCGAAAATAAAGGACGAAAGGGAGATCAGGTACAGGGAGGAGAGGGCGAAAATGTATATGGCAATGAGGGCTCCGGTGGAGGCACCGGCGGATACCCCCAGGATGTAGGGTTCCACCAGGGGATTCTGGAAAACTGTCTGCAGGAGGAGTCCGGAGATGGAAAGGTAGCTTCCGGCCAGCATGGCGAAGAGGCCCCGGAAGAGACGGTAGTAAAGCACCTGTCCCGGGGGCGGAAAACCTCCGGGTCCCGCCAGCAGGTAAAGGGCAAAGGAAAGAACAAGGACCCCCACCCAGCTCATTTTTCCTCCAACAGCTTTTTGTAAACCTCCGCCAGCCTCAGGGTCGGCCTGAGAAGAAGGTCAGGATCCACCAATAGAATTCTCATCCTGCGGAGGGGAAGGGCCTTCCAGGGGAACTTCTCCTGCCAGGTTATGTCCTGATTTTTCCCGGGGGCCAGAACTGCATCGGGCCTTGCCCTGAAGATTTCTTCTCCGCTCAGGATTTTCCAGCCCCTGGCCCTGCATATGTTTTCCCAGCCTGCCCTTCTTACGAGGTCGTCCAAGAAAGTTCCCCGACAGGCGCTCCAATAGGGAGGGAGGAGGAAACCCACAAATATTCTGCCCCTTCTCTCTCCCCTCGGCCTTACCTTCCTTAGAAAATCCTCCGCCTTTTTCCTGGCCAATTCTTCCCTTCCGCAAAGAAGCCCCAGGGTCAAAAAAATCCTGGCAACCTCCTTAAGATTTTCGGGCTCCTTAAAGGAAAAAACCTCCAGCCCTAAACCTTCTATTTCCCTTATAATCTTAATGGGGGTGGGTTGCATTACCAGGACCAGTTCTGGCTTCAGGGACAGAAGGAGTTCCAGGTTAGGGTTTATTATGCCCCCCAGTTTCTGAACCCCTTCCAGATGGGAGAAGCTGCTGACCCCCACGAGATAACCCTTTGCCCCCAGCTCAATTAGAGAGTCCGTCAGGGCCGGGGAAAGGGAGACCAGCCTTTTTATCGGCGGATTCAGACGATGAACTTTTTGAAGGGAATCCCTGAGGGTTAAAGGGTATATCAGAAAGGTCAGGAGAAATAGAGAAAACCTTCCTAATGTTCTCCTCACTTAAAACCTCCCGGGGGCTTCCCCCTTTTTTAATTTCCCCCTGGTCTATAAGATAAACCCTCTCGCAAAAATTGGCCAGGGAAAGGTTGTGCTCGCTTACCAGAACAGCCTTCCCTTCCCGGGAAACCGCCTTCAATATCCGGTAAATCATGTGCTGGTTTTTAAGGTCCAGGTTGGAGGCGGGCTCGTCCAGGAGGAGAAGGTCTGCGCCCTGGGCCAAAATTTTAGCTATGAGGACCAGCTTTTTTTCCCCTTCGCTGAGCTCTGTAAAAAGCCTTCCTCTAAGGTGCATAATTCCCACCTTCTCCATAACTTTTAAGGGAAAGCAGCCATCGGCGGCGAAGCATCCCATGGATACCACTTCCTCGGCGGGGAAAGGGAAGAAAAAACTACTTCTCTGGGGGAGAAAGGCCAGCTTTTTAGCCCTCTCCTTGTGGGAAAGGAGGTGCAAGGGGACTTCCCCTAAGAGGACCTGCCCGCAGGAGGGCCTTCTCAGGCCGGCCGCGGTCTCCAGCAGAAGGGTTTTTCCTGCGCCGTTGGGGCCAAACAGGCAGGCCAGGGTGGATGGGAACAGGGAGAGGGAGATTCCCTTCAGGATCTCCCTCCCGTGGAGGCTTAGCCCAATTCCCCTAAGTTTCAGCATCAGAAACCGAATTCCATTCCCCCATAAAGTATTCTTCCCGGAGATGGATAGCCGAAGATATCCTGATAATTTTCGTTGAAGATGTTGTCCGCCCGGAGAAATACCTCTAAGTTCTTCCAGACCCTGTATCTGGCCATAAGATTTACCAGTTTGTATGCCGGATTCTCCACTACAGTCCAGTTGAGGTCGTCAAAGTCCTTTCTCTTTCCTGCGTACACGAAAAAGAGGAACAATTTAGCCCTGGCCGAAGGAGACCACCCAAGGAAGGCCTTTAATAACCATTGGGGTCTTCTTAAAAGGTCTTCATCCTTAGATAAATCCTTGGCCTTCAGATGGAGGATGGAAAGGGAGGCGGACAGGTTTCCTGCAGAAAGGGAGCCCTTGGTTTCCCATCCGCTGAGTCTGGCCCTGCCCAGGTTGGAGAACCTCCAGCTGGGGAAGTCAAAGACTATCAGGTTTTTGAACTCGGTCTTGAAGGAGGTGAAGGAAAGGAGAAAACCGCTTATCAGGATATCCACCCCCCCTTCGTAACCTTCGCTTTCCTCGGGCTTCAGGAGTGGGTTTCCCCAGGGACCCCAGGTTTGGGAAGGGGAAGGGAAGCGGAAGCCCTGGGAATAAGAGGCCCTTATCTTCAGGTTTTTACTTAACCAAAAGGAGGAGGAAACCTTGGGGGAAAATTTATCCCCGTAGCCCTTGGAATGGGAGAATCCTCCTCCGGCGGAGAAGAAGAACCTCCTTCCCTGGAAGACCAAATTTGCCCAGGCATCCAGGTAGTAAGGGGTGAGGTTTAGATAATTTATCCTGAGGTTGCTTTTGGATTCAAGGTTTAGCTTTCTCCAGATTCCTCCTGCAGTGAAGACGAAGCCCTTTCCCACCTTCCACTCCGCCTGGGAGTAAACTCCCCTTTCCTTGAGAAGGGTGGAGGCATTGGTCATGCCCCAGGGGTCGTTGGGGTCGGTGAAGATGTAGGATTTGTAAAAATAATAGGGCGAAAGGGTAAACCTAAGGTTTTCTCCCTGGAAGTTCAGGGGAAGGGCGGCCAGCAGGACCTTATCCCTGGCCCTTCTATCCACCGCCGGCACCCCCCTTGCCCTGAAGGGGATGTATCCCAGTTGATTTGTATAGATAAGATAGGGGTTTAACTCAAAATTTCCCCTGGTAAAGGAAGAGGTGAAGTAGAAAGAGTTTCTCTTGTAGCGGTTGTTGGGGGCCAGTCCGGCGGTGTTAAAGTAGCTGTAACCGCCTTTAACGGAGTAGTTTTCCCCTTTTATCCCGGTTTTCCCTTCCACCGATAGGGTGGACATTCCTCCAGCCATTACCCTGATGGAGGAGCAGGGGCTTCTGTCCAGCCCCAAAAAGGAAGCGAAGCCCATGGCCCCATCTCCCCAAAGGGAAGACTGGGGACCCATTACCGTCTGGACCGAGGAAAGGAAAAAGGCAGGGATGAAATCTAAGGGAAGGGTGTAGGAGTTGGGGTCCACCAGGGGGATTCCCTCCAGGGCGAAGATTCCCCTGGACGAGGAGACGCCCCGGAAAAAGGAGGAGGATATTATTCCGTGGGAATTGTGATTGGGAACATAAGCGGAGGGCATGAGCTGGAGAGCCTCCTTCAGGTCCTGAACTCCGGCTTTTTCAAAGTCGGCGGCGGTGAGGTTTTCCACGGAGTTGGCAAGGCTAAGCAAGGGAACCCGGGTCTTTTCCGCCACCACCACGATCTCCTCCTTGAGCTCCTTCTTAGTTTTTCCCCCCTCGCTTCTGGCGGGTTTCGCCGCCCAGACCAACTGGAGGACCACCAACAAGGAAAGGAATTTTTTCATAGAAAACCTCCTTTTTGTTTTTAGGAGGGGAAAGTCCATGGGCTCCATCCCCCCTCCGAAGATGGAGCTCGGGCCCGGGCTGGTAGGTCTTCTGGCTCCCGGATCGTCCTACTCCCCACGCCTTCCCATCCCGCCCGGCGGGACAGTGGCCCTTTGTGGGTTTCGTCCCCGGTTACAGCTGCGGGGGCAGCGGTGGCCTTTCACCACCTTCCCTGGCCCAGCCCAGGAGGAAAATTTTACCCCCACCCCGGTAGAAATTCAAGCTTCCTTTTTCCTTGACGGGATGTTGTCCCAAGGCGGTCCCTTAGGAAGGAACCCCCTTCTGGTATATAATTTTAGGGTGAGGAGGAGAGAAGCCTTTTCTATAGCCCTTTTTTTTGTGGGCCTTTTTTTGGCCGGAAGCCTTGTTAGCTTTTCCCCTTCCAGCCTGGGAAAGGGAGGAGGGTGGTTCGGCCTCTGGGGAGTCAGGGTGGCCCTCTGGATGCTTCAGGCCTTCGGCTACGGTTCCTTCGCCCTGGTTATTTTCCTTTTCCTCTGGGCCGGGGCCTGCTGGTCTGAGGGGAGGCTCTGGTTTTTCCCGAGGTTTATAGCAATGTTGCTTTTCTCCTCCTCCTTCTCTTCCGTTCTGGCAGGATTTTTCCCCCAGGGGATTTATGCCCCCGGGGGGGTTGTGGGGGAGATAATCTTCAGGTCCTTCCTTCCATTGGTGGGAAAGGCGGGAACCCTCCTTCTGGCCTTCCTTCTTTTGCTCCTTTCCCTTTACTCCTTTTCCAATTTTTCCCTGAGGCGCACCCTCAGATATTTACAGAAGATAATCGCCTTCTTTGCTGCTAAGGTAGTGCTGGAGGTGAAGGTGGCGGTGGAGAAAGCCAGCAGACCCATGCCTTCACCGGGGGCAAAGAGGGGAAGGAAGAAAAGAGAGAAAAAGAAGCCGGCAAAAAGGGAACCCGAGCTTTTCCCTGTTCTGGAATTTCAGGAACCCCCCCTGAGCTTTTTGAAGAGGCCGGAGGGGGAGGTGGTGATTTCCCATCAGGAGGTAAAGGAAAATATAAGGGAGATAGAGGAAAAGCTGAGGGAATTCGGTATAAGGGGAAAGGTGGTGAGGGTAAATCCGGGGCCAGTGGTTACGGTCTACGAATTCAAGCCCGAGCCGGGAATAAGGGTTTCCCAGGTTATAGGAGCCTCTTCGGATGTGGCCCTGGCCTTGGGGGCTGAAAATGTGAGGATAGCCAGACTCCCAGGCAAAAGAACCATAGGTATAGAGGTTCCCAACAGGGAGAGGCAGCTTATATATTTGCGGGAGATCATTGAATCCAGGGAGTTCATCCAATCCACATCCCCCCTCACCCTGGCCATAGGAAAAAATGTGGACGGAAGTCCCTTCGTAGTGGACCTAAGGCCCTTTCCTCACCTCCTGATAGGAGGGGCGACGGGGATGGGAAAAAGCGTGGCCCTTAACGCCATGCTTCTCTCCATGATTTACAAAGCCAAACCCGATGAGGTGAGATTCCTTTTAATAGACCCCAAGAGGGTAGAGTTCCCGATCTACAACGGAATTCCCTATCTTCTTTCTCCGGTGATAACCCAGGTGGACAAGGCCATTCAGAGTCTTATCTGGGCCGTTAAGGAAATGGAGAGGAGGCTGGCCCTGCTGGAGAGGTTCAGGGTGAAGAACATAGCCCAGTACAGGGAGAAGGCGGAGTTGCTTCGCCAGGAGGGCCAGGAGGTGGAGCCGCTTCCTTATATAGTTATTGTTATAGACGAGCTGGCCAACCTTATGCTTTCGGCTCAGAAGGAAATGGAGATGCTCCTTACCCGCCTGGCCCAGGAGGCCAGAGCCCCTGGAATTCACCTTATCCTGGCCACCCAGAGGCCCTCCACGGACATAATAACCGGCACCATAAAAAACAATTTCCCCGCCAGAATAGCCCTGGGGGTACCCTCCCGCTTTGACTCAAAAACCATACTGGACCAGGAGGGGGCGGAGAAGCTTCTGAACAAGGGGGACATGCTTTTCAAATCCCCGGATTCCTCCATCCTGAGGAGGGTCCACGGTGCCTTCGTTAGCGAGGCCGAGCTCATGAGGGTGATTGATTATCTTAAAAGCAGCGGAGTACCCCGCTACAGGGATATTTTTTCCGAGGTTAAAGAAAGGAACGAAGGCTCACCTCTGGGTCTTTCCTCCAGCGACGATATTTACATTAAAGCCATAAAGCTGGTGCTTACCACAGGGAGAACTTCCGCTACCTTCCTGCAGAGCCGACTGAGAATAGGTTTTCCCAGGGCATCCAGAATCCTCCTCATGATGGAAGAGGACGGTATTTTGTCCCCGGAGGACCCGAAAACCAAGAAGAGGGAGATTCTGGTGGACCCCAGGGAATACCTCAGAAGCTTAGAGGAGGGCGAGGGATGAGAGGAAAATTGCTGGTTTTGGTTTTGTTAATAGGGAAGCTCATGAGCAGCGATGCCCTGGTGAGAAGGGAGGTCTGGGAATTTACAAAAGAAAGCGATGCTTACACCTTTCTAATGAAGAGAACGGTTAAAAGGCTGGGCTGGGGTGCAAAGGATTTTATGAGGACCTTTGAAATGGTCTTGCCCAAGGAATATCCCTTCAGGGTGGTGAGGGCTTATACCGTTAACTCCCAGGGAAGGAAAATAGATGTGCCTTCCCGTAACCTCAGGTCCTTCCCATATTTTCCCTTTTTTCCTTATTTTTCTTTCCTGCGAAAGTATGAGGTGGTTTTCCCTGAGGTAGGAGTTCCTTCGGAATCCCATGTGGAGGTTCGGGGCAGGGTTCAGGAAGTGCTGGATGCCAGATTTCCCCTGCTGGAACCCTATCCTTCCTTAGAGAAAAGGTGGGCCTTTGTGGGCTTTAAAAAGGTTTTTTTCCATGCCCAAGGGTTTTCCCCTCAGGTAATGAAAGAGCCAAGGATGGGGGAGGAAGCCACGGTTCTGAGGTTCGTAAACCTCCCTCCCTACCCCCATGAGCCCCTTCAGCCCAGGGTTCCGTCCTTAGTGGTCTCGGCCAGGCAGGGATGGGGGGAGCTGGAGGCTGAGGTGAAGGAGGTTTTGAATTCTGAGGGTTTGAAGGATAAATTTAAATTTCCCGATCTCTCCTCCGCCCTGGAATACCTGAAGGCCAGGCTGAAGCCGGTGAGGTTCCCCCTGAGGTTCTCCCTCCTTTATGCCCGCTCAGAAAAGGAAGTTCTGGAAAGCGGGTACGCCAGCCCTGTGGAAATGGCCATGGTGCTGCGGGCGGTTCTCAGAAACAGCGGATACGAACCGATAATCTATTTTTCCGCCCCCCAGGATGCCTTTTCAGAGGAGGTCCCGGCCATCTCCCAGTTTGATGAAGTCGGGGTTTATGTGGCTAAGCCCGGTCTTTACATAACTTCCGACCTGAAACCCGTGAGGTTTCCTGTGGACAGGGTTCTCTGGATTTTCTCATCTACCCCCCATTTTCAGAGGACCTCCCCCATTGGAGCTGAGCAGAACCTCCTCCGGGTGAGGATAAGGATAGAGGGAGAGAGGCTCCAGGGAGAGCTGGAGGGTTCGGGAAATTTCGTCCTTTACGGAAATGCACCCGAGGTTGGGAAAGCCTATTTGAGGAAGATGGGAATATCGGCGGAGCTGCAGGAAGCCAGAATCGTTGGGAATCTCCTCACCTTCTCCGCCCTTCTCAGGGGGCGGGACAACCTCATCAGGATAAAACCGGACATAGGACTTTTGCCTGAGGGAGCTGAGGGCTTCGCAGAGGACAGGATAACCCCGGTGGAATTTCCCCAGCCCTTTCAGGTGGACATAAAGCTTGAAATTTTAAGGCCGGGCCAGATTATTTACCTTCCTCCCTCAAAGAAGAGAAATTTTTCCATGGGCCGGTTTTCTTTAGAGGTGGAGAAAGGAAGGGAGAGCGTTTCCCTTCACTTCAGCCTTACGCTCTCCCGCAGGAGGATTCCCCCTTCCGAAGCTCCCCGTTTAGCAGAGCTTATCCAGCTCTGCCGAAGCAAGGAGCTCACCTCCTTAATTTTTCTACCAAACCGGTTTTAAATCTTTATCCTGTAAAGGAAAGCTCCGAATCCCCAGAGCCTGAGTATGAGGCAGAGCAGCCACCCTATGTAAGGAATAATCCCAATGATGGTTATGAGGATGAGCCCCAGAGGATAGCTCAGCCAGGGGGAAATTTCCTTTTTGAATATCCACCGGAGAATTGTAGAACCCACGGCCAGAGCAGCCAGGAGCTTGGCCAGGTAAAGGCCCATGAGGAAGACGGGAATGGCAAAGACGCTTACCATCCAGGTATATACGAGAACGAAGAATAAAAGGATAATTATCGCAAAGGCCACCACCTCCGCTGCTCCGAGAAGCAGGGCTTTGAGGGGTTTTTCCAGCATCTCTTCCCTAAATTTCTTTACCGCTGCCGGGAAGAGGAACAGGAAGATGTATCCCAAAACCAGGGAGCTTATAAACCAGGAAACCTTGAACCAGGCCCCGGAGAGGAAAAATCCCCTTTTACCGTGTTTTTCTGCCTTTTTCTCCTCCTTGATTTCCTTCTCCGCCTTCTTCTGAACTTTTTTCCCTGAGTACCTGTGGAAGGTTATCTTTCCTGCCACCGTTCCCTCCGGAACCTCTATTTCGCCGGGAGCCCAGTACTCCAGGTTGCCCTGGATCTTCGCATCAGGCAGAAAGATAATCCTGTGGGCCTTTACCTTTACATCGGAAAGGAAGGTTCCGCCGAGAATGACCTCGTTACCCCCCAGGTTTACCCTTCCCGCTACCTTGCCGAAAAGGTCCAGCTCATCGCCCGCGGCGTAAATTTCCCCATTCACCTCCGCTTCCCTTTCTATCCTGAGTTCCTGACCGGCGAAGAGGATGTCCCCGTGGATTTTTCCTCCGGCCTCCAGGGCCCTACCCAGGAACCTTACGCTTCTTGCCACCGAGCCTTTTAGTACGAGCTTTTCCCCCAAGAAAAAGACCCCTCCATCTACATCCCAGAGCCTTGCCTTTCTTCCGAAGAAAAGGACATCTCCCTGAATTCCCTTGACTATGAGCTCTTCGCCGCTGGCGTAAAGGTCCCCCTGGATGTTGGAGACCTCTATTATCTTTCCCCTTTTGAAATTCGCTCCCAGGGTCGGAAGGGCCAGGAGAATCATCAGCAAAGAAATTACAAATTTCCTCATTTTTTACCCTCCTTATTGGCTAAGGATATTATAATTTTACCATTTATTTCATGGGCATCATGTTATAATTCTTCAAAAAATGCGGGGAAAAAGGGAAAAAATTTGCCTGGTGTGCTCGTCCGGGGGCCACCTCTTTCAGTTGTACCTTTTAAAGGAATGGTGGAAAAAGCATCCCCGGGTCTGGGTTAGCTTTAAAAAGGCGGATACACTTTCCCTTTTGAAAGGGGAAAAAATCTACTGGGCCTATTTCCCTACCACCCGAAACCTGTGGAATCTTTTGAGAAATACTCTTTTGGCCATGAAGGTGTTTATTAAAGAGAAACCCTGGCTGGTGGTCTCCACCGGGGCCGGGGTGGCTGTTCCCTTCTTCTGGCTGGGAAAAATTTTCGGAGCAAAAACCGTTTACATAGAAGTTTACGACAGGATAAATTCACCGACCCTTACGGGAAGGCTGGTTTATCCTGTGACGGACCTCTTCGTGCTTCAATGGGAGGAGCAGAAGAGGTTTTATCCCAAGGGTGTGGTTCTGGGAGGGCTGCTTTGATCTTCGCCACCTTAGGAACCGATGAGCATCCCTTCGGGAGGCTTCTTCAGGAGCTGGAGAGATTGGTAAGGGAAGGGAAGATAAAGGAGAGGGTGGTGGTTCAGCGGGGTTTTACTCCTTATGATGGCGAGCTACTGGAAACCTATGAGATTTTACCCTTTGATAAATTGGTAAACCTGATAAAGGAGGCCCGGGTGGTAATTGCCCATGGAGGACCGGGAAGCATCATGCTTTCCCTGCTTCATGGGAAGAAACCCGTGGTGGTTCCCAGGAGAAGGGAGTTCGGGGAGGTGGTGGACGACCACCAGATGGAATTCGTTAAGTTCCTGCAGAGCAGGGGAAAGGTAATTACGGTCTACGAAGTAAACCGTCTGGGAGAGGTTCTTGAAAATTACAGGGCGGATAAAGTAATTTATTCTGTGGAGGAAAGGGTTTCAGACTTTACGGTGAGGTTTGAAGAGCTCATATCCCACCTCAAAGATTCATGATAAGCGCTTCAAATTTCTCCAGCACCCTTTCCCAGCGAAAGTTTTTCTCTACATAGCTCTTTCCGGCCCGGGACATTTCCCCGTAGAGTTCGGGTTCGGTAAAGAGGAGCTCTGCTGCCGAGGCAAAGGAAAGGCAATCCCGATAGGTTAGTCCCGCTCCGGACCTTTCTATGTGTCCCTTAAGCACCGGGGAGGCCTCGTTTACTATGGCAGGCTTTCCCAAGGCCAGGGATTCCAAAAGAAAATAGGAGAAGCTCTCTAAGGAGGAGGGGTGGACGGTGAGGGTGGAGGCCGCAATGGCATCCCACTTCGCCTGCTCTGGAAGGAATCCCAGGTAAATTATCCTGGGGTCCGGGGGAAGCTCCATGTTAAGCCTTCCTGCTAAGGCGAAGGAGGAGGGTCTGTATTCGGAATAGGGGGAGAAACACTCCAGCATGGCTTTGCATCCTTTACCTTCGTCGATCCTCCCCATGTACAGGAAAACAGGTTTAAACATGGGGAACCTGGAGATAAAAAGGGAAGGGAAGGTTTTGGCAGGCGGGCTTATCCCGGCTCCTATAACCTCTCTGAGGTTGTCTCCCGGATAGGTCCTCTCCACCAGCTCCTTTTCCTCGTGTGATAAAAAAAGAAGGGCCCGGGGTAGGGAAAATACCCGCTTCATTATTTTCATGTAAAAGGGGGCCTCGTCGTGGGCTGTTGGAAAGAGCACCGCCCCTTCCCCGATTTCCTGAAGGCCGTAATATGTAGGATAGTAAAGGTAGGTGAAGAACACAAAGACATCGTAATCCTTCCTTTCCTTGGACAGGGCCTCCACCAGCCTGGGTACCACCGGTCCCTGCTGGTGAAGCCATCCTTCCTCTTCTTTTTCCGAGCGTTGCTCCTGGAAGAATTCACGGCTCATGGAGTTAAATTCTTCCATATCCCTTTCCCTCTCCACCGGGAACCTCTTTATCTTTACCCCCCGGAGAATGGTTTCACCCTGGGGATAATAATTGGCCCATGTGGTGTAGTCCAGGGCAGTGGTGGTGAAGACGGTTATGTCCCATCCTGAGGCAAAAAGCCTTTCAGCGTAGTCCCTGGCCAACTTCTCCGACCCCCCCACCACCTCCTTCCCGTACCTCTGAACAACGAAGGCAGCCCTCATTTTAGCTCCAGGTCTCCCTTTTCCATTTTTTCCAGGAGTTGTCTGAGAAAGCTTACTATTCTTTCCCTGGACACCTCGGTCTTCACCCTTATTTTCACCTCCAGGCCGGTCTCCTCGTCCTTGAACCTGATGGAACGGCTTCTCGGACGCATCTTCCTGGCCAGTTTTCTGGCTTCCTCCCGGGAGAGGTTTTCTGCTGCTATTTTCCGGGCCAGCTCCTCCATGGCCTCTTCGTTTTCCTGCCTGGCTATCAAAAGAATCATGGAGGAGGCAGTGATGCCCAGCTCCATGCAGAGGGCCTTTATTCGTGGAGGCATGTTGGCAATTTCTATCATTTCGGTAACCGTGGTCCTGGCCTTCCCTATCCTCTTGGCCAGTTCCTGATGAGTGTATCCGTAGAGGGTCACCAGGGCTCTGTAGCCTTCCGCTATCTCAAAGGGGGTCAGGTCCTTCCTTTGAATGTTCTCTATAAGGGCTATTTCCATGGCCTCCCTGTCGTCCACATCCATTTCTATGCACGGCAGAAGGGTGAGTCCCACCATCAGGGCTGCCCTGTACCTTCTTTCCCCTGATATGATTTCGTATTTTTCCCCTTTCTTTCTTACTATGAGGGGCTCAATTATCCCCTTTTCTCTGATGGACTCCGCCAGCTCCGTAAGATCCCCCAGGACATCCCTGGGCTGGTTTTTTCCCGGGATGAGCTGGGTTATAGGAATGTATTTAAAGGTCTTTTCCCTCAAGGTTCCTGCAATCGGGTAAAGTCAATAAACCTGCTGAGAACCTCGTCGGCCATCTGCAAAAGCGCTATTCTGTTTTCCCTGACCTCCTGGTCCTTGTCCATGATCATGAGGTTTTCGAAAAGGTCATTTATGAAGGGAACCACCGAAAGGAGTCCGTCCAGGAGTGAGAGATAGTCCATTTTTTCAATAAAAACCTGAGAAGCAGAATCCACGGTGGTAAGAATTTCCAGAAGGTTTTTTTCATAAGGTGAAGAAAATCTTTCCGGGGCCAGCTTTTTGGGCTCCTGACCCAGGGTTATGTTCTTTATCCTGCGATGGGTTTGGATGAGGGCTGTCAGGGCCTCAGAGTCCTTTATCCTTTCCAGGGCCTTGAGCTTGCTGTAGGCCACCGGCAGGCGAAGGCCTTCGGCCTCAAGCACTGCCCTTATGTGCTGGATGGGATATCCCTCGGAGGAAAATTTCTGCTCAGCCCTCTTAAGGATGAACTCCTCTATCTCGTCCTTAAGGTTGGAGGTAAGGGTAATCTCCTCCGCCAGAAGGCCTATGGCTGCATCTATAAGTCCGGAAAGGTCCAGCTGGAGGTTCCCTTCCACCAGAAGCCTTATTATTCCCAGAGCTGCCCTCCTTACCCCTAAGGGGTCCCCACTTCCGGAAGGTCTGTAGCCCGTGGCAAAGGCCACCACCAGGTGGTCCAGTTTGTCTATGAGGGAGAGGAGCTTTCCTTCGGTAGTGCTGGGTAATTCTTCCCCTGTCCCCCCAGGTTTGTAGTGGTCGTAAACGGCTCTCCACAGCTTTTCAGGTTTTCCCTGATGGCGGAGAATCAACCCCCCGGCCACGCCCTGAAGGGAGGGAAATTCCCCCACCAGTTCCGTTACCAGGTCGCTTTTGCACAGGGAGGCGGCTTCCTTTAGGATAGGGTCCGCCAGAGCTGAGGAAATTAACCCTTTTGCCAGGGATTCCAGCCTCTGGGTTTTTTTCAAATAACTACCCACCACATCGTTGTAAAGAACATTTTCCAGTTCCTGACGCAGGACCTCCAGAGATTTTTCCCGGTCCTTTCTCCAGAAGTAAAGGGCATCCTCAAGCTTAGCCTTCACCACCCTTTCGTTCCCTGCAATTACCTTGCTGAGGTCGGAGTTAGGGTTGTCCGCCACCCCGATAAACCTGTTTACCGGACCATCTTCGTTCCTCAAAAGGTAAAGTCCCATCTCCTCTTCCAGGGAGGATGTTATTATTTCGGGGGGAAGTTCCATGTACTTCTCAGGGAAGCTTCCAGAGAAAACATTGGGATACTCAACGGAATCCCTCCAGAATTCAAGAACCCTGCCAGGGGGAGGTTGATATCCCTGAGCCTCTACCTCCAGTCCCCTGGCTATCATCTCCAGCCTCTCTTCGTTCTTCACCACCACAAAGGCGTCCTTTAGTCCCTGGAGATAATCCCCAACGGAGGAGGCCTGCACGAAAATGGGAGCAAATATCCTGTGGCCCTTGGTTATTCTGGTGGCCCTGAACCCAAAGGCTTCCATTTCTACCTCCTGGCCGTCCATTAACGCCAGAATGCTCTTAACCCTTCTGGAGAAGCGGTGCCCGTCCCAACGCATGGTCTTTGGAAAGGGAATTCTGGCGAGAAGCTCTGAGAGGAAGGGGGGAAAGACTTCCCTGAAGCTCGGAGCCTCCTTTTTTATCCGGTAGGCAAGATACTCCCCCTTTTCCTTTTCTATCCTTTCCAGTTCCTCTACCTCAACCCCCAACCTGCGGGCAAAGCCCAGGGCGGCGGGGGTGGGATTCCCTTCCTCGTCAAAGGATAAATTTACAGGGGGACCTACCACCAGCTCTTCCCCGGGAGGGGCGGATAGTTCCCCATAAATTGCCACCGTAAGCCTGCGGGGAGTGGAGAAAACCTCCAATTTGTCGTAGGAAAATCTGTGCTCCTTTAAAAATTCCTCTATTTTTTCTGCCAGGAATTCTCTGGCCGCTTTCTGGTGGGAGACAGGCATGTCCTCCACTAAGGCTTCAAAGAGAAACTCGCCCATCTTTTCCCTCCGTTATTTTCTCTGCAATCTTGCAGGCAATATCCCTGATCCTCAGGATAAATTTTGTCCTCTCCCCCACGCTTATGGCTCCCCTGGAGTCCAGGAGATTGAAGGTATGGGAACATTTGAGCACATGGTCGTAGGCAGGCAGGATCAGGCCTTTTTCCAGCAGCCTTCCGGCCTCCTCCTCAAACATTTCAAAAAGCCTGAAGAGCATTTCCCTGTCCGCTTCTTCAAAATTGTATTTTGAAAACTCCTTTTCTTCCTGAAGCCTGAGCTCTCCGTAGGTTTTACCCCCACCCCAATCCAGCTCGTAAATGTTGTCCTTTTCCTCTAAGAACATCTCCAGGCGCTCTATCCCATAAGTTATCTCCACAGGAACCACCCTTAAATCCCTTCCTCCGGCCTGCTGGAAGTAAGTAAACTGGGTTATCTCAAGCCCATCCAAGAGGATCTGCCATCCGATCCCCCAGGCTCCCAGGGTGGGGGCTTCCCAATCGTCCTCCGCAAAGCGCAGGTCGTGGGATGTGAGCTCTATTCCAATGGCCTCCAGACTTCTCAGATAAATGTTGATTATATCCTCCGGGGCCGGTTTCATGATAACCTGGAACTGATAATGCTTGGCGACCCTGTGGGGATTCTCCCCATAACGGCCGTCTGCAGGACGGCGGGAAGGCTGAACATAAGCTACTTTTAACTCTTCCTCTTGAAGGACCCTGATAAAGGTATCCGGGGTCATGGTTCCTGCCCCTACCTCCAAATCGTAGGGCTGGGCTATGAAGCAACCCTGCTCTGCCCAGAACCTCTGAAGGGAAAATATTAAATCCTGAATGCTCATGGCGCCTCCTTAAATTTGAAGATAACACAGGAGGGGAGGGTTTGCAACTTCCTCCTATCTAACCTTCCACCAGAAAATAAGCGCTGAGATTAAAGCGGAGGCTCCTCCAAAGAGGAAGGGAGCTGAGGGAGAGATGTAGGACCACAGAAAGCCGGCTATCAGGGAGGCCGGAAGAAGACCAATACCCTCCAATGTGGCAAGAAGTCCCAGGAGAGTTGCTTTCCTTTCCGAGGGAGCCAGCTCGGAAACCAAGGCCTTCATAACCCCTTCGCTTACCCCGGAGTATAATCCATAAAGAGCCATGGCGGCCCATATTAAATTGGGCCTCAGGGCTATAAGGAAATAGGTAGAAGAATAAAGGAGAAAACCGAGGACGAGCAGCGGCTTCCTTCCCAATCTGTCCGAAGCCCTGCCGGCAGGATAGCTCACCAGCATGTAGAAAATATTATAAAAAAGATAGAGGAGGACCACCTTCTGGGGAGAGAATCCCAGGTCCGGCTCGGCGGCCCTGAGCAGGATAAATTGATTGGAAGAATTTCCCAGGGTGAAGAGAAGTACCACCGCCAGCACCCATCTCAGCCTGATGTCCAGACCGGAAAAGGTTAACTTTACGGACCTTTTTATGGGACCCCTTCCTGTCTCCACAGCGGCAAGGAGGATGGCTACGCCCAGCAGGGCCGGGAAGAGACTGGCCAGAAGGAGCTTTTTGAAAACCGGGATCCAGAGGGAGGCATCGCCGGCATGCAGATGGAACCTGGAGATTATCCAGTAAGCTATCAGGATTCCGATGACGGCGCCGGCGGTGTCCATGGCCCTGTGCAGGCCGAAGGCTCCTCCTCTCCCTTCGCTTCCCACCGATTCCGCTATGAGGGCGTCCCTGGGGGCCGTTCTTACCCCCTTTCCAAACCTGTCCACCACCCTTCCCACTAAAACCACAGGCCAGGACCTGGCCAGATAAAAGAGAAGCTTTCCCAGGGCAGAAAGGCTGTATCCTGAAACCGCCAGAGGTTTTCTTTTTCCCACCCTGTCGGAAATGGCCCCGGAAAACACCTTGAGTAGCGAGGCCGTGCTTTCTGCCAGCCCCTCTATGAATCCAAGGGCCACAGCTCCCCCTCCCAGGGCCTTTATGTAAAGGGAGATAATGGGATAAACCATTTCTGAGCTTATATCTGTAAAAAGGGAAGTGAGGCCCGTTATCCATACATTGGCTTTTCTCTTCAGCATGGGGTAATTTTAATTTATTTCTCCTGCTACCGCAAAGCGGTTGATGATGGCTAAATGCTGTTCTATAATATAAATAGAGAACATCAACCGGAGGTGGCCGTGGGAGAAGAGAGGGAAGTCCTCAAAGAGAGCATTCTGGTTGGTGGAGAGGCTATGGAGAAGGCCCCCAAAATAAAGGGGGTCGCCACGGGGATAGAGGGACTGGATGAACTCTTTTTTACCAACGAAATAAGAGATGGAAAGGTAAAAAGGGTTCCCCTGGGTGGGATCCCCTCGTATTCAATTTTTAACATAACAGGGGTGTCGGATACGGGCAAGTCCCTTATGGTGGAGCAATATGCGGTAAAGAGGGCTTCCTCCGGAGAGAAGGTGATTTTCGTTACCGTGGAATCCCCGGCCCACTTTGTCATAGGGGGGATACAGGCAAGGGCCTATGCCATGGGGGTGGATTTTGAAGAGATAAATGACAACATAATTTTAATAGATGCTGCTTCCTATTCGGCCTTGAGGGACAACCTTCCCACCCTATTTAATACCCTGGCCTACGCAATAAAGACCTACAGGGCCAGGCATACGGTGGTGGATTCTATAACAGGGCTTTTTGAAGCCAGGGAAATGATGGCCAGAACCGTGGTGAGGCAGGTCTTCAATTTTCTGAAAAAATGGTACCAGACAGCCATATTCGTATCCCAGAAAAGGAGCGGGCACGAGGAGCTGACGGCGGAGGCCGCGGGAGGTTACGCCGTGGGGCACATTGTGGATGGGACCATGGTCCTGGCCAAGGTCCTGGTGGATTCCCAATACAAAGCCAGGCTTTACGGAAAACCCGTGGGGGAAGTGGTGAGACTTTTCAGGATAGACGGGTGCAGACTGGCAGGGCACGATACCAGAACCCGCTTTTTCGAAATAACACCTGAAGGACTCGTAAAAATAGGAAAAGCCCTGGGAGAAAAATAAAAAGGAGGTGAGCCATGGTGGTAGAGGTAAAGCCCATAGAGGAAGATTACGAAATCCTTGCCACCAGGGTTTTCCTCAAAACTCTGGACATAATAGGAGGACTCAAGAAGCTGGTGGAGTATAGAACCCTTACCTGGCTTCCTTCCTTAGCCCGTTCTGCCATGGTGGTGGTTCTCAGGGAGGAATTTTTAAAAACCGATGAAGAAATTGCCGAGGAGGTTGGCTTGACCAGGCAGACCGTTAAAAACATCCTCAGGGCCGACCCCGGAGCAGCCCTTCAAAGGCTGCAAACCATGGACCAGTTCACAGAAGAGGAAAGGAAAAGCGCCCCGGTGCATCTGGCGGGAGGACTGGCTAAGAGGGCTTATGAGCTCATTAAATACAAAGGGGAGGAACCCCGTATAGCCCTGCTCTACACCTCCCAGACTGCCCAGGCCCTGGAGGTTCCATGGGCCTATGCGGTTCTCAAGGCCCTGAAAGGGGCAGATTTCCCGGTAGGGTCTCCGCAAGACCTGAAGGATAGATTGAAGGGAATAGTTATAAAGGACAGGCCGGCGGAAGAGGTGGTTCAGCGAATTTCTTACCCGGTGGCCAATCCCGCCGAGCTTCTCAGCAAAATAAGAGGGGCCCTGGGATAAAAGCCCTTTATGTTTTATAATTTTTCCCATGGATATAGGGGTTTTCGGAATAGGATATGTGGGCCTTACTACCGCCCTGGGTTTCGCCAGCAAAGGCCACCGGGTCTTTGCGGTGGATAAGGACGAGGGGAAGATAGAGAGCCTTCGTTCCGGCAGGGTACCCCTCTTTGAGCCCGGTGCTCAGGAGCTTCTGGAGGAAAACGGCCGGAGGCTTCATTTTTCCACCGACGGTGAGGAAGCGGTAGAGAGGGCCGAGGTTTTGTTTATATGTGTGGGAACTCCCTCCCTTCCCGACGGAAGCGCGGACCTTTCCCAGGTGGAAAGCGTGGCCAGGTTCATAGCCGAGAGGATGACATCCTACAGACTCATAGTGGAGAAAAGCACGGTGCCCGTTCACACCGCTTACTGGATCAAAAGAACAGTGAACCTTTACAGGAAAAGCGAAGTCCCCTTTGATGTGGTAAGCAATCCGGAGTTCCTGAGGGAAGGCTCGGCCCTTCACGATTTCCTCCATCCTGATAGAATAGTCATCGGCGCGGAGACGGAAAGGGCCCGGGAGATAATGCGCCGACTTTATGAAGATTTTGAGGCCCCCCTTCTCTTTACTGATGTAAAGACCGCAGAGATAATAAAGCATGCCTCCAATTCCTTTCTGGCCACCAAAATATCCTTCATAAACATGGTGGCTGACCTCTGCGAAGCGGTGGGGGCCGATGTGGACCTGGTCTCCAAGGGGATGGGGCTTGACCCAAGGATCGGGCCACAGTTTCTGAAGGCTGGCATAGGATTTGGAGGTAGTTGTTTTCCCAAGGACATAAAGGCCTTTTACAGGATAGCCGAGGAGAACGGCGTGGATTTCTCCATGCTCAAGGAGGTGGAGAGGATAAACTCCGGCCGGTGGGAGAAGTTCGTCCAGAAGATAAAAGGAGTTATATGGAACCTGCGGGGAAAGAGAATAGGGGTTCTGGGCCTCTCCTTCAAGCCCAATACGGACGATGTTCGGGAGGCTCCATCCCTCAAGATAATTTCCCTTCTCCTCAGGGAAGGGGCCCGGGTGGTGGCCCACGACCCCGCCGCCGGGGAAAACGCCAAAAGGGTTCTTCCGGATCTGAACATAGTGGAGGACCCGTACGCCATGGCGGAGGGAGCCAACGCCCTCCTGCTGGCCACCGAATGGGAGCTTTACCGCCGGCTGGATTGGAAGAAGATACGCCAGCTTATGGAAACCCCCATAATCTTTGACGGAAGGAATTTCCTGGACGGGAGGAAACTGGCCTCCCTGGGCTTTGAATACTACCCCGTGGGAAAACCCCCGCTGGGGAGAAGGAATGGCTGAAGTCCCCAAGGATTTTTCAGCAAGATATAGGGAGATTCTGGGGGAGGAACTCTTAGAGGAGCTGTTGAAATTCGTCTTCCTTCCTCTGAGAAGGTCCCTGAGGGTGAACACCCTTAAAATTTCCGTGGATCGCCTGAGGTCCCTTCTGGAGAAAGAGGGTTTCTCCTTAAAGCCCATTCCCTGGTGCCCGGCGGGGTTCTGGGTGGAGGGGGACAGCTCCCCGGGGAAGCTTCTGTATCACAACATGGGGCTTTATTACATTCAGGATGCCTCCTCCATGGCCCCACCGGAGCTTCTGGGTCCCCGACCAGGAGAATTCGTCCTGGACATGGCCGCCGCCCCCGGAGGGAAGTCCACCCATCTGGCGGCGCTCATGGAAGGCAGAGGCATATTGGTGGTGAACGAACCCCTGCTCTACAGGGCCAAGGTCCTTGTGGGAAACCTGGAGAGGATGGGGGTAAGGAATTCCGCCCTTTCAGTCCTCAGGGGTAATACCTTCGGGTGGAGGTTTCCCAACTTCTTTGACAGGGTCCTTCTGGATGCACCCTGTTCTGCGGAGGGAAGCACCAGAAAGGACGAGAGCTTTTTCAAAAAATACTGGAACCTTTCCTATATCAGAAGAGCACAGAATGTTCAGAAATCCCTGATAGTCTCCGCCATCCATTCTCTCAAGCCCGGAGGCACCCTGGTTTACTCCACCTGCACCATGACGCCGGAGGAAAACGAGGCCATCCTCACCTACGCCCTGGAGGCCTTCCCCTCTCAAATTGAGGTTGAGGAGGCTTCCCTTAAAGGACTCAGGGCAATGGCGGGGGTGGAGGAATTTGAGGGCACCAGGTTTCATCCAGAGGTAAGGAAGATCCTGAGGATATGGCCCTTCCTAAACGACACCGAGGCCTTTACCATCTTCAAAATAAAAAAGGTCCGGGAAACTTTACCCGCTTCGGTGAGGAGGGGAAGAACTCCCCGGGGACGGGTTCTTGGGAGGGAGGTGGATAAGGACCTGAGGAGGAAGTTAGAGGAATTTTTCAGGCCCTATGGGGCAGGGGAGTTCTTCAGGGAAACCAGACTTTTCCTCTCCGGAGATCACATCTGGGTTCATACTGAGGACTTCTCTCGGCTTTTTGAAAGGGCGGTTTTCAACAGGGTAGGGGTAAAGGCGGTGAGGGTTTACTCCAGCGGCCAGATGAGGCCAACCCACGCTTTTTTGATGGCCTTTCCCCATCTCTTCAGGGAGGTTGCCTGGGAGGTGGACGAAGAGACGGCGCATCGCTTTGCTTACGGGGAAAACCTTCCCGCCCCGGAGGGGTCCCCGGAATATGTTCCCATCTTCTTCAAAGGCCATCCCCTGGGTTGGGGAAAAAGAAACGAAAAGGTCCTCCTCAACAAGATCCCCACCCCTCTGGTTCTTCGCTAAAAAGAGGTTTTAAGCTCCTCTAAAAAATAATTCCCGCTTCCAAGTACCCCTTAGGGCCGTTGAAATTTATTTTTTCTCTACCGATTTTATCTTTGCCCCAAATATAGCCACCGTAAACCCCCAGGAAAAATTTCCCCAGATAATACCGAAAACCCAGGGCCGCTTCCGCCCCCGGACATTCGTCCCTGATCTTCTCACCTAAAGCCTCTTCTTCATAGACTATGTAGACGAACCCCGCTCCTAAAATTCCCCAGAGTTTTCCCTTTAAGTTCTTTTTGAAGGATAATCCGGCTCCCAGATATTGATGGACGGTCTTTGCGGGTTCTTTAAAGAAGAGTGTTTTTCCTTCCCTTTCAAATCGCTCATAGGATAAATAGGGGAAAAAAGCCTTTACCTTCCATTGTGCCTTTATTCCCCAGAAATTGCCGCCTTTTCCGTAAATTTCCTTAAAGTTTTTGTCCTCTTTCCCCATGAAACCTCCGAGAAAGGAAATCTCCCCGGCCGCTAAGCTCAGGCTTAAAAGCAGAAAAAACAATCTTTTCATTTCCCCTCCTTAAATCTCCGCCTTTTTAACTATTAAGAGGTTACCCTCGGAGTCGTAGGCTTCTGCTGAGTATATGTAACTTTCACCTTTTTCCAGGTATTTATCGTAAAATCTGTAGATTAGATATTCGCCCTGGGATGTAAATTCTTCGATCCTGATTTCCTTCACCATCTTTTCTTCTGTTCGGGATTTCCTTTTTACCTTTATCAGGGTTATTTTCTCTCCACAAGGCCCACCCGACTTTAACCTGAGGGTTATGAGGGCATAGTCCTTTTTTATTATCCATGCACTTTCTTCTCCTCTGAAAATTTCCATAAGCAGGGTAAACTTACTCTTTAGAACTTTCAGAGAGAAGGAAGTTTTTTTAGACCACAGTCCCCCATTGTCCATAACCCTTAAGGAAACCTCGTATTTCCCCGGCAGGTCCGGGTATAGATAGGCTTGCTCTCCTTCGGCCTTAATAAAAGCAGAGGAACCTGCCGGTTTACTTTCCAGGTTCCATCTGTAAAGAACTATTCTGCCATCCTTATCATAGGAATCCCTTCCATCAAGAGGGATTCTTTTTTCGGAGCCAGACAGGCAGAAATTTTTAGGCCCATTGATAATGACTATTGGGATGTAATTGAAGGTAAACTTTGAGGCAAAGGAATCATAACTACCTGCAAGAGTCCCCTGAAGGGGAGTAAGGACAGGAAAATCCACTGAATTTGTTCCTCCGGCGATGTAGATGGCTCCCCTTCCGCCCAAACTTAAAGCAAAGGCTTCTTCATCTGCACTTCCCCCTATGATGGTGGAGAAAACTAAGGAGGAACCTGATCGGGAGAGACGAAGGACGAAGGCATCCCAGCTTCCATTATATGAAAAGGTTTCATCCTTTGCCGGAAAATCCGAAGAGGAGGTACCTCCACAGACAGTGGCTTCCCTCAGTTCGTTTATCTTTATTTCGATAGCCTCATCGTCATTGCTCCCTCCGATGTAGGTTGAATAAATGAGACTGTTTCCGGAGCGGAAGATTTTGGTTATAAAGCCATCTTTACCTCCTGCCAGAGTGGATTGGAAAGCCCTGCGAAGGGGAAAATCAGGAGAATCCGTGCTTCCGCTGAGATATATGTCTCCCACGGGGTCCACATCAATTCCAAAGGACCTGTCGTTTCCGCTACCTCCGAGGAAAGAGGAAAAAACCATAGAAAAACCAGTAGGTTTAATCTTGGCGAAGAAGGCATCCTCTCCACCACCTATAGTTCCCTGGAAAGGTTTTGCAATGGGAAAATCAGGAGAATCGGTCCATCCAGATATATAGACATTACCGAAATCGTCGGAGGCTACTCCATATCCCCATTCGTTGCCGGTTCCCCCGAGATAAGTGGAGAAGACCACCCCTGCTCCATCCGGCGAGAATTTTACAAGGATGGCATCGTCTCCACCTCCAAAGGAGCTCTGGACAGGGGCGATTACAGGAAAGTCCGGGGAACGGGTTACCCCGGTGAAGATTATATCCCGGGTTCGGGTAAGCCCCAGGCCAAAAACCCAATCCCAGTTAGAGCCTCCCCAATATGTGGAAAACACAAGGGAAGATCCATCAGGGGTTAATTCTGTAATAAAACAATCGTGTGCTCCCCCCCGGACGGGTTGAAGAGGAGCTTTAAGGGGGAAATCGTCGGACCAGGTGGCCCCTCCCATATAGATGTATCCCTTCTCGTCCACCACCACATCGTAGGCAACATCAATGCTGCTTCCCCCGATATATGTGGCAAAAATTGGGGTATTTCCATCTTTGGAGATTTTTACCAGAAAGGCATCCCAATGCCCTGGTTTTGCATCTTGGAAACTGCCGGGAGTTGTGGGGAAATCAGAGGAGAAAGTCCATCCGGTTATATAATGATTTCCATATCTGTCAACAAAATTTCCGTAGGCGTAGTCATAATTGGAGCCTCCTGAATAGGTGGAGTAGTCTATGAAAAGGGGGTCAATGACGACGGGGGCTTTTGAATCCGGCATCCTGAAACTAAACTCCTTCTCTCCCAGGGGAGAAAAGCGGACCTTAACCTCCCTTACGCTGTCTTCCTGCACCAAAATTGCCTTAGGGATTCGGAGGCAAAATTTAAGAGGAGAACTCATTAATATTATTTTCTCGTCCTTGATCTCTATCTCTTCTGCCGATGCCTTGATTCTGGGTTCAGAATGTTTTGAGGTAGGGAAAACTTCTACATCAAATTCAAGCTGACCTTTTTCATTGAAGTAAAATGTAAGATTTATACCAGGCCATACTTCTTTTAATTTAACTCCTTTGAATGTGGGAACGGATTTTACCCTTTTGTTTCCCCGGAGGTAGTTAAGCTTAAAGACCAGGGGCAATATTCCTGAGACCTTTGAGGCTTTTCCCCTTACAAACCTGAGGGCCACAGAATTTTTCCCATCCCTGGAGGAAATAACCAGAGAATCCCGCAGAATCCATATGTTGTAATTTGGATGTCTTCCCAGAAAAACTACCTTCCTATTCCATTGGCCCAGGTTCTTCTCAAAATAGCCCTGATGGAGGGTGAAAGCCAGTAGACCGCCACCTAAAAATAAAAGGATAAGCAATTTTTTCATCGTAACTCCTCCCTTCGGTTCTAAATATCGCCCAAATATATCACATGTTTAAGATAAAATCCATTGAGTAAAAATCCCCACCCCTCTGGTTCTTCGCTAACCCCAGGAGAGGGTGGAGCGAATCTCCACCCTGTCCCCTTCCTTTATAACCTTATCGTTGGTCAGGAGCTTTCCCCTTTCCAGATCTATTACTAAAAAATAAAGCTCGTCGGCCCCCAATTTTTTTAGAAGTTCTTTAACCCTTATCCTTCTTTCGGGTATTTCCACTTCCTTACCGTCAAAGGTTATTTTCAAGGAACCTCCTGAGCTCCACCTTGGATATTTTGCCGGTGGGGGTTTTGGGGAGAGAGTCCAGGATGTAAAATTTCTTAGGGATTTTGTATTGGGCGAGGTTCTCCCTTAAGAACTGTTTTGCCCGTTCCTCGTCCCAGCTGGACCCTTCCTTCAGAGAAAGGAAGGCCACGGGAATTTCCCCGTGGAGGGGATGGGGTCTTCCCACCACCGCTGCCTCGGCTATCTCCGGAATTTTATAAAGTAGTTCCTCCACCTCCCTGGGATATACATTAAGGCCGTCCACGATTATCATGTCCTTCTTTCGGTCAATTATGTAGAAATAGCCCTCCTCGTCCTTTTTCCCCAGGTCTCCGGTTCTGAACCATTGGCCGAAGAAGGCCTTGCGGGTGGCCTCCGGGTCCTTGTAGTAACCCAGGAAAACATTGGGGCCCCTCACCACGATTTCCCCTATCTCTCCTGGGGGGAGGAAGTTCCCCTCATCGTCGGCGATCTCCATCTCCACATTTTTTATGGGAAGTCCTATGGAACCGGGTTTCCTCTTACCCCCTATGGGGTTAACGCTGGTGACAGGGCTGCATTCGGTGGGGCCGTCTCCCTCGTATATGGGAACCCCGAATTTCCTTTCAAACTCCTCCATGACCTCCAGGGGAAGGGGAGCTCCTCCGCTTATGCAATACTTAAGGGAGGGAAGGTCCTGGCGAGATATGTCCTTAATTCGGTTGAGAAGGGCAAACATGGAGGGAACCCCGGGGAATATGGTGACTCCGTATTGCTTTATGGCTTTTACGATTGCCTCTGGGGTGAACCTGGGGACCAGGGCTGTTTTTGCACCTCTTCTGAGCGGGGAAATCATTCCCACCATGGCTCCGAAGGAGTGGAAGAGGGGGAGGACGGTGAGCATGACATCTTCCTTCTCTAGCTTCAGCCCTTCTATTACTGCCTCGGAGTCCGCCAATAGGTTCCCGTGGGAAAGCATGGCTCCCTTGGGCCTTCCGGTGGTTCCGGAGGTGTACATTATCACCGCCAGGTCGTCCTTTTCCCTGGGAACGGGGGAAAATTCCTCCTCCTTCTCCATCCACTGGGAAAGGACCAGGTCGTCGGCCAGAAGAGTTCCCTCTGGAGCGGATTCCTTCACTGTGGCCTCAAAGAATCTGGAATAAAGAACTATTTTAGCATCGGAGTGGGAGAGTATATAACCCATTTCATAGGGCTTGAAGATAGGATTCACCGGCACCACCACTCCTCCGGCGGCCAGGACTGCGAAATAGGAGAAGACAAAGTCGGGGAAATTGGGAAAGACCAGGCCCACATGCACTCCGGTTTTTACCCCGGCCCTTCTAAGGGAGGATGCCAGAGAATTTATCCTCCTCCTAAGCTCCCCGTAGGTTATCTTCTGGCCCTCAAAGAATATGGCGGGTTCCTGGGGGGAGGCGGGGGAAAGGAGGATGGTTTCAGCTAAGTTTCCGCTCCTCATCCTTCTGTGATAAGGGAGTAAAGCTTTTTGGCCCTTTCGTCCTGGGGGTTAAGGTCAATGGCCTTTTTGAGGGCCTTCTTGGCCCTTTCCAGGTCGTGGACCTGATAGTAGGCGTTGCCGAGATGATAGAAGAGGCTGGCATGGTTGGGTTCTATTTTAGCCATTTTTTCAAAATGTTTTATGGCTTCCTCGTATCTCCCCAAGGCAGATAGGGCAATCCCCAGTTGATAGTTGGCTATGGCGGATTCAGGGTTCTTTTCCAGGAGCTTTCGGAATTGCTCTACGGATTTTTCCAGGTCTCCCATGTGGTAGTAAGCCACCCCCAGCCAGTAATGGGCCATTAGAAATTCCTGGTTGAGCTCCAGGGTTTTTTCCAATTCTTTTATGGCCTCATCTATCATCCCCGCTCTGTAATATGAGATCCCTAAGGCATAGTGGGCATCGGTGAAATTCGGCCTGAGGTCTATGGCTTTTCTTAAATGATACATGGATTTTTGCAGGGAACCCATGAGGTAGTAAATTTCCCCTAAGTTTTTGTGGGAATATTCGTTGGGTTTCAATTTGACGGCCTTTTCGCAATAGGCCGCTGCATCCTTAAGTTTTCCCATGGCCCTGAGTTTTCTGGCCATCCTTTCGTAGTATTCTGCCTCCTCCTCCTGGAGGGGATAACCGCAATGGGGGCAAAATTTAAATTCCTCCGAAACTTCCCTTCCACAGTTGGGACAATTCATGGCTCCTCCTATAGATTCTCCATTCTTTTTACTATTTCCCTGGCAAATTCCGAGGTTTTTATAGGCTGGACCCCCTCCATGTGTCTTGCCAGGTCGTAGGTTACCTTCCTGTCCATTATGGCGGCCTCCATTCCCCTCTCAATGAGGTCTGCCACCTGCTCCCATCCCATGTAGCGAAACATCATGGCCCCGGAAAGAAGGAGGGAGCCCGGATTCACCTTGTCCAGCCCGGCGTATTTGGGGGCGGTGCCGTGGGTGGCCTCAAAGAGGGCCACGAAATCTCCTATGTTGGCTCCTGGGGCCATGCCCAGGCCTCCCACCTGGGCCGCTGCCGCATCGGAAAGGTAATCCCCGTTGAGGTTGGGAAGGGCTATAACATCGTATTCTGCGGGTCTGGTTAAAATCTGCTGGAGCATGTTGTCCGCTATCCTGTCCTTAATGACTATTTTTCCCTCAGGGACTTCCCCCTGAAGCTCTGACTCCGGCACCGTAACTTCACCGAACTCATCCTTAGCCACCTGGTATCCCCACTCCTTGAAGGCCCCTTCTGTGTATTTCATTATGTTTCCCTTATGAACGAGGGTAACGCTCCTTCTTCCGTTTTCTATGGCGTAGCGGATGGCCTTTCGGACCAGCCTCTTCGTAGCGAACTCCGAGATTGGCTTTATCCCTATGCCGGAGTCCTCCCTTACCCTCACCCCCATTTCCTCCTGGAGGAATTTTATAATCCTCAGGGCCTCCGGACTTCCCTGGGGCCATTCTATTCCCGCGTATACATCCTCGGTGTTCTCCCTGAATATGACCACATCCAGAAGTTCCGGTCTCCTCACCGGGGAAGGAACTCCCCTTATCCACCTTACTGGTCTTACGCAGGCATAAAGGTCAAGAACCTGCCGGAGGGTTACATTTAGACTCCTGTAGCCCCCTCCCACCGGCGTGGTAAGGGGTCCCTTTATGGCAATTATGTGTTCCTTTATTGCCTCTATGGTCTCCCTGGGAAGGTGTTCGCCCTTTAATTTATATGCCTTTTCCCCGGCGTATATCTCCTTCCAGTGCACCTTTCTTTTTCCTCCGTAGGCGAACTCCACCGCCGCGTTCCAGACTATCATGGAGGCGGACATTATGTCCGGGCCTATTCCGTCCCCTTCTATAAAAGGAATTATGGGCTCGTCCGGGACAACTATTCTTCCTTTTTCCACTCTTATTTTTTCTGCCATGGCTCCTCCTTCAAAGCTGATAGTCTCCGTACTTCTTTATGTACTCTTCTATCCCCCCTTCCTCTATTATTTTCAGCATGAACTCCGGCATGGGAACGAAGCGGTAGTCTTTTCCGCTGGTGAGATTTTTCACTATGCCCTTTCTCAGGTCTACCTCCAGGGTATCCCCTTCCTTTATCTCATCGGTTTCCTTTATTTCCACCAGGGGCAGGCCCACATTTATGGAATTTCTATAAAATATCCTGGCGAAACTTTGGGCTATGACGCATCCCACGCCGGCCAGTTTTATTATTCTGGGCGCGTGTTCCCTGGAGGAACCCAGGCCGAAGTTCCTGCCCGCAACTATTATGTCCCCTGGCTGGACCTTCTGGGCGAAGTCCTCCCTGGCGTCCTCCAGTACATGTTTTGCCAGCTCTGGAAGATTGGTCCTGAGATGAAAATACCTTCCCGGAGCTATATGGTCTGTGGATATATCGTCTCCGAATTTCCACACCCTTCCTTTTAATATCATCTTTCCCTCCTTATTGTAGGTAGTCCCTGGGATCGGCTATCTCTCCGGCTATGGCCGAGGCGGCGGCGGTGGCCGGAGAGGCAAGGAAAATCTCCGCGTTGGGATTTCCCATCCTTCCGCGGAAGTTTCTGTTCTGGGTGGAGAGGACCCTTTCACCGTCCCCCAGTACTCCCTCATGAACGCCCACGCAGGGCCCGCAGCCCGGGGCCAGAACCGCAGCGCCTGCATCTACAAAGATGTCTATGAGACCTTCCTTTAACGCTTTCTTGAACACATCCTTGGAAGCCGGGATCACGATGAGCCGCACATCGGGGTGCTTTTCTCTGCCTTTAAGGATGGAGGCAGCCACCCTCAGGTCCTCTATCCTCCCGTTGGTGCAGGTGCCTATGAAAACCTGGTTTATCTTTATCCCCTTGGCCTCGCTTATGGGCTTAGTGTTGTCCACAGTATGGGGGAAGGAAACCGTGGGTTCAAGTCTGGAGACATCTATTTCAAAAACCTTTTCGTATCGGGCGTCGGGGTCCGGTTTTATTTCCCTGTAATCTTTCTCCCTTCCGTAGGAGGCCAGGAACTCCCTTGTTTTTTCATCGGTGGGCATGAGACCCACCTTGGCTCCGGCTTCCACCGCCATATTGGATATGGTAAGGCGGGCTTCCTGGGAAAGGGCTTCTATAACTTCCCCCTGGAATTCCATGGCCTTGTAGGTGGCCCCATCCGCCCCTATGGTCCCTATTATGTGGAGGATTATGTCCTTGGAATATACCCCTTCCGGTAGCTTACCTTTAAGAACGAAAAGATAGCTCTGGGGAACCTTCATCCATACCTTCCCGAGGCCAAAAGCCAAAGCTATGTCCGTGGAACCCATGCCCGTGGCAAAGGCCCCTAAGGCACCGGCGGTGCAGGTGTGGGAGTCGGCTCCGGTAAGCACATCCCCGGGCTTTATGTACCTCTCGGCAATTATCTGGTGGCTTATTCCCTCCCCAACATCGGAGACCACCGCGGAGGTCCTTTTGGCGAAGTTCCTCAGGATGTTGTGGGCGTTGGAGAGCTCCTTCCTGGGCGAAGGGGCGGCGTGGTCTATGAAGAGGATTGCCTTGGGAACCTTCACCTCCTTGAAGCCTATCTTGTCAAATTCTTCCACCGTGAGGGGACCGGTTCCGTCCTGAACCAGAGCCACATCCACCGGAACCACCACCAGCTCCCCGGGCTTGAGGTCCCTTCCCACATGTTCGGAAAGGATCTTTTCTGCCAAGGTTTTTCCCATGGTTCACCTCTTTTCAATAGGTATGTATTCTACATCCAGTGGGCCATTGTATATGGCCCTGGGTCTGAATATCCTGTTGGCCTGGAGGTATTCAAGAACATGGGCTGTCCATCCCACCACCCGGGCTATGGCGAAGATGGGGGTGAAGACCTCCTTGGGAAAGCCCAGGAGGTTGTAGATAATTCCGGAATAGAAGTCCACATTGGGGAATATGCCCTTCTTCCCCTTCTCCCTTATCATTACCTCTTCTATTTTCTCCGCTATCTCTATCCACCTGGTGTTGCCCTTTTCCTTGGAAAGCCTCTCAGCATAGGATTTAAGAATCCTGGCCCTGGGGTCATAGGCCTTGTATACCCTGTGGCCAAAACCCATTATTTTCCTGTGTTCTTTAAGGGCGTTCATGATGTAAGGCTCCACCTTCTCCACAGAGCCTATTTCATGGAGCATTTCCAGAACCCTTTCGTTGGCCCCGCCGTGGAGAGGTCCTCTGAGGGCTCCCACCGCCGCGCAGATGGCCGAGTGCATGTCCGAAAGGGTGGAAGCCACCACCATGGCGGCGAAGGTGGAGGCATTCATCCCGTGCTCCATATGGAGGATAAGGATAACATCCATTAGTTTGGATATCTCTTCGTTGGGCTCCTCGCCGGTAAGCATGTAATAGAGGTTCTGAGCATGGGAAAGGCTTGGATTGGGTGGAACTATTTCCAGGCCCCTCCTTAGCCTGCTGTAATAGGCCACTATGGTGGGCATCTGGGCAGTAAGCCTTATGGACTTTCTGATGTTAGCTCCCCGGGAGTTGTCGTTCTTATCCGGGTCAAAGCAGCCCAGCATGGAAACGCAGGTCCTCAGAATCTCCATGGGGTGGGTGTCCTTGGGGGCTCCTTTAAGGCAATTCACAAGAAAATCCGGGATTTCCCTGTGCTCAATAAGGTCCCTTTTCAGGTTTTCCAGCTCGTCCTTTTTGGGAAGGTCCCCGAACCAGAGAAGATAGGCGGTTTCCTCAAAATTGGACTTTTCCGCCAGAAGCTCAATAGGGATCCCCCGGTAAATCAATTTACCTTCTTCCCCGTCTATGGCGGCTATGGAGGTTATGGCAGCCACAACCCCTTCAAGACCCCTGGAATAAGAAACTTCTCCTGTTAGAAAACCCATTTTATTGCCTCCTTATATTAATTTCTACCCTTAAATTCTACGCCATTTTAGCCCTGCAGGTCAATTACCTTCCGTAGTCGTCCTCCAGCCTTACCACATCTTCTAAGTGGGGGGTGGAGACTTCAAAGACATAGCAATCTTCTAAGGCAGCCATGCGGTGCTTCATCCCCGGGGGGATGTGAAAACTATCCATGGGCTGCATGATCTTTTCTTTAAGCTCCCCGTTCTCTTCGTATATAAAAAGCATCTTTCCGCTCCAGAGAAGAAAGGCCTCGTCCTTTTGCCTGTGATACTGCAGGGAAAGGCGGTGTCCCTTTTTGATAAAGAGAACTTTGCCGGCGTAGTAGGGGGTCAGGGCAAAGAGGAGCTCATACCCCCAGGGTTTTTCCGTTTTTTTCATGGCATACCCTCCTTATCCAGCGGTAAATTTCAGGGTAAATTTTCTCCATCTCCCGCAGGAGGTATTTTTCAATTTCCCTGCCGGAGGCGAGCCGCAAGGCGGTGTTTATCTTCCTTCTCATAACATTCTCCTCCACCGAGGAAAGGACCTTTTTGATAATGGGCAACATGGCTGGGGATACCGAGAAGTCCCGCAGACCGAGGCCCAAAAGGACGGCGGCATGGAGGGGACGGGAGGCCATTTCCCCGCACACGGAGATCTCCTTTTTGTAATCCCTGGCCTTTTTTATCATAAAGCGCAGGAGCTTCAAAAAAGCCGGGTCCAGGGGGTTGCAGAGTGGGGATACCCTTTCGTTGGCCCTGTCCGCTGCAAAGATGTATTGGGTAAGGTCGTTGGTGCCAACGCTGAGAAAATCCACCAGCTTCGCCGCCCTTTCCACCAGCATGGCGATGGAGGGAACCTCCACCATGATGCCCACCTTTATTTTTTCATCGTAGGGCTTTCCTTCCATCCGGAGCTGGCCCTTGGCGTCCTCCACCACCAAAAGCAACTCCTTTATTTCGTCCAGGTTGGTTATCATGGGGGCCATTAGCTTTATATTTCTCCTTCTGGCTGAGGCCCTGAGAATGGCCCTTACCTGAGGATACAATAGATCTTTATGGGAGAAGAGATACCTTATCCCCCTTTCCCCCATGGCAGGGTTTTCCTCCTCGTGGAAGGGAAGGTCTGCTATCCTCTTTTCTGCCCCCAGGTCAAAGAGCCTTACGGTGATCTGACGGAATTTCTCCGATAGCTCCGTATATATTTCCAGCTGCTCCTCCTCCGAAGGAACTCTCTGGCCCAGAAGCAAAAGGTATTCGGTGCGGAAGAGTCCCACCCCGTCGGTTCCTTCCTTAGCAATGGCCTCGGCCTCGCTGGGAAACTCTATGTTTACCAGAAGGGAAAAGGGGACGCCATCCAGGGTTTCGTTGGGTTCTTTCAAAATTTCCTTTAATTTCTCCTTTTCCTCCCAGAGCGTCTGCTTTAAGGCCTTATAATTGGAAATCTGAATCCTCGTGGGAGAAACTATAACAACCCCTTCGTCTCCGTTGACCACCAGATCTTCCCCTTCCCTTATTTTCCCTTCCACATTTTCCACTCCCACCACGGTGGGGATGCCGTAGGCCCTGGCCAATATAACCGCGTGATAGGTCTCTCCTCCGAATTCAAGCACAAAGGCCTCGGGTCTTCCCCTGGATATGATGTAGGCCGTCTCCGAGGGAAAAATGCTTTTTGCCACCACCACGCTTTGGGCCCAGTTTTCGTCCAGGTTGGTTTCCCCCAGGTTCTTCTCTATCCTCCTCAGGATGTCCTCTATGTCGTGGACCTTCTCCCTTAGGTGATAATCCTCCACCTGGGAGAATATCCCGTGATATTTCTCTATGAGGGCCTTAATGGCCCTTTCTGCGCTGTCCAGATCCTTTATGATTCTCTCGGTGAGTTCCTCCAGAAGTTTCCTGTCCTGGAGGATTAAAAGCTGGGCATCCAGTATGAGGGCATGTTCCTTTCCAAGGGTGGACTCTATGTGCTGCTTCAGTTCCTCCAGTTCCCCCCTGGTTTTTTCTATGGCCCTCTCCAAGCGGAGTATCTGCTCCGCCTCTTCACCCTTTATTATCTTTGGGGGAGAGATGGATTTTTCCCTTTTCAGGAACTTCGCTTTCCCTATGCCGATGCCCCCTACCACGGCCTGACCCTTGAGGACCTTCATTACTCTTCCTCCCCGAATTTCTCCTCTATGAGTTTGACTATGGCTTCCACCGCCTCCCGCTCGTCTTCCCCTTCCGCCCTTACTTTAACTTTGGTTCCCATGGGAGCTGCTAAAATCAGCAGGCCCAGGATGGATTTGGCGTCGGCCTCCATGCTGTTTACTATTAAAACTATTTTGCTCTTGAACTTTTGTGCCAGCTGGACGAGCTTGGTGGCAGCCCTGGCGTGCATCCCCAGCCTGTTAACCAGAACCGTTTCCCTTTCCACCATCAGTCCAGAAACTCCCTGATCCTTCCTATGGATTCCTTTCCCCTCTTCACCAGTGTGCGGGATAGATCCTCTATGCTCATTTTGTCCCTTTCGGAGAGGAATTTTAAAAGCAAGGGGAGGTTGAGGCCGGTTATTATCTCCACATCCAGGGACTTGAGCAGGGAAACGCAGAGATTGGTAGGGGTTCCCCCGAATATGTCGGTGAAAACCACCACCCCATGACCCCGATTTTCCTTTTCTATGGCCCTTTTAATTTCCTGGGCTTTCCTTTCAATGAGGCTTCCCCCTTCCTCCCAGTCTATGGATATTACGGGGATATGGAATTTCCTTCCCATTATTTTGCTGGCTACCTCTAAGAGGGTGGAACCTAAGTTGCCGTGGGTAATGATTACTCCTCCAATCATCCCGACTCTTCCCTGTGCTTTTTTTCTATCACATACTGACTCCACTTGTTCCTAAACCAATTATACAATTCCTCCACAAAAAACACGGACCTGTGCCTTCCCCCGGTGCAGCCAAAGGCTAAAACCACCTGAGCTCTCCCGTCCTCAAACATGAGGGGAAGGGTTTTCTGGAAGAATTCTTTGAGGGCCTTCAGGTAGGTATGAACCTGGGGGTGGGCCAGGAGAAACTCCTTAATTTGAGGGTCCTTCCCGGTGAAGGGCCTTAATCTGTCGTCCCAGTGGGGATTGGGAAGGGCCCTGAGGTCAAAGACGAAATCCGCCTCCTGGGGAATTCCCGAGGAAAAACCGAAGCTCATCAGCACCACCCTTCTTGTTATGCCCTGAAGGTGAAGGTCCACCGCCCTTTCCCTCAGGGTTCCAGGGCCCATGCCAGTGGTGTTGACCACGGCATCGGCAAGCTTTCTGGCCACCTGGAGTATTTCCCTCTCTTCCCTGATGGCTTCCTGAAGGGTTCTTCCCTCCTGAAGGGGATGCTTTCTCCGCATTATTTTGAATCTTCGGGTAAGCTCCTCGTCCACGGAGTCAAGAAAAATCACATGTGTTCTGTATTTGGAGGAAAGCCTCTCCACCAGCCAGGGAAATTTTTGCCCGAAGCCTTCGTCCCTTACATCCACCACCAGGGCGAACCTGTCTATCTCCGGGTTGTTCTTAAGGATATGGGAAAGGACCTGGGGGATCATCTCTATGGGCATATTGTCCATGGCGTAGAAACCCGCATCCTCTAAGGCCTTAAGGTAGGTGGTTTTTCCAGAGCCGCTCATACCGGTTATTATCACCACATAGGGTTTCATTTTTCTTCCAGCCTTTTCAGGAATTCCTCCAGGGGGGCCTTTCCTGAGGATTTCAGCAAGAAAAGCCTTACCGCCACCTCCACCAAGTTCGCTATGTTTCTTCCTGCGGCCACCGGTATCCTGAATTTTGGAATTTCTACCCCCAAGAGGTTTTCGGTTTCCTCTTCCACAAAGAGCCTTTCCATATTGGGTTCATAGGGTATCAGCTCCAATATGAGGTCAATGGGGGAGGAAGGAAGAAGCGCTCCTCCGAAGATCTCGTTTACCTTTATGATGCCCAGCCCCCTTATCTCCATGAAACCCCTGGCCCTTTCCGGGGACCTCCCTATTATTTTGCCCCCCGGGAGTTTCAAAACCTCCACCATGTCGTCGGCCACAAACATATGCCCCCTGGTTATGAGCTCCAAGGCTATTTCGCTTTTACCAATGCCGCTCCTTCCCTTAATTAGAACTCCAAGGCCGTAAATCCCCATTAGCTCCCCGTGGACCGTAATCCTTTCCGAAAGTTCCCAGTGCAGGAACTGGTTTATTGTTTCAAAGCAGTTGGGGGATTTGCAAAGAAAGAGGGGGATGGAGAAGGCGGAGAAGCTTTCCCTTATCTTTGGGAGAAGCTCCGGGGATTCTAAAATCACCGCGGGAGGGGAGAGGGAAAGAAAATCCCTGAGGGTGACAGGGAGCTTCTCTTCCGATAACTTCTGTAAATAGATGCTTTCTTCCTTTCCCAGGAACTGCACAGCGCCTTTTTTAAAAGCTTCCTTCACTCCGGCCAGGACCAGCCCCGGTCTTTGAAGCAGACCACAGGTTATTGTTCCTTTTATCTCCTCTTCCTCCGGAAGAATCAAGGATAGCAGACCCTTGTGGGCTATGTAGAACTTCCTGACTTCCAGGCTATTCCTCATCCCCCTCCTGCATCTCCTCGTCCCTTATTATCTCGTAGGCCTGCTCAGGGGTCTTGGCGTTCAACAACTTTTCCACCACGGATTTTTTCTCCTTCTTGGCCAGTTTGGCTATGGCCGCCAGGACCTGAAGGTGAAGGTTGGGGGGGGATATGGGGGATACGGCGGTGAAAAATATATAGGTTGGCTGACCATCAGGAGAGTTGAAGTCCACCCCTTCCTTGGAAATGGCTAAGGAAAGCACAGGGGCCTCCAGCTCCTCCATTTTGCAGTGGGGAACCGCTATACCTCCGGGGAGGGCTGTGCTCCCAAGTTTCTCCCTGGCCAGTAGCCTGTTGTAGAGTTTTTTCCCGCTTTTTACTATTTTCCTTTCCTCCATGAACCGGGAGATTTCCCTCAAAACCTCCTCCACCGCCGAGGCTTTGAGGTTCGTAAGAATGAGGTCCGGGGAGAGAAGGGTATGAACCTGCATCAGAATTCCGGCTCTATAAGATAATAATCGGAACCTTTCCTGTAAATCACATTTATCTTTTTATTTCTGGAGTTTCTGTAAACCAGGATGTCCTCCCCCATCCCCTCCATCTCAGCTATGGCCTCCTCCACCGTTAAAGGCTTGGGGGAGTAGGCCTGCTTGGGGATGATTCTGGGCCCTGCTGGAGAAATAGGGGTTTCCTCAGGGGCCGAAACCTTTTTCTTGCTCCTCCTTTTTTCCTTTTCCTTTTTTATCTGGGCCTCTATTATGTCAAAGGCCTTGTTCAGGGAGGTAAGCATCTCCCCGGTGGTTTCCTTGGCTCTGAACTCAAAAATTCCTCCCTTTACGAGCACCTCCGCAGTGTGTCGATACTTCTCTAAGGAAAGTATTACCTCCACATGCTGGATATCCCCCAGGAGCTTTTTCAGCTTGGCAATTTTTCTTTCTGCTCTTTTTTTAATCGCTTCCGGGATTTCGTAATGCCTCCCTATGAATTTTACTTCCATCATATAACCTCCAACCTATATTTTCTTTTTCTCCTGCCGGCGTTTTCTATTCCCATTTCCATCCTATATTTTGCCACGGTTCTTCTGGAAATGTTAATGCCGCGCTTCCTCAGGAGTTCCATAAGCTCCTCGTCAGAATAAGGAGAATCCTTGGGTTCGTTTTCTATGAGCTTCCGAATAACCTCCTTTATTCTGGCAGAGGATATGTTGCCACCCTGTCCGGAGGAGGCTGGAAAGAAGAATTTAAGCCTGTAGGTGCCCTTGGGAGTAGAAATGAACCTGGAAGAGACGATTCTGCTTATGGTGGATTCGTGAACTCCCACAGCTGATGCCACTTCCCTAAGGTTAAGGGGCTTTAAATATTCGGGGTTGTAGCCCTTTTTAAAGAATTCCCTCTGCCTTTCCACTATATATTCCACCGTTTTTCGCAGGGTTTCCCTTCTTTTTGACAGGGCCGATAAAAACCACTGGGCCGATTTTATTTTTTGCCTGGCGAATTTTCTAAGTTCCTCCGGGGCGGAGGGGTCCTCCAGGATCTTGAGGTAAAAGGGGCTTATTCTCAAGGGAGGAAGCTCTCCGTCTTCAACCCTGACCTTGAGATCTCCGTTTTCCTCCTCCAGGTAAATGTCCACCAGAACTGGCTCGGAGGCCCTCCTGAAAAAATGGCCGCCTGGGAAGGGGTTGAGTCCCTTAAGCTTCTCCAGGGATTCTTTAAGCTCTTCCAGGGAACATTCCAGCCTTTGGGCCAGCTCCTCATACTTCCTCGCCTTGAGGAGCTGTATGTTCTCTTCCTTCAATAATTCTCGCAGCAGGGGGGAACTCTGGGGAGGAAGCTGAGCCAGCATGGCTTCCACCGGGTTCCTGGCTCCCAGCCCGTAAGGAGGGATTTTCATCATTTTTTTCCTTACAGCTTCCACTTCCTCCGGCGCCCTCCCCAGTTCCGCTGAGACGATTTTCACCGACTCCTCGTCAAGGAATCCCTTGGGATCAAGGTAATCTATAAGGGCTTCGGCCACCGGCTTTTCTTCCTCCTGAAAATGGGGAAGGAGGGTCTTCTTTATAACTTCCCTGGGCTCCGGTTCGTAGGGGACCAGGGCCTCGGGGGGTAAATTTTCGTCTTCTTCGTCTTCATAGTAGAATTCGGAGAATTCCTCGCCCCGGGAGGGTGAAAAGACCTCCGTCTCTTCCTCCGGCTCTTCGTTCCTCAACTCCAGGGCCGGATTTTCTTCAAGGACTTCCTCTATCTTTTCCCTGAGCTCCAGCTGCGTAAGAGGAAGCAGTTCCAGAAAAAGCCTTATCTGATTTGTGAGCCTTAAGGTTTGTTGTTGCCTTAAGTTAAGCTGGTTCTTCTGCTTCATCCTCTAAGAGAAAATCCTCCCCTAAGAATTTTCTTCTAACCTCCGGGTTCCGGGAAATTTCCCGGGGAGAGCCTGAGCTTAAAATCTCTCCTTTATTTATGATATACGCTCTGGTGGTTATTTTCAATGTTTCCCGCACATTATGATCGGTGATTATTATCCCCACACCCCACCTTTGAAGCTTGAGTATGATGCCCTTCATTTCTTTTATTGAAATGGGATCTATACCTGTGAAGGGCTCGTCCAAGAGCATGAAATCCGGCTCAAGGGCCATGGCCCTGGCCACCTCCAGTTTCCTTCTTTCCCCTCCGGAAAGGTGGAGGGCCTTTCTGTGCTTGAGATGAGCAATACCCATTTCTTCCAGCACCAGATTAAGAAGCCTCTGCCTGTGCCGGCGTCTGAGCTTTCTAAATTCCAGATAAGCCAGGATGTTTTCCTCCACCGTCAGGCCGCGGAAAATGGAGGGTCGCTGGGGAAGGTAGCCAATGCCCATTCTAACCCTTTTCCACATGGGATAAGCGGTTATATCCCTATCCCCGAGAAAAACCATTCCCCCATCAGGGGTTATTTCTCCTAAGATAATCTTGAAGGTGGTGGTTTTTCCGGCTCCGTTGGGTCCAAGAAGGCCAACAATTTCCCCCTTTTTCACCTGAAGGTCAATGCCTCTTAAAGCTTCCCTTCCTCCGTATTTTTTCCTGAGACCCAGAACCCTTATCATTGCTTTATTTCCGAGGAGGTCCTGCCCCTACTCTGAATTTCAAAGGACCCCGTGCGGGAGTTTACCACGATTCTTTCTCCCTTTATCTCGCCGTGCTTTTTGGAATTTAACACGGCCCTTCCCTCCAGAATTGCTTTCTCTTCCTGGAACCGGTATCTAATCCTCATGCACCGGGCTGAGTCCTCTCCGAGGATTATTTTCCCCGGGTTTTGAGCCTCCAGTTGAGCCAATCTTCCTTCCTGCAGGGTTATGGTTATTCCAGGGGCTGTTATACGGAAATTTTCCCCTCTAAGAGAGGCCCCTCCTTCCAGCTGGATGGAATCCTTTCCGTAAATTATCCTGGAGGCCCCCAGGCGATATCCATCCGGTGTTATTATGCTGGCCTCGGAAAGAAAATATTTTCCGGAATCCTCCATGGCCCTGGAGGCGGTTATTACATTCTCGTCCTTAACGATCCTTACCTCTCCGTTAAGGTTTCTCTTCCCCCGGGAAGAGGAGAGCTCCTGGCAGGAGAAGGAGGCTTCCCCCAGCCTTCCTTTCACTTCTCCCCAGGCTTTGAGGGAGTTGTCTTTTATCAAAAGGTTTCGGGAAACGAAGGATAGGTTTCCTTGGTAAACGGAGCAAATCTCCGCCATTATACTGTCGTCTTCCCCCCTGATTTCCCGGGCGAAGAACTTTATTTTCCCCCACCTTACCACTACCCCCTTGCCCTGGAGCCTCCCATCCGACCAGAGCTTGATTTCCCTGGCCACCAGTCTTCTTCCCTTTTCCACTACCTTCCCTCCTCTGGGGGCGAACACCGAATTTACCTTTTTTCCCTCCATATCTATTTCCATTAAAGGAGCCATCAGGATTCTATCCCCGGACTTCATGATGGCGGGTTTTCCCCTGAGGTAGGCCAGCATTTCCCTTTCCATGACCAAGACCCTTCCCCCCTTTAAGTTGATATCCCCGGAGGAGAATTCAGGGCGCAGGAGCAGGGTCTGGCCCTGGTCAAGTTCCATCCTTCCCCTTTCGGCCTTACCCTTAATCTCCCCTATTTTGAATTCTATTCCCCCTTCAAGCCTTATCACCCCCTTTTTTGCCAGGTAAAGGGACTTCTTCCCTTTAAAAACTCCGGTTTCACTTTCAACCTCCACAGTTTCGGGAAATTCCACCCTGTTTTTTCCGGGCGAGACCACGCATTTTTCGGACTTTATAACCGTGGAGGACGAGGGTATTTCTATGAGCACATTTTTGCTGAGGAATGTTCTGCCCGATGAGTCCACAAATAATTTTTTCGCGCTGGCTATGTATTTTGGTCTCCGGGCTTCTATTTCTTTGACCCTGAATTCCCACTGGATGGAACGACCCTTGATAAGGGGAAGCTTTAAACCCATGGCTCCACCTTCGTGGGAGGAAAGGGAAACAAGAACCAGGGCGCCCAGATATGCGAAGAGCAGAAAATATAAAATCAATCTGAAAAACCTCATCCTTCCCTTAGTATAAGATTGCCTTCCCCCGCTTCCAGCGTGAAGACTATATCGGTTTTTTCTCCCTTCCTGAACCTTTCAAGCATGTGTCCCCCCCGAAATACCCCCGGCAGTACTACCCCGTCCTTACGCAGAAGCACCTTGTAGCCCTGAGACCAGGGGGAGGGATGGGTTACCACCTCCACTTCCCTTACCGCAAGAAGAGGTTCTGGATTGCCGATGCCAAAGGGCGGGAAAAGCCTCAGAAAGCTTAAGGAGTTTCTGAGCTCCTGAAAATCAGTGACCTCCGGTTGCTCCTTTTCCTCTAATTCAGAGGCCCGGTAATCCTCCAGGCCTTCCTGGAGGATGGCTTTTATTTTGGGCAGGTTTTTTTCCTCGGCCACCAGGCCCACGGCGCTGGCATGGCCTCCGTAATCTACCAGCAGGTGCTTAGCCTTAGAGAGAAGCTCAGGTAGGGAGATGCCCCCCGGAGCCCTGCCGGAACCGTAGGCCATTCCGTTCTTTAAAGAGAAGATGAAAGCGGGCTTGAGGAAGCTGCGGCTCAGCCTCAGGGCCGCTATCCCCAGGACTCCCCGGTTCCAATACGGGGAGGATAGGAAAATGAGGTTTTCTTCCCCCTGTTGCTTTATCATTTCTTTGGCCTCCCTGACCACCTTGGCCTCTTCCCTCTGTCTTTCCCTGTTCAATTTCTTCAGTCTGGAGGCTATTTCCCTGGCTTCCCTTTCGCTGGTGGCAAGCAGAAGCCTCAGGGCTATCTCTGCGTCCATCATTCTGCCAGCAGCGTTTATTCTGGGCGAAAGCTTTATCGCCACATCCCTGGGAGTTATGTCCTTGGCCCTCAGGCCGGAGTCCCCCAGCAAAACCTCCAGTCCGTGGGAATTGTGGCCGTTCATGAGGGCGAGACCTTCCTTCACCATTATCCTGTTTTCCCCCAGCAGCTTCATCATGTCGGCCACGGTCCCGATGGCCACCATCTTTAAATAGGGAATGGCCCTTTCCTCCATATCCCTTTTCATGAAAAGGCCCTGAAGCAGCTTAAAGGCCACACCCACCCCGGCGAGATTTCTTTCCACCCCTTCCTCCAGGAAGGGATCCAGGATGGCCAGGGCTTCGGGCAGCTCCTCTCCCGGAAGGTGGTGGTCAGTTATTATCAGGTCAATGCCTTTTTCTTTCAAGGCCCGGGCGAATTCAAGGGATTTTATCCCGTTGTCCACGGTTATTACTAAACTTGCTCCCCTGGCCTGTATTTCTTTTAAATGCTCGCTGCGGGCCCCGTATCCCTGGGAAAACCTGTTGGGAATGAGGTAAGTGGTGCGGGCTCCCAAGGATGAAAGCCCTTTGACCAGCAGGGCGGTGGAGGTGACCCCATCCACATCGTAGTCTCCAAGTATTAAAATCTTTTCCCCTTTTTTTATGGCCCTTTCAATCCTGTCCACCGCCCTTTCCATCTGGGAGAAAAGAAAAGGGCTGGACAGGTCTTCCAGGTTTCCGTAAAGGAATAACCGGACCTCCTCAGGTTTCCTTATCCCTCTTTTATACAAAAGCCTCCCCACCAGGGTGGGGAGGCCTGAGGAAAACTGAAACTCCTCTAAATCATGTCCCATAAAGATATTTTACCATCCCCAGCCTCCTCCCCTTCCCCGGCCTCCTCTGCCCCAGCCTCCCTTTCCTCTACCTCCTCTACCCCAGCCTCCTCCTCTACCCCATCCTCCTCCTGGTCCAAAGCCGGGCCCTCCGAAACCAGGACCGTAGCCGGGGCCGTAATTCGTGCCATATCCAGGAGCAGGAGGCGCGGAGGCCTCAGGAAGGTTTCCGCCCTGAAACATCTCTAAAGCCTGGGCTACGGTTATTCCAGAGGGGACGGTGTAGGTCCTTATGCCAGCACCCTGGAGCACCGATTGGGCGTTGGGGCCGAAGGCTCCGGAGATCACCGCCTGGACACCTTCCTGGGCGGCCATCTGGGCGGCGGCTATGCCCGCTCCTGAGGGGGCCTGGGCATGGGGATTGGGAAAGGAGCGGAAGTTATCGGGGTTTTCGCTGTCCAGGATTATAAAATAGGGAGCCCTCCCGAACCGCGGGTCCACCGGAGACTTCAGGTCAGGTCCACTGGATGTGATTAAAATTCTCATGTTTCCTCCTTTTGTTTTTTTAGCTCCTCAAGCCTTTGCTTGAGCTGTGAAAGCTGGTTTTCTAAGGCAGAAATTTGCCCTTCTAAAAGCTCCCTTTCCGAAGCGACCCAGGGATTAGGAGGGATAGAGGGTATCCTTCCTTCCCTGAGGTAATTGAGAATATCGTTCCCAGTACCCGGAAAGGACGGGATAATTCTTATTCCTGCGGAGGCGAGGACCATGGAGGCGTTAGGGCCTACCATGGGGGCCACCACCGCCTGAACCCCCCTTTGAATGGCCAGCTGGGCAGCGGCTATGCCTGCAGCGGAGGGGTAATAGATGTAAGGATTGGGGATTATCTCAGGCTCCGGGCCCCCTTCTGTTTCCACCAGGGCGAAGAAAGGTGCCCTTCCAAAGCGAGGATCCACGGGGAACTGCAGGCCCGGGCCAGAAAGGGGAATCATAACCTTCATGCCTCACCCCCTATTTTTTCTGGGATTCGGCTGGAGGCTGAGCTGTATAAGGGTAATAGGGAGCAGCAGTCCAGTAGCTGGGGTAGTAGGGATAGCCGCTGTAGTAAGGATAATAACCTCCGTAGAATGGCCAACCCCATGCCCAACGGCAGAATCCCCTTCCCCATCCTCTTCCGCGGCCTCTGCCCCAGCCTCTTCCCCAACCGAAGCCATAACCAAATCCATACCAGGGTCCATATCCGTACGGCCACATTTTTCACCTCCATTTTTTTGTTTTTCCCCACCTCCATCTCTTCCTGACCGGGGGAGGATAGGGGATAACCCCGGCCAGGAAGGAAGAGATGGCCTCATCAATTCCTCCCACTGCTCCCCATATGACGGCCATATTATGAAGGGAAATAAGGTGGAAGGTCTGGGGGAGCAGGGACCCGCAAAGGATCAGGTCCACTTTCTTTTCTTTCAAAAACTCCAGAAGTCCACCCAGGGAAGGGTCGGGATTGGAGGCCCTTTCCCTCCCTGTGATTTTTCCCCCATCCACAGCGAAAATTACAAAATCCCTGCTTTGTTCCAAGATGGGGGAAACCCTTCCCATAAATTCCGGCACCGCTATTCTCACACTTGGTAAGTTGCAATAAACATGCCAGAAATTCTCCCCATTTTGTCCTTTGAAAAGGGTGCGGCGATGGGGAAAGGGGTCCCTGTGAGAAACAATTTGTTTCAATTGTTTCAATATGATATTTCTTTCATGGAAATTTGGGCATGAATAACTTTTGATTTTGAAACATTTGTCATGTATAATTCTCCTGTGGATTGGAAGAAAATAGTGGATTCGGTGGCGGAAGGGGTGATTTATGTGGAGAACTTTACCGTGAAGTATGCCAATCCAGCCGCCGCTGAGATAACCGGCTTTCCCCTAAATGAGGCGTTTGGGAGAAAATGCTTTGAAGTTCTGAGGACAGAAATATGTCAGAGCGCCTGCCCCATCAGGGAGGGAAAGCCCTTGCCCTGGAAAGAGGAAGGGGTTTCTTGCCTGGACAGGTTCAACGAAGAAAAGTTTATAAATATAAAGGTCAGGAACCTGGGTAAAGGGTGGGCTATTATCTTTGAGGATAGAACCAGGGAGGTCAGACTGAGCAAGGAGGTTCAGGGGAAGTTCAGGTTAAGGGATATAATCACCGCCAGCCCGAAGATGCTGGAGATAATAAGCCTTCTCCCCAGGTTCGCCGCCTCTTCGGCCCCGGTACTTATTGAGGGAGAAAGCGGCACCGGAAAGGAACTGGTGGCCTCCGCCCTTCATCATCTCAGCCCCCGAAGCTCCGGGCCTTACCTTAAAATAAACTGCGCCACCATTCCGGAAGGCTTACTGGAGTCGGAGCTTTTCGGATATGTAAAGGGGGCTTTCACCGATGCAAGGACGGATAAGGAGGGCATATTTTCTCTGGCCCACGGGGGTACCCTTCTCCTGGACGAGATAGCAGAAATGCCCCTGTCTTTGCAGGCCAAACTTTTGAGGGTTCTGGAGGAAGGAGAATTTTTACCCTTGGGGGCAACTTCCCCCAGGAGGGTGGATGTTAAAATCGTGGCGGCCACCAACAAGGACCTGGCTTCCTTGGTGAGGAAAGGAAGGTTCAGGGAGGATCTTTTTTACAGGTTAAATGTCCTCTATATTAAACTCCCTCCCCTTCGGGAAAGAAAGGAGGATATTCCCCTTCTTGTGGAGCACTTCGTGGAGCTTTTCAACTTCATTACAGGAAAACCCGTGGAGGGGCTTTCGGAAAAGGCTCTGAAGGTCCTTATGGATTACGATTATCCAGGAAATGTAAGGGAACTGAGGAACATAATAGAGGCGGCCTTTGTTCTGGTGAGCGGAAGGGTTATAGATGTGGAACACCTTCCTGCATATCTCAGGGGGGAGGAGGCGGAGAGGAGGAAGTTAGAAGAAGCTCTCCGAAGGGCTAAGTGGAGGAGGGGAGAGGCCGCCAAACTCCTGGGCCTCTCCCGCTCTACCCTCTGGAGAAAAATGAAAAAATACGGGATAAAGGGTTAATCTCCGTAGCTAAAATCTACTTCCAGGTCCCCTTTAAGCCTTCTGACGGTGAATTTTCCCTTGAGGGATTTTCCTTCCATCTTAAGGGAGAAGTTGAACTGTCCCTCCCTGGCCCTTTCCATAAGGGGAATGGGGTTAATGCCCTTTTTCAGGGAAAACTTCCTGGGCTTTTGGCCCCTTATCTGTAGGGCGGCCGTTGTTTTCCCCGGGGCCCAGATGTAAGCTATGGGTTTTTGCAGGAGGTAGCTTCCCATGTCATAGCCGGCGTTAAGGCCGTAGATGAGTCCGTCCCTCACAGCCACAAGTGCCGGTTCCCTGTCCAATTTTTCTGGATCAAATTTTTCAAGAACGAGCCCATCCAGCTTCCATACCCCCCTTCCATGGGTGGCCACCACCAGTTCGTGGGCTTTCCTCTGGTACTTCATGTCGTATACAGCCGCCACCGGCAGCCTTCGGGAAAGGGAATACCATTTTTTCCCATCGTTGGGGGAGAAGTAAACCCCGAAATCAGTCCCCACCACCAGTCGGCCTGCTCCTATTTCCCTTATTACATTGACTGGCTCGTCGGGAAGGTTGGACTTTATGGAAGCCCAGCTCTTTCCAAAATCGCTGGACCTAAAAAGGTAGGTTTTGAAGTCGTCGTCCCTGTATCCCGTCATGGAAAGGTAAACCACACCTTCCCTGTAGCGGGAAGTCACCAGGCGGGAGACCCATTTTTTAGGAAGTCCGTGGCCGATTTCCTCCCAGCTGGCCCCGTCGTTATCCGTCCTCCACACCCTGCCGTCGTCGGTTCCAACATAAAGCCTTCCAGGTTTGAAGTAGGACTCCGCCAGGGCGGTTATGGTTCCGTAGGGAACATCTCCCTGAGGAGGGTTGGTGGTAAGGTCACGGCTTATGGGATACCAGCTATTTCCTTTGTCGTAGGATTTCATCACCCGGTTGGCTCCCAGGTAAAGGATAAAGGGATTGTAGTGGGAAATCAGGAAGGGGGTTTGCCAGTTGAACCTCAAGGGCTCCTCCCAGGGTTTAAGGTGAGGGCGTATTATCTTAGGTTTTCTCTTTTCTATTCTGAAGATGTATCCGAACTGGAATTCTGCATAGATTCTATCCCTGTCGGTGGGGTCAAACCTCACGAAGGCGCCGTCCCCGCCCAATATTAGCTTCCATGGGGAGGAGTAAGGGAGACGGAAGTTGGTGCCGCAGATGACCCCGTTGTCCTGGGTACCTCCGCATATCCGGTAGGGTACCCTCCCCTGTTCCACCTCCACAGTGTAGAACTGGGTTATGGGAAGTACATGGGAATTCTTCCAGGTTTTGCCCCCGTCGTAAGAGAAATCAACCCCCCCATCGTTTCCAACTATGATTCTATCGGGGTTCTCCGGGTCTATCCACATGGCGTGGAAGTCTCCGTGAACCCTGGGGGCCTTTACCCTCTTCCAGGTCTTTCCTCCGTCGGTGGATACCATAAGGGGAACGCCCAGGATGAAGACCTTCTCGGGATTCTTGGGGTCCACCCTGACCTGTCCGAAATAATAACCGTAGGTGTTAAAGACCCCGGGTAAGTAGTCTCTGTTTACCTTCCTCCAGGTTCTTCCCCCGTCCTCGGAGCGGTACACCTCCGGACCCACAACCCTTCTTTCCAGGAGCTGCCTCTGGGCGTCGTTTATGTGTTTTAAGAGCTGGGCTAAAGTGAGCTTTCCGCTCTTTACCCACTTCTTTATTTCCCCGGCCGAGTAAGGGAGGAGGTATTTTTTCAAAAGTTTCTGGAGCCTGGAATTATCCAGGGCGAGAAATTCCTCCCTGCTCATTTTTTCCAGGTCCTCCACCGATAGGCTTGGGGATTTTCCCCTTTTTTTCGGCAAAGGTCTGAGCCTTTGGTTGTCCATTACCGCATAGACTATCTTTGGGTTTGAGGGGGAAAAGGCTATTCCCACCCTTCCCACGAACCATCCCGTAGGGAATCCCCGGGTGATCCTCTTCCAGCTTTCCCCTCCGTCTTCGCTCAAATAAAGCCCGGAGTCCGGGCCGCTTTCCACGAAATTCCAGGCTCTGCGGTCCCTCTCCCAGACCGCCGCCAGAAGTCTATCGGGATCCGAGGGGTCCATGGCCACATCTATTACCCCTGCCCTCCGGCTGATGTAGAGAACCCGCCGCCAGGTCCTTCCTCCGTCGGTGGATTTGTAAAGTCCTCTTACGCTATCGTGGGTATAAAGGTGTCCTATGACTGCCACATAAACTATGTCAGGGTTATGGGGATGGATTATTATCCTTCCAATGTGGTGGGTGTCATCCAGGGGGAGCCTTTTCCAGGTTTTCCCTCCGTCGGTGGACTTGTAAATTCCGATACCTGCATAGCTGCTTCTGGAGGAGTTGTTCTCACCGGTGCCCACAAATATTATGTCGGGATCTGAAGGAGCCACGGCTATGTCTCCTATGGTATAGGTGGGTTTTCCCTCAAAGATGGGGTAATAGGTGGTGCCGTTGTTGTCGGTCCTCCAGACCCCTCCGGAGGCAGAAGCCACCAGGAAGGAGAAGGGCTTTCCCGGTATAGGCTCTATGTCCACCACCCTTCCCTCCGGGTAAACAGGGCCAAGAAATTCCCATTTTAGGAGTCTGAAGGGGGAATTTTCCGCGAGTTTTCTGTGCACTTTGAAGGAGGCAAGCCTTTCTGCATCAGGGGTGGGATTGGGCCAGACCCTTTCCATCAATATTTTGTCCTTTTCTGGCCCTGTAGCCAGCAAAAATGCCGAGAGGATTACCGGGAGAATAATCTTCCAATGATTCCGCATAGCTTCCTCCTGTTATTTATTAAGGTTCTATTTTTAACTTCAGCACTATGGGGCAATGGTCTGAGCCCATGACCTGGTCCAGAGCATAGGAGTCCTCCACCAGATCAATAAGGTCCTCGGATACGAAGAAGTAGTCTATCCGCCAACCTATGTTTTTGGCCCTGGCGTTGAAGCGGTAGGTCCACCAGGTGTATTGAACCTTGTCAGGATAAAGGTACCTGAAGGTGTCTATAAATCCATGGGAGAGAAATTTGTCAATCCACTCCCTTTCTATGGGAAGAAATCCCGAATACTTCTCGTTGGCCTTTGGGTTTTTCAGGTCAATGGGCTTATGGGCGGTGTTCAGGTCCCCCCCTATTATGAGCTTTTCCCCTTTTTTCCTTAAATCCAGCCAGTAATCCAGCATAAAATCGTAAAACCTTAACTTGTATTTTAACCTTTCTTCGCTCTGCTTGCCGTTGGGAAAGTATATGTTGAAAAGGGAAAACCAGGGGTATCTGGTTATGATTATCCTTCCCTCCTTATCGAACTCTTCCACCCCCACTTTCATCTGAACCTCCAAGGGCTTTATTCTGGTAAAGGTGGCTACCCCGCTGTATCCTGGCCTTTCAGCATCGTTCCAGTAAGTGTAATACCCTTCGGGGCTTACAACTTCCTCGGGTAGCTGGGAAACCTTGCTCTTGGTTTCCTGTATCAGGAGGATGTCCGGAGCTTCCTCCCTAAACCATTTCATAAACCCCTTCTTTAAAACAGCCCTCATACCGTTTACATTCCAGGAGACTATCTTCATGCTCATACTTAAATGATAATCCTTTTGCCGGGAAAAGGAAAATATTAGAATTAAAACATGTTCGTATGTAAAAAATGCGGCTACACTTCCCCCAAGTGGTTTTCCCAGTGTCCTAAATGCGGAGCCATAGGGAGTGCGGAAAAAATTGAAAAGGGGCGGGGTGGCCGTATCCCATCCCCCAGGCCGGTGGACCTTTCCCGGGTGAGGCTTGAAGGGGAGGAAAGGTTTTCCTCTGGCTTTCCCTCCCTGGATAGGGTCTTGGGAGGTGGACTGGTCAGGGGTTCCTTCGTGCTCATAGGTGGGGAGCCGGGTGTGGGCAAATCCACCCTCATGCTTCAGATGGCCTCCCATTTCAGGGGCAGGGTTATTTATGTTTCCGCCGAGGAATCCCTCTCCCAGATAGCCCGCAGGGCGGTGAGGCTGGGGGCCGGGGAGGGGCTTAAGGTTTTGACGGAAACGACCTGGGAGAGCGTTGAGGCAGCGGTGGAGGAGGAGAGTCCGGACCTTGCCATCTTCGATTCCCTTCAGACATTTAAGCTTTCCAACCTTGGGGCGAGCCCGGGAAGCCCAGCCCAGGTCAAGGCCATAGCCGATAGGGTTTTTCATCTTTCCAAGGCCAGGGGGATAACCTCCATACTGGTGGGACATGTAACCAAGGGAGGGATCATAGCCGGGCCCAAGCTTTTGGAGCACATGGTGGATGTGGTGCTCTATTTTGAGGGTGAAAGCCACAGGAACTTCAGGATAATAAGGGCAGTGAAAAACAGGTTTGGGGCCACCGATGAGATAGCGGTTTTTGAAATGGTGGAGGGCAGGCTAAGGGAGGTGGAAAATCCCTCCGGATATTTTCTTTCAGGGGACTTCTCCCCCGGCGTGGCGGTTTATCCGGCGGTGGAAGGGAAAACTCCTCTGATGCTGGAAATCCAATCCTTGGTGGTTCCCTCCTCGGTGGCTTCCAATCCCAGGAGGTTTTCCCTGGGGGTGGACCCATACAGGGTGGGGATGCTTCTTGGGGTTATGGAAAGGTACGCCAGGCTTTCCCTGGCCTCCAGGGATGTTTATGTTAATGTTTCCGGAGGATTGAGGGTAAAGGACCCCACGGTGGACCTCCCCCTTTTGCTTTCCCTTTTTTCATCTTACTTAGGGATATCCCTTCCCAGGGGAGCCTTTGCCTTCGGGGAAGTGAGTTTGACCGGGAGGGTGCTTAACCCCTCCCGTAGGATTTTGAGGTTAAAGGAGGCTAGGAAAATGGGTTATAACTTGGCGGTGGTGCCCCCGGGTGATAAAATAGAAGGACTAAAATTTATTGAGATAACCCATATAAGTCAGGTGAGGGGAATTTTAAAATGATTTATCTTCTATACGCATTAATATCCGCAGGGGCCGCCTACATAATAAGAGGAAGGGCCGATTATGTGACCTTGGTCCATGCCATGGGGGTTTTCTTGGCCGGGGTGCTCCTGGACATAATAATAAGGAAGGCCAGCAGCAGAAGGGAGACCCTGTCGGCCCTTTTCCTCGGCATCCTCATTGGTTGGGTCCTATTCAGCATATATTCCTCCCTCCTTCCCCGTTACTTCCTTTACTTGGGGGTTCTTTTCCTTCTTCTCCTTCCCATATCCTTCTTATCCCTTTCCCTTAAAAAGCCGGAGCTCTTCACCCCCATATACTGGATACATTCCCTGAAGAAAACCCCAACCCTGGGAACGAAAAAGATCCTTGATACCAGCGTGATAATAGACGGCAGGATCGTGGACATAGCCAGCACCGGCTTTCTGGAAGGTCCCCTGGTAATCCCCAGGTTCGTCCTCGGAGAGCTTCAGAAAATAGCCGACTCCTCCGACCCTCTGAAAAGGCAGAGAGGTAGAAGGGGGCTTGACATAGTTGAAAGGCTTAAGAACGACCGGGAGGTCCGGGTGATTATTTCAGACACCGATTTCCCTGACATTAGAGGGGTGGACCAGAAGCTGGTGGAACTTGCCAAAAGAATAAACGCCAAGATAATAACCAACGATTTCAACCTGAATAAAATGGCCAAGATCCAGGGGATAAAGGTCCTCAACATAAACGAGCTGGCCAACGCCCTGAAGCCCGTGGTCCTTCCCGGCGAGAAGATGAAAGTGTTCATATTGAAGGAGGGAAAGGAAAGGGATCAGGGGGTGGCCTATCTGGACGATGGGACCATGGTGGTGGTGGACAATGCCAGAAAGATGATAGGGAAAACGGTGGAGATAACAGTAACCTCGGTTCTCCAGACCACTGCGGGCAAAATGATCTTCGGCAGGTATAACGAGTGATTATCTTTTCCCGAAGGAGGGCATGTTAAAGGGCTTCTCTTTGTATCCCTCAGGAACGGTGAATAAAGATGGGGATACGGTGAGGGTCTGGTATTTTACCAGATAGCTCTCGCTTACCATGTTCCTTCCCATCATGTTGGTGGTGGTTTTTGAATAAATGGGAAATCCCAGGCGGGATAGGGTCTCCGCCCTTTTCTCTATTTCCCCAACCAGTTGCTTCGGCAGCAGGAGCTCCAGGACCTTTCTGTAGGCACTGAAGTCAATATTCACATCCGGGGAAAAGCACTGCTCCATGGTCTGGAAACTTCCCATTTCCATTTTGACCACTGTGCACTTATGTCCGTTTATAACCCTTTTCTCCCGGGTAATCTCCATCTTCGGGGTCAGGTCCATCCCCATTTGCTGGAGCATCAATACCCACCGGTTTAGCATCTCTCTGAGCTGGGAGAGGCTCATTTTGTAGTAGACCTTCCTTCTCTTGTCCACGAAATAGGCGGTCTTAGAAGAGTAATTCACTATGGAGATGGATTTTTCTGTCTCCAGACGAAGGCTGGAACCCTCCAGCCATATTTTAGTGAACCCTTCTTTTCCCCTCCCTTTCGTTTTTTGCTCAATGTAATACCCGGCCCGAAGGGAAAGGGAAAAGAGGAAAAGGAAGGCGAAAGAGATAGTTTTTCTCATAGCATCCTCCCTACCAATTCTCCTGAGAGTATATCAGACTTGACAAAGGGAGGAATAATTTGAAAAACTTAAGGAGGAAAATTCATTAATTAAGGAAGGGCGATAATGATAGAACTGGCGATGAGAAGAGGGGTTCATCCCCCGGAGGGCAAACTTTCTGCACAAAAGCCCATTCAGGATTTTCCTTTACCCAAGCAGGTTGTTATCCCCTTTTCCCAGCATGCGGGAAAACCCGCCACTCCCTTAGTAAAGAAACGACAGAAGGTCAAAACAGGTGAGAAGATAGGGGAGGCTTCGGGTTTTATCTCCGCCCCGGTCCACTCCAGCGTTACGGGAACGGTTAAGACCCTGGAGACGGTACTTCTTCCCAACGGCTCTTCAGCCCTGGCGGCCATAATAACTGTGGAAGGCGAGGACCAGTGGGCGGAGCCCACCTGGCCCGTGAAGGAGCTCTCTTCCCTTACCCCCGATGACCTCAGGACCATAACCAGGGAGGCTGGAGTCGTGGGCCTGGGAGGGGCGGTCTTTCCAACCTCCGTTAAAATTTCTCCCCCCAAGGAGTACCCCATAGATTCTGTGATAGTAAACGGAGCCGAGTGTGAGCCCTACCTCACCTCCGACCACCGGCTCATGCTGGAACATACGGAGGAAATATTCCAGGCGGCTCAGCTCCTTAAGATGGCGGTGGGGGCCAAGAGGGGGTACATAGCGGTGGAGGACAACAAGAGGGATGCGGCAGAGGCCTTTGATAAGCTGGTGAGAGGCGTGGCGGACTGGGAGGTGGTGCTCCTGAGGACCCGCTATCCTCAGGGGGCTGAGAAAAGCCTTATAAAGGTCATCCTGGGGAGGGAGGTCCCGGTGGGTGGGCTTCCCTTCCATGTGGGGGCCCTGGTTCAGAATGTGGGAACCCTTTATGCTGTATACGAAGCAGCGGTAAAGGGAATTCCCCTCATTAAAAGGGTGGTGACGGTAACCGGAGAGGGGGTTAAGGAGCCCTCCAATTTCATGACCAGGATAGGCACCAGCGCCAGGGAACTTCTCCAGGCCGCTGGAGCTGACCTGGAGGCGGCCAGGAAGATAATCTTCGGCGGCCCCATGATGGGGATGGCGGTAAAAAGCCCGGATATCCCGGTGCTAAAGTCCACCTCCGGCATATTGATTCTTTCCTCGGTGAAGAAGGAGAGGGTGTTTCCCTGCCTTTACTGCGGAAAATGCGTTTACGCCTGTCCTTTGAAGATAACCACCACCAGGCTGGTTAAATACATCCAGGCGGGGATGTGGGACCAGGCCAAGGCCTTTGGTCTTTTCAACTGTATGGAGTGCGGGGTTTGCAGCTATGTTTGTCCCGCCAACATCCCCCTGGTTCACTGGATAAGGTACGGGAAATTTATGGTTCGTATGATGGAGGCTAAGCAATGAACCTTATAGTATCCTCTTCCCCCCATATTCATGGGAAGGATAGCGTTCCCAAAATAATGCTCCATGTCATACTGGCCCTGCTTCCGGCGGCAGCGGCCTCAATTTATTTTTTCGGCATAAGGGCCCTTTGGGTAATGCTGGTTTCCATTGCCACGGCGGAGATCTCCGAGTACCTCTTCCTTCTCTTAAGGAAGAAGGACACCTCGGCAGCCCTGGACGGCAGCGCCTTCCTCACTGGCCTTCTTCTGGCCCTTACCCTTCCGCCCTCCATAAACCTCTCCATGGTGGCCATAGGGGCTGCAGTGGCCATAATAATAGCCAAACAGATGTTCGGGGGCTTCGGGGCCAATATATTCAACCCTGCCTTGGTGGGGAGGGCCTTCCTGCAGGCAGCCTTTCCCATACCCATGACCACATGGGTGGCCAACAGGGCAGCCCACATAGACGCCACCACGGTGGCCACGCCTCTGGGAGGTTTTAAATTTTCGCACATCCTTACCGCCCACAAGGACCTCCTTCTGGGGAATGTGGCGGGGAGTCTCGGGGAGACATCGGCCCTTCTTCTCCTCCTGGGAGGCGTATATCTGCTTGTAAGGAGGTATATAGACTGGAGGATACCCGTGGGGGTCCTGGGCTCGGTGGCCGTATTCAGCGGAATATTGTGGCTTGCCAACTCAAATAAGTATCCTGACCCTGTCTTCATGCTCCTGGCCGGTGGGCTTATGCTGGGCGCGTGGTTCATGGCCACGGACCCGGTTACCTCCCCGGTTTCTCCTGCAGGGATATGGATTTACTCCATAGGTATAGGGTTTTTCGTGGTTCTTATAAGGGTTTTCGGGGGTATGCCAGAAGGGGTCATGTACTCCATACTTATCATGAACTCCTTCGTGCCCCTTATGGATAAATACCTAAGACAAAGGATGCTGGGAGAGAAGAAATGAAGGATAGCCTGAGAATGATTGCCGTTCTGACATTCTTTGCGGTGCTTTCCGGGGGGATTTTGGGGTGGTTCAACACCTTCACCGAGAAGAGGGTGAAGGAGAACAAATTGAGGGAGCTCATCGCTTCCCTCCAGAGCGTTACCGGCATGGACCCTAACACCGACACCTATAAGATTGTGAGGAAGGACAAGGATTTTGAGCTCTACAGGATAATTTCCGGGACCGAGACAAAGGCCTATGCTGTGGTGGGGGAGGGCAACGGATATCAGGACAAAATAAGGCTGATCTTCGGGGTGAAGCCGGATTTTTCCGAAATAATTGCTCTTAAAATCCTGGAGGAAAAGGAAACTCCGGGGCTGGGGGCCAGGATAGAGGAGGAGGGTTATCTGAAGCAGTGGAAGGGAAAGGCGGCCAATGGAAGCCTCAAGCTGGTTAAAACCCCCACCGAAAACCCCTACGAAGTCCAGGCCATCTCCGGGGCCACCATTTCCTCCACCGCTGTTCTGGATATAGTGAATAAAAGCGTGGCCAGGGCTAAAAAGCTAATAAAGGAGGCGGGAAAATGAAACTTTGGAAGGAGTTTATAAAGGGATGGTGGAAGGAGAACCCGGTCTTCGTTATGGTGCTGGGAATGTGCCCCACCTTAGCGGTTACCAATTCGGTGAAAAACGCCATAGGAATGATAGGGGCCGTGGCCTTTGTTCTCGTAGGTTCCAGTTTTATAGTTTCCGTAATACGGAAGATGGTTCCAAATCAGGTGAGGATAGCCACCTTCATAGTGGTGATAGCCACCTTCGTCACCATGGCGGATAGGTACCTGGCAGCCTATTACCCCGACCTCAGCAAGGCCCTGGGTCCCTATGTCCCCCTCATAGTGGTCAACTGCATAATCCTGGGAAGGCAGGAGGCCTTTGCGTCCAAGAACGGTGTTGTGGCCTCGGTGCTGGATGCCCTGGGTATGAGCATGGGCTTCGGTATAGCCCTCATGCTCATGAGCTCCGTCAGGGAGATCTTAGGCTCCGGCACCTGGTTGGGGATGAGGGTGCTGGGAAGCTGGTACATACCATGGCAGGTTATGATTCTGCCGGCAGGGGCTTTCTTCGTGCTGGGTTTCCTGATCTGGGGCTTTAATTCAATAAATAAGGCCTTTAAGGGGTGAGAAATGGAACTATTGGTAATCTTTATATCGGCACTTTTAATCAATAATTTCGTCCTTCATTACTTCCTGGGAATATGTCCCTTCATAGGGGTTTCCAACAGGCTGGATTCGGCCTTCTCCATGGGCCTGGCAGTTACCTTCGTGATGACCATAGCAGCCACGGTTTCCTGGCTCATCTATTATCTGCTTCTCGTTCCATATCATCTGGAGTTTCTTGAGATAGTTTCCTTCATTCTGGTGATAGCCTCTCTGGTTCAGGTGGTGGAGATGTTCATAAAGAAGGTTTCCCCTCCCCTTTATCAGGCCCTGGGTATATACCTTCCTCTTATAACCACCAATTGTGCCATCCTGGGGGTGGCCCTTCTTACCGTTCTTAAAAAATACAACTTCATAGAAACCCTGATATTTGCCCTGGGGGCTGGGCTTGGATTTACATTGGCCATCGTAATAATGGCTGGGATAAGGGAGGAGCTGGAGTTCGCAGATGTTCCAGAGACCCTGAAGGGGGCGGGGATAACTCTTATAACCGCCGGAATCCTGGCCCTGGCCTTTATGGGATTTTCCGGGCTTGTGTGAGGTGATGCCATGAGCGCTGCGGTGACTTCCCTTCTCGTCATGGGGGCGGTGGCCCTGGTCTTCGGAATAATAATTTCCCTGGCTTACAGCAAGTTCAGGGTTGAAGTGGACCCCAGGGTGGAGGAAATTTTTGACATCCTCCCCGGGGTAAACTGCGGAGCCTGCGGCTATCCAGGATGTCAGAATTACGCCGAGGCGGTGGCCTCCGGAGCGGCTCCACCCAACAAGTGCACCGTGGGGGGGGCGGAGGTGGCGGAGAAGGTGGCGGCCATCATGGGCTTAGAGGCCGGGGAGGTGGAAAAGGTTGTGGCCAGAGTTCTTTGCATAGGGGATAGGGAGAAGTCCGTCTGGACTGCAGATTACGATGGCCCCCAGAGCTGTGCTGCTGCCCATGTGGCAGGCGGTGCCGGCAAAGCCTGTTCCTATGGATGTCTCGGCTTCGGTGATTGCGTGGAGGCCTGTCCCTTTGACGCCATTCACATGAACGATAAGGGAATTCCTGTGGTGGATGAGGAAAAGTGCACCGGTTGCGGCCTGTGTGCTGAGGCGTGCCCCAGGGATATCATAATTATGGAGCCCGTCAAGAACAGGACCTATGTTTTTTGTCGCAGCCAGGATACCCCCAAGAGGTCAAGGGAAGTTTGCTCGGTCTCGTGCATAGCCTGCGGCATATGCGTGAGGCTTGCCCCTGAGGGCCTGAAAATGGAAGGAAACCTGGCGGTGGTTATAGATCCGGAGAAAGTCACGGACCAAGCCATAGAGAAATGTCCCACCAAGGTGCTTTTCAGGATATGAAGCTGGAACAGGGGGTTGTGGTGAAAGTGGAAGGGGGATTTGCCTATCTGGTTCCCTCCCTTCCTCAAGGGTGCGAGCACTGCGCCCTTAAAGAACTTTGCATAGGGAACAGCGGAGGGAAGCTCAAGGCCCTGAACCTTCCGGGGGCCAGGGAAGGAGATCTGGTGGAATTTCAGATAAACATCTCCCGGCTCAATCTGAACCTTATGCTCCTTTCCGCCGCCGGTCTCCTGCTCCTTTTGGCCGGAGGGCTACTGGGCTTTTATATAAATCCCTTGGGGATAAACCCTTCCCTCAGCGGAGGGCTTTTTGCCATAGGCTTTTCCCTCCTGGTTTTTCCCCTGGCCAGGTTGAGGAGATTTTCTTCCAGGGAACTTTACCCTGAAATAAAAAGAGTAGTAAGGAGGAAAACATGAAAAGGCGCGAATTTCTCGCTCTGGCCATAGGCGCCCTGGGAGCCTCTGCCTTTAAATTAAAGGGTAAGGGGCTTAAAGGCAGCATAATATTTACTTCCTCCAACCCTAAGGAAGCTCTGAAAAGGCTTTCTAAGGAAATGGGGGGGCTCCGGTTAATTCCCGCCGACGAGGAAACCCGTCGTTTGCTTGCCCTTTCGGGAAGCTGGGGTAGCGGAACCAGAGCCCTGGTTTTTCTCCGGGAACTTCCTCAGGAGGTGGAGACCAGTATAACTTACACGGGGGAGAGGGGAATAGAGGACCCCAGAAAGAGGTATTCCCGGACTTACTCCTTCCTCCGCAGGGAGGGCAGGGGCAGGTACCTGGTTACACTGGTTTTTGAGAGGGCTTCTTCGGGCAAAGCCAGGGCTGTGGTGGAAGTGGAGGGGAGGAGGGCCATGGAAATAGACCTTAGCCGGGACGGGCAATACGAGGTGATGGGCCGGGAGGGGAAGATGACCCTGGAGGTAAGCCGCGGCAAGATAAGGGCAGTGGAGAGCTCCTGCAAAAAGAAAATTTGCGTGAAAACCGGCTTTATATCCTCCCCCCATGAGAAGATAGTATGCATTCCCAATCGGGTTATAGTATCCATAGAAGGAAGCGGACTGGACGGGGTCTCCTTTTAATTTTACTTCCCCTTTTTCTTCTGAATTGTGGGCATAGAAACCGGGTGCCCGAACCCCTGGTTCGGACCCGTTTTCTGCTGGGAACCTATGTTACTGTGAAGGTATATGGCTCCGTTCCGCCGGGGGTTCTGGAAGAATTCTTCTCCGAGGTAAAGAGAATTTCAGAGAAATACAGCCTGGAGAGTAAAAACAGCTACATATCCAAGTTAAACCGGGGGGAGGTCTCCTTAGACCGGGAAACCCTGGGTCTCCTGGATTTTGCCAAGGAGATATGGAGGCTTTCCCGGGGGGCCTTTGATCCTACGGTGGGGCGCCTCAAACTCCTGTGGGGCTTCAACGAAAAACCCCATCTCCCTTCCCCCCAGGAGATAAGGAGGGTCCTGAGTTTCGTAGGGTTGGAGAAACTGAGGTGGGAGGGAGAGAAAATGGCCTCCCGGGGGGTGGTTCTGGATTTTTCAGGTTTTGCCAAGGGCTATGCCGTGGACAGGGGGGCCCGGGTGCTTTTGCAGAAGGGGATACGCTCGGCCCTCATAGATGCCGGGGGGGACATCAGGGTCATAGGCACCAAGCCCGGAGGGGCGCCCTGGAGGATAGGGATCAAGAATCCCCGGGGGCCGGGTATAGTGAAGGTTCTGGAGGTTAAAGACGCTGCGGTGGCCACCTCCGGGGACTATGAGAACTTCTTTGAAAAGGATGGGATAAGGTACCATCACCTGCTGGACCCCAGGACCGGTTATCCTGCCAGGGGATTTCAGAGCGTCACCGTGGTCTCCAGGACCTGCATGGAGGCGGATGCTCTGGCCACCGCCATCTTCGTGGCCGGCCCTGTCCTGGGGAAGAAAATTGCAAGGGAGGCTTCCGTGAGGGCAGTTCTCATAAATTCCCTGGGGAAGTTGGAGGAGGTTTTCCCTGGAAACCGTTGATTTTCCTCCCCTCTCCTCCTAAAATCTAATTAAATGAAGGGCAAAATCCTTTCCTTAGTTTTCCTTTCGGTCTGGTGGGGAGGTATTCTATCGGCTCCGGCCCTCAAGGCCGCCGGAGGAGATCCCTCCTTTCTTTATCGGATTTATTCCCAGGTCTGTCATCAGGACCCTTCCAGGAGCTTTCACCTCTTTGGATATAAGCTGGGGGTATGCTCCAGGTGCACCGGGATATATGCCGGTGCCCTTCTTTTCGTCCTGATCTCCTTCCGGTTCAGGCCTTCCCTGGGGCCAGTTTCAATCCTGCTCCTTGTATCCCCTCTAATTTTAGGGAAATTTTTGGAAAAAATCATGGGTTTTTCCTCCAACTGGGAGAGATTTTTCACTGGCCTGTGGCCCGGGTTTCTCTTAGGCATGGGTTTGCTCTACGGTCTTGAGGATTTAAGCAAGGAGGGAAAATGAAGGAAGATATGTATATGCCTGCCCTCTGGGCCGGCCTTGCCAGCGGTTTTCTAAGCGGATTTCCCCTTTTTAGTCTCGGAAACTGCCTTTGTTGCCTTTGGATAGTGGGAGGAGGGGTTTTAGCTTCCTATCTGTATCAGAGGAGGCGCGGGGATAGAATCAGCTCCGCAGACGGAATGATGGTGGGGGCCATGGCAGGGCTGGTCTCCTCCCTGCTGGCCACGGTCCTTGACATGGTTTTTGCCTATTGGTCCAGGGATTTGATCCTGAAGATTTTAGAAGCTTATGGTGCGGAAGCATCCCCCCTTCTCAATTATCAGAGCTATTTTACCCCCAGGGGATTCGCTTCCACCCTTCTTATAAGGATAGTTATTTTTTCCCTCTTTGCTTCCATAGGAGGTGCCCTTGGCGCAGCGGCATTCAAGCCCAAGGCCTACGGCCATAATTAATCCGGCCTCTGCCAGCGGCAGGACCTATCGCCGCTGGGAAAGGCTAAAGGCTTTTCTTCTTTCCTATTTCAGGGAAATAAAGGAGAGGTTTACCGAGGGGCCCAGACACGCCACGGAGATAGCCAAGGAGGAGCTGAGGGAGGGGCAGACCCACATAATATCCGTGGGAGGGGATGGTACCCTGAACGAGGTGGCCAATGGTTTTTTTGAGGAGGGAAAACCGATAAATCCTGAGGCAGGTCTTTCCGTTCTTCCTTCCGGCAGGGGGAACGATTTTGCCAAGGGGCTGGGGATAAGAAGGAAGGCTCTCAGCTTTTCCAGAAATCTCTGGGTGGACCTGGTTTCCATGGGTGAGAGGTTCTTCGTAAATGTTATGGACCTGGGACTGGGTGGGGAGATAGTGAGCAGGTTAAGCCAGGGAACCCACAGCGGGGTGGTTTATTCCCTTAAACTTCTCAGGGAATTCTTCCGGTATAAGCCAAAGTATTACGAGGTGGAGGTGGATGGGGAGAGTTTTTCCGGAGAATTTTTAACGGTGGCGGTGGCCAACGGGTCCGTCTTCGGAGGGGGAATGAGAATAGCCCCTTCTGCCAGCCCCTCCGACGGCCTCCTGGATGTGGTGGCCATAGGTTCCCTCTCCCCCGGTGAGTTTTTACTCAGTCTTCCGAGGCTTTACTTGGGTAGCCTTTTATCCCATCCCAAGGTTCTCCATTTCAGGGGAAAGGAGGTGAGAATAAGGACAGAGCTTCAATTTGGGGAATACGACGGAGAAATTTTCAGAGCCAGTGAGGTTTCCCTTAAAATAAGACCAGGACTTCTGAGGATGGTTGTATGAGACTTCCGAAGCTCAGGGAGGTGGAGGTTATACCTTACAGGGAGGGGGAATACATCATCCGGGACCCCCTCCTTCTCTCAGATCGGGTGCTGGTGGTGCCGGAGCCTGTGGTTTTCATCCTTTCCTTCTTAGATGGGGAAAAGGACGAGCTCCTTCTAAAGGAGGAATTTTTCCGGCGCTACAGGGAGATGCTCTTCAGCGAAGACCTGAGGGGGATACTAAAAAACCTTAGCGAGAACTACCTTCTGGAGGACGAAGTTTATATGAGAAAAATGCAGGAGGTGGAAGAGGAGTTTAGGGCCTCCCCCTATGTTCCTTTCCGCTCCCTGAGGAAATCCTACGGAGATTTTGAAGCTCTGAAACAAAGGATTAAAAAGGAAACCCCCCCGGGGGAAGCTCCGCATTGGGGGATAATTTCACCCCACATTGATTACGAAAGGGGAAGGAGAGGCTATGCCCTGGCCTACGGAGGATGGAGGGAGCTGGGGGAAAAGACCCTGGTTTTTCTGGGGGTTAACCATACCCCCTTCAGGGATAAGTTTATACTTGCTTCCAAGGGATACATGACTCCCTGGGGACCTGTGGAGCCGGACCGGGAGGCTGTAAAGGCCATAGAACAGGTCCTTGAAGACCCCTATGGGGACGAGGTGGCCCATTATTTTGAGCACTCCATAGAGCTAAATGTAAGCTATTTAAGGGCCCTTACGAATTTTAAAATGGTGGGGCTTCTGGTTCCCAGCTTTTCCAAGGAAATTGCGGAGGGTGCCCTTCCGGGGGAGGAATTCTCCCCTCTTTTTTCTCTATTGAATGAGATGAGCAGGGCAGGCCACATACTTGTGGCGGCGGCGGACCTCAGCCACTACGGCTTGAGCTTCGGCGATAAGCAAAGGGCTCAGGAGCTTTTCCCCCAGGTGGAGGCCTTTGACCGGATAATCCTCAGGAAAATGGAGGAAGGGGACGGCGACGGCTTCCTGAGGTCCTTCTTTCCCCACAAAAACGCCACTAAGGTTTGCGGAACCGGCGCAATTTGTGTATTCTTAAAATCGGTGAGGAGCAAGGGCAAACTCCTGGGATATTTTAACGCCATGGAGCCCGATGGGACCTCGGCGGTTAGTTTTGCTGCACTAATATATTAAAAGGAGGAAGGCATGGAATTTCCAAGGGTTAGACCCCCCAGGGGTTGGTTTCCCATCCCTGAATATTTGAAGAGGACAGCGGAAAAATTTCCCGAAAAATCCGCTGTAAGAATAAGAAGGAAGAAGAAGTGGTTCGGCTATACTTACGGGGAGCTCCTTGAAAAAGTCTCCCGGCTTGCGGCCTTTATAAAAGCCAGCGGCCTCGGTAAGGGCTCCAAGATCTCCGTTCTGGGGGAGAACAGGCCGGAGTGGGTTCTTTGTTATTTTGCCGTACAGTGGGCAGGGGCCACTGTGGTTCCCCTGGATGCCAGGCTCAAACCCCCTGAATACCTCCACATCCTAAACGACGCTGAGGTGGAAATGGTCTTCGTCTCAGGCTCCAAGCTTGCGGATATCCAGGAGATAAGGGACAGGGTGGGCTCCTTGAAAAAGGTGATAGTTATGGACGAAGTCAACGGGGAGCTTGTCCTTGACAAGGTGCTGGAGGAATACAAGGAGGGAATTGCTCTGGCTCCCTTGGGGCTGGAGGACCTGGCGGTTATTCTCTATACTTCGGGTACCACCGGAACTTCCAAGGGGGTTATGCTTACCCACAAGAACATATCCTCCAATGTGGATGCCATATACCAGATAATTTACATAGACGAAAACGACAGGAGCTTTTCCTACCTCCCCCTCCACCATGTATTTGAGGCCACCGCGGGTATGATCTTCCCCCTCTCTGTGGGGGTGTCCATAACCCTTGCCCGTTCCCTGAAGCCCACCGAAATGATAGAGGACCTCAGGGATACCAGGCCTACCCTCATGACCACGGTCCCCCTCCTTCTGGAGAAGTTTCTCCTGCGTATAAGGAGCGACCTTAAGAAATCCTCCCTGAAGAAGGGTATGGTGGGGTTGATGAAGGGGCTTCACAGGGGGATGAGACCTATCCTGGGAAGGGATAGGGCCAGGAAAATCTTCAGGCCCATCCTTTCAAAGCTGGGTTTTGATGAACTGCGGTTCCTCGTATCCGGGGGAGCTGCTCTTCCCCGCTGGGTTTCCCAGGGGCTTGAGGAGCTGGGCTTTCCCATCCTCCAGGGATACGGCCTTTCCGAAACTGCCCCCGTCCTTACAGTGAATCCTCCCTGCTGCCCCAGGAACGCCTCCGCGGGCCTTCCCCTTCCCTATGTGGAGATAAGAATAATGGACCCTGACCCCGAGGGGATAGGGGAAATAGCCGCCAGGGGGCCCAATGTTATGCCCGGTTATTATAAGAACCCTAAGGCCACGGCTGAGGTTTTTACCGAGGACGGATGGTTCCTCACCGGAGATGTGGGTTATCTTGACAAGGACGGTTTCCTCTACATAACCGGAAGGAAAAAATCCGTTATAGTCACCGCCGGAGGGAAGAACATCTTTCCCGAAGAGGTGGAGGAGGTTTTACTTCAGTCTCCCTTTATAGAGGAAGTGCTGGTGGTAAGGGGGGCCAATCCGGTAACCGGGGCCGAGGAGGTTCAGGCCATAGTTTATCCCAACTTTGAAGAGGTGGACGCCTATTTCAGGGAAAGGGGGATAACCAATCCCACGGAGGAGGAAATAGAGAAACTTATAGGGGAGGAAATAAACAGGTATTCCGCCCAGCTGGCGGACTATAAAAAGCCCAAGAGGTTCCGCCTCAGGGACGAGGAATTCCCCAAGACCACCACCAGAAAGATAAAAAGGTATCTATTTGAAGAGAAGAGCATACCCCTTATGAAGGAAAAGAAAAAGTGAAATGGAGAGGGTAATAGTAATAGGGCATAAAAATCCGGATTCGGATTCGGTCTGTTCGGCCATAGGCTACGCCTTTTTCAAAAACAGCGTTGACAGGAAAAACCTTTATGTCCCCGCCCGGGCCGGAGAGTTGAATTCCGAGACCCGCTTCATTCTGGAAAAGTTCCAGGTGGAGGAGCCGGAGCTGGTGGAAACCCTAAGGCTCAGGCTCAGGGACCTGGAGCTCAAGCCCCCGGTGAGCTCTTCCCCTGCTGCCTCCGTCAAGGAGGTGGTGGACCTTATGAAGGAGCATGAGATCCGGCTTATCCCCTTGGTGGACGAGGAGGGAAAACCCTTAGGCATAGTCACTCAGGCCAAGGTGGCCAGAGAGCTGGTGGAAGGGCTGGGAAGGAGGGACCTGGCTTCCAATCCCGTGGAGGTTATGCTTCTTTGCAGGGTGCTTGAGGGTAAGGTGCTCTCCAACTCCCGCAGGAGGAAGACCCTGGAGGGAAGGATCTTCGTGGGGGCCAGGAAGCCAGAGACCCTGCTTAAATCCATGGGAAGGAAGGACATCCTTCTGGTGGGGGACCGTTTTGACATAGTTAAGGCAGCCCTTTCCATACCCATCGCCGCCGTGATATTTACCGGGGGGGTTAACCCTCCCCAGGACCTCCTTCAGGAGGCCAAGGAAAGGGGAGTCCTTGTTCTCACCACCCGCTACGATACCCTTACCACCGCCAAGTTGATAGAGCTTTCCAGGCCAGCCTCCTCCCTGATGAAGCGGGACTTCCCCACGGCCTTCCTGGACGAACCCATGGAGGAGATAAAGGATAAGGTTCTCACCTCCAGGATGAGGGGGGTTCTTGCCCTGGACTACGACGGGAGGCTGGTGGGGGTGGTCACCAGAACCGACCTCATAAATCTGAAAGCCAAGAAGGTCATTCTGGTGGACCACAACGAGGCCTCCCAGGCGGCGGATGGAATAGAGGAGGCGGACATACTGGAGGTTATAGACCATCACAGGATAGGGGAGATTTCCACCCTGAAGCCCATTTACTTCTATGTGGAGCCCATAGGAAGCACATCCACCATAGTGGCGGATTTCTTTGCCCAGAGGAGGGTTGCCATGCCCCGGGAAATCGCCGGAGTTCTGCTGGCCGGGATAATATCCGATACCATGAACCTGACCCTCTCCACCACAACATCCAAGGACAGGAGGGTGGCCAGAAGGCTCGCCTCCCTCCTAAAAATAGACATCTCCACACTGGCCCAACAGCTACTGAAGGCGGCCTCGGACTTAGAGGGCCTTTCTCCTGAGGAGATCATATTCAGGGATTTCAAGGAGTATAATTTCGGGAAGAAGAAGGTGGGAATAGGACAGGTTATAATCCCAGATTTTTCCCCCCTTTATGATAGGGAAGGGGAGATAAAGAAGGCTCTGGAGGAGAACCGACAGAAGGGAGGATATACCTTGCTGGCCCTGATGCTAACGGATCCCCTGAGGAAGGTTTCCGAGGTCTGGGCCGCAGGGGAGAAGGGACTCATCCGCCAGGCCTTCAGGGTGGACGAAAGGGAGGGCAGGTTCGTACTCAAGAATATCCTTTCCAGGAAGAAGGATTTCATTACAAGGCTGGGAGAGACCATAATCCGGGGTATGCTATAATTTTGCGGATGAAACCTGAGGTTAAAACCCCCCTTCTCGTTTGCTCTAAGGAGAAGATAAAGGAGAAGTACCGCCTTCTTTCCTCCTGCCTTCCCGGGGTTCAGCACTTCTATGCTGCCAAGGCCAATTTCCATCCTAAAATAATCAGAATAGCCGTTTCCCTGGGCATGGGGCTGGATGTTAGCTCCCCGGGGGAATTAAGGCTGGCTGAGGAGAATTCTCTCCCCGGAGAAAAGGTTCTCTATACCCAGCCCATAAAAAAGGAGGAGGAAATAGCCTTAGCCAAGGAATACGGGGTGAAGGCCCTTATTTTTGACAACCCGCAGGAGGCGAAGAAAATAGCCAGGGTTTGGCCTTCGGCCCCGGTTCTTTTGAGGATAAAGGTGGAAAACCCCTTCTGTGTGGTCAACCTTTCGGAAAAGTTCGGGGCGGACCCTGCCCAGTCCAAGGACCTTATTTTATTCGTCAGGGACCTGGGGCTTAGGATAAGGGGCATTGCCTTCCATGTGGGTTCCCAGACCACCAACCCTACCCCCTATTTTGAAACCCTGAAGATAGTCAGGAGACTTTTCAACATAGCCGCAGGGGAGGGAATTTATTTTGACCTTCTGGATATAGGGGGAGGGTTCCCTATTGCCTACCGGCAGCCCATAATGGCTGCCGAAAGCTTCTTCCAGCCCATAAGGGCCACCCTGGAGAATTATTTCCCCTCCACGGAGATAGTTTCTGAGCCGGGAAGGTTCATCGTAGGGGATGCGTGTTATCTTATAACTAAGGTGGTGGGAAAGGCTATAAGGAAGGGCATGCACTGGTACTACATAGACGACGGCCTTTACGGTAGTTTCTCCGGAAAGGTTTACGACCATGCGGACTACCCCATACACCCCCTGAAGGAAGGGGAGAGGAAACCCTCGGTAATAGCAGGGCCAACCTGCGACTCCTTTGATGTGGTCTACAGGGAAGTTTATCTTCCTGAGCTGGATGTAGGAGACTACATAATTTTTAAGAGCATGGGGGCCTATACCTGGGCCAGCGCCAGTAATTTCAACGGCCTGGAAAAACCGCAACTTTTAATAGAGGAGGAGGAAATTGAGTTTCAAATACTTTGAAGACCTTTGGAACATGTGGTATACGGAGCTTCACAACGGGGCAGCAGGTTTAACCTTGAAGATAAAAAAAGTGCTCTACAGCGGAGAAAGCCCCTTTCAGAGAATTGATGTGATGGAGACCTACGAATACGGAAAGATGCTGGTTCTATACGGCTCCATAATGTTCACCGAAAGGGACGAGTTCGTTTATCACGAAATGATTTCCCATGTTCCCCTCTTCGTCCATCCCAGCCCGGGAAGGGTTCTTGTCATAGGAGGAGGGGACGGGGGGACCGTAAGGGAAGTTCTGAGGCACCGGGAGGTGCAGGCCGTCACCATGGTGGAAATAGACTCCCAGGTGGTGGAGGTGAGCAAGAAATACTTTCCCACCATGGCGGTGGGCTTTTCTGATCCCCGGTTGAGCCTTCTCTTTAAGGACGGTGCGGAGTTTGTGAAGGAGGATAGTGGAAAATACGATGTTATCCTTGTGGACTCAGCGGACCCTGTGGGACCTGCGGATATCCTTTTCCGGGAGGAGTTCTTCGTTAATGCCAAGGGGAGACTTCAGGAGGGAGGGGTATTCGTGGCCCAGACCGAATCTCCCTTCTATCATCCTGACATAGTGAGGAACACTTACTCCATTCTGAAAAGGATATACAAAGAGGTGCACATGTATCTTGCCTGGATTCCAGCCTATCCCAGTGCCCTTTGGAGTTTTTGTTTCTGCAGCGATTCCCTCCATCCCTTAAAGGGCTTTAATGAGGAAAGGGTTAAGGCCTCCGGCCTTGAGTTTAAATATTACAATCCAGAGGTTCACAGGGCAGCCTTTGCCCTGCCCAATTTCGTAAAAAAACTGGTTTAAGGAGGTTGAAATGGCCAAGTACAGGATAGTTCTCCTTCCCGGAGATGGGATCGGGAGGGATGTTATGGATGCGGCCAGGATAGTTCTGGAGGAGGTAAAGCTGGATGCCGAGTATGTGGAAGGGGATATAGGCTGGGAGTTCTGGAAGAGGGAGGGAAATCCCCTTCCAGAACGAACCATTGAACTTTTGAAGACCGCCGACGCTGCCCTTATGGGGGCCATTACCTCCAAGCCCAAGGACGAGGCGGCCAGAGAGCTGGCCCCGGAGCTTCGGGGAAAGGGATATGTTTACTTTTCTCCTATAGTAAGGCTGCGACAGGAATTTGACCTCTACATAAACCTCAGGCCCTGTAAGGCATACAAAGGAAATCCCCTTAACTACAGGGACAACATAGACCTTGTTATTTTCAGGGAGAACACCGAGGGAATGTATGCGGGGGTGGAATTCTACCCTCTCCCCGACGAGGTGAGGAAGGCCCTCCTTATCCATCCCAAGATGAAGAAGTTTGAAAATGTCCCCGCCGATGAGATAGCCCTCTCCACCAGGATAATGACAAAGAAGGGATGCGAGAGAATTGTGAGGGCAGCCTTTGAATATGCCAGGGCCAACGGCAGAAAGAGCGTTACCCTGGTAGAAAAGCCCAATGTTTTAAGGGAAACGGGGGGATTGATAACCAGGGTGGCCAGGGAAATAGCCAAAGAGTATCCTGAGGTGGAGCTCTGGGAAGCCAACATAGATGCCATGACCATGTGGTTGGTGAAAAATCCCGAAAAATACGATGTCCTGGTGGCGGAAAACCTCTTCGGCGACATAATTTCCGACCTTTCCGCCCAGCTGGTGGGGGGTATGGGATTTGCCCCCTCAGGAAACATAGGGGATAATTTCGCCCTCTTTGAACCCACCCACGGTTCCGCCCCCAAATACGCCGGGCAATACAAAGTAAACCCCATGGCCATGCTCCTTGCCACCAAGATGATGCTGGACTACCTTGGGGAGAAGGAAAAGGCGGAAAGGATGGAGAGGGCCATAGCCCGGGTCATAGAGGAAGGCAAGGTTAAAACCTACGACCTCGGAGGAAACAACTCCACCCTGGAGGTGGCCCAGGAGGTTGCCCGCCTCTACAGGGAAGGTGTATGAAGTGTAGGATATGTAAGGGGGAGGCGGAGATATACCTGCCCCAGTATCACCTGGCCCTCTGCCGTGAGCACTTCCTGGATTTTTTCCTAAAAAGGGTTAAGAAGGCCATAAGGGATTTCAAAATGCTCAACCAGGGGGACAGGGTCCTGGTGGCGGTCTCCGGGGGAAAGGATAGCCTCGCCCTCTGGGATGCCCTGGACCTTCTGGGCTACCAAACGGAGGGTTTCTTCCTGGACCTGGGCATTGAGGGGTCTTCCTCTAAGGCAAGGGAAAAGGTGGAGAAATTCGCCTCCGGTCGGGGACTTCCCCTGAAGATAGTTTCCCTCCAAGAGGAATTCGGTCTTCCCCTGGGGGAGATAGCCCGCAGGCTCAGGGAACCCGCCTGCAAACTCTGCGGTCGGCTTAAAAGATACTACATGGACCGGGCGGCCCGGGGGTTTTCAGCGGTGGCCACCGGACACAACCTGGACGATGAAGTGGCCTTCCTCTTCGGCAACCTCCTTCACTGGAAGGAAGAATACCTTTACCATCAGTTTCCGGTCCTTCCTGCGGAGTTCGGATTTTCCAGGAAAATAAAGCCCTTGGTTTATCTCAGCGAAAGGGAAACCGCTGCATACGCCTTCATGAGGGGAATAGAATATCACGGGGAAAGGTGCCCCTTTTCCCGGGGAGCCACCTCCATTTTTTACAAAAACATAATGAGGCAGATAGAGCTCAGGATGACGGGGACCCGCCTGAGCTTCCTCAAGGGTTTTTATAAAATTAGGGGGAGATTCCGCAACCCCATAAAGGAAAAACCGCAGCCCTGCAGGTTGTGCGGCTATCCCACCACCGCGGGAGGAATATGTGCGGTATGCAGAATGAAGATAAGATTAGGACTCATAAAGGAGCCTTCGGGCTGAAAGGTGGGCCTTTCTCAAGGGCGCCGGGATTTTGTGGGGAGAAAGGTCAAGATAAGCCCTCAGAGCTTGCTCAGGGGAGAGCAGGTTCCCCGGGGATATAAAGATGGGCCTCTTCCAGCCCTTCCTGCACAGGGCATAGCCTCCGGAAAGCTCCACAATTTCCTTCCCGCAGTCCCAGGGTAGTCCTCTAAGAGGTCTTTTGCTTATCCCCACCGTGGGAAGCCCGCCGCGGACCCCCACGAAGACGGCCAGCCCTGCCCTTCGTGGATGAAGGAGGCCGTTCCCGTCCACGAAGACCAGGTCCGGTTTTAAGGTAAATTTCCTCAAAAGGGCCACCAGCCATGGCCCTTCCCTGAAGGCGAAAAAACCGGAAAGGTAAGGAAAAAGAACCCTTCCCTTCACATTCCTCGTCTCCAGGATTTTTCCGCTTCTCTCCCATAGGACCCCGGAGCAGGCTATGAGTTCTTTCCGGTACGCGCAGTCAAGCCCGGCGATTTTCTCCGCAGGTCTGTATTTCTCCGGTATATAAAGGGAGGAATACTTCCTCTGAACCTCACCGAGACGGCGGAGCCGGGAGGGGTTCAATCCTGAGCATGGCACCGCAGAAAACTCCTTTCTTTCTATCCTCCTTAGAGTAAAGGGTTTTTACCCAGGCGAAGATGTATTTTACACCCCTGATTTGCGTCCCCTTTATTCCCTGCAGTAGAAATCTTCCGGAGCGCAGCAGAGCTATCTTTTTCCCTCCGATTTTGAGCTTTACAGGTCCCTCCGCCTTTACCTCTACGCTCAGATTCTCGGTTTCCCTGGGCACCGCCAGTATCATCTCCGCCTTGGAATTTCCCAGCAGGTAAATGTATTTCCCCCTCCTTCCGCAGAAGTGGTCGTCCAGGTGGTAAACGAAAATTTTTCCGTAGGGGACCCGGAAGGCGTGGGGATTTATGTTGGTTGGGATGGAGTTAATCTGGGTGATTTCCACCGGGAAAAGGTCCCGAAGGCCCATCTTCCCCACGGTGGAAGGGAAGGAGGATGATGTAAGTGGGGCCAGATAAACGGGGTAAAGGAAGAGGGGGGCTATCCACAGGGGCTTTTTGAACCACGCCCTTACATGGGGTATGAGGGCGATGAAAAGGGGGTAAAAATTGGGGAAATAACGGTTCCCCAGACACCCTCCCCCTCCGATGAAATTGTCGGGCATAAGGGCCACCGAGGATACTATGCCTATGACGATAGAGGCAAACAGCAGCCATGGCTTCAGCCCACCTCCCCGGAAGGCTATAAAGATGAGGAAGGCAGGGAGGAAATATATGAGCATTCCGGAGAACCTGCCGAAAAAATAATAATAAAGGTTTAGAAAGAATATCTTAGGGGTCAAATAGAACCTCTGCCAGTAATCCTTGGCGCTCATGAGATTTCCCTGGCTGAAGGAAAAATCCTTGCTTTCTAAGGGAAAATGGTAATAGAAACTTCGCCTCTCCCCTCCCATGTAGTTCCACTCCCCGGTCATGGCCCTATTGGCCCCGAAAAAGGCGGCGGTGGATAAAAGGAAAACAACCCCCATCAGGAGGGCCCTGAGCATTCTCCTCCAGCGGAAGGAGAAGAAATGAAGCCCTATAGCCGGAAGGGCGTAAAGGGAATTGGTGGGCTTGGAGAAGGTTAAATATCCCAGAAGGAAGGAGGCTAAAAGCAGGGAAGGAAGTCCTTCCCTTTTAAAGGCCAGGTAAAGGACGAGCAGAGCCAGGGAGAAGTTGAAGAACTCCGTGGAAATCCAGAAGAAATAGGTCCACATCACCGAAAGGAAGAGAATTCCCAGGGAGATTCCCAGGGAGGTCGCCGGGGAGAACCTCTCCTTGGCGAAGGAATATATTATCAGCAGATCCATAAGGAGAAGCAGGGAGGCCAGGACGAAGAAGCCCCTGTTTCCGAAGACCCTCACGAAGGGGGCTACGGCCAGGGGATAGGCGAAGGACTTGGCGAAGAAAATTCCCCCTTCGTTTTTCTTTAAGAAAATTCCCTGGGGGAGCCCCCCATAAAGGCGGGAAAAACGAAGGAGGTCCCCTTTGTCGTATTTCAGGTCAAGGTCAAAGGCCAGAGAATAGCTCATCATGTAATATATGGCTTCGTCGTCAAAGAAGGAGTGGGACTGGACCTTCTCCACCGGAAACCTCAGGGCCAAAAGGAGAAACGCAAGAAAAACGAAGAATATTATCCCCTTCGCCCTTCTATCTTCCATGGTTGAAAAGCTCTTCGGCCCTGACGGAGTAAACCCTGGAGGTTCCGTCCTCGGGCATGCTTATCCCGTATATGTAATCGGCGTTCCTGGCCGTGGTGGGGTTGTGGGTTATCATTATTATCTGGGTGCTTTTTTTCAGCTCCTTCACTAAGGATATGAGTTTTGTAAGGTTGGGAAGGTCCAAGGGGGCGTCCACCTCGTCTAAAATCAGAAAGGGGGCGGGTTTTATCCTGAACAGGGATATGTAGAAAAGGAGGGAGGCCAGGGCCCTTTCCCCTCCGGAAAGCATGGAAAGGGGCTGGAATTTCTTCCCCTTGAACCTCACGCTAATGTTCAGGCCTTCTTCCATTTTGAGAAGAACCTCCCCCTCTGCCACCGAGGAAAAAACCGAGGAATACTCGTGGGCCAACCTTTCAAAGGCTTCCCTTATCCTTCGGTGATAGGCTCTCTCCAGGGACCTGGCGGTTTCCCTGGCAGTTTCCATGGCTTGAAGGAGGTCCTGCTTCTGCTCCAGAATTTCCTCCAGCTGCCGGCGTATTTCCGCCTCCTCCCTTTCGGCCTTGAAATTTATATCCCCTAAGGAGGACCTTTCCTCTTCCAATCGGGCTATTTTGCTCTGGAGCTCTTCCGGAGGAAGGTCGTAATGGTCCTTCAGGGAAAGGAGAGGCCTTCCCACCCTTTCCTTAGCCTCCTTTTTCAGGGCTTCCAGCCTTTCCCGGAGCCTCTCCATCTCCCCTTTTATTTCCCCGGCTTTGTCCTTTAATCTGAGCTCTTCCCTGTGAAGTTTTCCCAGTTTTCTGTCAAGGCTTCTGCCCTGTTCTTCTACCCTGGAGTTTTCCTGGAGAAGGTGGGATATCCTTTCCTCTATTTTTCCTATCTTCCCCTCTATCTCCCTTTCCCTTCCTTTGAGTTCTTCCAGGATTTCCCGGTTTTCGTGAAGGGACCGGAGGTTCTTCTGAATCCTCCTTTCCATCTCGCTTATTTCGCTGAGCAGCCTTTCCTTATCTTTTTCTCCCCTCCTTATCTCCTCCTCCAGCCTTACAATTTCCCTGTTGCAGAGCCTGAGCTCTGAAGCGGCCTCGGAAGCCCTTTTCCTGAGCACGGAGAGCCTTTTTTCCCCTTCCCTTAACTCCTTTTCCCTTTCCCGGAGCAGGGTTTCCATTTTTTCCACTTCCTTTTCAGGGAGTTCCTCTTCAGGAAGGTGCTCCTCTATTTCCTCTTGCAGGGCCGATAGTCTTTCCTGGATTTTTTTCAACTTCCTTTCCCTTTCCTCCCGCAGCCTTTTTCTTCTTTCCTCCTGATGGCGGGCTTCCTTCAGCCGGGTTTTCAGCTCACTCAGTTCCTGGACCAGGTTCTCCTCCCTCTGGCCCTCCCGCTGGATGGCCCTGGCAAGCTCAGCCTCTTCAGCCTTAAGCCTTTCCAGTTCTAAAAGCAGGGATAGGCTTCCCCTGTCCTTTCCTTTTATTCTCAGCACGCCCTCGGGGTAAATTACACCTTCCGGAAAAACCACGGCTCTGCCTTCCCTTCGCCAGGCTTCTATGGCCTGCGGAAGGTTCTCCCTCCACAGGGCATCCCTGAAGGGGACCTCCGCCCCGGCCACCGCTTTAAATTCCCCTTCAGGCCATTCCCTTTCAAGGAGGTAAAGGCCGGGTTCAAGTTCCTCCGGATTTTCCAGGGGCCGCGCCCGAAGTTCCCTTTCCCAGAGGAGCTCTGCCAGGTCTGAGTATTCCTGCTTTATTTTTATCTTCCTTGATTCCTTTCCTTTGAGGGCCTTCTGGAGCACCTCTATGGTCCTCCTTACTTGCTTCAACCTTTCCCTTTTTACGGAAAGGGCAGAGGTTAGCCTTTCCTTTTCCTCTTGAAGAAGTTTCCATCTTGCCTCCAGGGGTTCAAGGTCCTGGGGAGGTGGCAGGGCCTCTTCCCTGAGGCGGGAGAGCTCTCTTTCCAGATTTTTCCTTTCTTCAAGGGCCCTGGTTAATCTCCTTTCCCTTTCTTCTTTTAAAGCCCTCCTCTTTTGATATTCTGAAAGAAGGGAAATGTAGGCTCGCCTTTCTCCCTGGAGGGCTTCTTCCTCCTTTTTTTCCTCCTCCTGGGCCTGGCGGTGCTTCCTCTGTAGCCGGAGGTATCTTTCCTTCTCCTCCTGAAGGCGCACCTTAGCCCTTTCCAGTCTTTCCTTTAAACTCTCCAACCTGCGGTTGGCCTCCTCCAGCTTCCTTCTGTAGTTTTCCTTCCTCTCACTGAGTTTGGTAACCTCTTCGGTCAGGGAATAAATTTTCGGCCTTAGCTCCGCTTCCTTCCCTTTTAACTCCGCCTTCTCCGCCTCCAGGTCCTTTATCTTTTCCATGAGGATCGCCTTCTCCTCGCTTAACTTTCTTGCTCGCTGGAGAAGTTCTGAGGTCTGGAAAGCTATTTTTGAAAGTTTTTCCTGCAAGCTTTTCTCCTCCTGCTGCAGTTTTTCCATGGAGAGGAGCAGAGACATCCTCTTTTTTATCAAAAGGGAGGAATAGAGCTTTTCCAGTTGGGAGGTTAGGGCGCGGTACCTGAGGAGGAGGTCCAGTTCCCCCTTTACCTTGGAGTAATTCTCTTCAATTTCCCTCTGACGGGCCTCCAGAAGCTGAAGCCTTTCCTTAACCCTCTCTAAGGTTCTAAGGGCTTCCTTTATTCGCTCCCGGTACATGCTTACCCCGGCCAGGGCCTCTAAGAAGACCATCCTTTCGGCGGGTTCCATGCTGAGGAGGGCTTCCACCTGCCCCTGCTCTATGACCACATATTCCCTGGCCTCTATCCCTATCTCCCTCAGTTTGTCCTGAAGGTCCCTCAATCGGACCATGGCCCCGTTAATCAAAAAATCGCTTTCCCCGTCCCTGTAAACCCTCCTACCTATGCTTATGGACTCCTCCCCTTCCGCAAAGTTCAATACTACCTCGGCCCTGGAGAGGGGGGCCCTGCTGGAGGATCCCTTGAAGATCACATCCTCCATGCGGGAAGCCCTGAGAAGGCTGCCCCTTCCCTCCCCCATGGCCCAGAGTATCCCGTCCACTATATTACTTTTTCCAGAACCGTTGGGGCCCACTATGGAGGTGATGCCTGGATGGAATTTAATGTAGGTCCTTACGGGAAAGGTCTTAAACCCGCTGAGCAAAACGGAGTGGAGGTACATAAAATAATTATGCCATGATTAACGGAAATTTCTCCCCTGATTGCGAAGGTTGCCCATGAATTTGGGCCATGGAGCCCTGGGTGAAAGTCCCTTGGCCCCTATCTTTACGGCGTAGAAGTCGGTGGTTCCGAAGAGGAGAAAACCCCGACCCGGTATGATGCTTAACTTGGCCTCCACCGGATTTCCCTTGGGTTCTTCAAAGCGGAAGACCCTTTCACCCTTTTTGTTGAAACCCAGGATGGATATGTCGTTGGTCCCCACATAAACCACCCCGTCATCCCCAACGAAGCCGGTGGATTTTATAGGGAATTTTATTTTGTATTTCCAGTTGAGCTTTCCATCCCTGCTTACGGAGTAAAATGTTCCTAAGGAGGTTCCGAAATAAATATTTTCATCCCCGTCTATTATCGGGTCGGTTTTTATCCAGTAATCCGCCTTGAATTCCCATATCCTTTTCCCCCGGGGGGAAATTTTATATAGGTAATGGTCCATGGCCGTTATATACACATTCCCTTCCCGGTCCAGGGCAGCAGAGGTCCTCACCACCCCCCTGGTGGGGAATTTATAAAGCACCTCCCCCTGGACGCTCAAAAAGTACACCGATTTATCATTGCTGGCGATTATGATCCTTCCGTCCTTGGTTATAGTGGGGGAGGCGAAGACGGGGCCGCTGGTAAAAACCCGCCACTTCAGGTTGCCTTCCAGGTCAAAGGCATATATGGCGGTGTCAAAGGCACCGAAGATCACGAGACCCTCAGGGTGTATGGCCGGGGAGGAGGACACTGCCCCGGAGACCTCCTTCCTCCAGCGAAGTTTCCCCTTGCTGTTAAGTGAATATAAAAAACCGTCCCTGGTGGTGAAATAGATGTTCCCTTCGTCATCCAGGGATGGGGAAGAGGTTATAGCCTGAGGCTTTTTCTCCCTGTCCTTGGGCTCGTAGATCCACTTGACCCTGCCCGAGGGGGAGAACTTCACCACCTTTCCCTTCAAGGAGGTCATTATTACATCGCCGTTTTTATCCACCGCCGGCGAACTTACCGTGGGAAGTTGGTATTCCCAGATCCTTTCCCCGGGTTTTTTGCCGCACCTGGAGAGAAGGAGTAGAGCTGAAATTAAAAATAGGAGATGAAACTTTCTCATCCGTTCCTCCCTTGGGACATAAAAAAAGGGAGGGGGAAGGAAATCTTCCCCCTCCCCTTTTATCTTAGAACCTGGCCCTGAAACCTACCGCTACCTTAAGTCCTCCGATGTTTCTGGTGGTCTCAAAGGGTTTGGCGTTGGCGAAGAGGTAGCTCAGAGAGAGGAAGGCGGCTCTTCCCTGGGCTATGGGTTTGCATACCCCCACTTCCGGCTCAAATCCGAAGGCTGATTTGCTCACATCCTCCAGGCCTTCGCTTTCGTTCTTCACCTTGTAGAAGAGGAAGCCTGCGCCCAGACCCACATAGGGGTGAAGATTGCCCTTGGCCAGTGGATAGAAGGCCTTAACGAAGAGCGGGATGTAGGAAAGGGTGGTCTTTTCCTCCAGGCCCAGGGTTTTTCCGGAATTGGTGAAGTAACCGGTGGTTAGAACCAGGTGGATTTTGCCAAGATGGGTCCCTATGCCCAGGGTGGGCTGAAGAGCTCCCCCTCCGTAAACATCCCTGAGGGTGGAGTCCCCCTGGGTTCTGTACCCCAGGGAAAGCTCGCCGAATAGTCCCCCGGCAAATATCCCTGCGGGAAGAGCCAGGAACAGCATTATTACTAAAAGCTTTCTCATCCTTCACCTCCTTAGTTGCTCCCGTAGGCAGGAAGCGATTCGTTGCCGTCTTCGTCCACCGCGGTTATGGCGTACTCGTAATAGTCGTTGGCACCGAGACCCCTGTCAAGGTACTGATAGGTTCCTGCCGAGACCTCCGCTATTAGCTCCATGGCTCCTGCACTTCCCTTTACCCTGCGGTAAATCCTGTACTTGGCCACCTTTACATCGCTGTTTTCAGGGTTGGCTTCCCAGGTGAGCTTGTTCACATATTCTGTCTGGAAACCGTTGGTGTTCTCTATCCTTTCCACCTTGAAGTTGGCGGGCGGGTTGATGGGAACCCTGGCTTCCAAGGTCAGATAGGCTGGGTCGGAATCCCAGACCCCGTTGTTAACCACCAGTTTAACCTTGTATGTTCCGGGAACATCGGGGGTGAGCTCTGCCACTTCCTGGTCCGCCTTGTCTATGACCGCTGAGCTTCCAGCAGGCTTGCTCTCAAGGGTCCAGGAGTAGGTTAGGGGGAATTCATCCGGGTCGTAGGAAGCGCTTCCGTCAAGGAGGGCCTTGTGTCCCACGAAGATAACGCTGGTCTTTACCTTGGTGAGTTCCGTCTCGTGCTGGGCCACCGCCACGGGTTTCTCCTTCAGATAGACCACATCAAGTTTTCCGTAGCCGAATCCCTTGTTGGGAGGTCCTCCGTATCCCCGGACATGGAGGTCAACCCTGGCCCATCCTTCAATTTTTCCCTTTATCTGGTTCAGGTTAGGAACCCTTCCCTTCTTCAGGTATTTCTGGATTATGAGGGCCACGGCGCCGGTCACATGGGGGGCAGCCATGGAGGTTCCGCTCATCTGGGCGTGGACTCCATCCTCGGCCAGGTCAGATGGTGACCACACTGCGTTGGAGGAGGCCGAGGAAATGATTATTTCTCCGGGGGCTGCTATGTCGGGTTTCTGCCTTCCGTCCCTGGTGGGTCCCGGGGAGGAAAACTCGGATATGGTCCCTATCCAGGGCTGGGTCATATAGGTGTAATAATTGTTGTCAGAGGCCAGCCAGTACCACTTGGTGTTCCAGGAACCCACGGTTATCAGTTTGTCGGAAACTCCGAAGTCTATTATGTACTTGGAGTAGTCGTAGTTGTAGGTAATGGGGGAATAGGTTACATAGCTTACGGCATAGGGTATTCCGTAGTACATGAGATAGTCGTGCTGGTAAACATCAAAGGGACCTCCTCCGGAGACCGCCTCCACCTTCATGGTCCACTCCCCGGGATGGGGCTGGTAGTAATAATAGGGAAGGTACATATAGTTGTTGTAATAGTAATACCAGGCGTTGTAGGAGTAGGTTACATCCAGCCATCCGAAGGTGTCCCCGTTGAAGTAGGCGGGGCCGTAGGAGAGGTCAAAGGCCACATCCCCGTCGTAGGGAGGAGGACCGTAGGGCTGCCACACCCAGTTGTAGTCGCCGCTCTGGCCCACATAGGTGGTGCCGTTGGGCCCGGTGACCGTTATCCTTACCGAGGGGTTCCCCTCAAACCAGAAGGCGAAGTGGGTCTCCCAGTACCACAGCCAGCTGGAGGGTGGATAGGGATGGTTCATGTAGTCGTACTGGGTCCACTTGAGGGTGAAGGGTCCCTGGGAGAGGTCGCCCTGGGCGTGCTCTGCCCCGACGGTGTAGGGATAGTCCCCTCCGCTTCTGTCGGTGTAGGTGTTCCAGTGGCCGTCGTTTCCCGCAGCCTTCACCACGAAGTATCCGGGCCCGTATTCGTCAATCACGCTCTCCACAGAGGGGGTGAGCCAGTCGTCGGTTCCGTCGGCAGGGAAAAAGTAACCGTACGGGTAAAGGCCTGAGTAGTAAGGATAGTTGGAATCATAAGGCCCGGGATAGTGGCAAATCCCGAAGCCCCCTCCGGGCTCCATGAAGAAGCCGTAGCCCAAGGAGAGGTTAACCACCGCGGGCTTTCCCATGTCCTTGGCCTTTTCAAATATGTACTTTATCCCGTCCACGATGCTGGAGATGTACCAGTCCGTCTTCACCATGATTATGTCCGCCTTGGGGGCCATGCCTATGTAGCGCCAGCGGTGATAGCCGTTTCCGGTGGCGTAACCGTTCCCCGCGGCGATTCCCATAACATGGGTTCCGTGGGCATCGTCGTCGGTCTCGGTGCAGAGGCCGTTGTCAATGTCGTCGGCGGTCCACTCGGTTCCGTAGTTGAAGGAGGGAAGGTCAGGGTCAGAGTCGGCAGGGGTCTGGCCGGGGGTATCTATGGTCTGGTCCCAGATGTACTTTATCCTGGTTTTTCCCGTTCCGGGGTCAATGAAGTCCTCGTGGGACCAGTCGATCCCCGTATCCACATCGCCTATGACCACCCCTTCTCCGGTGTAGCCCTTGGGGAAGTCTCCGTACTGCCTTAGCCTTATCTTAGCTGCTCCGGTGGCTGGGACGGATTTGTTCAGGGTGGGGATCATCCTCTGGGTAACTATGACCCTTCTTACCCTGTCGTCCCGGAGGATTTTCTCCGCAGAGGATATGGGCATGTCAGCGGTTATAAGGGTGAAGCCTTTGTCGGTGGCGTACCTTCCGTGAATCTTCACCCCGTAGGATTTGAGGAAATCACCGTCTCCGTTGACGGCTATAAGAGCAGCGTAAACATCGGAGCCGCCTATGGTGTAGTCCCTCTTTCCCACGAGCTTCAGAAGGCTGTCCCCGGTGAGGCGGAAGCTCTTTCCGTAAACCTTCCTGAGCGCCTTCTCCAGCTTCTTCCAGTTGGGAGCTTTCATTCTCCTGTGTGCCCTTCTGGCCCTTTTCTTCACTATTCTCTCCGCCACCTTAAGAACCTGGTCTCCGTTGAGGGTCCAGGTTCCCGCGTTGTGGTAAAGGGCGAGGAGGGCCCTCAGGGCAGGCGTTGCCTTGGGAGTTTTCTTGGGTGTAGGGACTAAAAATGCAGCCACCAAGAACACCCCCAAAGCTAAGAGAACTTTGGTTCGCATGGACACCTCCCTTTTCAAAAAATTCTAATATTTATAATATGCCATGATTGGGAAAAGTCAAGAAATTTTTCGGTTTTAGGGAAAAATTTATTATTCTTTACCTATGCATCCTGTTCTTTTAGTTTATCGCGGAAGGCCCATTTTCACCTACACGGTACTTTACACTGTGGCCATAATTTCTGGCATATTTTTTATAGTTCTCAGGGCGAAAAGGGAGGGGCTGGATCCCTGGGAGGTTTTTGCCGCCGCCCTTTTTACCACCGCCGTTGCCAAAATAGGGGCTCAACTTTATTCCGTTCTTCTAATGCTCATACGCCATCCCCTTTACAATCTCTCCCATCCCCAGAGGCTGTGGAATGTTTTTAAGACCGGCGGGGCCTTTCACGGAGCCCTGATCTTCGGTGTGGGATTTGCCGTCCTTTACCTCAGGCACCAGTTTAAGGAGGAATGGCTCAAGGTCCTGGATGTGGCCTTCTGGGCCATCCCCTGGATCCAGACGGTGGGAAGGCTGGGGTGCTTTTCCGCGGGGTGCTGTTTCGGAAGGCCCACCCACATGCCTTGGGGAATGGTTTTTCCCCACCTGGGAATTTTTCGCCATCCCATGGCAGGGGTGAAAATACATCCCACCCAGCTTTACGAGGCGGTTTTGAATTTCCTTAACTTCCTCCTTCTATCCCGGCTCTGGAAGAGAAGGGAGTTTGACGGCCAGATAACCGCCTATTACCTTATAAACTACGGGCTTATAAGGTATTTTGTGGAGTTCTACCGTGGGGATGCGGGAAGGGGTGGATATATATTCAAGACCTCCAGCCCCTACCTGAGCATGTCCCTGCCCCAGCTTATGAGCATAATTATGATAATCTCGGGGATTTTGCTCCTGAGATGGGGCAGAAATAAGTTGAGGGGGGAGAAATGAGGAAAATTGTTTTATTTTTGTCTCTGGCCCTGATTTTAAGCTTTTGCTCCAGGGAGTTTAAAAGGGCAGATTTTTCAAAAACCCCCATCTTTTTGATCTCCATTGACACCCTCAGGGCGGACCATGTTTCGGTTTTCAACCCTGAGGCGGAAGAAACGAAGACATGGGAAAGACTGGCAGGGGATGGGATTGCCTTCCTTAACGCTTATACCCACATTCCCCTTACCCTCCCTTCCCATACCACCATGCTCACAGGTCTTATACCGCCCCATACCGGGGTAAGGGACAATGTGGGCTTCCGATACGAGAAGGACTATAAGACCCTGGCGGAGTGGATGAAGGAAAAGGGAAAAAGGACCGCCGGCTTCGTCTCTGCCATAGTTCTTCATCACAGGACGAAAATCAACCGGGGCTTTGATTTCTACGAGGACAACATTGAGAACACCACTGGAACTCTCTCCCTGGGGGGAGTTCAACGGCCGGGAATTCAGACCATTCACCTGGCAGAGGATTGGTTGGACAAACAGAAGGACGACAATTTCTTCCTCTTTCTCCACATTTACGAGCCCCATTCCCCCTACAACCCTCCTGAGGAATACAGAAAGGAGGGAAGAAGCCTTTACGAAGGGGAAGTTCTCTACGCCGACAGGCTAATAGGGGATTTCTTGGATTACCTGAAGGATATGGGGATTTACGAAAAGGCCATGATATTTCTGGTCTCCGACCACGGGGAGGGCCTGAAGAACCATGGGGAGAGCGAGCACGGGGTTTTTCTTTATATAGAGGACATACATGTGCCCATGGTCCTGAAGCTTCCCTACAATCAGAGGCCCTTCAAGAGAACTAAGAGACCGGCGGCCCTGTCCGACATCTTCCCCACCATTTGCGATTATTTTAAAATGAGATGTCCCCACCGGATGGACGGGGAGAGTTTGCTCAAAAAAGAAAACAGCCCAAGGGAGGTTTATTCTGAGAGCCTTTATGGAAAATACCACTACGGATGGGCCCCCCAGTATTCCCTCATTGATGGGAGAAACCATTTTATTCTTTCCCCCATAAGGGAGTTTTATGAGCTTTTAAAGGACCCACAGGAGAAGAAAAACAGGTACGGCTTCGGGAAGTCCAAGAAGATGGAAAGGGAACTGAAAGCCATGGTCTCCAGCTTCCAGGAGGACATGCCCCAGAAGGTGGACCCGGAATTCCTGAGGAAGCTTCAGTCCCTGGGTTATGTGGGATTGATACACCAGAGGGTGAAGGAGGAAGGAAGAGCCCTTCCGGACCCAAAGACCAAGATCCACCTCCTGGAAAAGCTGAACAGGGCCATGGCCCTGGGGAGAATAGGGCTTTACAGGAAGGCGGCGGAGGTCCTGGAAGAGCTCCTCAGAGAGGACCCGGAGATGGAGGAGGCCATTTCCCAGGCTGCCAGAATCAACGAGAATGCGGGGAATTATGAGAGGGCCATAGAGCTTTACAAAGAAATTTTAAGGCGAAGGCCCAAGGACCTTTCTGCCCTCATAGGAATAGGGAGCACTTATTTTAGAATGGGCGATTACAAAAAGGCCCTGCAGACCTTGAACCTAATTATTGAAATTGACCCCAAATTCGCTGTGGCTTACAGTCTGAAGGCCATGGTTTATTACAAGGAGAGGAAGTACGGGCTGTTTGAAAAATACCTGAAAAAGGCCATGGAAATAAAACCTGACCTGGACCACATCCATTACCTCAGGGGATTAAATTATCTGAGGCTTTTTTCCATGACCAGGGATTATTCCTATGTGGGGAAGGCCAAGGAGGAGTTTTTAAAAGTAGAAAGAAAAAACATAAGGGGATATGTGGACCTTCACTTCAATTTAGGGGTCATTTTTGAAAGGGAAGGAAACCTGGGAAAGGCCGAGGAGGAATACCGGAGGGAGATGAAATTCTTCCCCGCCAATCCCAAGCCCTATGTTAATCTGGCCCTTCTTTTAGCCAAGGAGGGGGACCTTCCCGAGGCCATCCATGTGCTTTTGATAGGGGAGAAGCTGGCGCCGGTTTCCCAGACCTATTACCTTATTTCCTTTTACTACATGAGATTGGGCAATTTTGCCGCAGCCAGGAAGTGGTTGCTGAAGGGCCTGGAAAAATATCCCGGGGACCAGAGACTGCGAACCCTTAAGGGAAGGTTGGGCCTTTGAGGCTTCTGAAGGTTTTGCTGGCCTGTCTGTTTTTCGCCTCCATACTTTTCCTTCCCCATTCTCACGGGAGGGGTCTTTCTCCTCACTGCCTTAGAATGACTCTGCACCCATTGAACGCCCCGGATATTACCCTTGGTAATTTCTACGGGAAGAGCCTGGTGGTGATTTTCTTCCAGAGCACCTGCTTAGCATGCAGGGAAGAAATTTCCCGTTTGGAGAGGATGAGGAGGGAAAGGGGGGATTTCAGCCTCCTGGGCTTCTCCATGGACAGGGATGAGGGGAGGGCGAGAGATTTCGCAAGGGGCCTGAATTTTCCCGTTGTTATGGCTGATGAGAGAGTTTTCAAGTGTTTCGGAGAGGTCCAGCAGGTTCCCAAGACGGTTGTTTTAAGCCCGGAGTTATTCGTCGTAGGCAGTGGCGAAGATGAGATAGGGAAATCCCCTCCCTGCCACTGCAATTTTTAGTTCCTTTTCCTCCAGTTTTGCGAAGCTCTCCTTTCCTCCTCCGTGATCTTATCTATGTCCTGCCTTCCGTATTTCTCCTGAAGTTCCCTTTTGCTCAGCAATTCAGCCTCCAGCTTTCTCCATCGGGAAATTCCCACGATTTCGTTGAACTCCGCCCAGGATACCCCTAAGGAGGATATGTCCAGGATGTTCCTCCTTTTCAGTTCCTGAAGGGCATTTATAATAGCCTTCACCGCAGGATAAAGGCATACCATGGGAACCGAAAGGTATTTCACCCCTACTTCTTCCAGTTGCTTCAGGGTGAAGGGAGGTGTTTTCCCGCCTAGAATTATATTGAAGGAGATGGGAACCGGAATTTCCTTCACCAGGGTTTCCACTTCCTCCATGGATTGGGGGGCCTCCACATAGATGTAGTCCGCCCCGGCATCAGCATAGGCTTTCCCCCTTTCTAAGACCTCTTTGAACCCGTAAACAGAACGGGCGTCGGTCCTGGCCCCTATCACCAAGAAAGGATTGGTCTCCTCCCTGGCCTTCACCGCTGCCCGGATCTTCCTGACCATTTCCCCGGTGCTTATTAGCTGCTTTCCGGCCATGTGTCCGCATTTTTTGGGCCATACCTGGTCCTCAATCCTTACCCCTGCGGCTCCTATGCCGGCGAAGTTTTTGACCGTCCAGTAAACATTCAGGGCGTTTCCGTAGCCTGTGTCTGCATCCACCTCCACGGGGAGGGAAACCGCATTTATCATGGTTCTAACCCTCTCCACCATCTCTCCGTATCCCACCAGGCCTATATCAGGCTGTCCTATTATGGATGCGGAGATTCCGTATCCGGAGGTTCCCACCACCTCAAATCCGGCCCTCTCAATGAGGATGGCAGATAGGGCATCGTAGGCACAGGGCCTCAGGGTTAACCCGTGCCTTTGAAGGTAATTCTTGAGGGTTCTGGCCCTTTTCACAAAATCGTCGCAGACGAATATATTAATCCTCCATTTTATAAATTTAGAAATTATTAAATAAATGGATAAACTTTTACGGATTTTCTCTTAATTTGTCAATCAAAGATTCTTATTCAACTTTGAGATCTCTTCGTTGTAATACTTCCTGAAGAGGATGTCCCATTCCCTGCTCCCTTCCACCACGGTCTTCCTTTGAGAGTGGATTTTCTGCACCACCTTCTCCTCTATCTCCTGGTACATCCTCAGTTCCTTTTCTATGGCCTTTCTTATGGTTACCCGCAGGGATGGGGCGTCTACCCCGGGGGGGAAGTCCACATAATCCAGCTGTTGAAGTAGCTCTATAACGATGTCGGCTATGCGATTTATCTTTGCCCTGGATAGCCTTACGGTCATAACACCACCCCCTTTTTCTTGGCCAGTTCCCTTTTTACCATTCTGAAAAGCTCGTTGTATTCAATGTTGGACCTGCGGATTTTATCCAGATGCTCGTGAAGGAGCTTCTTGGCTTCCTCCTCAATCTCATCTTCCTTTAAAAATTCCTCGGTTATGATCCTCTCCACATCCTCAATCAGGCGGTGAAGGTCTTCAATTATGAGCTTTTCGTCCTCCATAAGCTCCCTGACTATGGTCATGGCCAAGTGGGCAATCTGATTCTTAGAAAGCCTCATAATGAAATTTTATACAGTTTCGCTCAGAAATTCAAGTATATGGAGGAGGGGAATTTTTCCCCTCCCCGCCGGCCAGTTTATTTCCCGGAAAGGGCTGCCCTGGCCGCAGCAAGCCTTGCCACCGGAACCCTGTATGGGGAGGCGCTTACATAGTCAAGACCTATCTCATGGCAGAAGTAAATTGATTCGGGATCTCCCCCGTGTTCACCGCATATTCCCACCTTGAGTTCCGGTCTTGCAGCTCTTCCCTTCTCCACGGCTATCTTCATAAGATATCCCACCCCGTCCCTGTCCAAGGTGCGGAAGGGATCCTTGGGCCAGATCCCTTTCTCCAGGTAGATGTTCAGAAATTTACCCGCATCGTCACGGCTCAGGGCGAAGGTCATCTGGGTGAGGTCGTTGGTGCCGAAGGAGAAGAACTCCGCCACCGTGGCCACCTGGTCCGCGGTAAGGGCGGCCCTGGGAACCTCAATCATGGTTCCCACCCTGTAGTGAATTTCCACGCCGTATTCCTCCATAACTTCCTTAGCCACCCGGTCTATTACCCTCTTCTGGTCCTCTATTTCCTTTATATGGCCAACTAAGGGAACCATGACCTCTGGATAAACCTTAACCCCTTCCCTGAGGAGCCTGGCGGCGGCCTCAAAGATAGCCCTGGCCTGCATCTCTGTTATTTCGTTGTAGGTAATTCCGAGACGGCATCCCCGGTGCCCCAGCATGGGATTGAACTCGTGGAGTTCCTCCACCCTGGCCAGGAGTTTTTCCAGCCTCTCTATTTCCGCTTCTATTTCCTCCACGATCTTCTCCGCCTCCTGGCTGTGTTCAGCCTCAAATTCCATGGCCTCCAGTATTCTTCTTTTCTTATTTATCTCCTCCACCAGCTCTTCCCTCCTGGGCAGGAACTCGTGCAGGGGTGGGTCCAGAAGCCTTATGGTAACCTCAAGCCCCTCCATTTCCTTCAGAAGGCCGTAGAAGTCCTCCCTTTGCATGGGGAGGAGTTTCGCCAAGGCCTCCCTCCTCTCCTCCTCGCTCTGGGCTAAAATCATGCTCTGCATTATGGGAAGCCTCTCCGGGGCGAAGAACATGTGTTCGGTCCTGGCAAGCCCTATACCCTCTGCCCCAAAGAGCCGGGCAAGGCGGGCATCCTGCGGGGTATCGGCGTTGGTTCTGACCCCCAGCTTTCTGAACCTGTCCGCCCACGAAAGCAGTTTCTTGAAATAAGGATAAAGTTTTGAGCTTTCCTCCGGAATTTTCCCCATTATTACCTGAATTATCTCCGAAGGGGCTGTGGGAAGTTTTGCCACGAAAACTTCGCCGGTGGTCCCATCTATGGAAACCCAATCCCCTTCCTTCACCACCTTCCCCTTCACCTCAAATTTCTTCCCTTCTTCGTCCACTTTAATGTCGCCGCAGCCTACCACCGCGGGTTTTCCCATCTGTCTTCCCACCACCGCGGCGTGGGAGGTCATGCCCCCGGTAGAGGTGAGGATCCCCTGGGCTGCCTTCATCCCGGCGATGTCCTCGGGGGAGGTCTCGGGCCTTACCAGTATCACCTTCTCTCCCCTCTTCGCCCAATCCACGGCATCCTCCGCACTGAAGACTGCCCTTCCGCTGGCAGCCCCGGGGGAAGCAGGAAGGCCCTTGGCCACGGGCTGGTGCTTCTTCCTTTCCTCTAAATCAAACATGGGGTGGAGAACCTGTTCTAAGGCAGAGGGTTCCACCCTAAGAACCGCCTCCTTTTCGTCAATAAGGCCCTCCTCCACCATGTCCACTGCGATCCTGAGGGCCGCCATTCCCGTGCGCTTTCCGGTTCTGGTCTGAAGCATGTAAAGCTTCCCCCTTTCCACGGTGAATTCAAAGTCCTGCATATCCCTGTAATGCCTTTCCAGCTTCTCGGCGATCTCCATAAGCTGTTGGTGGACCTGGGGAAGGACATTTTTCAGCTCGTCAAGGTGCATGGGGGTTCTTATGCCTGCCACCACATCCTCTCCCTGGGCGTTTATAAGGAATTCACCGAAGACCTCCTTCTCCCCGGTGGAGGGGTTGCGCGTGAAGCCTACCCCTGTGCCGGAATCCTCCCCGAAATTCCCGAACACCATCATCTGGACATTCACCGCGGTACCCAGATCGTCGGGGATTCCGTATATCTTCCTGTACTCAATGGCCCTTTTGTTGTTCCAGGAGCGAAAGACAGCCAGGATGGCCATCTTCAGCTGCTCTCTGGTATCCTGGGGAAAATCCTTTCCCCATTGCTTTTTTACTATCCCTTTGTATTTTTCTATAAGGGCCTTCAGGCCCTCCACGGAAACCTCCGGATCGGTTTTCACCCCCTCCTTCTCCTTTATTTTCTCCAGTTCCTCCTCAAATAGCTTCCTGGGAATCTGAAGGACCACATCGGAGAACATCTGTATGAACCTTCTGTAGGAATCATAGGCGAAGCGGGGGTTGTTGGATGCCCTGGCCAGGCCCTCCACAGTCTCGTCGTTGAGTCCTAAGTTCAAAATGGTATCCATCATGCCGGGCATGGATATGGGGGCTCCGGAACGGACGGAAACCAGGAGGGGATTCTCCCTATCCCCCAGCTTCTTGCCCGTAATCTTTTCCAGCCTTTCCAGGGCTTCCCATACCTGGTCCCAGACCTCGTCGGGAAGAGTTTCATTGTTCTTATAATAAAGGGTGCATGCCTCTGTGGATATGGTAAAACCAGGGGGAACGGGAAGGCCCGCGTTGGTCATCTCCGCCAGATTGGCTCCCTTTCCTCCCAGGAGGTCCTTCATATCCTTGTTTCCGTCGGCTTTTCCTTGGGCAAAAAAGAAAACATATTTTTTCATTGCCTCCTCCTTATTAAGCGTATTAGGAAATTTTATCCCAAAAGATGGGGATTTTTCAAGCAACGGAAATTTTCAATTGAGGGGAGGCTTAGTATAATTTTCTCAAAAAATAGGAGGAAAGGATGAAAAAAGCCTCCTGGATTTTATCCTTTATCCTGCTGTCGTCCTTGGTTTATTCCGTTAACCTTTCAGGGAGGATTACAACGGAAAAGGGAAGGCCCCTGCGGGCAGGTATAGTGCTTTTAAGAGCCCAGGGCTCTGAAAAATATTTAAAGTCTGACCTGAACGAGAAGGGGGAGTTCTTCTTCAGGGACCTGAAGCCGGGAAAATATGAATTTAAATTAAGCATATTCAGCGCCGAGAAATTGCATAGAACCCTGAAACTTGAAAGGAGCATGGACCTGGAGCTTACCATAAAGCTTTCCCTCCTGGATAAGGCCCTCATTTTTACCAGGGAGCTTTCGGATGTGGCCTGGGGCACCTGGATGGTAATACTCCTAGTGGGCACCGGTATAATCCTATCCTTGGCCACCGGCTTCGTCCAGATCAGAAGATTGATATCTGCCTTCAGGGAGGTTTTTAAGGGCGCCCTCCACAGGGGCTACCTTGGCAAGGAGGAGGGAGACATATCCCCCTTCGCTGCCCTTATGACCGCTTTGGCTGCCACCGTGGGAAACGGGAACATAGCCGGGGTGGCCACCGCCATAGCCACCGGAGGCCCTGGAGCCCCCTTCTGGATGTGGGTGGCTGGTCTCTTTGGGATGGCCACCAAGTACGCCGAGGGCTTCTTGGGAGTGAAGTTCCGAAGGAAGATGCCCACCGGGGAAATGGCCGGGGGTCCCATGTATTATGCCAGATACGGAATAGGATGGAAGCCCGCCGCCAAGTTTTTAGGGGCCCTCTTCGCTGTTACCGCTTCCATAACAGCCCTTTTGGGAACCGGAAACATGGCCCAGTCCAACTCCATGGCCTTAGCCTTCAAAACCCAATTCGGAATTCCCCCTTGGGTTTCCGCCGCCGTCATAACCGCCATGGTAGCCCTGGTGGTTATAGGCGGAATAAAGAAGATAGGGAGCGTTTCAGAGAAACTGGTTCCTGCTATGATAGTCCTTTATGTGCTGGGAGGCACCGTGGTTATCCTGGCCAACTTCACAAAAATTCCGCAGGCCTTTCTGCTAATATTCAGGTCCGCCTTTTCCATAAGGGCTGTGGGGGGAGCTCTGGTGGGGACCACCGTGGCCCAGGCCATATCCATAGGGGTGAGGAGGGGTGTGCTTTCCAACGAAAGCGGGCTCGGCTCTGCGGCCATTGCCCAGGCCGCTTCCAGATCTCCGGAACCTGTCTACAACGGACTCATAGCCATGACCGGAACCTTTATAGACACCATTTTTGTTAACACCTTTACCACACTGACCATCATTCTTTCAGGAGCTTACCTGTACACTGCTGCCTACGGTTCCTCCAGGGGCCTTACCTCCACAGCCCTCACCATCGCGGCCTTTGAATCGGTAATTCCCCATCCCTTCGGAGGGGCCATAATAGCCTTAGCTTCCTTTCTCTTCGGCTACTCCACCCTTATAGCCTGGTGTTATTACGGGGAAAAGTCCTTTGAGTACATAGCCGGCAGCCGGGTGGTGGTCCCCTACAGGCTGGTCTTCATAACCCTTACCTTCCTGGGGGGTATAATTCAGGGTCCCTACCTTAACATCATCTGGTACACCGGAGATTCTGCCAACGCCCTTATGGCCCTTCCCAATTTGATTGCGCTGCTCTTTCTGGTGAATGTGGTGAGAAGGGAGACGGTGGACAAGCTTTACAGAAGAAAACTATGGTGAGGCTACGGGATTTTCAAGAACCCCTATTTTCTCAATCTCTATCCTTATCCAGTCCCCGTCCTTCAGGAAGACCTGAGGCTCTCTGAAATAACCCACACCTGCCGGGGTTCCGGTGCATATAAGATCGCCGGGGGAAAGGGTTATATCCCTTGATATGTAGGAAATGAGGAAGTCCACAGGGAAAATCATCCTGGAGGTGGAGGAGTCCTGCATGGTTTCTCCGTTGAGTTCCAGCCTTATTCTAAGAGAATAAGGATCTCCAACCTCATCCGGAGAGACCACAAAGGGACCTAAGGGGAGGAAGGTATCAAAACTTTTTCCCCTGACCCACTGTCCGTCCCCGAACTGGCAGTCCCTGGCCGAGACATCGTTCCCCACTGTAAAACCTAAAACATGCTTTGTGGCCTGGTCCCGGGGGATTCTCTTTCCCCCTCTTCCGATGACCACTACCATTTCCGCCTCGTAATCCACGGCCCTGGAGCTTTCCGGCAGGAGTATTTTTTCCCTGTGACCCACCAGGGCGTTTCTAAATTTGGCGAAGATGATGGGCTTTTCCGGAGGGGATTTACCCTGTTCCTGACAGTGATCTATGAAGTTTCTGCCCAAGCAGATTATCTTTTCCGGCAGGGGCACAGGAGGCAGAAACCTCACTTCCCCGTATTCGTAAACCGTCCCGGCCTCAAATCCCTCCAGCAGGTCCCAGAGCCTTCTGAGGAAGGGAACTGTGCCCTCGGTTTTCAGGATTTCCATGGGGGAATCCCCCGGCAGGGCCAGGTTCTGGGAAACGGCAAAGTCTAGAACATCCACCAATTTATCCTTCCAGGGAAAGACCAGCCGGTCCCCTTTGGGGGTCCTTACAAGTCCAAATTTCATTTTCCCTCCTTTTTTCCAAGATATATGATGACAATTCCCATGGTCAGTTTCAAATGCCTTACCCCTGAAAATCCGCAGGACTTCATGGTTTGCAGAACCTCCTCCGGCTTTAAAAAGCTTTGAACGGACGAAGATAAATAAGAGTAAGCTTCCCGGTGGGAAGAAATCAAGCCTCCCAACAGGGGAATGAGTTTTCTTAAATAGAAGAGGTAGAAAGGGCGAATAAAGCGGGAAGGGTTCGGGGAGAACTCCAGAATTCCCAGCTCCCCACCTGGTTTTAGGACCCTCAGGGCTTCCTTGAGTCCCCTTTCAGGGCTGGAAAGGTTTCTCAGGCCAAAGCCCATAATCACCTTGTGAAAGCTGTCAGGTGGAAAGGGGAGGGCCTCCGCATCGGCCAACACCCATTTGGCCCGGGGCACCTTTTCTCTGGCCCTTCTCAGCATGGGAAGGGAGATGTCCACCCCGATCACCCTTCCTCCCCTTTTTTCGGACATTTTGGCCAGGTCGCCGGTTCCGGTGCATAGGTCCAGGACCCTTTCCCCTGGGGCTGGCGAGAGCTCCTTCATCAACCTTTCTCTCCAGATCTGGTCCAGACCGAGGCTCAGCAGGCGGTTCAGAAGGTCGTATCTGGTGGAGATTAGGGAAAAGAGGCGGCGAACTTCAGTCTTCATCCCTGGAAAGCAGCAGAAGAAGGGAATACAGCAGGAAATTAAGTCCTAAATATGGCCACAGGCTTGTTTGGCCCTGGAGGGAAAAATCGTAGGCCCAATGTATAAAGGGGGGAACCGAAACTGCGGCAAGCAGGGAAAGAAGTTTCCATCTTCCCTTTATGGAACCATAGAAAAGAAGGGCCATGAGGGAGCTCAGGCAAAGGTGGATGGGAAGGAGGTTTCTCAGGGCCAAGACGGAGAATCCGAGGCTGGCGCCGTAAAGGTAGTTCTCCAGGGAACCGAAGACCGCCCCCACCGCGGCCCCCGCCACCAAGGCGTCCCTGCGGTTTCTTACTTCCCCCAGGAGAAAGAGCAAGAAAATGTTTAAAAACTTGAAGCCCTCCTCCCGAAGGGCCACCTGAACGAATCTGTACTTATAAGGAGCCCTCACCACTATAAAGTTTAAAAGAAGGGAGAGGGTTATCAGTGTGAACAGGTAGGCCTCGGGCCAGAGCCTGAAGCCTCCCCGGTTCAGGAGCAAAACCAGGAGGGTAAAGGTGAGGAGGGAGGCCAGGGAAGTCCCCCAGGGTTTCCTTCCGGTAATAAGGTGAATGAGCAGAAAGTAAAGGATGACCGCCAGGGAAAGTGCGAGACCCTGTCTCAGGCGAAACCAGCTCCCTGGCGCTTCTATCCGGGCTCTTATGATGAAACTTCCCGCGGCCCTTCCGGCGAAATAGAGCAGAAAAATTCCCAGGGCGGCCTTAATCAGCATTTAAATACTCCATGGCCAGGGGAAGAAGTCCCCCATATTTAGAGGGGTTAGCCCTGGCGGCCTTTATAAAATCCTTGAGGTATTTCCTGCTTCCCTCCCTGAACCCTATGGAACTGTAAACCATGCCAAGGCAAAGGCTGCAGAGCGGAGTGGAGCACTTCTTCAAGTCGCTGGTGAAGTCGTTGGCCAGCTTCAAATTGGTGGGGAAATTGTGAAGTATGGCCCTGAGGGTAAGGATGGCCCAGCGGGTCCTGTAGTTCTCCTCCCCCTCCCTTTGAAGGATGTAAAGGGCGGTGAACTTGAAGAGGGGATAGTAAAAATCCCGGCTTAAAAGTTCCAGGGCAAAGGGTATGTAGGGGTACATGTCCCCGGTTCTGTTTTCTTTCCACAGGATCTCAAGAACAGAGGTGAGGGGGTCGTAGCACAGGGCAGGTACGGAGCGGACGAGTTCCAGGGAGCGTCTGGCGTAAAAAAGGGCCTTTGTCCTTTGACCCTGAAGGTAATAAAGGCGGGAAAGGGCCAGGAAGAGCCTCCCCTTCAAAAGGGGGTTTTGCGAGGAGGACAGGATCCTCCTTATCCGGTTCTCCACGGTTTTATAATCCTTTCCTCCCAAGAAAATATAGAGGGCGATCTTCTTTAGCTCTTCTACTTTACGGTCATTGTAAAGGTAGTTTTTCCAGTTAAAACCGGTAAGTTCAATATAGTCTGCGTCAAAATAATAGGAAATTATTATTTTCTCCTTTCCTGCACCTTGCTGGGCGGCTGCCCCGGCGTTGAAACTGAAGCTCACAGGTTTTTTTTCGGAAAACAACCCCATGAGGATGAGCAAAATGAAGAAAACGACCAATCCTCTGAAGTAGGCCCTTTTGGCCACCTCCCTCCCTTCCTCCCTTTCCCTTTTTTTCTTCGCCTCCTCCTCCATTTCCCTGAGAACAGGCTCCGACTCAAGCCCTTTTTTCAGGTGAAAAAGGAGCTTTTCCAGGAGGTAGATCTCCCTCCTGCGGAGAAAGAGCAATATTTTTTTCTCGGCCCTCATTTCAGAAGGAAATCACAGGGATGGTGGACTCTAAGGAGCAGCTGTAGACATAGTACCAGCCGGGATTGTGGAAGGAAATTGAAACCTGAAAGTCCGCCTCTAAAGCGGCCTTCATTATCTGGGAGGCCAGATTTACCCCGCCCTTTTCCGTTACCACCACGAAGACCCTCCAGGTGGTGGGATCCTTTATTTTCCATCGCCTTTTTATGAGGTTTACCACCTCTTTGGCGTTCCTCAACCCGCTTTGTTTTCCCTTCCTCCTCTCAGGGTAGAAACCCACGCAGAAAAGGTCCCCCCTCAAACTCCCGGTGATCCCCCTTATGAAGAAGCGGGGGGTTTTCAGGGAGGTTTTTTTTAATAAACCTTTGAGGATGTCATCGGTCAGGACTTCAGCTCCCCGGGAATCTACCAGAACCACGGATTTTCCCTTTACCTCCCTTTCTCCCACATAGATGGGGAGGTATTCCGTCTTTACCGCCTTCCTTATCCTTTTTTCCGCCGAAGCCACCATTACCAGGAGGGAGAGGAGAATGAAGAACACCCCCACCATAGTTACCGATAAATCGGCAAAGGAGGTGAGGTCAGGTTCTACTTTTCCCATAACGCCCTGGCCTTCCTGTATGTTTCTTCATCCATGGGTATGTAGCTCAGAGGGAGGAAGTATTCGGTGTTTTCCAGGAAGTTCCATACCTTCTTCTCCACTTCTTTAACCGCCGCAAAGCCCTCCGGCGGAATCATGAATACCACCCCGCACAGACGCTTTCTGTATCCACTGCTCTTGTTTATCCGAACGCATTTTTTAATCTTTCCTATCATTTCCGAAAAGGCTATTTTCTCCGGATACCCTTCCGGGGAAAGGTATTTCAAGGTTTTTCCTGAGTCCAGAATAAAGACCATGGGCTTGAGCTGGAATATAAAGTCTCGCCTGGCCTTTACGGTGGTTAGCTGTGCCTTTTTCAAAACGAAGCTATAGTATTCCTTGACCGCCTCCTTGGCTTTGCGGTACTGTTTTTCCCTGGGAATGGAGGAAAAGCCCCATATTAAAAAGAGCAGGATCCCGGTGAAGGAAAACATAAGGTCAATAATTGATACCAGGTTAAAGCTCTCCCCTCTCGGCCTCATTTAGGATCCTTTCCTTTCCCTCTTCTCCCAGTGAAAGAAGCAGGGCCCTGGAAATGGCAGCCAGTATCCTGGCCCCTTCCTCCATCTTTTCCACCACGGAGTTCATCCTTTCCTCCCATTGGGAGATGTCCAGGGAGAGGCCTAAGGTCTGCTCCGGGAATTCCATCTGAGGAATTATTTTTTCTAAGAGGAAGCCTTCCAGGGTGTTAATGGACACGGATATTCTCTTCCAGGCGGCGGAGTAGAGGAACATTAATACCAGAACCAGAACCAATCCTAAGAAGGTGGTATCAAAGGCAGTGTAAAGGCCCTGAGTTACCTGGGAGAAGGACTGGACGAAGGAGGAGGTACCTTCCCCTGATACTTTAAAACCGGCTATGGCCATGCTCACCCCCACCACGGTGCCTATGAAGCCCATGAGGGGAAGGGCCCATATTATTACCTTCACAGGGGAAAACTTCTCTTCCAAACTTTCCCTGAGGGCTCTCAGGTAAGCTTCCGTCATGGATACCATCTCCTGCCTTCCCCTGGCCCTCCGGCTGAAGTTCAAAAAGGTTTTTACAACGGAGCTCAGGGGAGGGGACAGGGGGATTTTCTCCAGGCACGGAAGGCCCTCGCATCCGAGGAGGAGGTTTATTCTCAGGAGGCCTCTAAGCTGCCTTACGCTTAACCACAGGTAAAAGAGCCCCACCAGAAAGACGAAAAAGATGGCTCTGGAATAAACCTGCCCCGCCACGGCCCTCAGAAAATAGGAGCCGTCGGGGAGGAAGGGGACCGGGAAGAGATAATAGAAAATCACCCATGCTGCTAAGGCAAGGAGCAAGGCCCTGGAGAAATTTCTGTCCGACATCCTCAGGAAGTTTACCAGAAAAGAGCCCCAAGTGGAATTTTCCTGAGCTTGGGGTAAAATCCTTTTATGGCCTATTTTATGGCGATTTTCTCCGGTGTGGTCCTTTCCCTTTCCTTCTCCCTTTTTGATTGGGCCTTTTCTCTGGTGGCCTTCCTGGCGACCTTTCTCTTTTTCTCCTCCATGGCCAGAAGGGCCAATTTTCTGGTGGGCTTCGTGGCGGGTCTTTCCTATTTCTCCTCGGCCCTATATTGGATAGCCCCTACCCTGAAAAAATACGGAAATATCCCCCTTCCCTTAGGAATACTGGCTCTGCTGGGGCTATCCGCCTACCTTTCCCTTTATTTCGGGCTTTTTTCCCTGTCCCTTCGGTGGTTAAGGGGAGGGCTTCTTTACCTCTCTCCCCTCCTCTGGGTTGGCCTGGAGGTTCTCAGGGAAACGCTTTTTACGGGTTTTCCCTGGGCCAGCCTGGGGTACACTGTCTCCTGCGATCTTCCTTTTATACAGTGGGCCTCGGTGGGGGGAATTTATCTTTTGAGTTTCCTCATGATGTTCCTGGCGGTCCTTTTCTACAGGGGAAGAAGGGGCACAGCTCTCCTCTTATGGTTTTTCCTTCACTTGGCCGGTTTTCTTATGATGGGTCCCTATTCCCGGGGAAGGTTTAAGGTGACGATACTTCAGAACAGCTGGGATTTTTCCCCTCCCATTACAGTTGAAAAGGCCAACGAAGTCCTGAGGGAGTACGAAAAACTGGGGGAGGAGGCCGCAAGGGAAGGGGCTCAACTTCTTGTTTTTCCCGAAACCACAGTGCCCTTCATTTATTTATCCGAACCATCCTGGAGGAACTACATCCAGGGCCTTGCCCGTAGGTGGAAGGTATGGATCGTCTTTTCCGCCACCTGGGTTGAGGAGGGAAGGTTTTATAATTCGGTTTTCTCCATTTCACCCCACGGGGAAATAAAAAGGTATTCCAAAATCCACCTGGTTCCCTTCGGAGAATACAACCCCCTTCCCTTTTTGAGGAGGCTTGTGCCGAGAATAGCCATGGAGATCGGGGATTTTTCCCCGGGGAAGGACATCCTTCTTCTGAATTTTGAAGAGCATAGATTCGCCTCCCCGGTTTGTTATGAGGCTATCTTTCCCGAACTTGTGAGGAAAATGGTGGGCCAGGGGGCGGAATTTATAGTCAACCTCACCAACGATGCCTGGTACGGGAGGAGTTCGGCTCCGTGGCAGCATTTTTATCAGGCCAGGCTGAGGGCGGTGGAAAACAGGAGGTACCTTATCAGGGCCGCCTCCTCCGGGATAAGCGCGGTGGTGGACCCCTACGGCAGGATTCTGGCCCGCAGCGAAATTTACAAAACCCAAGGTATAACCTCCTATTTTTCCCCAGGGAAGGACCTGAGCATATACACTCTGATGGGAAAATATCAGCGCCTTTTTTATCTCCTCTCTTCCTTTATTCTGGTAGCCTTTCTTTTGGCCAGGTCGTTGGTCGGCAAAAGGAAATTCTTTATAATTTAATCCCTATGATAGAAATCCTGAGGATAAAAAACCTGGCGGTGGTGGAGGAGGTGGAGCTGGAGCTACACCACGGTTTTGTGGTGCTGACCGGAGAGACAGGGGCTGGAAAATCCATAATAGTCGGAAGCCTGAAGGCCTTGGTAAGCGGAAAGGGGGAGGCCGATGCCATAAGGACCGGACAGGACAGGGCTAAAATTGAGGCCATGATAGATGGGAAGGTGGTGAGCCTGGAGATAGGGAGGAAAAGGTCCAGGGCCCTCCTGGATGGGGAGATGGTTCCCCTGAGGAAGCTGGCTGAATTTTCCAGCTCAAAAATAGACATCTTCGGCCAGAGGGATCATTATTTCCTTCTTAACTCGGAGAACCACCTGTTTTTCCTTGACGATTACCTGGGGCTTTCCTCGCTAAGGGAGGAAGTGAGAAGGAGGTGGGAGTTCTACCAAAGGGCCCTCAGAAGGCTGAAGGAGGCGGAGGGAAGGAGGCGGGAGATGGAGAGGGAAAGGGACCTGCTTGTGTTTCAAATCCAGGAGATAGAAGCTGCTGGTTTGAGGGAGGGAGAGGAAGAGGAACTGCTTACGCTGAGGGAGTTGCTAATCAGGAAGGAAAAACTCAGGGAGGCCCTATCCTACTTAAGTTCAGAGCTGGAAGCCGAAGGGGGGCTCGGGGATAGGTTGTGGAGGGTCAGGTCCTCCATGGAAGAGCTGGGGAAGGCCTTCCCTGAGTTTCTTCCGCATCTTGAAGAGCTGGAGGGTTTCATCTCCAGCCTTTCGGATGTTTTGAGGCTGGTGGGTGAGAAGATCGGCTACCTGGAGGATGAGGATACTTCCTTGGAGAAGGTGGAGGAAAGGTTGGCCCTTATAGAAAGGCTTAAGAGGAAGTACGGTGAAAGCATCGGGGAAGTTCTCAAATTCAAGGAGAAGGCTGAAGAAAGGCTGAGGCATTTGGAGGAGTCCTTTGATCTTCAGAAGCTCCGCCAGGAGAAGGAGAAAGCCTGGGGGGAGTTCAGGGAGGCTGCGGAGGAACTTTCCCGCCTTCGCAGGGAGGGCAAGGAAAAGCTGGAAAGGGAGGTTCTGAAGAGGCTTAAAAAACTGGCCATGGAAAGGGCCAGGTTCCAGGTGATGTTCAGTGGAGGGGCCCCCTCAGCCCTGGGCCTTGAGGGGGCGGAGTTTTTCTTTTCCGCCAACCCAGGCGAGGAACTCAAACCCCTGAAAAAGGTAGCCTCCGGTGGAGAGCTTTCCAGGATAATGCTGGCCCTCAAAAGCCTCTTTGCCGGGGAGGGGAAAACCTTCGTTTTTGACGAGATAGATGCTGGAATAGGGGGGAAAACTTCCCTGGAGCTGGGCAAGATGCTGAGGGATATATCCGGAAAAAACCAGACCATAGTGGTAACCCACCTTCCCCAGGTGGCTGCCTTTGCCCATCAACATTTTTTGGTGGAGAAGAAGGTAATAAAGGGGAGAACTTACACCTTCGTAAGGGAAGTGAAGGGACAGGAAAGGGTTGAGGAACTGGCCAGGATGCTGGCAGGAGAAGCCACCCCGGCGGCCCTGCGGAGCGCCGAGGAGCTTCTAAACAGGGCTACTTCCCGTCGGTCTTCCTGAGCATTTCCTCCAAGGCCCCCATGTTGGCCCCCACGACCCTGTCGCCGCTATCCATTATAAAGGTGGGGACCCCGGATATTCCCAGCTCCCGGGCCAGTTTATCGGTCCTGGAAAGAATTTCCTCCCCCTTGCTGCATTTTTCCTTAGAAGGGTTGGCCTTCCTTTCCCATTCCTTGGCCAGGTAAGTGTCCAGGTCTATCCCCTTGCATATGGCCACTGCCGCCAGATCGGTTCCCCTGGGTCTGTGGACAGGGTAAAAGAGGACCTTGAGGATTACATTGTGCTTTTTCACTATGGACTTAATCTGCTTTTCAGCCCTGGCGCAAAAGGGGCATACCGGGTCGGTGAACATGTAGAGAACTCTTCGCGCGGAGGAGGAGGGTTTGTAAACCATGACGGTAAGGGCATCGGCCCTTCTCCTCAGGGTTTTGAATTTTCCTTTCTGAAGCTCCGCTTCCCTGGCCTGGGCCTTCTGGTAGCTCTGGTTGGTTACGCTCTGGCCCAGGGAGAAAAGATTCCCCAGTATCACATAACCCCTTCCCACATAAAAGGGATACGGCTTTCCCCCCAGGTCCACTATCACCTCGCAGAGGTTGAAAACCGGCTTTTTTGAGAGAACCTTGCCTTGAGGGAGCTTAGGCACATGTTTTTGAAGGGTGGCGTAGGTGACGCCGCTGCAGGGATTTTTGGTTGTTGAGAGGGCAGGAAAGCTAAGGAGCAGAAGAAGAATTAGAATCGTAAATTTTCTCATTGAAACCTCCTTTCCCTATTTTAACAGACCGGAAGGGAACTTCAAAATTATCTCAGCCATCCAGGGGGGATTCCGGCCTTCCTGGCCTCCTCGTAGAGCTTATCCAGGGCCTTCTTCGCCTGGGCCAGCTCCCTTTTGGCGGCTTCCAGCTGTCCCTTAGCTTTTTCCAAGGCCGATTTAACTTTCTGCTGGGCTATGGGCCTCTGTTCTATAAGAAAGTTGGTGCTCAGGGAGTTGACCTTTTGTTGAAGCTCCTGGATTTTTCTCTTCAATGAGGCTATCTTTTCCTCCAGCTTCCTTTTTCTTGAAATCCACCATTCCCTTTTCTTTTTAGGAGATTTTTCCCCCTCCGATTCCCCGCCACTGACCCGGGGCAAGAAGGACTTCGCTCTCTTTGTTATTACGCTGGGCCGGGGGGCCTTCCCCAGGTCGGCGTTGGTTATAACCTTGGTGGTCTTTATTCTCCTTCTCCTTTCCTTTTCCTTTTTTGAAAGCTCCACCAGAGGCGACTGGGAAAGGAGGAACCCCACCAGGAGAAACAGACCCAAAATTCTCATAGCTTCCCTCCTCACATAAATATTATAGAACCCTTATGTTTAAAATTTCATCCTGGGAGTTGAGTTCCCGAAACACCTCGTTCCATTGTCCTTTATCCTTTATTTCAAAGGAGATAGAAATGACCCCAGTGCCATCCCCCACGGAGTTTCCCCTCACATCCACCACATTTATGTTGTGCCTGGAGATAAGTTCCAGAAGATCCTTCAGCATCCCTGGCCTGTCTATCACCTTCACCTCTAAGGAAACCGTCTGCCTCTGCTCCTCCCCTTCTACCCACCGGGCCTGCCTTATCCTGGAGGGGTCCAGCAGCCCCTGAAGGTAAAGGGGGCATGTTTTGGTATGGATTTTTATTCCCCGCTTGGTTACATAGGCGAATATTTCATCCCCTTTTATGGGTTTACAGCAACCGGCAAATTCCACCTCAATGTCCTGGTAGCCGTCCACTATAACCGCTGGTTTTCTGAAAACCCGCCTTTTCTTTCTGAGCTCGGTCCTGAACTTTTCGGGGAAAAGCCTTCTCAGGAGACGGGGCGAAGGGGAAATGGCTTCCTTTCCGATAAGGTAATAGAAATAGTCCAGGTCCTTTATGTTGATGTGTCTGAGCCTTTTCTCCAGATCCTCCTCGGTAACTTCCCCTAAAATTTTTCTGTTCTTCTGCAGAAATTCTTCCCATATCTTTTTCCCTTGGGGTATGAGTCGGCTCTTTTCGGTTTTTCTGAACCAGCTTTTTATTTTCTGCCTAGCCCTCTGGGTTTTCACAAAATTAAGCCAGTCCACCGAAGGGGCGGCCTTGGGGTCCGTTATTATTTCCACCACCTGACCTGATTGGAGGGGTTTTTTTAAGGAGTGCCTCAAACCGTTAACCCTGGCCCCCACGGCATGATGACCTATTTCGGTGTGTATGGCGTATGCGAAATCCAGGGGCGTGGAGCCTGCGGGAAGTTCTATGGTGTGGCCCTTGGGAGTCTGAACATAGATTACCTCCCTTACTTCCAGGCTCCTGCCTATGTTCTTTATGAGGTCCTTGGCCTTGAGGTCGCTCTGCAGTTCTCTGACGAAGTCCAGGGCTTCCTTTATGTAACTTCTGTCCTCCTTGTAAGCCAGGTGGGAGGCGCTGCCCAATTCCGCCTCCCGGTGCATTTCCTCTGTTCTTATCTGAATTTCAAACTTGTCTCCTCCCACAATTATGGTGGTATGAAGGGAGCGGTACCCGTTGGGCTTGGGGCTGGCTATCCAGTCCCTCAGCCTTCCCTGTATGGGGGGCCAATTTTTGTGTACAATTCCCAGGATCTGATAGCACCTGTCCACGCTGTCGGTTATAACCCTGAGGGCTAAAAGGTCATCTATGCTGGAAAGCTCCACCCCCTTTCTTCTCATTTTCCTGAAGATGCTGTAAAGCCTTTTAACCCTGGACTGGATTCTGAAGGGAATGCCCTCCTTTTTCAGAACTTCCTCCAGGAGCCTCTGCATCCTTTGAAGTTTTTCCTGAAGTTCCTTCATCTTGGAGGCCAGAAGCCTCTCCAGCCTGGAGTATTCCTCCGGATAAAGGTAGCGGAAGCAAAGGTCCTCCAGATCCCCCTTTACCCGTCCCATACCCATCATGTGGGCTATGGGAACATAGATTGTCAGGGTTTCTTCGGCTATCCTCCGTTGCTTTGATGGGGGAAGAAACTGAAGGGTCTCCATATTGTGTAGTCTGTCCGCCAGCTTTACCTTTAAAATCCTCGGTTCGTCCATGGAGGAAAGGAAAAGCTTGAGTATGGAGGCCACCTGTCTTTCTGAGGAGGAAAAACCCCTCCCTTCGGTCTCCGGGATCCTTACCCTGGAGAGTTTTGTCAGGGCCTCCACGATAAAAGCCACTTCCTTACCGAATAGCCTCTCCAGCTCCTTTCTGCTTACCCCTGCGTCTTCCATCACATCGTGAAGAAGGCCTGCTATTACCGTGGTAAGATCTGCTCCCCAGCCTGCTAAGGTATAGGCCACCTTCAAAGGATGGGTAAGGTAGGGATCCCCCGAGGCCCTGAACTGGTCCTTGTGGGCCCGGGCGGCGAAGAGCCAGGCCTTCCTGAGTTGCTTTATGTCCGCCCTGGGCCTGTTTTTGAGCACAAGCTCTTCCAGATCTTCGTAGCGAATTTGCAATATCCCCTCCCTCTGCAATAATTATATAATAGGTCTTTGTGGTAAAATATCCACCGGAGGGAGAAAATGAAGCTTAAGGAAAACCGTTATCTTTATACCCTTAAAGTTGCCAAAAGAGCCCGGCAGATACTGGAGGGGGCGAGGCCTTTAATAGAAACCAGATTTAGAAACCCCATAAAGATAGCCCACGCAGAGCTGCAGACCGAAAGAATAGACCCTTCTTCAATCGTTATAAACCCGGTGGAGGATTTTTCTTTTTACAAGTAAACCCATCTTTAATTCAAGGTCCTTCACCTCTTCGGCCAGATACCTCATGGTGGTGGGCAAATAATTTTCAAAGTACTTTTTTCCCCTGCTGATTTGAAACCCGAAGGTCCCCAGGGCCTTGAGGTGCCTTTGCAGGGAGACGAGTTTGTAATTGAAGGTTTTTTTGTTGGCCTCAAGGCTTTCCCTCAGGGATGGTTCCAGAAATACATAATTGTCCCTGAGCAGCGAGGCGTAATCGTATTCCGGGGGCCCCATCATGCAGTCCTGGTAATCCAGTATAAAAATTCGGCCTCCCTTCAGAAAAATGTTTCTGGAGTGAAAATCCCTGTGGGCCGGGACAATGGATGAGTAGTCTATGGAATCCACCAGTTCCTGGGCAGCCCGGTCCCATTCCTCTTCCCTCACCGGATACCTATCTTTAATAAAGTGCTGGTAGGTAAAGCGAAGCTCATTGAGCATTCTCTTTCTGTTTAAAGCTCTTTTTTTGACAGGATGCTCCGGGGGAAAGATACCGGGGCCGTAGGTCTGCAGAACGGAGGTTAAAACAAGAAGTTCCCGGTAGATGCCCTCTACATTTTTGCCCTTTTTCCATAGGGATTCCAGGCTTTCCTCCCCGGCATCCTCCATGAGCAGGGCTTGCTCAAAAACCTCGTATATTCTGGGAAGGGGCCATATACTGGAGAGGAAGCGGTAAACCTTCAATTGGAGCTCCAGGGCTTCCTTATCAAGAACCATCAGCACAAAGGTCTGTCTCCCCTTCCTTACCCTGTAGAATTCCCTGCTGGAGGCATCCCCCTGAAGTCTCCTGACGATTTTGAAACCCCTTTTTTCAAGGAAGGGGAAATACCTCTCCATCTATGAATATTCCTCCCCTTATTACTTCTCCGGGTGAAACCCTGCCCCTGACCACCACGGAGTTAATCACCACGGCCCCCCTTCCCACCTCCCCCTCCCTCATTATCACAGAGTTCTCCAGCAGGGCCGTTTCGTGAACCTTCGCCCCTTCCTCCACCCATTCTCCCTGGCCGTGGGCCCTGAGGTAGCCCGAAGGCTCCGTGAACTCCAGTACTTCGGCCTCCACAGCCCCCACCGGAAGTGTTGCTGCAAAATCCAGCACTAAGTTCCCCGAAGGAGGGATTCTCTCAAGGACCTCCCCGGATATAACCATAATCCCGCAGTAAAAATGATGGCCCTCCCCTATTTTTAAGCGACCTCCATCCACACTTATGGGCGTATAGGGCGGCCTATGGGGGCACAGGGCTAAGGTCAAGGGGTGAGGATTTCGCCGATGAAAGCTGAGGATTTCCTGGTAGGAGGTGAGCAAAACCGTGTCCCCGTTCTGGACGAAAACATCCCCCCGGATGCCAAAAAGGGAGACCATGCGCCGGAGGCCCCCGCAGGTCCCTAAAAGCTCTGCCTCCAGAGAAAGGGCGAGGTCCATTCCCTCAAGGTCCCTGAGGATTTCCCAGGGAAGATGGTGCAAATTGGCTCCCAGCTTGGAGGTATGCTCTGAGAGGGCCTCGGCGATCCTCCTGATTATGGGCTTTCCCTTTAAAGGGAGGGAAGGCTTGGGCCTGACGGAGCTGATGGGAAGCATCCTGCGGCCCCTTCCGGCGGCCAAGATTATCCCCCACATGGAAACCTTAGCTCCTTAAGGCCGGCCTCCAGGGCCATCTCCACATAGGTCTTCTTTATGTAATCCTGAGGTGAAAATCCCAGACTGCGTGCGACCCTGTCTATCCCTTCAGGAGGGCCCTCTATTTCAAGGAAATTTCCCAGGGGGGTTCTATCCAGGGATACAAGCACATCGCCTAAACGGTAGTTTTTTCTCTCTTTTTCGTAGTAAAAGGACACGGAAAAACCCAGCCTCTTCAGAATTTCCACGACGGCCCCGGGGTTCTTCACCTCTGTTTGAATCTCCTCCCTTACCTTGTATCTCGGATGGTTCTTAGGTCTCCCCTTATAAGTGAGGGTGGCCCGCCGGGAGCATATCCTTAACCTCAGGGCCTCGCCCCTCTCAAAGAGTTCCTTTCCTCTGTCAAAGAGGTAGTTGTTCTCAAAGCACCGGTCCTTGAAGGTAGCTCCTAATTTTATAAGCTTTTCCTCCTGCTCCCGGAGGTCTTCAACCTTTATTTTTGTTTCCCTCTCAAATTCCATACAACCCCCTCAAGTCGGAATATTTTAGAATGGCTTCCCGCCAGGGAGAAGGGGGAAATCTTCCTATGATTTCCCGGGCCTCCCTGAGAAATTCCTCCATCCTCCCCAGGGCCCTTTCCACGGCCCCGCTTCTTATAACATCCTTCCTCACCGCCTCAAAATCTATGGGCTCATTGGTGGCGAAGAACCTGCGGATCCGTCCGGAAAGCCTCCCTCCCTCCTTAAGATAAAGGATATAAGGGAGGGAAAGTTTCCCTTCCCTGAGGTCCGAGAGGGTGGGCTTCCTTAGCCTTTCTCTGTCCAGAACTATGTCCGCCACATCGTCCAGGATTTGGAAGGCCAGCCCGAACTTCTCCCCGAAGGAGCTGAGTTCCGCTTCCAGGCTTTCCTCCCCCTTGAGGGCCGCAGGCAGGGAGGCGCTGAGGGCAAAGAGCCGGGCGGTTTTCCCGTTTATAATTCTGAAATAGTCCTCCTCCTTGAGGTCAATCCTAAAGAGGTTAAGGCTTTCGTCCATCTCCCCGCTTATCATCCCCCCCACCTCTTCCGCCATAAGGTCTATTATCCTCATCTTACCGAACTGGGTGGCAATGGAAATGGCCTTTATATATAAAAGGTCTCCCAGGATGATGGCCTTGTCTATTCCGAAGACCACATGGGCTGAAGCAAGTCCTCTCCTTTCCTCAGCCTCGTCTATTATGTCGTCGTGGAAGAGGGAGGCGGAGTGAATAAGCTCCACCGCTCCCCCGAGCTTTATCAGCGGGTTATCCTTACAGCCTAAAATCTTTCCTACGGAGAAAAGGAGAAGGGCCCTTATTCTTTTTCCTGAGGAACGGGACAGGTACTCTACCTGCTCCGGGCTGAGACCCTTGGTTTCCCTGTAGCATTTTTGAAGAAAGCCCTCTATCCTCTCCCTGACCCCTTTTAAAAATTTTTCCATAAGTAATTTTTATCATAACCATAGGGGTGATTTGCAAATCGGGAGGTTTTTTTCTAAGATAAAGGCGATGATAAAGAGGATAGAAAAGGCTTCCATTTCTAAGGAAGACCTTAAAAAATATGTCCAGGAAATTAACCTCTCCCAGAAGGCCTTTCCGGTCAAAGAACAACGGGAGGCCATCGTAGCCCTTCTGAAGGCATGGGATGAGCTCTCCGGAGCCCAGAAGATAGTTCTTCTTTCCCGGGATTTTGGGGAGAAGTTTCCTAAACTGAAGGTTTACGGGGTAATCTCCCACGATTGGCCTGGCCTGGCCGATACCACCATGGGCCTGTTCCACGAAAAGGGATGGAACATTTATTTCATAAAGGCTTTCAGCATGGAACACCGGGGCGAGGACCTGGGGGTTATTCTTATAGCCATCAGGGTTGAGTCCCCGGAAAGCATGGAGAAACTTCGCCGGGACGAAGAGGACATATTGAAAAACATAGAGTATGTGATAACGGGCTCCCTCTCCAAACAATCCCTTATAGCAGAGGAAATAAAGAAGCTCAAAATTTACGGAAAAATAACCGAGGAGATAAGAAAAATCTATCAGGGACCTTACCTGAAAGAAATAATAGAGGAGGAGGCCGTAAAATTCGTAGCGGCCCGTTCCAGGGAGTACTTGGAGGAAAGAAGGATAGAGGATCTGGCCAGGCTCATCATAGATAATCGGATACTGGCCGGCAGGGTCTTAGAGGAGGATAAGCCCCAGGTAAGGATAAGAGACCTGCCTACCAAGCGGGGGGTTTTTACTGCCATCACCGCCTTTGACAGGATGGAGAACCTTTCCATGGAGGACCTCGTCAGGATAATCTGGCACATATATCCTGACCACCGGATAATGTTTTACAAGGAGTACAAAAGGAAAGGGGTGACCGTGGCCCATGTGGAGGTGGTGGACGAGACAGGCAATCCCCTTCCCCCTGGAATCAAAGCTAAACTGGAGGAATTTCTTTCCAACCCCTTCCTTATAAAACAGGCCCGCAGGGCAGGCAGGATACAGAGGATCGGAGGCTTTGAACATTACGCCAGGGCCATAATCCCGGTTCTTGTGAGGGAGGCCCAGAACACTGGGTTGCCCCAGGTCTTCTTTTCCGTGGTGGGCTCCGACGAGTTTTACATTCACTTCAAATTGATAATAGTTAACAAAACGGAGGTCACCCACAGGATTATAGAGGAACTTCAAGGACTTAAAGGGGTGGAGATAAGGGCGGCCAAGATCCCTAAGGAGATGGGTAACTGGTTTCACACCGTCATAGATATAAGGGTGGCGCTGGAATATTTTTCATCGGTGGAGGAAATATACAATAAGCTGAAGACAACCCTGGAAGGCATAATAGGCCGCTTCAGGGATTTCGATAAGGGCATGAGGGAGATGGAAAAGACCAAGTTTTACCACCTTTCAGCCACCCTGAAGGAGATTCCGGAAAAGATTCTGAGGGAATTCTATTTCAACCTGGAAGATTTTTACAGAATAGGGGCTTCTCAGAAGGAGCTGGAGGAGCTCCTGAGGATGGGCTGGGATTGTTACTCCTCTGAGGGCGTTCCTTGCTTCAGGATCGGGAAGGTCAACTCCTCCATGCTTCTGGTCTTGAAGGTTCCCCCGGACCCGAGAATCCTTCCTGAATTGGCCGAGGCCTTCTACTCGTGCACTCCTATAATATCAAGGTCCGAATTCGGGGAATGGGACATAATTTTTCTCTCCCTGCGGGAGTGTGAGGATGAGGATAAGGTGAGGAGGAAGCTGCTGGAACTTTTGAACAAAGGGAAAACTTAGTTTGTTCCATCTGTTATAATATTTCGGTAAAAGGAGGATAGGATGAAAAAGGGAATACATCCAGAATATTACGAATGCGTGGTTACCTGTGCCTGCGGGAACACCTTTGTTACCCGTTCTACTAAGAAGGAGATCCATGTGGAAGTGTGTAATCTCTGTCATCCTTTCTTTACCGGAAAACAGAAAATAGTTGATTCATCGGGAAGGGTGGAGAAATTCCGCAGGAAATACGGGGAAGATTACGCCAATAGGTAATGTTTGATCACCTCCAAGGTCTTGAGGAAAAATTCCAGGCCTTGGAAAGGCAACTCTCAAGGCCGGAGGTTATAAAGGATCCCTCCAAATTTCGCAGGCTGGCCAAGGAAAGGGCTGAACTTCAACCCATAGTGGAAAAATTCAGGGAGTATAAAAGAATCCTCCAGCAGATCCAGGAAGCCAAGGAGATCCTGAGGGAAGGGGACAGGGAGCTCAGGGAGCTGGCGGAGGAGGAGCTGAAAACCCTCAATTCTATAAAGGCCAGCCTGGAGCAGGAACTGAAGGTGCTTCTTCTCCCCAAGGACCCCAACGACGCCAGGAATGTAATCCTTGAAATCAGGGCCGGAGCCGGAGGGGAGGAGGCGGCCCTGTTCGTAGGTGACCTTTTCCGCATGTATTCAAGATATGCGGAGAAGAAGGGATGGAAGGTGGAGATACTGGACTCCCATCCCTCCTCCCTGGGAGGATTCAAGGAAATCATCCTCCTTATAAAAGGTAAAGGCGCCTATAGCCGCATGAAATTTGAAAGCGGAGTTCACCGGGTTCAGAGGATACCCATCACGGAGACCGGGGGAAGAATACACACCTCCACCGCCACGGTGGCGGTTCTTCCTGAGGCAGACGAGATAGACATCAAAATAGACCCCAAGGACCTCAGAATAGAAGCCTTCGGAGCTTCCGGACCAGGGGGGCAGAATGTCAACAGGAATTATACCGCCATAAGGATAACTCACCTTCCCACCGGCATCGTGGTTTCCTGTCAGGACGAGAAATCCCAGCACAGGAACAAGGAGAAGGCCCTGAAGATACTGAGGGCAAGGCTTTACGAGATGGAAAGGAGAAGGCAGCAGGAAAGTATATCCAAGGAAAGAAGGGCTCAGGTGGGCAAGGGCGAGAGGAGCGAAAAGATAAGGACTTACAATTTTCCCCAGAACAGGGTGTCCGACCACAGGATAAATTACACCACCCACAATCTGGAGGCAGTGCTGGACGGGGAGCTGGACGAAATTATAGATAGATTGATAGCCCATCACCAGGCCGAACGCCTCAAGGAGAGCCAGCTGGTTTGAAAATCAGGGAAGCGCTGCTTTGGGCCAGGGCCAGGCTGGAGGGAAGGGTGGAAAATCCTTCCCTGGAAGCAGAGATCCTTGTGCGGAGCCTTTTAAGGATTTCCCGGGAGGAGCTCTGGGCCCGGGAGAGCGAAGTTCCGGAGGAGAAGCTAAGGGAGACGGTGGAACTTCGCATGAGGCGATACCCCCTTCAATACATAACCGGGATGGTGGAGTTTTTTTCCAGAAATTTTCTCGTTAAGGAGGGTGTCTTTATCCCGAGGCCCGAGACAGAAACCCTTGTGGAAGTTTCCCTGGGGGTTTTAAAGGCCGGGGATAGGGTGGTGGAGGTGGGAACAGGAACCGGCGTGGTGGCGATAACCCTGGCTCTGGAAAGACCCGGCCTTCGCATATTTGCCGATGATATAAACCCCACCGCCGTAGCCTTAGCTAAAGAAAATGCTCAAAGGCTTGGTGCCAGGGTTTCCCTTCTGGTGGGGGATTGTCTGCTTCCCTTCAGGGGAAGATTTCACGCTGTGGTTAGCAATCCCCCTTATGTGGCCCCCGGAGAGGAGGTTTCTCCGGAACTTTCCTACGAACCAAGGGAGGCCTATCTGGCTCCCCCCGATGGGCTTTCCCTTATCCGCAGGCTCCTGCTGGAGGCCCGGCGGGTCCTGCTTCCCGGAGGAAAGCTGATAATGGAGATCTCACCCCGCCATGGGAAGTTTCTCCGGGAGGAATACGGGGCCAAAATATTTCCAGACCTCTTCCAAAGGCCCAGGGTGGCTTTAATTGTGTTCTGAAATTTTATATAATAAAAGCCCTTTAAAAAGCACTGGAGGTAAGGGATGAGCTTTAACTATCTCTTTATTCTGGCCCCTATCGCCGCTGTATTGGCCTTAGCCTTCGCCTACATTTTCTACAGGCAAATTATGAAGGTGGAAGAGGGAACGGAGAAGATGAAGGAAATTGCCCAGGCGGTGAGGGTGGGAGCCAAGGCATATCTAAAAAGACAATACACCGTGGTGGCTATCTTCTTCGTGGTCACCAGTTTATTCCTGGTCTTCCTTTCCTTCGTTCTCAAGGTTCAATCCCGCTGGACGGCCTTCGCCTTCCTTACCGGAGGGTTTTTCTCCGCCCTTTCAGGTTATCTGGGAATGATGGCCGCCACCAATGCCTCTGCCCGGACCGCCAATTCCGCCCGCCACTCCCTTAACTCCGCCCTCAGGGTGGCCTTCAGGGCCGGTGCCATCATGGGGCTGGTGGTGGTGGGATTGGGTTTGATAGATATATCCATATGGTTTTCCGTTTTGCACTACTTGGTCAAATATGACCTCAGGCTGACCACAGTCACCCTTCTCTCCTTCGGGATGGGTGCATCCCTTCAGGCCCTCTTTGCCAGGGTTGGAGGTGGAATATACACCAAGGCTGCCGATGTGGGCGCTGACCTGGTGGGTAAGGTGGAGGCGGGCATTCCCGAGGACGACCCCAGGAACCCTGCGGTCATAGCCGACAATGTGGGGGACAATGTGGGGGATGTGGCCGGCATGGGAGCGGACCTTTACGAAAGCTACACTGGTTCCATCCTTTCGTCGGCTGCCTTGGGGGCCTCAGCCTTCTACGCTTCCAAATATGCCCTCAATGCTGTCATACTCCCCATGGTGGTGGCTGCTGTGGGGATGGTGGCTTCCATCCTGGGTATATTCCTGGTAAGGGCCAAGGAGGACGCTTCCCAGAGAAACTTGCTCAATGCCTTAAATCGTGGAATTTACGGGGCTTCCGCCCTTATAATCGTGGCCACATACTTCATAATAAAATTTCTCCTTCCCAACAACATGGGCATTTTCGGTTCGGTGATAACCGGATTGATCGTTGGCCTCATAATAGGTAAATCCACGGAATACTACACCAGCTCCAGCTATTCGCCCACCAGGTTCATAGCGTCCCAGTCCCTGACAGGTCCCGCCACCACCATCTTAAGCGGTTTGTCGGTGGGTATGCTTTCCACCGCCATACCGGTTCTTTCGGTGGCCTTCGGGATAATCATAGCCTTCTGGTCTGCCGGGGGGTTTTCCAGGCCCATTTTGGGGCTTTACGGTATAGGAATAGCGGCTGTGGGCATGCTTTCCACCCTGGGAATTACCCTGGCCACCGATGCCTACGGTCCTGTGGCTGACAATGCCGGGGGCAACGCCCAGATGGCTGAGCTTCCCGAGGAGGTAAGGCGAAGGACCGATGCCCTGGATGCCCTGGGGAACACCACCGCCGCCACCGGTAAGGGTTTTGCCATAGGTTCCGCAGCCCTCACAGCCCTGGCCCTGCTGGCGGCTTACATAGAGGAGGTCAGGGGAGGGCTCATAAGGCTCGTAAACAACGGGTGGAGCTTCCCTGATATTGCCAGGGTGGCCGGTTCCAGCGAAGCCAGAGCTCTCCTTGACTGGCTCCATCACGCCACCATCGCCGACTTCATGAGGCTCTTTGCAGTGAACCTAATGAACCCCAAGGTAATCGTGGGAATTTTCTTGGGGGCCATGATGCCGTTTTTCTTCTCCGGTCTTGCCATAAAGGCCGTGGGGAAGGCGGCATCGGAGATGGTGGAGGAGGTAAGGAGGCAGTTTCGTGAGATCAAGGGGCTCCTGGAAGGGAAGGCCAAGCCGGACTATGCCACCTGTGTGGAGATATCAACCAGGGGAGCTCAGAAGGCCATGATATTGCCAGCCCTTTCTGCGGTGCTCGCCCCCATATTTACAGGTTTGATCTTCGGGGTTTCTGGAGTCATGGGGCTGCTTATAGGCGCTTTGAGCTCTGGGTTTATCATGGCCATCTTCATGGCCAACGCGGGGGGTGCCTGGGATAACGCCAAGAAGTACATAGAGGAGGGCAATTACGGAGGAAAGGGTTCCGAGCCCCATAAGGCCGGGGTTGTAGGAGACACCGTGGGCGATCCCCTGAAGGATACCGCAGGACCTTCCCTTAACATACTGATAAAGCTCATGAGCATGGTTTCCGTGGTGGTGGCAGGCCTTGTGGTGGCCTATCACCTCTTGTGATATAATAGGGCAGGAAAAACCTATAAGGAGGTTAAAGATGGCCCTTATGATAACTGAAGAATGCATTAATTGCGGTGCCTGCGAACCTGAGTGCCCCAATGAGGCAATTTATCAGGGAGCCGAGATATTTGAAATTGATCCCGAAAAGTGCACAGAGTGCGTTGGCTTCTACGATGAGCCCCAGTGCATAGCCGTTTGTCCGGTAGATTGTATAGTTCCCAATCCCGATTATCAGGAAACCAAGGAGCAGCTTCTGGAGAAGTTCAAGAGGCTTCACCCTGATAAGGAGCCGGTTCTTTAACCTATAAAGGAGGAAGGGGGGAGAAATCCCCCCTTTTGGATAAAAATGGAAGATAAAATAAGGGAAATATTAAAGACTGTAAAATTTCCGGGTTATACCAGGGATATAGTTTCCTTCGGTATGGTCAAGGGCATAAAGGTAAAGGAGGGGGGTGAGGTTGAAATTGACCTTTACATAAACACCAGAAATCAGGAAGCAGCCCAGAAAGTAAAGGAAGAGGTAGAGGAAAAGGTGGCGACCCTGGAGGGGGTTTCTAAGGTAAAGGTCAACCTCTCCACCCTGGCTCAGAAGGAACCTCCTAAGCCCAAGGCCCATGTCTCCACAAAGTCCAGTCCCTTTGCAGACCAGAGGAAGATAGAAGGGGTTAAGTGCGTGGTGGCAGTGGCTTCGGGCAAGGGAGGTGTTGGAAAAACCACCGTGGCGGTCAACCTTGCCCTGGCTCTGGCCAGGAAGGGGTATCAGGTAGGAATTATGGATGCCGATGTCTACGGTCCCAATGTCCCTACCATGATGGGCCTTGAAGGGGCGGTTCCCAGGGTAAGGGAAGACAACAAAATAATTCCTGTGGAGGTGGGAGGCATAAAGGTCATAAGCATAGGGTTCTTCGTGGAAAAGGACCAGCCTGTGATATGGAGGGGACCTCTGGTTTCCAAGCTGGTGGAACAGTTCCTGAGGGATGTGGTTTGGGCTCCCCTGGACATTCTAATAGTGGACCTTCCTCCGGGAACAGGGGATGTGCAGCTCTCCCTGGTGCAAAAAGTACCGGTGGACGGGGGAGTGGTGGTAACTACCCCCCAGGAGCTCGCCCTCCAGGATGCAAGGAAGGCCACGAAAATGTTTGAGGAGGTTGGGGTTCCGGTAATAGGCATCATAGAAAACATGAGCTATTTAATTTGTCCCCATTGCGGCGCCCGCATAGACCTTTTCCCCCATGCCGGTGCCCAAAAAGCCGCCCAGCGGATGAATACCAAATACTTGGGGGAAATTCCCTTTGAACCCAGGGCAGCGGAAGGTTCCGACGCCGGAAGGCCTGTGGTACTTTACTTTCCCGAATCCCCCCAGACCAAAGCCTTCATGGAATTGGCGAACACTGTGGTGAGGGAAACCAGCTGTATTGAGCCGGTTCAGTAAATTTCCCTGGATCAACCTTTTTCTTTTCCTTTTGACCCTGATGGCCACCCTGGCCTGGGGAGCTGTCCACTGGATGGGATTTTATCATCCCGAGGCTTCCTCCCAGCAGATAATGGGGGTTTTCAAAAGCCTTAGATTCATAAAAATCGGGGCCCCCTTTTCCTTTTCGCTGCTATTCATTCTGCTGGCCCACGAAATGGGCCATTATTTGACGGCGAGAAGGTATGGGGTGGAAACAACACTGCCCTACTTCATTCCTGCTCCCAACCTTCTGGGGACCTTCGGAGCGGTCATAAGGATAAAATCCCCGGTTCCCTCCAGGAAAGCCCTTTTTGATATAGGGATAGCCGGTCCTATGGCGGGATTTGTGACCACCCTTCCCTTCCTGCTCTATGGACTCTCCCATGCCCGGCTCCTTTCCTCACCCTTAAAGGAAGGGATTTTTCTTGGCGATCCCCTTATAATGAAGTTGCTTTACAAGCTCTATTTTCCCGGAGCCTCCCCCCAATCCATAGTCATACACCCGGTGGGTCTGGCGGCCTGGGTGGGTCTATTTGTGACCTCCTTGAATCTTCTTCCTGTGGGTCAGCTGGACGGAGGCCACATAGCCTATGCGGCCCTGGGGAGGGAGGCGGATAAGCTTTCCCTTGCCCTGTTCGTTTTTCTGCTGTATTTAGGAATTTTCAAATGGGCAGGCTGGCTTGTGTGGGACATACTTCTCGTATTCCTGGGAGTTCGCCATCCCCCATTTGCTTATGGGGACGAGCTTGACCCACGCAGGAGAGCCCTGGCCCTTGTAGCCTTAGCTGTTTTTCTCCTTACCTTTATCCCCGTTCCCATTTCTTTGGGAGCTTAGAGCTTCACCTTCAAGAACCTGCCCTTAGCTTCAGCCACCACCTCCTGGTTGTAGAGAAGCCAGGCCGCGGTGGAAAACAGATTTTTCCTTTCCCCCTCTATCCATCCCTCCGCTATGTAAGTCATCCCCGGGGCTGCCTTTTTCCTGAACCTGACCCTGAGCTCTACAGTCAGGGCCGCTATCCCTCTAAAAAGCAGGGCCTTGGCCATGGCCTCGTCCAGAACGGTAGTGACTATCCCTCCGTGAATTATGCCGGGGTATCCGGAGTAATTTTCGTGGAAGACCACCTCTGCCCAGACCTTCTCCCCCCTTCTTTTAAAATCAAGTTTCAGGCCCCAGGGGTTTTCCTTCCCACAGGCAAAGCAGCCCTGCCAGTTCAGCCAAGAACCTTCTTCACCCTTTCCATAGCCCAATCTATCTCCTCCCTGGTTATGACTAAGGGTGGGGCGAAGCGAAGCACATATTCGTGGGTTTCCTTGCAGAGGAGCCCCTCCTCCATGAGCTTCTCCGCATATTCCCTGGCGGGCTTTTTAAGTTCCACCCCTATTAGAAGTCCCCTTCCCCTTACCTCCACGATGTCAGGATTGGACAGGGTTTTCAGTTGGGTCATGAAGTATTCGCCCATTTCCGCAGCTCTGCGGGGAAGCTCCTCTTCCACTATCACCTCTAAAGCGGCTATTCCCACCGCAGCCCCTAAGGGATTTCCCCCGAAGGTGGAGCCGTGATCCCCGGGTTGGAAAACTCCGAGTACCTCCTTAGAGGAGGCGAAGGCGGAAACCGGAAGTATTCCTCCGCTTAGAGCCTTTCCCAGGATTATTCCGTCGGGCTTTACCCCCTCCCACTCCCATGCAAACATCTTTCCTGTTCTTCCCAGACCTGTCTGAACTTCGTCCAGAATGAGAAGGACATTGTGCTTTTCAGTAATTTCCCTGACTCTTTTCAAATAACCCTGGGGAGGTATTATTATTCCCCCTTCCCCCTGTATGGGTTCCAAGAGCACCGCCACGGTGTTTTCCGTTATGGCCTCCTCTATGGCCCCGGCGTCCCCGTAGGGAACCATCTTAAAGCCAGGGGTGAAGGGAGAAAATCCATCCCTGTATTGGGGCTCCGAGGAGAAGGAGATTATAGTTATGGTCCTTCCGTGGAAGTTGCCTTCAGCAACTATAATCTCCGCTTTATCCTTTTCCACCCCCTTCACATAATATCCCCATTTCCGCACGGCCTTGAGGGCGGTCTCCACAGCCTCTGCCCCGGAGTTCATGGGAAGGACCATCTCCATTCCCGTAAGCTCAGCCACCTTCTTCAGAAAGAGGGGAAGCTGGTCGTTGTAGAAGGCCCTGGAGGTTAATGTCAGCCGGTCCAGCTGCCTTTTGGCCGCCTCCACTATTTTTGGATGGCGGTGACCCTGGTTCAGGGCGGAGTATGCCGAGAGCATGTCCATGTACTTTTTTCCCTCCACATCCCACACCCACACCCCTTCTCCCCTTTCTATAACAATGGGCAGGGGATGGTAGTTGTGGGCTCCATAGGCCGAATCCATTTCCATAAGCTGCTGAGTTCTGCTCATTAGTCCCTCCTTGGGGATGAATTCAGAGGAGAATTATATCGGGAAATTGGCAAAAATAAAAGGGCAGAGCTTTAACCCTGCCCTTTTACGAGTGTTCGGATTATTTTAGATTTTAAGTCCCAGCTCCAGCGAACCGTAAGGGGCTACCCCGGAATAGGCTCCTAAGGAGGCGCCTCCTATGGTGATGCCGGAGTTAAGGTAGATGGAAAGACCTGCCTCCAGCCCCACCACATATTTATCGTTGAAGATGGCCTTGTATCCTATTGCTCCGGTTACGGAAAAGAGCAGGCTGTTGGTGGTCTCGCTTCCGTACTTGGCGCTCAGAATTCCCAGGCTCCCGTAGCCCCCTGCGTAAAGACCCTCTCCGCTTTTTCCTGCCTGTAGATATTTCCTTACGCCCGCTGTTAATCCCAGACCGAAGGTGCTCCATCCTCCGCTGGAGTAAATGTAAAGGCTACCCCCCAGCACAGGGTTGAGCCCGGATGGCTTGATGTTTTCCACCATCACATTGGGAACGCCGAAGATTATACCCACCGGGTTAACCGATATTATTTTAGAGCCGCTGAAAGCAGGCACCGTCAGAAGAAAAACCAACCCCACCGCCAATAAAAATCTCCTCATCTTTTACCTCCTGAAGTTTTGTCCTATTATATCATGAGGGCTAAATTTCCCTTCTCCCGATCTTCCTGGCCAGCTCCTCCCATGAAAGCTTTACGATTATAGGCCTTCCGTGGGGACAGACCTGGAAGTTTTCCCACTGAAAGAGCTCAGCCACGATTTTTTCCATCCTTTCTGCCGAGAGGGCCTCTCCCCTCTTTACAGAAGCCCTGCAGGCCACGGTGGCCAGGACCGGGTCCTTTCCCCGCAAGGCCTCCAGGAAAACCTTCTCCGCCCTTTCAGCAGGGATGATGGAGGGATGGGCCCTGAGGGCCAGGCTTCTCCCTGAAAGCCTTTGAAAATCAAAACCCGCCTCCCTGAGCTCTTCTTCCCGCTGTCCCAGAAGAAGGGCTTCGTCCTCCCGCAGGTCCAGCACTGCAGGGATGAGGAGTTTCTGGCTGGGGATTTTCCCCCTTTTCAATTTCTCGTAAAGGGCCCGTTCCATGGCATTGTGCTGATCCACTAAGTAAAGGCCGTCGTCCCTTTCCACCACTATGAAAATTCCCCGGACCTGGCCAATAACCCGGAAGTCCTTTTCCACCCCCGCCTGTTGGAATTCCAGTTTTTCCGGGGAGAAACCGTAGGGGGAAGGGGGACTTTCTACGGCCCTGGGCGCAGGGGAGGGGGCCTTGCTTGTATAATCTCCCTTTATGGCCGATAGGAATAACCTGTAGATAACAGAAGGTTCCCTGAACTTGACCTCCCTTTTGGTGGGATGAATGTTTACATCGTAGCAAGAGGGAGGAGCCTCAAGAAATATAACGCCCTCGGGAAGGTTGGGGCTCTGCAGGAGCCCGGAGTAGGCTATTTTTAAGGCGGAAAAAACTTCTTTGTTGTAGATGGGCCTCCGGTTGAGAAAAAAGAAGAGCTGGGGTCTTGGCCTTCCCCTTCCAGGGGCTGAGCTAAATCCATAAACCTTCATATCCCCCCATTGGTTTTCTATTTCCCTTAAGGTGGCCAAGAACTCCCTTCCCAGAACCCGGGATATTCTTTCTCTCAAGGACCCCGGCGGATAGTTGGCCACCTCCCTTCCTTCCCTTACGAAAATGAAGTGAATTTGAGGATAAGCCAAGCAATAGCAGATAAACACCCTGGAGATCTCCCTTAAAATTGACGATGGAGAGGGGAGAAATTTCTTCCTCACTGGAAAATTGAAGAAAAGGTCCCTTACCTCCACCGTGGTGCCCCGGGGATGTGGATGTTCCTTTATCGGTCCTATCTGACCCTGGATACATTCCACAGAATAGCTTTTATCCCCAGCCCTGGAGATGAGCCTCATCTTACTTACGGCGCATATGCTGGCCAGGGCCTCCCCACGAAAGCCCAGGGTTCTTATTTTCAGGAGGTCGGTCTCAGAGGAAAGCTTGCTTGTAGTATGCCTCTGCAGGGCTAAGGGAAGGTCTTCGGGCAGAATTCCCACTCCGTCGTCGCTGACGGATATCAGGGAAAGTCCTGAATCCTCTATTCTGAGGACAATCTTCCTGGCCCCGGCATCTATGGAATTTTCCACCAGTTCCTTTACCACCGAGGCGGGTCCCTCAATTACCTCCCCGGCGGCTATCTTAGCCCTTATCTCCGGGGCCAATCTGTATATTCTTCCCATTTTTTTATTATACTTTATCGGATGAAAAAGCTGTTTCTCCTTATCGTTTTTTTGCTTTCCTTTTGCTCTCCAAAATTTCAGCCGGAGAAGTTTTCTTTTCCTCTGGAGGAGGTTAGCAGGGTAGAGCTGAAGGGGGCGCCTGTCTTCTTTGATGGAAAAACCTGCATAACCGACGAGGGATGGAAGGCCGAATTGGGGGAAGGAGGGAAGTTCAATGTGGGACTTGAATCAAAGGGAGGCGCCCGGAAGGGCCTGGCATCCGGGAAGGGTAAGTTTTCTTCAGTGCTGGTGGAGGGCAATGATAGGTATTACGGCACCCGGGATGGCTATGTCGTCAGAAAAAGCCGGGGAAAAATAAAGTGGAGGAGGAAGATTGGCGGGGGGGTGGTGGCCAGGCCCGCTTCTTATAAAAATTTACTTTTCGTCGCTTCCCTGGATGGCCACCTTTATGCTTTTAAGAAAAAAACCGGTTCCCTCCTCTGGATAAAGAAGCTTCCAGGAAGGGGAAAATATCCTCCCTTGGTCCTGGATGAAGTGGTGGTGGCCCCTTCCCTTTCAGAGAGGATCAGAGGTTTCTATCTAAATGGAAGGCCCGCTGGGGATTATAGACTGGGGGGGGTGCTGAAATTCCCTGTGTTTGTGATGGAAGGAAAGAGGCTGGCGGCTGTGAGCTACGATTGGGAAAGGCAGGTCACGATTGTTCAGATACTGGCGAGGAAGCTGGGGGTAGAAATAGAAATCCTCCCTCCACCCCCTGTGAGTACAGCCCAGGGAGCCGAGATCAAGGCAAAAATCTACGGCTTCTATTCCCCGGAGGTGATTTTCAGGGTTAACGAAAAGGTCTTGAGCAGGGGAGAGGACACAAGGGTTCTGTGGTTCCCTTCCAGGGAAGGGACATACAAACTGGAGGTGGTGGTTAGAGAGGAAAGCGTGGAAAGGTCCCGGTATGTGGTGGTACAGGTCAAGGACCCGGAAAAGGAGAGGATCAGAAGGATAATGAGGGAAAGGAGTTCTTGCTACTGGAAGAAGTAGTTTGTTAGAATAGCCAGATGAAAGGAAGGAGGCTGGAGGTCCTCTTAGTTTTCACCCTTCTGCTGGTGGTTCTGGCGGTAAACCTTCCGGTTATAGGAGGAGGATTCTTATGGGACGATTTTTCCCTTATTGTCAACAACGAAAAAATAAAATCCCTTTCCAACATTAAGGATTTCTTCACCAAGGGTTTTTGGGAAAACAGCGGAATGGAGGGGAGGGCCGGCGGATACTACAGGCCCATCATTCTCCTTTCCTACGCCCTGGATTACAAACTTCACGGCCTGAGACCCTGGGGTTATCACCTGACGAACCTGGTTTTCTTTCTTTTTTCGGTTTTCCTGCTTTATCTGGTTTTAAAAAGGATGGAGGGGGATTACCTTTTGGCCCTGGGCGCCTCCCTTTTTTTCGGCCTCCATCCCTTGGCCAAGGAGCCCATGGGATGGGTGGCCGGAAGGACAGACCTTATTTCCGGGTTTTTTCTCCTCATCTCCACCTATCTTTTTTTAAAACATCTGGAAAACAAAAGGTTCTGGATTGTGGGCCTTTCCCTTCTTTCCTACGCCCTGGCCATGCTGAGCAAGGAGGCCTCCTATATATTTCCCCTTTTCTTAGTGGCCCTGGTGCTATATAAGTCCAGGGAGAGATTCTGGTCCTTCCTCCCGGAATTTTTAGCCTTTGGATTCGCCGCCCTGGGTTTCTTCCTCCTTTCGCTTAAGATAAGCTACATCCCCGAGGCCTTCTACCCTCCCAGGGCCTATTCCTTTCTCACCAATTCCCTGAAAGCACTGGGCTATTATTTTTTCAACTCGGTGCTTCCCTTTAAGGTTTCCCCGGTGCCGGACTTCGTAAGAATACTATCCAGCGGTACCTACCTTTGGTTAGGGCTCTTTTTCCTTGCCTTGCTATTCCTGTTTCCCTTCAAACCCACCAGGAAATTGGGCTTTTATCCCCTGGCAGGCTTTATCTTCCTCATCCCTGCCCTGGCCCCTTTGATCCTGACGACCCCTACCCCCATAGCCAACAGGTTTGCCTATATGGGACTGTTATTCCTTTCGGCCCTTCCCTTTATCCTTATTGAAAGGTTTACCAACAGGGCCGTGGCCTTGGGGGCGGTTCTTCTTCTTTGCCTTCCAGTGGGACAGCTTTCAACGCAGTTCAGCCGCCTGTATTCCTCCGAGGGGAAATTCTGGTCCAGGGCCTACCGCATGTCCCCCAATTCCCCGGTGGTTCACATTAATTACGCCGCTTATCTGGTAAAGGCCGGCAGATATAGGGAGGCCCTTCATCTTTTAAAAAAGCTGAGCCGGGGGAAGAACATTCCTTTAAGGCTTCTTATAATAAAGGCCCAGGCCGAGGCCAAGTCCCATTTTCTCCTGGGGGAATTTGAGGAGGGAGAAAAGGTTCTTTTGCGGTCTCTGCAATATCCGTATTATTTTTCCAGAGAGGCTTACCTTTACCTTATAAATTTTTACTCTCTCACGAGGCAGATAGACAAAATGGAAAACCTCTCCGGGGCTCTCATTAAGGCCCTCAAGCCAAAGGATTTTTATCCCTACGAATACATCGCCTACGCGAGAATAACAAAGGGGGACTACCAGGGGGCTGAGGGACCTATGAAGGAAATGAAGGCCCTGGGAGCCCCCCGAAAGGATGTGGAGGAGCTCCGCAAACTGAAGGAGAAAATGGAAAGGCTACAAAGGGGGGCCGAGACCGACTCCTTTTCCAAGGCCCTGCTTCTTTTTCTGCGGGGCAGGATTGAGGAAAGTGAAAGGATAGTTAAGGTCCTTCTTATGGATAATCCCCAGAGGTCAGAGCTTCTGTTTCTTTATTTAAAGGTTAAATTGGTGGGTCAAAAATACCGTGGCTGGAAGGAGCTTATAGACTTTGTGGCGGAAAGGGCGAAGGACCCCCTGGTTCTGGATCAGATTTTTTCCTATTTCTGGTTCCAGTGGATGGATCCCAGGCCCTCCGCCTATGTTTTAGAGAGGAGCCTTGAGAAGTTTCCCCACCAGCCCAACTACGGGAAAAAGAGAATAGTTTTAAGTTACATAAAAGAAAGGCTCAAGGGAGGTTGAAATGGACCTTAAGAAATTCGTAAGGGATGTCCCTGATTTCCCCAAGGAAGGGATAATTTTCAAGGATATAACTCCTCTGCTCTTGAATCCGGAGGCCTTCCGCCACGCAGTGGGGGAAATGCTAAAACCCTACAGGGGCGAGAGAATAGACAAAATTCTGGCGATGGAGGCCCGGGGGTTTATCTTCGGCGCTCCCATGGCCTATGAGCTGCGCTGTGGACTCGTCATTGCCAGAAAAAAGGGGAAACTTCCCCGCAGGACCCTCCAGGCCACCTACAGCCTTGAATACGGGGAAGCCACGGTGGAAGTTCACCAGGACTCTATTGGGGAAAATGATAGAATATTGATTGTGGATGACCTTATAGCCACCGGAGGCACCGCCAGGGCCTTGGCCTCCTTGGTGGAAAAGCAGGGGGGCAAGGTGGTGGGCTTTTCTTTCCTGGTGGAACTTACCTTCCTCAAAGGAAGGGAGGCCCTTGGAAATTACAGGGTAGAGACAATAATAAAATACTAAGGAGGGAAAATGAGAGACCCTAAAACCATAAGGAACATAGCCTTTGTGGGGCACGGACATACTGGAAAGACCACCTTGGTTTCGGCGGTTCTCTTTTACACCGGTAAAACCAACAGGTTTTTGAAGGTGGACCAGGGAAATACCATCACGGATTTTGACCCAGAGGAGATAGAAAGGAAAATAACGATTTCCACGGCGGTGGCCTTTACCGATTTTGAGGGCCACAGGATAAATCTTATAGATACCCCCGGTTTTCCCAACTTTTTCTGGGAAACTGAGGCTGCCCTTTACGCTGCCGATGCCGGCGTGGTGATGGTGGATGCGGCCTCCGGGGTGGAGGTTCAGACGGAAAGGGCCTGGGAGATTCTGGACAGGCTGGGCCTTCCCAGGCTCGTGGTGGTGAACAAGCTGGACCGGGAGAACACCGATTTCTTCTCTGCCTTAGAGTCCTTAAAGGAATCCTTCGGGAGGAAAATAGTGCCCATAGCCCTACCCCTGGGCAAGGAGAAGGATTTTAAGGGGATTGTGGACCTGGTAAAAGGGAAGGCCTACATATACAAAGCCGATGAGTCAGGCCAATGGGAAGAGTCTGAGGTGCCTGCGGACCTGCAGGAGAGCTACGAAAAATGGAGAAGCGAGATGGTGGAGATGGTGGCGGAGTCCGACGAGGAGCTAATGGAGAAGTATCTGGAAGACGCCCTTTCCCAGGAAGATCTTGCCGGAGGGCTGAGGAATTCGGTGATGGCCGGGGAAATCTATCCCGTCCTTCCGGCCTCTGCAGCCCTCAATATAGGGACCTGGAACCTCCTCAGCGCGGTGGTGGAGCTTTTGCCTTCCCCTGCAGAAAGACCTCCCATAAGGGTAGAGGACCTGGAGATAAAACCCGATGTTGACGAACCCTTAGCTACCTTAGTGTTTAAGACCCTTTCCGACCCCTTTGCCGGCAGGATAAGTATAATGAGGGTTTTTTCAGGAAGGCTTACCCCTGACACTGTGGTTTTAAACGCCAACCGGGAGACCGAGGAGAAAATATCCAACATCTTCTATCTTATGGGAAAGGAGCATGTATCCGCCGAGGAGGCGGTGGCCGGGGAAATAGTGGCCACGGCCAAGTTGAAGAATACCTTCACCGGAGATACCCTCTGTTCCAAGGATAGGCCGATGAAGCTGCCCTTCCCGCCTCTTTACGAGCCCACCATCTCCTTTGCCATAGAACCCAAGACCAAGAAGGACGAGGACAAGATTTCCAACGCCCTTCACAAACTTCACGAAGAGGACCCCAGCTTCAAAGCAGAGAGGGACAGCGAGACCAAGGAACTCATTCTGTCCGGCAACGGGCAGCTCCATGTGGAGGTGCTGATTTCCAAGCTCAAGAAGCAATACGGGGTGGAAGTCCTGCTTAAGACCCCCAAAATCCCCTACAGGGAGACCATAAAGGGCACCGCCGATGTTCAGGGGAAATACAAGAAGCAAACAGGAGGAAGGGGACAGTACGGGGATGTTAAGATAAAGATGGAACCCCTTCCCAGGGGAGAGGATTTTGAATTTGTGGACCAGATCTTTGGGGGAGCCATTCCAAAGAACTTCATCCCCGCTGTGGAGAAGGGAATCCAGGAGGCGAGGAAGAAGGGGGTCCTGGCAGGGTACCCCACGGTGGACTTCAGGGTAATACTCTACGATGGTTCGTATCATCCTGTGGATTCTTCGGACCTTGCCTTCCAGATAGCTGCCTCCATGGCCTTCAAGAAGGGAGCGAAGATGGCAAAACCCACCCTCCTGGAACCCATAATGAAGGTGGAGGTGATAGTGCCGGAACAGTACATGGGAGATGTTATGGGGAACCTCAACGGAAGGAGGGGAAGGATCCTGGGAACGGAGATGAGGGGAAAGAAGGCGGTTATAAAGGCCTATGTGCCCATGGCAGAAATGCTTACCTTTGAGCCGGACCTTACCTCCATCACCGGTGGAAGGGGAACCTACCGTATGGAGTTTTCCCATTACGACGAGGTGCCTCCTCACCTTCAGGAAAAGATAATAGAGCAGGCTAAGGCCGAGGGGAGAATTTCCGCCGAGGAGGAATGAGCGGGTTTTTGAATGCTCTTTGACCTGGAAGAGAGGAAAAGACGGTGGGAAAGGGTGCCAATGGCCATCTATACCGCAGGTTTCCTTGCGGTTCTGGTGGCTTCCCTTCTCCTTTCCTGGGCTGTCCTAAGGGGTTCGGAGAACCTATATCAGGGGGCTGCCGGGGCAGCCCTAGCCTTGGCCTCTTCGCTTTACAGCGTCTTTTTCTTCCGAAGCGAGTTCTCCAGGGAAGATTTGGTAAAAACCTTTTTAAACGGCCTTCTCCTGAGCCTTGGTATATTCCTGGTCTCCGGATTTCTCGTGATGTTTGCGGTGCTCCTGGGTCCCCACATAGCTAAGGGATTCAGGATAAAGGCCATGAAAATTTTAATAGCCGGATTTCAACAGGTGATAACAACCTATCTCCTGCTTTCCCCGGGAATACTTGCCCTTTTGAGCCTCCTTAGAATGGGCATCAAGAAGTGAGGCTTTACAAAATAGCCCCGTGTGAAAGGATTCCCCATCTACTTACCTATTCCAGCGGGGATGAGCTGAAAAGGGGCCAGGTGGTGGAGGTGGACCTTCGGGGAAGAAAGACGGTGGGGGTGGTCTGGGAGGAAGCCCGGGGGGCGGCCTTCAATGTGAAGCCGATCCTCAAGAAATCCTCCACCGTTCTTCCCGAGGCCCTTTTAACCCTGGCCGACAGATTACAGCGCAGGTTTCTTCAGCCCAGGGGCCTTTATCTCAACCTGATGATGCCCCCCAGGGAGAAGGGAGGGGGTTCCCCCCTTTATTTTCCCACTTCGGAGGGGGTTTTCCTGGCCTTAGAGGACGGGAAGGAAGCCGAGCTGGTGAAATTTCTCCTGAACAGACCCTATACCAGAAGGTATCTCAGGAGGAGTCTGGGAAAATGGGCCGATTACAGACTAACTAAACTGAAGAAAAGGGGGTTTCTCCAGGAGGTTTACAGGGAAAAAAGGGAGGTTTTTTCCCCCACCGTCGAACCCTATCTTTTCCCTGAAATAAGGGAGGTGGAGCTCAGCCCAGAGGGGAAAAGGGTGGCCCGGGAGCTTATCTCCAGCCTGAGCCAGGGCTTTTCCCTTCATCTGCTTTACGGGATAACCGGGAGCGGAAAGACCTTCGTCCTCCTCAAAGTAATAGAGAAGGTGCTCAAGGAGGGAGGTGGGGTAATTTATTTGGTGCCGGAAATATCCATGGTTCCCTTCCCCTATCAGCTACTTGCCTCCAGGTTCGCAGGGGTGGAGATAATACATTCCATGGTGTCCTACGGGAGAAAGGGGGGAGGGTGGAGGAATTTAATGGAGGGAAAGAGCCGTATAGCCCTGGGGGCCAGGTCTGCGATTTTCGCTCCGGTTCAGAACCTCAGGCTGATAATCGTGGATGAGGAACACGACCTTTCCTACGATCAGGAAAAATCCCCCCGCTATAACGCGGTGGCTGTGGCGGAAGAGAGGGGAAGGGTGGAGGGTGCCACCGTGATTTTCTCCTCCGCCACCCCCAGCGTGGATACATTTTACAGGGCCACCCTCGGGGAAATAAGGCTTCACCAGCTTGAAAGAAGGTTGGGGGACCTGCCCCTTCCGCAGGTAACCGTGGTATCCATGAAGGGAAAGAGGGGTTTGATAAGCCGGGAATTTTCCACGGCCCTTCAGGAGGAGAAGGCCAAAGGAAAACAGGCCCTGGTCCTCATGAACCGGCGGGGCTTTACTTCCTTTTACCAGTGTAAAGTTTGCGGACATGTTCCCCTCTGTCCTCACTGTGAGCTTCCCCTCACCTACCACAGGGAGGAAAACCTGCTTCAATGCCATTATTGCGGGTACCAGGAGGAACCTCCCTCCACCTGTCCCCTCTGCGGAGGGGAAATGGCCCCCTCCGGAGCCCCCGGTATTCAAAAATTGACCCAGGCCTTTCGGAAAAAATTCCCCTATTTGAAGGTGGAAAGATTTGATGCCGATGTTTCCAGGAAGAAGAACCTGGCCAGGCGTATTCTGAAAAAGTTTTACCGGGGGGAGATAGATGTTTTGGTGGGGACCCAGCTTATTTCCAAGGGGCACAATTTCCCCGGAGTTACTCTGGTGGGAGTGTTTTTCCCGGATCTTCTACTTCGCTTTCCCGATTTTACAGCGGCCGAGAGAACTTTTCAGCTCATAACCCAGATGGTGGGCAGGGCAGGGAGGGTGGAGGCCGGAAGAGCTTTTATACAGACCAGGTATCCGGAGCATCATGCCATAGAGGCCGCCCGGCTTCAGGATTACAGGAGATTTTTCTCCAAGGAAATAGAGTTGAGGAGAAGGCTTCTCTATCCCCCCTTCGTGAAACTGGTGAGGCTTTTGATTGAGGAGAAGGACAGGAAAACCTTGGGAGTGAAATCAAGGCACCTTTTTTCCCTTCTTCAGGGGTTCAGGAAACGGGGACCGGTTCTGGCCCCTTTTCAGAAGATCGGGGGCAAGTGGAGGGCCCACCTTTTTGTGGAATTTGAGAAGGAGGAGGACTGGAAAAGGTTCTCTGAGGTTTACTGGGAAAGAATATTTCCCATAAGGGGGGTCTCCGTGATAGTCTCCCCTGCTCAGGTTCTTTAAAAGCTTACTATGGCCCTGAGTTTCCGGAGTCTTCCCTCCACCTCTTCCTTAGATACAGTGGACAGCCTGTCCACCGAAAAGGCCTCCACGGTAAAGGAAGAAACCGCTATGCCCACGGCCAGGGCCTTTGACAGAGCCTCCCCTCTGGATAGGGCCCCTAAGAACCCTCCGGCGAAACTGTCGCCGGCGCCGGTGGGGTCCACCACCTCCCGCACAGGGTAGGCGGGAAGGGCAGAGACAATTCGCTGAGAACAGAGAAAGGCCCCTGATTCTCCTCTTTTTACCACCACGGTCTCAGGCCCCATTTCCAGGAGCTTATAACACGCCGGCACGCTACCGCTTTCCCCGGACAGCATTTCCGCCTCCCGACGGTTTATAAACAGGATGTTCACCTTTTCCAAAAGGGCAAGGAGCTCCTTCCTGTGGCCCTCTATCCAGTGGTTCATGGTGTCCATGGCGGCGATTTCGTGGTCAATTTTTTTCAGAAGTGACAATTGGAGGGATGGGGAAAGGTTGCCCAGATATAAGATCTTCGTTTTGAGGTAGCTGGCCGGAGGTTCGGGTTGAAAACTTCCGAAAAGCCCCAGCTGGGTCCTCAGGGTCTGCGGGTCCTCCTCCCCCTTCCTGTAAACCCCGGCCCAGCGGAAGGAGAGCCCTTCTTTGACCTCCACCCCCTCCAGGTCACACCCCCTTTTCTCCAAGTCCTTAAGGGTTTCCTGAGGGAAGTCCTTTCCCACCACCCCCACCAGAGCCACCTTTGAAAATATGGAGGCGGCGTAGGAAAAATAGATTAAGGAACCTCCCACCGCATTCTCCCTTCTGCCGTAGGGAGTTTCCACATCGTCCAGGGCTATGGAGCCTATGGCCAGGATTTCCTTCATAAATACCTCCCCACGATGAGATGAAGTTTTTTCCTCGCTTCCTCCGGTATTTTGTCCCTGGAAGTTATAATGGCGTTTTGAAGGGCATTGGCACAGGAGCAGTCCTCGCCCCGGGCGGCGGGTATATATTTAAGGGCAGCCCTGATGACCCTCTGGGCGTTTTTTATGTTCTTCCTCAGATTTTCCACCACCAGCTCCACGCTTACCTCCTCCTCTTCCTGATGCCAGCAGTCGTAATCGGTTACCATGGCAAGGGTTACATAGCACATTTCCGCCTCTCTGGCCAGCTTCGCCTCGGTGGCGTTGGTCATCCCTATGACATCAAAGCCCATCTTCCTGTAAAACTCGCTTTCAGCTCTGGTGGAGAACTGCGGCCCCTCTATACAAACATAGGTCCCTCCTCTGTGGACGGGCACCCCCTCCTCCTTCGCTGCTCTATAAATGGCCTCCTTAAGCACCGGGCAAGTGGGGTCTGCGAAGGATACATGGGCGGCGATGCCCTGGCCGAAGAAGGTGGATTCCCTTTTCTTCGTCAGGTCAAAGAAATAATCGGGAAGAACCATGTGCAGGGGAGGGTATTCCTCCTTCAGGGAGCCTACGGCGGATACGGAAATGATCCTCTCGGCCCCCAGCATCTTCATGGCGTAAATGTTGGCCCTGTATGGGACTTCGCTGGGGAGAAAAACATGGCCCTTTCCGTGCCTGGCCAGAAACCCCAGCCTTCTACCCTCAATCTCACCTACCACTATTTCGTCGGAGGGTTTGCCAAAGGGGGTATTCGGTCTGAGCTTTTCTAAAATTTTAATCCCTTCCATCTCGTAGAAGCCTGAGCCACCGATGACCCCTATTTCAATTTTTCCCATGGCCACCTCCAAATGCTATGTTCTGAAGAGAAAGTATAACCCATAAAATAGCCCTTTTAAAATCTCCTCGTTGAATTAGGGGACATGTATAATATAGAGGAATGAAGATAGGTTGTGCTGGATTTTCAGAGGCAAGGGCAAAATATTTCCGGGAGTTCAATGTGGTGGAGGTGCAGCAGACCTTTTATTCTCCGGTCCCCATTTCCACTTTAAAAAGGTGGAGGGAAGAGGCTCCGGTGGGATTTGAGTTTACCCTGAAGGCGCTTCAGTTAATAACCCACCCTCCCCACTCCCCCACATACAGAAGATATAAGGGGCAGAGGCCCCCGGATGCTGGATTTTTCAAGCCCATAAAACAGGTTTTTGAAGCCTGGGAGATTACCCTGAGGGAAGCCCATGCCCTGGAAGCGAGAATCGTTGTCTTTCAGCTTCCCCCAAGTTTCTGCCCTTCCCAGGAGAATATGGACAATATGAGAAGATTCTTCTCAACGATAAAGAGGGACGAGCTGCTCATGGGTCTGGAGGTAAGGTGCAGGGGGTGGGAGGGAAGAATCGGCCAGCTCTGCAGGGAGCTGGGCCTTTTTCATGTGGTGGACCCCTTCTCCTGGAGAAGGGAAGGGGGAGGGGTAAAGTATTTCCGCCTTCACGGAAGGGGTGGTTATCGGTACAGGTTCACCGAGGAAGACTTTGGATTTCTCAAGTCCCTGGTGGACAGGGACAGCTATGTCATATTCAACAACATTTATGCCCTGGAAGATGCAAGAAGATTTAAGGATTTCCTTATCTAAAATCCCCCATCGGGACTTCTTTGTTTCCCTCTTCGGGGGAGATGTTTTTCTGGTGGGGGGAGGGGTCAGGGACCTGCTTCTGGGCAAGGAAATTAAGGAAATAGACCTGATAATCCTCCATCATCCCATTGATGAAATTATTGAAAAGCTCAAGCCCTTCGGCAGGATAAGCCTGGTGGGGAAGAGCTTCGCTGTGCTGAAGTTCCATTACAGCGGGGAAATCATAGAAATATCCATTCCGAGGAAAGAAAAGAAGGCCTCCCCCGGCTCGTGGTCCCACAAAAATTTTCTCGTTTACGCGGACCCGGAGCTCCCCCTGGAGGAGGACCTGAAACGGAGGGATTTTACCGTCAATAGCATGGCCCTGAACCTCCTTTCCGGAGAATTGGTGGACCCCCTGGGGGGGAGGGAGGACCTCAAGAGGGGGGTTTTGAGGATGTCCAATCCCGGGGCCTTTGCCGACGACCCGCTGAGGGTTATAAGGGCTGCCAGGTTTGCCGCCAAGCTCAACTTTAAGATAGATGAGGAAATATACGAAAGGGCTAAAGGGGTGGAGTTTTCCGAACTTCCTAAGGAGAGGATACTGGAGGAGCTCTTTAAAATCAACCTCACGGACCACCCGGAGAGGGCATGGGAGGAATTTCTGCCCCTTACAGTTCTGGAGAAGGTTTTTCCCTCCCTTTACCGGCTTACCTTCTGGATCCAGGACGGGATTTTTCATCCGGAAACGGACCCCTTCGGAAACCATACTATATGGCCCCATACCCTCCTGACGGTAATGCAGGCAGCCAATCTGGCGAAACTCTTTTCCCTGAGGGAACCCCAGAGACATGCCCTTCTCTTTGCCGCCTTACTTCACGATGTGGAAAAACCTTCCTGCAGCCGCTGGGAGTGGAGGGGCGGCCGTCTGGTGATAAGGAGCCTGGGCCACGATGTGGAAGGGGAGCGGGCAGCGGAAGCCTTCTGCGAAAGCTTAGGGATCTTTACCTACAGGGGATATCCTTTAAGGGAAAGGATAATAAAGCTGGTCAGGGTTCATCACCGTCCCTCGGAAATATACAACAACAGGGAGGAGGTCACCAGAAGGGCCTTCAACAGGCTGGCCAAGGAGCTGGAGGGGGAATATCTCCTGGCGGTTTTGCTGGATGCGGCGGACAGGAACGCCCGGGGGCAGGCTCCCCTTCAGGACCTGGACGAGGTGGGCAAATGGCTCCTGAGGAAGTTTAAGGAATTTAACGCAGAGCAGGCCATAAAACCTCTGGTCATGGGAAGGGACCTTCTTGCCATGGGCTTCAAGCCAGGGCCTAAAATGGGGAAGGTCCTTCGCAGACTTTATGAACTTCAGCTGGACGGGGCCTTCACCACCAAGGAAGAAGGTCTCCGCCTTGCCCCCCAGGTAAGCAGAGAAATTTTTGGAAAGGAGAGGGTATAATGGAATTCCATTATGAGCTAATTCCAACGGATTTTGGTTCCAGGGTTCTTATAATCCGCAGGCAGGCTCCCCTTGTTAGCTTTCAAATATGGGTTAGGGCTGGTTCTAAATACGAAAAGCCAGGCATAACCGGCATATCCCACATGCTTGAACACATGATGTTCAAGGGTTCTCAAAACTACGGACCACAGGAACACGCCAAGAGGGTCCAGGAACTGGGAGGGGAGTTTAACGCCTTTACTTCCCACGATAAAACCGTATATTTTGAGAACATCGCCCCTCACTACCTGGAGGAGATAATCAAAATGGAGGCGGACAGGTTTCTCCGGCCCTCCTTCGCTTCCGAAGAGTTCCTTCGGGAAAAGGAGGTGGTGATGGAGGAAAGGAAGCTCAGGACGGATAATTCCCCCTACGGGAAGGCGGAGGAGGAGCTCTTCGCCCTGGCCTTTCAGGCCCACCCCTACCACTGGCCCATTATCGGGTGGGCATCGGACATAGAGAATTTTTCCAGGGACGGACTCCTGGAGTATTTTCGCCTCCGCTACACCCCTGCTAACTCCTTCTTTGTCCTCTGCGGGCATGTACCGGAGGATGCCCTGAGCTTGCTGGAGAAATATTTTAAGGGTTGGGAAGGCGGAAGGGTTCAGGACCCTCCCCTTCCTTCTGAGCCTGAACAGAAGGGCAACAGAAGGTCCGAAATGATAATGGATGTTAAGCTCCCCTTCGTTTTTATGGGTTTCGTCACCCCGGGCTATTGTCATAGGGATTTTGTCCTTCTTTCAATTATTGACCGGGTTCTCACCGAGGGCGAGAGTTCAAGGCTCTGGCAGAGCCTTGTGCACAGAAAAGGCCTTGCCATCAAGGCCGGCGGCGGTATATATCCCATGGGGGACTACAGCCTGTTCTTCTTTTACGGAGTTAGCAGCGGGAAAGGCACCCTTGAAAATCTGGAGCAGGCTCTGGTAGAGGAGATAACCGATTATAAATTAAGGCCGCCGGAGATGGAAAAGGCAAGAAATCAGGTTCTGGCGGAAACGGTTTCCTCTCTGGAAAGGGCTTACTATACAGGACTTTCCGCCGGGGAGGGGCTTTTGAACTGTGGGGAGCCGGAAACCTTTCTTCATCAACTGGAGCAGCTCAGGAGGGCTAAGGAGGAAGAGGTCCTGGAAGTATGGAGGAGATACCTGAGGGAGGGAAGGAGGAATACAGTTCTGGTAAGGGGGGAAGAATGATGTTCAGCAGGAAATTTATCCTGAAGGGAAATGTGAAAGTCGCCCTTCATCATCGTAGTTCCGATTCCCTTTCCTTAAGGATAATAACTAAGGGGGGGAGGGCGCTGGACCCTGAGCTTAAAGAAGGGACCACTTCCCTCATGGCCTCCCTTTTGCTTCACGGTTGCAAAGGAAAACCCTATGAAAAGGTGGTGGAGGAGCTGGAGGGCACAGGAACCTCCCTTTATTTTTCCCCGGCTCTGGAAAGCATACAGGTTAGCTTCTGGGCCCTGAGGGAGTTTGCCATGAAGGGGCTGGAGATTCTCAGGGATTGTATGGAGGCTCCCGATTTTCCCGAAGAGGAGCTGGAAAGGGAGAGACAGAGAGCCATTGCCGAGTTGAGGAGGATATGGGATGAACCGGAGGAGGCTGCCTCCAGGATATTTTCTGGGAGGGTCTTTGGTCCTCACCCCTACTCCCGACTGGATACAGAGAAAAGCCTCAAGAATATCCTCAGGGAAGACCTGAGGGAGAGGTTCCTCAACTCCTTTCGTTCGGCTTCCACCTACATGGCCCTGGCTGGCCGGGAAGAAGACATGGAGCAGGCCCTGCAGATCTTGCTCCCGGTTTTCAGAGAAGGAGAAACCGAGCTCAGTCTTCCGCAACCTTCTGCGGCTTCCATGAGGATTTATTTTTACCTTAAGGAGGATGCTGAGCAGGTTCAGATAAGGATGGGCCATCCATCCTTTCCCAGGTCCTATCCCCATTATGAAGAGGCGATGGTTCTGAACTATATATTAGGAGGGGGTGGTTTTTCCTCCAGGCTCATGGAAAGAATAAGGGCCAAGGAGGGTTTAACCTATTCCATAAGGTCTTCCTTTTCCCCCATGCTCAGGGCAGGCCTTTTCTACATCTCCACCTTCACGAGGCCAGAAAACACTAAAAAAACCATAGAGGGTATAATTGAGGAGGTTAAGAAGGTGATTTCCGGGGGGGTAAGCCAGGAGGAGGTGGAAAAGGCCCGCTCCTACTTCGTGGGCCACTTTCCTCTGGGACTCGAGACCCCTTCACAGGTGACCTCCCTCCTGGCGTCCATGTTATTTTACGGTCTTGGGGAGGACTATCCTGAAAAGTTTATCGCCAGGATAAAGGCCCTGACCCCGAAGGAGGTAAATAGGGTGGCAGGGGAGCTTCTCCATCCTGAGGAATTCCAGATAGCGGTGGTGGGAAACGAGATGGCGCTGAGGGAACTTGAATCCCTGGGGGAGGTTGAAAGGGTGGTCCCTGAGTATTAAAATAAATTTGTAAGTTTTTGGGAGGTCAGGAAATGGGGAGAGTGCTGATTTTAGGAGGGGGTAGGCAGGGGGGATTTATAGCTGAAAAATTGAAAAATCTCGGCCACGAGGTGGTGGTATGGGACCTGAGGAAGGAGGTGGAGAAGAAACTCAGAGAGCGGGGGGTGAGCTTTGAGAGGAAAAACCTTCTGTTAGTGAAGAATCCGAAGGAGGAGCTTTCCCCTTACCAGTTGGTGGTGGATGCATTGCCAGGGGAGGTGGGGTTCAAGGCCCTGGAAAGACTGGTGGAGTTAGGAAAAAAGGTGGTGAGCATCTCCTTCGGGAAGGAAGATTATCTTCTCCTTCAGAAGAAGGCCGAAGACACCGGGGCTGTGGTGGTCCCGGATGCTGGCATAGCCCCTGGTCTTACTAACCTTCTGGCGGGCTTCGCCTTTTACAAAATGGGCAGGGCTGAGTCCCTTAAAATATGGGTGGGAGGAATTCCCAGGGACCCTCTCCCTCCTTTCCATCACAACCTCACCTGGTCTGTGGAGGACCTTCTGGAGGAATACACCAGGCCGGCCAGGGTAAAGGAATACGGGATTTTAAAAAGCCTGATTCCCCTGAATCATATAAAGGATGAACTTGACTTTCCCGTAAAGCCCCTGGCCTCCTTTCCCACCGACGGTTTGAGGAGTCTGCTTTACACCCTTGCAATTCCCAATATGGAGGAAAGGACGCTCCGTTATAAAGAACACCTGAGGGCCATGAAAACCCTCCATTCGCTGGGCTTTCTGGACGATGCCCTTTCCCTCAGCTTTGCCAATTTTTCAGTCCCCGTGAAAACTTTAACCGGCAGGGTTTTGGAGGAAAAGTTTTCCTCCTTTCCCGCCGAAGACCTTTTAGTGGGAAGGGTGGAGGTGGTGGGGGACAGGAAATACATTTTTGACTTTTTTGCTGAATACGATTATGAAAGGGGAATAACCGCCATGGCCAGGGGAACCGGTACAGTGGTGGTTTGCTTCGCCGAGGAACTCCTGAAGGGGCCGGTGGGGAAGGGGGGAATTTATCCTCCGGAAGTCTTCGGGAAAAGACCGGAGATGGTGGCCAGGGTTCTAAGGGCTCTGGCGGAGGTGGGTGTAAAGGTAAGTAGCCGATAACTATAGTTTGGAAAGGGGATAGGGAATCCCCTTGCCCCGGGCCGCCTTGGCCGCTTCCTCCCTTGAACGGAATACTCCGTAGCAGACCCTATAGCAGAGTTTGCCTTTGTAATGGAAGGGAACCACAAAATATCTCTTGCCCCCTCTTTTAAGGTTAGCCAAGGCGTATTCTTCCACGCAGTTGAGCTGCATGAGAAGGGTGTATCCCCTGGTGGACTTCGCCCAGTTCTTCCAGAGAAGGGCGGCTTTGTGTAATTGACTTGCCCTTACATATCTCCATGGGCTTTGGAGCGGAAGAGGGGTTTCCTTTCGGGTACCGGGCCTTCTTTTTTCAACCTGATTTACAGAAGGGGGTTTCTTTTTTTCTTTCCTCTCACCGGCGGTCTTTTTTACTTCAACCCTTTTCATTTCCCCGGGAGAGTTTGCCGATCCTTTCAGCTTTGTATAAAGAAATATTCCCGCCCCTGTAGCTAACGCCAGAAGCAGGCCGATAAGGAGTATTTTGACTCCAAAGGGGTTCTCCTCCTGGGGGAAAAGCTCCGAAGTCTTATGATATTCCTCAATTTCCTCCAGGGGCTCTTCTGTATATGGTTTGAGAAAGCCGAGGATGTGAAGGACGGAGATCAATTTGAGGGTGGGGAATTCTCCCCATGGACTTTCCCTCACCACATCCCACACATTTTTCCCTTCGGAGAATTCCCTCAGAAGCCTTTTCTCTTCCGGGGTGGGGTTCCCGGGGGCTGCGGAGGTTATTAGTTTGGCCCCCAAAGGAAAGAGCCTCTTGAAAAAGCCCCTGTCCTTCATGGAGGTTATGGCTTGCCTCAGGGCTTCTATAAGGTCCACCGGAGGGAGTTCGCAGTTTACCTCCAGCTCCTGAAAGTAAAAATCCGGGTCCGGCCATTCTAAGGCATCCCTGAGCGCCTTCACTATACGCCCTTTGTTTCCCCGACGGGTTTCGCTGAGGGTGAGAAGCCCCTTCTCCACCAGGAATTCCACCGGGTTTTTATCCTCTTGCAGGGCCTTTTCCAGGAAGTCCTCCGGAACCCCTAATTCCGTTTTTAAAAGCTCCTCCAGGAATTCCTCAGGGCGGTTGGAGAGCAAATCGCATATTTTCCCTTTCCTTATAAGGAAGCTTTTAAACATACCCCCCCAATTTATGCTTAAAATCCCTGAAAGCCTCTGTTTCCCTACGGAGGCCAGGAGAAAGGGAAGGGTCTGGCGGGTTTGCATTCAGCCCACGAAGTACTTTAAAAATACGAGCAGAGTGGAGGGGAAGATCCCGAGTTCAAGGACGAAGAAGGCGGATATAAACATGGTGAGGATTCCGGAAGGAAGATAGGAGGCTGTGGGCCTTCCCTCCGTCATGTACATTACGAGGACCACCCTCAGATAATAGTAAACGCTCACAAGGGTTGTTATCGCCGCAATAACCACCAGGGGCCAGAAACCTGCCCTTCCCACCTCTGCAAAGAGGAAGAATTTGGCCAAAAATCCTGCGGTGGGAGGAAAACCCGCTAAGGAAACCATAAAGAAGGCAAGGAAGACGGCAAGGGGGGAATAGTCCTTCGCTAATCCCCGGTAGTTGAGGAGGGAATTTTTCTCCAGAAGGGATGAGATAACCGCAAAGGCTCCCAGATTCATGAAGCCATAGGCGGCTAAGTAAAACAAAAGCACCCAGGCCCCCTGTTTCTCCAGAAGTAGCCCCATGGCCATATAGCCGGCGTGGGATATGCTGGAATAGGCCATGAGCCTTTTTATATCCTGCTGTTTTAAGGCCACCAGGTTTCCGTAGAGCATGGATAGGACGCTGGCGGCCAGGATAAACCATTTTACTTCAGGATGGATGACGAAATCCGAAAGCCTCAAAAGAAAAACGAAGCCCGCTGTCTTGGTTACCACGGAAAAGAAGGCGGTGATGGGGGCAGGACTTCCCTGGTAGACATCCGGGGTCCAGAAGTGGAAGGGAAAGAGCGAGGCCTTGAACATAAGGGAGGAGAATAAAAGAAGTCCGGAGGCCAAGGCCATGGGGGAAGGGCTGGCTGCCACCCGGGTATCCAGGAGAAAACCCCCTCCGGTCCCATAATAGAAGGCCATTCCTAAGACGAAGAAGACCGAGGCTACCGTTCCCAGTACCGCGTACTTAACCGCGGCCTCCTTAGAAAGGGTATCCCTTTTTAAGCCAGCCAAGGCGTAATTGGCCACCGACAATATTTCCATTCCTAAGAAGGCCACCAGGAGGTGACGGGTGGTGACCATAACCAGTGCCCCGGCGGCGGAGAGGGTCATAAGTATGTATATTTCCCCTTCCTTTATGTTTACTTTCAGGTCATATCCATCGGTAATGAGGAGCGCAAGGAATGCAAAGAGCAGGATGAGAACCCCTGCAACTATTCCTACGGCGTCCTGGGAAAGGAGGCCGGCCATGTAGTTTCCCCTCCTTCCCCAGAGAAGAAGTTCCCCCACCAGGGCTGCTCCTATCCCTGCGTAGGATGCTGTTTTGGCCCACCACCTCCCTGCCCAGAGGTCAAGGAGCACTGCCATGAGAGCAAAGAAAACCAGAATCCCCAGGGGCAATATGCCCATCACCTTTCACCCCCCTGGTTTACAAGGGAAATTATTTTGTATTTTTGCTGGGTAATCTCCATCATGAACCTGGCGGATCTCTCAAATTTTTTCATAAAGAAGCCGGGATAAAGCCCCATCCAGAAAAACAATACAACCAGAGGTACCATGATGAGGATCTCCCTGAGGCTCATGTCCGGAAGGGAAAGAAATTTTTCCCTTGCCCTACCCTGCATTACCCTCTGGTACATCCAGAGGAGGTAAACTGCTGCTAAGATTATGCCCAGGGCCGCTAAAGCGGCCGCAACCCTGTTAGTTTCAAAGGTTCCCAGGAAAACCAGAAACTCCCCCACGAAGCCGTTGAGACCCGGAAGCCCTACCGATGAAAGGACCGTTACCATGAGGAAGGCAGCCAGCACCGGCAGGGGTCTTGCAAGGCCTCCCAGATTTTTCATATCCCTGGTGTGGGTCCTTTCGTAAACCATGCCTATCAACAGGAACAGAGCCCCTGTGGAAAGCCCGTGGTTGAGCATCTGATATATCCCTCCCATGTAGGCCCTGAAGGATAGAGCGAAAATCCCCAGCATAACCACCCCTAAGTGGCTTACGCTGGAATAGGCTATGAGCCTCTTGGCGTCCTCCTGAACGAAGGCCATGGCTGCCCCGTATATTATGCTTACAATGGATAAAACCAGCAGGTAAGGCAAAAAGAGCCTGAAGGCCTCCGGGAAAAGGGGCATGGCCAGGCGGAGGAATCCATATCCTCCCATTTTCAAAAGTATTCCTGCCAAAAGCACAGACCCTGCGGTAGGGGCTTCCGTGTGGGCATCGGGGAGCCATGTGTGAAAGGGAAACAAAGGAACCTTTATGGCGAAGGCTAAGGCGAAGGCCAGGAAAAGCAATATCTGGGCCTGGTGTGGAATCTCCAGGGAATAGAGTCTGTAGAAATACAGGGAATGGTCTGGGGAAAGCTTCCACAGGTAAAATATTCCCACCAGCATGAGAAGACTTCCCGCCATGGTATAAAGAACGAACTTCACCGTGGCGTAAAGCTTTCTTTCCCCTCCCCAGATTCCGATGATGAAATACATGGGGATGAGCATAGCTTCCCAGAAAATGTAGAAGAGAAAAAGGTTCTGGGCCACGAAAACCCCCAGCATTCCCGTCTCCAGGAGAAGCAGCATTATATAGAATTCCTTTTCCCGTTCCTTTATGTAGCGGAAGGATGAGGCTAAGGCTAAGGGGGAAAGGAGGGCAGTAAGGGCCACCAGCACGAGGCTTATTCCATCGGTCCCCACATGGTAATTCAGACCAAAACCTATCCAACGGGCCCTTTCAACAAACTGTGGCAGGGGATAATAGGGATTAAAGTTTACGAACAGCCAGACGGCAAGGAGGAAAACCCCGGAGGATATACCCAGGGAAAAGCCTTTTATGAACCCGGTCCTTTTTCCGGAAACGAAAAGGAGAAAAACCGCCCCGGCGGCGGGAAGGAATACCATGACGCTTATCATAGGGCCCTCCCGAGCATCACAAATAGGGCTAAAACAACCCCGGCTGCCATCCAGAGGGCATAGTCCTTCAAAAATCCGCTCTGGAAGAAGGACATAAGCCTGCCTCCCTGAAGGGTTAACCTTCCGCTTCCCTCCACCGTCCCGTCTATTATTCCGATGTCAAAATACCGGCTTATCAACCTTGAGCCTTCCCTGTAAGGGATTACAAAGGCAGCGTTGTATATTTCGTCCACATAATATTTGTTAAGCAAAAGTTTGTGGATAAAGCCCGTATGGAACCCTTTTCCTCTTTTTAAATAAATCCACCAGGCCAGGCCTATAGCCAGCAGGGCTAAACCCACGCTTGCCCCCATAAGAAGGGCCTCTTTGCTTTCCGGAAGCTCCTCCAGATGAATATACCCCAGGGGTTTTAGCCACCCGTGGAAGGAGGAGAAAAACCATCCTGATACTACTGAGAAAAAGGCCAGCACCAGCATGGGGCCTGTCATTACCGGCGGGGATTCGTGGGCGTTTTTCCATCCCCTGGGTTCTCCGAAAAAGGTCATAAATATCAGCCTGAACATATAAAAGGCCGTTAGCCCGGCGGTGACTACCCCTATGGCCCATATAGCTTTACTCCTGATATAGGCCTGGGCTAAAATCTGGTCCTTACTGAAAAAGCCTGCAAAGCCAGGGATTCCGGATATGGCCAGGGCTGCAATGGTGAAGACCCAGAAGGTTATGGGCATTTTCTTTCTCAGTCCCCCCATTTCCCTCATATCCTGGGTTCCCAGGGCGTGGATCACAGAACCGGCGGCAAGAAACAGGAGGCTTTTGAAGAAGGCGTGGGTGAAGAGGTGAAACATCCCGGCCGAGACCGCTCCCACCCCTACCCCTGCGAACATATATCCTATTTGGCTTATGGTGGAATAGGCCAGAACCCTTTTAATGTCGTTCTGAACCAGGGCTATGGTGGCCGCGAAGGCTGCGGTTATTATTCCTACCCACGCCACCACATTGAGGGCTAAGCCAGAGCGAGCATAGAGGGGAAAGAGCCGGCTTACCATGTAAACTCCGGCGGTTACCATGGTGGCAGCGTGTATGAGGGCGGATACCGGGGTAGGACCCTCCATGGCATCGGGAAGCCAGATGTAAAGGGGAATCTGGGCGGATTTCCCTGTGGCCCCCAGAAAGAGAAGAAGGGCCGCTGCCGTGGCCGCCGAAGGGGCCAGGGAATTGGCGTGGTAGTTTATGTAGTCAAAATTCAGGTTACCCAGAAGTGTAAAAAGGAGAAAGATGCCCAGGAGAAAGCCGAAGTCCCCCACCCTGTTGACTATAAAGGCCTTTTTTCCGGCGTTAGCCGCCGTCTCCTTCTCAAACCAGAATCCTATGAGGAGGTAGCTGCAGAGTCCCACCCCTTCCCATCCCACGAACATCATGGGAAGATTGGGGGCCAGGACTAAAAGGAGCATGGAAAAGGTAAAGAGGTTTAGGTAGGCAAAATACCTTCTGTAGCCGGGGTCTTCCCCCATGTATCCAACAGAATATATGTGAATTAGAAAGGAAACCCCGGATACCGTCAGGGCCATGATGGAGGAAAGGGGGTCCCAGAGCAGGGAGAAGTCAACCTGGAGTCCGCCTACGGATAACCAGGGGAACAGGTAAAGGGATGCCTTTCCCTTTATGAGGAAAAAGGAAAGGAGGGATGTCAGGAAGGAAATTCCCACCGCGGCCGGGGAAAGCCATGATACCGATCTTTTGCTCAATAGCCTTCCCAGTAGAATTAGAATAAGGGCCCCTAAGGCTGGAGGAAAAAGTACTCCGGATAAAAGCAGACTCATCCCTTCATCTCCGATACTATATCCTCTGTGGCTTTTCCCTTCTCCCTTATTACCACGGCCAGGGCCGCCAGGGCTACAGCCACCTCGGCCGCCGCCACGGTGAGTATGGCCAGTACCGCAGCCTGGGCCTCCGTGGGCGAGGCCTGGGAGGCGAATACGAGGAGCAGGAGGTTGGCCCCTGAAAGGGCCACCTCGCTGGAGAGAAGCATGGTCAGCAGGTCCTTCCTAAGGAAAAATCCGGCGATTCCCCCGGCTATCAAAAGGGCCGCCAGGATAAAAAGGCTGAAGGAGCTCATTTTTCCCTCCTTATCAGCACCAAGGAGGATATCACCGCCGTAAGGATGAGGAGGGAGGTCAGTTCAAAAACATAAAGGTAGTTCTGCAGGAAGAAGCTACCGAGCTTTAAAGCCGGTGCCTGGGCCTTTTTAAAGGTTAAGTGACTGTAAGTAAGGATCAGGCCAAGCTCCAGGGTCAGAGACAGAAAGACAAAAACAAAGGCCCACCGGAGGCTCCTTCCCCCCTGAGACCTCCCGCTCACCAGCCAGGCCACCATTAGAAAGGCCACCACCACCGCTCCGGCGTAAATCAAAAGGTAAATAGCTCCCAAGAAAGTGTATCCCATCAGGGCGAAGACTCCTCCAAGGGCGGAGAAAACCGCTGCTAAGGAGACCACGGATCTTTCCTCTCTTCGGGAGAAGAGGAATATCCCAAGGCCACCCAAAATTATAAGAAAAAGGACCCAGAAGGCCAGATTTAACATGACAGGGGGATTATACCAAGGTATCTGTTTCTGAATCAAATTTCGGGTTTTTCCGAGGAGGCCCTTACGGCCCTGTCGTGGGCCCAGCTCCTTATCTTCTTTATTTGTTCGGCCATGGTGGTGGAAAGGGGAACCGAATTGGTGAATATTTTGTAAAGGTCGTCCTCTTCTACGGGCCTTCCCTCGTTAAAGGCTTCGTACATGGCGGAGATTATGGCCTGTTCTATTTCAGAGCCTGACCATCCTTTGGTTATCTGGGCCAGCTGGGGGATATTGAATCGCTGGGGGTCAATTCCCCTTTTCTTAAAGTGAACCCGAAAGATCTCCTCCCTCTCCCTGCGGGAGGGAAGGTCAACGAAGAAGATCTGGTCAAACCTTCCCCGGCGAAGGAGCTCCGCCGGAAGCATGTCTATCCTGTTGGCCGTGGCCCCCACAAAAACGCCTTCCCTGTGCTCCTGCATCCAGGTAAGAAAATAACCGAGGATTCTGGCGGTGGAGTCGGCGGTGTACTTGTCAGTTATACCGCTCTCTATCTCGTCCAGCCAGAGAACTGCCGGGGAAGCGGATTCCACCACCTTCAGAGCCTTTATGAAGGCTTCCTCCGGTGGCCCAGCTATGCCTGAGTAAACTAAGTTCATGTCTAAGCGGAAGAGGGGAAGTTCCCAGAGGGTGGCCACGGCCTTTATAGTTATACTTTTTCCGCAGCCGGTTATTCCCATGACCAGAAGTCCTCTGGGAGCATCCAGCCCGTATTTTTTTGCCTCGGGAGAAAAGGCCCTCTTCCTTTTAATCAACCACGCCTTCAGATTGTCCAGACCCCCTATGTCCTCCAGTCTTAGTTTTTCCGTCACATACTCCAGAACCCCTTCCTTCCTCATTATCTGGCGCTTTTCCTCCTTGAGGGTCTCTATTATGGATGAGTCTATTACCTTTTTCCCATGGGATACCTTTTTTAGGGCGAAGCCGGCTTCGTCCATGGTGAAGCCCTGAAGGGCCACGGCCATTTGATTTATGTCCTCTTTGGTAAGTCTTATTTCCACTCCCTTGCTTCCTCTTTCCTTCAGGAAGGAAACCACCAGGGACAGCAGCTCCTGGAATTCCGGAAGAGGATAGTCCACCACCACCATGTGCCTTTTGAGCTCCTCTGGAATCTTAAAGACCGGAGAAAGCAGGAAAATTCTTTTGGGCCTTCCCTTGATGGAGAAATAGGTGTCCCTGAACTTCCTTATAACCTGGGGTTGCTGGAGAAACCGGTGGATGTCCTTCAGCAGGAAAAATCCCTTTTCCTGTTCCACGGTAAAACCCAGGGCTTCCTCCAGAGAACGGGTGCCCTCCACAGGCCTGCCTTCCAGTTCAAAGCCCCCGGTGACAGTCCATGTGAAAAAGGGGATGGCCAAGCTGGAGGAAAATTCCCTCAGAACCTCCTCCACCCTCTTTTCTTCCCAGGAGACTATGTAGATAAAGGGATAACCCGCTGATATAAGGTTCCTCAGCTCTTCCTTGACCTTCATGGACTTATTTTAACACCTTGTCTTGTCTTGTCTTGTCTTGTTAAATTTGTATAGAATTTAAAAGGGATTTGAATAGTTAAAGGGAGGGTAATAAAATGGAAAATATGGAAAACGAGGTTATAAAAATTCCCAGAGGTGTGGTGATTTTCCGGGAAGGAGAGGAAGGCAACTTTATGTACCTTATCTTGAAGGGGAAGGTGAAAATTCTCCGCAAAGGAGAGGAAATAGCGGTTCTGGGAAAGGGGGATTTCTTCGGAGACCTGGGATTGCTTACCGGTCTACCCCGGGTGGCCGACGCTATCTCCGAGGAGGACTGTGAACTGGTTCTTATAGATGAAAACAGTTTCGACAAAATAATCAAATCCGACCCCAATCTCAGCGTAAGAATCTTGCGAAAATTGGCCCACCGATTGAGAGATATGTACAAACTTATGGATAAGATGGAAAGGGAAGAAACAGAAATAGAGGTGGAGAACGAGCCCCTTCCCTCCAATGTGAAGGCATGGTTTGAGCTGGAGAAGGAGGGGGAAATTTTCCCTGTAGAACAAAAGATTACCTTTCTGGGCAGGAAGGACCTTTCCAGCTCCTTTGTTCCCCATGTGGACCTCTCACCCTACGACAAGAATAGATACATTTCCAGAAGGCACGCCCGGGTGATATTCCGAAACGGGAAGTTCTACATAAAGGAGGAGGTAGGGGTCCTGAACGGGACCTTTCTCAACAATAGAAGGATAAAACCCGGGTTTTTGTACGACCTACAGGACGGGGCCCGGGTAACCCTGGGAAGGCTTACTCTGGTTTTCCATACTAAAACAAAACAGGTCTAATATCCTTCCAGGAGCCTTTCCCCAAGGACCTCAGGAAGGCCCTCCTGAATGATTTTCCTCTTTGCCCTTTCGGCAGGATAGGAAAACCTGTAAAACCTTACGGCCTCCTCTTCGTCGTCGTATATTAAAAAAGTCCCCCTGGGGTTTCTGTCCCTGGGCTGTCCCACGGAACCCGGATTTATAGCATACAGGAAATCCTTCTTCAGTTTTATGAAGGTTCTTCCCTCTTGCAGGGGATGGTAAATGGCCACAAAGTCCTTCTCCGGAGGGAACTCGTAGACAGCCGGCACATGGGTGTGTCCGAAGAAGCATATCCTTTCTCCGGAAAATTCCACAGCCTCCAGGGCGTCGGCAGGGGTAAATATATAGTAATCTTCGTCAAAGGGGGCTCCGTGGCAAATGCAGACCCCTTCCTTCAGTCTCAGGGGTCCCCTTTTCATGCTTTTAAGGAATTTAAGGGAGAATCGGGATAGTTTCCTTTTAGTCCAATCCAGGGCTTCTGCGGCCACCGGGTTGAAGAGCATGGAGGTGTCAAGGCCCAGGGCCACCTTGTCGTGGTTTCCCATTATTGCCACAAGGTTGGGTAGGGAGGCCAGAGTCTCCACCACTTCGTTGGGATTTGCCCCGTAGCCCACGGCATCGCCCAGGAAAACATAGGCCTGGGGATTCAACTTACTTGCCTTTTTAAGAAAGCTCTGGAGGGCCTCCAGATTAGAGTGAATGTCCGAGAAAATTAAGTACTTCACTATAAAGCTCCTCCGCCCTGTAGGAACTCCTTACTAAGGGTCCGGCCTCCACTGCTGCGAAGCCCATCCCCTTAGCAATTTCCTTAAGTTCCTGAAACTCCTCTGGATAATAATATCTATCCACCGGGAGATTTTCAAATCCCGGCCTCAGGTATTGCCCTATGGTAAGAATTTTTACCCCGGAATTTACCAGGTCCTTCAAGGCAAGTTTGATATCCTGGATTTTTTCCCCCAGCCCTACCATAAGCCCTGACTTGGTTATAAGGCCTTCCTTGGCGTAAAACTCCAGAACCTTCAGGCTTCTGTTGTAAAAACCCCTGGGCCTTCCGATCCTGGGGTAAAGCCTCTGGGGCACCTCTATGTTGTGATTTATTACAGAGGGTGGGGATTGTAAGAGCACCTTTAAGTTTTCCTCCCTGCCGGCGAAGTCAGGAATGAGAACCTCTATTTCCGCGGAAGGGAGAAGTTTCTTCACCTCCTCTATGGTGTGAAGGAAATGATGGGCCCCACCGTCGGGAAGGTCATCCCTGGTTACTGAGGTTATAACCACATAAGACAAACCCATTTCCAGGGCGGCTTCCGCAACCCTTCTCGGTTCATCCGGGTCCGGGGGGGCAGGCCTTCCGTGCTTGACCGCGCAGAACCCGCACCTTCTGGTGCAGACCTCCCCTAAAATCATGAAGGTGGCGGTACCTTCCCCCCAGCAGTGTGAAATGTTAGGGCATCGTGCTTCCTCGCAGACGGTGCGAAGCCCCCTTTTCCGAAGGATTTTTCTTACCCTGAAATAAATTTTCCCCCCGGGGAGCCTTCTCCTGACCCAGGGGGGAACCCTTTCCAAATCAGACGCCTCCTCTTTCCCTTTTCTGCTTTTTCCTTATCCTCTTGAGCGCCTGAAGCTTTTTCAGCCTGCGCCTTACGCCGGGCTTGAGATAGACGGAGTGTTTTTTGATTTCGCTGATTATGGCTTCCTGCTGAACCTTCCTCTTGAACCTTTTAAGGGCGGACTCAAAGGATTCGCCTTCCTGCACCACTACATAGGCCAAATTTATCACCTCCCTGTGTTTTTTCAGATAGTATTTTAACATCCCCCTCAAGCCCCGGGGGAGAATTCCTGCGAAAGCTTTTTTAAAGCTTTAAGTTTCTCCCTGTCGCCAAGTTTTGCCCTTTTTATAGCCCTTTCTAGAACTTCTATGGTGGTTTCGTAAACCCGAAAGTCCAGGGGATAGGGGGTTTTATCCTTTCCGCCGTGGGCGAAGGAATAAAGGGCAGGGTCCTCGTAACTGGGGGCAGCCCCGTAGATGAGGTCCGCCACCAAGGACAATGCCCTAATAAATTTAGCTCCTATCCCCCTTATCATGAGGAGCTGAAGGATGTCCTGCGGCGTCCTCTCGTAGGTCTTTAGCAGGGCCCTGTGGAAGTTTTCCGGCCTCATATCCGCTGAAAGCAAAGCGTGCCTCCGGGGCATATTGAGAATCAGCGAGAAGTCCTTTTTCACCTTTTCGGGTTTTTCCCTGGAGAGCTGAAGGATAATTTCTTTGTTCTTGAGGGATTTTCGCGATGTTAGGTCCAGAACCACCTTTTCCTTCTTTTGCGATGATATCCCCGTGTGGGGCTCCTGGGTGGGGTCTTTCACCTGCGAGGACAGCCAGTGATACCTTCTGGCCATCTTCAGCTCTTCCCTCATGCCCTGCTGTATCACAGCCCATTTTCCTTCGGGGGTAAAGAAGATAGCGTGGTGGTAAATCTCGTATCCGTCCTGCAGGAGGGCTGAGTCCACCTTGGCCGAAAGCCGGCTGGCCTTTATTATGGGCAGCGGGTCAAAGGCGAACCTTTCTGCCAGCGACTCAACCTCCAGGGGGGTCCTGAGGGCGGCCCTTCCCTTTCCTCCTGCTGCCAATATAAGGGGAGTGGAAAGCTCGGAGAGGGCTTCCTTCAGGGCTGCTGTGGTGGTGGTTGTTAGGCCCGAGGAGTGCCAATCGAAGCCGAGAACGCAACCCAGAGCCTGAAACCATCCGGGATGGGAAAGCCTCCTTAAGAACTCCTCCGGAGGGAATTCTTCCAGCATGGCTTCAACTATGGACTTTGATAATCTAACCATGCGGGAGAAAAGCCATGGGGGCGCTTTACCGCCGTGCAGGGGTAAATTTGCTATTCCTCTCCTCACCTGCTAAATTATAAAAAAGATGGAGGGTTTTAACAGGGGAGGCCCCGCCTTTGCGGGGCCCTTATTCCCCTATTTTTTGACGGGAGGTGTTTGCTCAGGGATGGAGGGAAGGATTATCCGGCGGGAAAATTCCTCTTCGGAAAGTTTTCCCCTGGAAAAGGCCCTTACATCCTTCATCCTGACCTTCACCACCATGCAGGGGAAGGAAACGCTTCCGATGCTCCTGGGAGACTGGAAGACAAAGGCCAGCCAGTAAGAGTCGGGCACATTTTTAAGCACCTCCCCGTAGCGGGAAGCCGCCACGATGGCCTTCTTGATGCCCTCCCTTATTCTTTGAACTATCTCCCCCCTTTTTTCCTGGAGCTTCGCCACCGCTTCCTTCCTCTTCTGGGGAGGGAGTTTCCTGAATTTTCTGGCCATCCTCTCCCTGAGGCCCCTCATTTTCGGGCTGTGGATGAAGTAGAACACCCCGTAGTCCTCCACCACGAAGGGGGAGACCCTGTAGGGAATTTTTCCTGAGGCATTGATGGCCGTGGAGAAGATGCTACCGAACATCACCACATCCCTTTCCAGCTCAGAAGCCATTAAGGATGCGGCAAGAAGCAAAATTAGAAATGCCGTCGGTTTTCTCATGGTTCACCTCCTGTTATCTTCAATGCTTAGGTAGTCTTCCTCCTGGAGGAAATAGGCCTCGTAATCCTCTAAGAGCACCGAAAAGTCTGGGGGCTCTTTAATTTCCAGTGTTTCTGTAATCTGGGAAGGATTCCGGAGCCCCTCCGTCCGGGGCAGTCCCCTGTATATAAGGTTGAAGAGGAGGAAAAGAAAACTCAAAAGAAAAAGTGCGGCTGCCCAGGGGAGGGAAACCCTCTCCTTAAGGACTACCCGGGGAGAGGGTGCAGGGTTCCTCAGGGGCTGGAGAATTTCCCTGGCCTGGCGAATTTCCCTGAGCTCCCTTCTACATTCTTCGCATTGGGCCAGGTGCCTCAGAAGCAGAGACTCCCTCTGCGGAGTTATTTCTCCGTATAAAAATTCCACTATCATCCTTTTGTATTCACTGTGGTCTACCATAGGCCTCCTCCTTTAATCTTAAATACTGTGCCCTCAGGGCCTTAAGTGCGTAGAAAAGCCTGCTCTTTACCGTTCCCTCGGGGATTGAAAGAATCTCTGAAATTTCCTTGACGGAGAAACCCTCTATTTCCTTCAAAAGGATTATCTCCCTCTGGTGAGGGGGGAGAAGTTGCAAGGCGGCGAAGGCCAGCCCCTCCTTTTCCCCCATATAATCCGGGACCTCCGCCACCTCTTCCCTTCTCTTCCTCCAGGTTTTCCTTATTTCGTTCATGGCTATGGAATATAGCCACACCGAAAAGGCCGAAGGTTCCCTCAACTTTTTCAGCTGCCTTGACATTATGAAGAGAACCTGCTGGGTAACATCTACCGCATCATCGGGGTTCCCCAGGTGCTTCAGGGCGAAATTGTAAAGCCTCGGTTGCCATTCCCTGATCAGCCTTTCCATGGCTTTTTTCTCTCCCCTTTTGGCCTTTACCACTATTTCCTTGCTCATTTTCACTAATTAAGATACAATTGGTGAGGTATAGGTTCAATCCAAGGTTGACAAAGGGGGCTTTTTGCTGTAAATTATTATGCTGACCAAAGCGAAGGAGTGTGATATGAGGACATATCTCCCTAAGGAGAAGGAAATTGTAAAGAAGTGGTGGTTGGTGGATGCGGAAGGTGTTACCCTGGGAAAGCTGGCAACAGAGGTGGCCAGGCTTCTGAGGGGTAAACACAAGCCCATATTTACCCCTCATCTGGACACCGGGGATTTTGTAATAGTTGTGAACGCTGAGAAGGTAAAGGTTACTGGCAAGAAATTGGACCAGAAACTTTACCGCTCCCACTCCGGTTATCTTGGAAACCTGAGGGAGTTCACCCTGAGGGAAATGCTCCAGCGTCATCCGGAAAAGGTAATAGAGGATGCGGTCTGGGGTATGCTCCCCAAGAACCGCCTGGGTAGGAGACTTTACAGGAAGCTTAAGGTGTACAGGGGACCCCATCATCCCCACCAGGCCCAGAAACCGGAGAAGTACGAAATTAAGGGGTGAGAAATGGAAGAAAAGAAAAAAAAGAAGGAGATTCCCTATCCCTGGGGAACGGGCAGGAGGAAAACTGCGGTGGCCAGGATCTTCCTCCTGGAAAACCCCGGCAAGGTCAAGCTTTTTGTGAACAACCGGGAAAGGGATTTTGATACCTATTTCCCCTCCGATGGAATGAAGGCCAGAATTAAGGCTCCCCTTTACCTTACCGGGACAGTGGAGAAATTCGGCCTTTACATTACGGTTAAGGGAGGAGGAGTTTCTGCCCAGGCTGACGCTATCCGCCTGGGCATAGCCAGGGCCCTGGTTAAATATAATTCGGAGTTTCACAGGGTTCTGAAGGAAAAGGGAATGCTTACCAGGGACCCCAGGGAGAAGGAGAGGAGGAAGTACGGTTTGCACAAGGCCCGCAAGGCCCATCAGTATCACAAGAGGTGAGGTGAAGCCATGGTGGAAGTCACTATGAAGGAACTGTTAGAGGCAGGGGTTCATTTCGGCCATCAAACCAGGAAGTGGAACCCCAAGATGGCTCCATACATTTACGGAAAGAGAAATGGGATTCACATCATAGACCTGCAACGGACCGTAGAGGATTTTAAAACCGCCCTGGCTTTTCTGAAGGAAGTGGCGGCTTCCGGGGGGGATGTTCTTTTCGTGGGCACTAAAAAACAGGCAACGGAAATAATAAAGGAAGAGGCAACCCGCTGCGGTATGCCCTATGTGAACCATCGCTGGTTAGGGGGGACGCTGACCAACTTCAAGATGATAAGAAAAAGCGTGGAGAAGTACATAGAGCTGGAGGAGCTCAGAAATTCAGGGGAATGGGAGCTTCTTTCCAAGAAGGAGCAGAGCAGGCTGGAGAAGAGACTTAAAAAGATGCAGAAGAACCTGGAGGGAATCAAGGAGATGGTGGAACTTCCCAGGGCCCTTTTTGTTATAGACTCAGTCCACGAGGAAATAGCCATAAAGGAAGCCCGCAAGCTCGGCATTCCCATCGTGGCGGTGGTAGACACCAACGGGGACCCTGACCTGGTGGATTATCCCATTGCCGGAAACGACGATGCCATAAGGGCCATAAAGCTTTTCTGCTCCAAGGCAGCCGATGCCATCCTTGAAGGAAAGGAGGAAGCGGAGAGGAGGGAGCTGGAGAGGATGAAGGTGGAGAGCCAGGAGGCCTCTGAGCAGGAGGAAGAGAAAACAGAAGGAGGAGAAAATGAGTGAAGTCTCCATGGAAAAAATAAAAAGATTGAGGGAGAGAACAGGCTTGGGCGTGATGGACATAAAAAGGGCCCTTCAGGAGGCAGGAGGGGACGAGGAGAAAGCCATAGAGATCCTGAGGAAGAAGGGGCTGGCCACGGCGGCCAAGAAGGCAACCAGGGCCGTAAAGGATGGCTTTATAGGCTCCTACATCCATTTTAACGGGAAAATAGGGGTTCTGGTGGAGATAGACACTGAGACGGACTTTGTGGCGAGGAACCAGGAGTTCAGGGAATTTGCCAGGAACATTGCCATGCACATCGCCACCTCGGCTCCCCAGTATGTTTCCCCGGAGGATATCCCCCAGGAGGTCGTTGAAAAGGAAAAGGAGATTTACAGGGAGCAATTGAAGGCCCAGGGCAAGCCAGAGCATGTTATAGATAGAATAATAGAGGGAAAGCTCAAAAAATTCTACGAGGAAGTTTGTCTTCTTGAACAGCCCTATGTAAAGAATCCGGAGGTAAAGGTAAGGGACTACCTTACTGAACAAATAGCCAAGTTTGGAGAGAACATAGTCATAAGGAGATTTGCCCGGCTTGCGGTGGGGGAAGAATAACCCACGAAGATGGACCTAAAGTATAGAAGGCTTCTTCTCAAAATAAGCGGAGAAGCCCTGCTGGGGGAAAGGTCCTCCGGCATTGATCCGGAGGTTCTTTCTTTTATAGCCGACGAAGTAAAGGAAGTCAGGGCTCTGGGTGCGGAGATTGCCCTGGTGGTGGGAGGAGGAAATTTCTTTCGGGGGATAAAGGCCTCGGACCTGGGAATAGACAGAATCTGGGGCGACTATATGGGCATGCTGGCCACCCTTATAAACGGCGTGGCCCTTCAGAACTTCCTGGAAAAGAGGGGGATCCCTACCAGGCTTGTTTCCGCCCTGGAGATAAGGGCCATCGCGGAACCCTTTATACCGAAAAGGGCCCTCAGGCACCTTGAGAAGGGCCGGGTGGTTATCTTCGCCTCCGGAACAGGAAACCCCTTCTTCTCCACCGATACTGCCGCCGCCCTGCGGGCGGTGGAGATGAAGGCTGAGGTCCTCCTAAAGGCCACCAAGGTGGACGGGGTCTTCTCCGCTGACCCGGAGAAGGACAAGGGGGCCAAGATTTTTAAAGAAATCTCCTATTTCCAGGTTCTGGAAAGGAACCTCAGGGTTATGGACCCCACCGCCGTCACCCTTTGCATGGAGAACAATCTTCCAATAATCGTTTTCAATATAAGGGGGAAAGGCAATCTCAGGAGAATAATCCTGGGGGAAGAGGTGGGAACCATCGTAAAAAAGGAGGTGTGAAATGGAAAGGGTTTTTAAGGAGACCAGAAAGAAAATGGAGGCCTCGGTGGAGCATTTCAAAAGGGAAATTTCAAAGATAAGGACAGGAAGGGCCTCGGCGTCCCTTTTTGAAGAGATAAGGGTTGATTATTACGGGGCTCCAACCCCCATAACCCAGCTGGCCACCGTCAGCGTTGTAAACCCTGAGCTGGTAATAATTCAACCCTGGGACAAGAACATACTGACCGAGATAGAAAAAGCCATTATCAGGAGCAATCTGGGTTTTAACCCTGTGAACGATGGCACCAACATTAAGGTTCCCGTTCCTCCACTGGACGAGGAGAGGAGGAGGGAGCTGGTTAAATTACTGCATAAGATTCTGGAGGAGACCAAAGCTGCCATTCGCAATATAAGGAGGGAAGCCAGGGAGGAGATAAAGGAGCTGGAGGAGGCCAAGGAAATTTCCGAGGACGATAAATACCGGGCCTTTGACGAAATCCAGAAGATTCACGACGAATACATAAGGAAGGCTGAGGAGATCGCCAAAAAGAAGGAAAAGGAGATAATGGAGATCTGATCAGCGGGGGCGGAGGAAAAAGGGAAGGTTGAAAACCGGTGTGGTTTTGAAGAGGGGGGATTTTATCTGCCTCTTATATTCCTCTAAGGAGGCCCGGCTGGAATTTATCCTGAGGTCTGAAAAGCTGCCGTCCTCGTTTTCCCACCTTTCCTGCCACCAGGATATTGCCTTTATTTCGGGAAAACTTTTTATGAAAGCAAAGGCCTCGCCTATCCACGATGGTTTTCTGGGGTCCTCAGTGACCCCGAACTCCAGAACAGCCAGGGGCTTTTTGGGGGCCACTCTCCTCAGTTCTCTGTAGGCCCTCAGGAACCTGTCCCTGAAGGAGAGGGAGTTCCATTCCTCCCTTTCCTCCGGGAAGATGGGACCGTAAACGCTGAGACCGACCCAATCTACATAGTCATCTCCCGGATAGTAATTGCCCAGTCGGTTCCAGGCCTCGTGAGGGAAACTTTCCGCATTGGCGTGAAAAAACCAGGTTATGTTGACCGCCCCTTCCTCACGGAAAACCTGGATGATGTGCCGATAGGCATCCCTGAACCTTTCCGGACCGTCAGCAAGACCCGGGTCCCCGTAGCCATCGGTCCTTCCCGCTCCGTTCCAGTATCCGGACCAGGGAAACCAGTTGCCGTTCATCTCCACGCCGAATTCCACCAGGAGCGGTCCCCCGTATCGTCTGGCTTCCTTAGCCCACTGCCTCAACTGAGGGTCAAAGTCTCCGTCTATTATTCTCTGGAGGGTATAGACCGGGTCGGGTCCGAAATTAAAGGAGGAGCGGGCCATGAGCCTTATGTAAGGTAGGCGGCCACAGCGGGAGATTTCCTCCACATGTTTTCCGGGAAATTTTATGCCCTGGAGCCAGTTGTTGGAAAAGGCGGCCCAGACTATTTTCTTGCCGGCCAGCTCTTCAAAATTCCTTATTCGGGCGCAGCTCACCCTGTCCTCGGGCCCTCCAAAATTGGGAAAGGCCGAGTGGTATATGCCCCGGGGATGGGGAATAAGCTTTATTCCACCCAGGGCAGGGGGGATGAAAATTAGAAGTAAGCAGAGTTTCCTCAAGGGCCCTCCCTTTCAAGCTTTTTATCCGAGAATTTCCTCCACCAGGGAGTAGTATTCCCCCGGTGTTACCAAAAGGACCCCGGCCACCATATTTTTTACCCTGGAAAAAATTTCCCTGGCAATTTTAACCCCCTCCCTCCTTCCCTCTTTTCCTCTTTTCCCCTCCATCCTTTTGAGAACCCACCGGGGAAGGTAGATACCGGGGACCTCATAATGGAGGTACTCAGCGTTTTTCCAGCTGAGAAGAACCATCACCGTCACCACCAAGGGAACCTTCAAATCCTCCAGCCTCTCCAGGAGACCTTCCAGGTAGGATGGGTCAAAGACGGGCTGGGTCACCAGAAAACCTGCCCCCGCCTTAATTTTGGCCCTGGCCCTCTGCAGCTCCCCCTCTTCCACCCGGTTGAGGTTCAGGGAAGCCCCCACCAGAAATCGGGTCTTTGCTCCCAGGGGGTTTCCCAGAAAGCCCTTTCCTGCGTTCATGAAGTTTATTATTTCTATAAGCCCCAAGGAGTCCAGGTCATAGACCCCGGTGGCGAAGGGATAGTCTCCCAGGGAAGGAGGGTCCCCGGTAAGGGCTAAGATGTTCTCTATCCCTAAGGCCGAAGCCCCTAAGAGGTCCGACTGTATGGCCAGCAGGTTTCTGTCCCGGCAGGTCATATGAACTATGGTCTCCAAGGGAAGGTTATCCTTAAGGATTTTGGCAAAGGAAAAGGGGTTCATCCTAACCCTGGCCATGGGGGAGTCGGATATGTTCAGGGTGTTTATCTCCGTCCCCTTCCAGCCCTCCAGCAGCTTTAAAATTTTTGAAAAATCCGGATTTCGTGGAGGTTCCACCTCCACGGAAAGGAGCTCCCCCCTCCTTAAAAGCTCCGCAACCCTGGTTTTCGCTTCCTGAGCCTCTCCTTCCCGCTTCCCCTCCTCCTTAGACAGGGCCACCCTTTTCACCCTCCTCCTTACCCTCATGCCCCTTATCCTCCCGGATAGGGCCTTTATGTGTTGAGGGGTTGTTCCGCAGCAACCCCCGATGAACTTTACCCCTATCTTTGCGGACTTTTTTCCATAATAGGCGAAGTAATCGGGATTGTGGGGATATATGAATTTTCCGTGGATAAACCTGGCCTGTCCCGCGTTGGGCATGTACAAAACGGGCTTTTCCGTGATGGAGAGGATTATCCTCACCGCCTCGTGGACGCTCTGAGGACCTGGGCTGCAGTTGGCACCTATTACATCCACAGGGAGGGCCTCTGCTTTTTTCACCACATCGGTTATCCTCTCCCCGAAAATGGTTTTAGGCTGGTTGGGGAAGGTGAAGGACACGAAAATGGGTACCTCCGGGGAGAGTTCCCTGGCCACCCTTACCCCCACCACCAGCTCTTCCACGCAGTTATAGGTCTCAAAGAGCAGAAGGTCCACCCCTCCCTCCAGGAGGGCCTCAATCTGCTCGCGGAAGATCTCCTCCAGCTGGCCGGGGGAGAGTTCCTTCCTGAGATCGTGGGGTCTGGCTATGGGACCTATGGAACCCGCCACAAAGGCCCTGTCTCTGGCAACTTCCTTGGCCAGGCGGGCTCCCATATAATTTATGTCCTTGGTTTTGTCCCCTATACCGAAGAACTCCTCCAGGACGAATCGGTTGGCGCCGAAGGTGTTGGTTTCTATAACCTCGGCCCCGGCCCCTATGTATTCCCGGTGTATCTCCTTTACCAGCTCTGGCATGGTAAGGTTTACCTCGTCGTAACAAAATCCCCTGGGGACCCCCTTCCGATAGAGGTAGGTTCCCATGGCCCCATCCAGAATCACCACATAGGGATCTTCAATCCTTTCCCTTATGTCCACCTTCCAGAGCCTCCTTTAATTTGTTCAATCCGTCCACAGCGTCCTTGGCGTATATGTCCCCCCCGAACTCCCTTACCAGCCTGGGACTTACCGTGGCTCCCCCAAGCACCACCTTTACTTCGGGCCATGTTTTCTTTATTTCCTTGGTTGCCCTTTCCATTTCGTCCAAGGAGGTGGTCATGAGACAGGAAAGTCCCACGGCATGGGGTCTTTCCCTCTCCACCGCTTCCATTATCCTCTCCAAGGGGACATTTTTCCCCAGGTCCACCACCTGGAAGCCGAAGTTGGAGAAAACCGCCTTGGCTATGTTCTTCCCTATGTCGTGGAGGTCCCCCTTTACCGTGGCCATTACGATCTTCCACTTCTTCTGGCCTCCTCCCTTTAGCCTCCCCTCTATAAGGGAAGATGCCCTTTTCATGGCCTCCGCCGAAGCTATGAGCTGGGGGAGGAAGTATATTTTCTTCTCGTAAAGCTCTCCCACCTCCTTCATGGCAGGGATAAGGATTTCGTCCATGATTTCCATGGGCTTCTTTTTTTCAAGAAGTTTCAGGACCAGGGAATAGGCCTGGGCCCTGTTTCCATCAAGGATAGCGTATTTTAACTCTTCCTCCGGGGAGGAGGGCTGTCTTTCGCTCCGGGAAGCTTCGGGCCTGCGCAGGAAGAGCTCCATGAACCTGTTGGCACGGCCAAGAAGAAGCTCCGAGGCCATGGCTGTCCTTATGTTCCCCTCTCCCACGGACATTATGGCGGCGTCGGCTCCCATAGCTATGGCCATGGCCAGGAAGGCCCGGTTCAGGGTCTTTCTTGCTGGCATACCGTAGGACACATTGGATAGCCCTAAGATTATGGGGAGGGAAAATTTCTCCTTTGCCTCCTTTATTGCCTTCAGGGTTTCCCTTACACCCTTAGCTCCGGTGGAGACCGAAAGCACCACCGGGTCAAAGATTATGTCGGATGGAGAGATCCCCAGGTCCTCTGCCCTGCGGAGGAATTTTTCCAGGACCCTGAGCTTTTTTTCTGCCGTCTCCGCCACCCCCTCTTCATCTATGGCTATGGCCACCACAGCCCCGTAGTATTTCCTCACCAAAGGAAGGACCTCCTCCATTCTTTCCTTCTCTGCAGTGCATGAGTTAAGGGCAGGCCTCCCCGGGGTTGCCATAAAGGCGGCCTCGGCAGAGGCAGGGTTTTTAACATCTATGAAGATGGGAATCCTTACCCTGGTGGTTATTTCCCTCAGGGTGGAGGAGAAAAACTCCGGGGAGCTTTCCCCTTCCCTTCCCAGGTTGACATCCAGGGCTTCTGCCCCCTGCCTTTCCTGATGGACCGCCTCCTGGGCTATGGCTTCTATGTTCTTTGTTTCTATAAGGGGCTTTAGCTTCTTGCTTCCAAAGGGGTTTATTTTCTCGCCCACTGCTCTGAAGGGGAATCCCTCCCCCATAGGAAGGATGCCTGTTCTGGAGGCTAAGAAGAAAAACCTGGCTGAGGAGGGTTTTGGCCTCGGTTCCTTCCCTTTGAGCCTTCTTGCAAGCTCCCTTATGTGCTGAGGGGTGGTTCCGCAACATCCTCCTACTATGGAGGCTCCCCTCCGGTAAAATTTTTCCCCGTATTCTGCGAATTCTCCGGGCCCCATGGGATAGAAAAGCTCCCCTCCCATCTTTACAGGCAGGCCTGCGTTGGGATAAATGGCAAAGGGCTTTTCTATTTTAGAAAGGACATCGGCGATGCTCAAGAATTCCTCCACCTCCCTCCCGCAATTGGCAGAGAGAACCTCCGCCGGAGTTTTAGAAAGGATTAAAAAGGCGGTTTCCGGGTCGGAGCCCGTTACGGTCCTTCCCTCCTCGGTGAAGGTCATGGAAATTACAAGGGGAAGGTGGGGGGCGGCTTCCTTGGCGGCCATGGAGGCTATCTTCGCCTCCTCTATGTCCACCATGGTTTCCGCCTGGATTATGTCCACCCCCTCTTTAGCCATGACGGAAAAGATTTCGTAATAGGCTTCGTAGGCCTGCTCCCAGGAGAGTTCCCCTAAGGGCTGAAGAAGCTTTCCTAAGGGACCTGCGGAACCGGATACAAAGGCCCTATCTCTGGCGGCTTCCCTGGCCAGGGCTATCCCCCTTTTAAGGAGGTCCAGAAACTCCTGTCCCAGCCCGGCCTCCTGGGCCTTGAACCTGTTCAGAGAGAAGGTATTGGTCTCTATAATATCGGCTCCGGCTTCCAGATAGTCCCGGTGGATGTTCAGGACAAGCTGAGGTTCCTCCCGATTGAGAACCTCCCCCATGGGCAGCTTCCCTCCGTGCCTTCGCACGATTTCGGTGCCCATGGCCCCGTCCAGGATTAAAACTCCCTCCCTTAAGGCTTCCAGGAATTTCATAGGGAAAATTCTAACACAATCACCTCGCAGAAAAGATGGCCAGGGCCCGGTTTCCAAGTCCCGGAAGGAGGGATGCCAGCCATAAAAGGGGAAGGCTCGTTCTATAGAGAAGGCGATGTTGAATTTCCACCACCCTGGACTTCTCCCATATCTCAGCCCAGGGAGAGGGCATGGTCCGGAGGGTCAGAAGTCTGAAGGGAAAGAGCCTTTCAATTTCCCGAAAGGTCCTTTTGGAAAACCTGAAGAGGTGGTCTTCCGGGGAGAGGCCCAACATCCTGACCCTCCCCCTGCTCATTAAATAGGCTGCCCTTGAGACGCGGTGGAAGAGCCCTTCCTGAACAGGGGTTTCCAGGACCAAAAGTCCTCCGGGCCTTAATACCCTGTGGGCTTCCTTTAGAAAGGAGGACGGGTCCGGAAGGTGTTCTATAAGGTTAAAGGCGAAAAGGAAATCAAAGTAGGCGGAGGAGTAGCTTTCGTCAAGGGTTCCTTTCCTTACCTTAAGACCCTTTTCCTTGGCTGCCTGAACAGCCCTGGGGGAAATATCGCACCCCTCTATTTGGAAACCTTCTTCCCGGGCTACTTCCAGGAAGGCCCCGGTGCTGGAGCCCACCTCCAGAGCTCTGCCGGGTTCGGAAAATTTGAGGACGAATTTTAGTATCCTTTTGAACCTTCTCTTCAGAGCTTCCTCCACCTTCAAATATATTTCATCGGCCCAATATCCCTCCGGAGGTTTCCTTAGCCTGTCGGTCCAAAGGAGCCCGCATTTTGGACAGCGCAGAACCTGAAATCCATCTCCCTCGGCCCATTTTTCCCCAGGGCTTCCGCATATATTACAAAGGTAACGAGCGGTAGAGCTCAAGGAGAGCCTCCTTCATTCTTTCAAAGGTGTAGTGTTTTAGATAAATCTCCCTCCCCCTCCTTCCCATATCCTCCCTCAGGGAGGGATTCCGAAGAAGCTCCTTTAACCTTTCCTTCAGGACCCCGGGATTTCGGGGTGGAACCAGAAAACCGTTAACTCCGTCTTTGACCAGCTCCCTTACCCCCCCCACATCGGTGGCCACCACCGGAAGGCCTGCCCTCATGGCCTCTATAACCGAAAGGGGAAGTCCTTCCCAGCGGGAGGAGAGGACAAAAATTCCTCCCCTGGCCAGGGCTTCCTCCACATCTTCCAGGAACCCTTTAAACTTTACCCTGGCGGAAAGGTTCAGTTTTTCGGCAAGGGATTTTATTTTCCCCAAAAGGGGACCTTCCCCTATCATCCAGGCTTCGGCAGAAAGCCCGGATAGGGCTAAAAGCAGGGTTTCGTAATCCTTCTGTGGGCTGAATCTGGCTACAGTGACTATAAGACCGCTTCTGGCAGGGTCTGCGATTTTTACCGTATCCTTGATGCCGTTGGGAATGTAAAGGAGCTTTTCCCTTTTTATTCCAGCTTTTATGGCCAGTTCCAGGTCAAACCTGGAGACGCAGATTATCTTCCAGGAAAAAAGGGAGGCTACTTTCTCTGCTGCTTTGCAGAGACTTCCCCCTGGTGCTCCTGGGGTGAAACACCACCCGTGGGCGGTAAAAAGTTTCAGTCCGGGCACATAAGGATTTCTCGCAAGGAGGCCTGCCTTGGTGGAATGGGCGTGCAGGACCTGGGCTCCCTCCCTTTTCATCAGCCTTCGCAGTTGCCGAAGGGCCCTCAAATCCTTGAGGGGAGAGAGCCTTCTCTCCATTTTCAGGGGGAAAAAGGGCATACCCAGAGAAAGGGCCCTTTTTTCAAGTTCCCCTCCGGGGGAGGCGGATATTAGAACCCTGTGTCCTGCGGACCTGAGTGCTTCTGAGTAATCCAGGGCTACCCTTTGGGCTCCTCCCCATTGAGACAGGGTCACCAGCTGCAGGACCTTCATTCCCTCATCCCCATGCCGAGGAATACTCCCGCCAGTTGCGAGCCTATGGAGAAGCCCCCCACCACGAAGGTGGTGAAGGCGGAAAGAACGAATAGGGAGCAGAGGAGGGGAAAAAGAAATTCCCTTGATTTACGGTCCTTCCTTCTGACCAGGGCCATGGTGAAGAGAAAGAGCAGGGTGTACAGCAACATACCCACCAGGCCGTACATCAACCCCACATCCAGGAAGGAATTATGGGCGCTTCCCCATTTTATCCCTGTCCTGGAAAAGACATCTTCCACCCCCATGCCCCATCCTGACACAGGAAATTCCAGGATCAGCTCCCAGGCTAAGGGCCAGATTACCTCCCTCCCGGTCATTCCCTTGCTCAGCTGAAGAAAAGCTGGAAGTACCGATGCGGACACCAACACCGGAAGAAGGAGAAGAAGGGCCTTAAAACCCCTTTTTTCCCAGAACCAGACCAGGACGAAGACCACCAGGGCGAGATAACCGGCCCTGGAAAAGGAGAGAAATATTCCCAGGAGGTTGACCAGAAGGTGGACAAGGTAAACCTTCCGTCCCGAAACGAAAAGGAAAAACGATACTGCAAATCCCATGAGGGCTAATATGGAAAAATAATTGGGTCCGAAGGCCAAGGACCTTATGGGATGAACTCCTATATAGGGTATTCTCATCCCGTACATTATCCCAAAATTCCTTATTCCCATAAGGTCCAGGACGAAGAGAATCAGCCCGGAGGCTGAAAAAAGGGATAGGAAATTGGCCAGAAACTTTATCCCCTTTCCTCCGGCCAGGATCCTTCCCATGATTATCACCGAGGAATAGGCTCCTACGAAATAGCCTGCTGTTTTTAATGCAAAACTTCCCTGGGAAGAACCGGATAATAGATAGGATAGCGGGAGCCAGGTGAGATAGAGAAGAAGGGGAAGGTTTTGCCTGGAGGGGAAAACCCCTTCGGAAATTCCCTTGAGGAATACCCCTGAAATAAAAAACCCGGCTATTATGTAAAAAAGGACCTGACCCTTGAAGAAAGAAAGGTATGGTAAGGATGATACCATCAGGGAGAAAACCGAAAGCCTAAATAACAAGGGATAGCCTCCTGTAAAGTTTTTCCGCCAGAACTCCGAAGTCCCTTTCCTCAAGAAGTTTCTCCCTTGCCTCTTCCATGGGGAGTTCCTCCAGTTCCTGAAGGGCCCTGGCGAAACACCCGGGGTCCCAGGAGCAGATTATACCCCCACCGGTTTTCCTTATTATCTCCACGGTGTCGGGAACCTGGCTCGAGACCACCGGCCTTTCCATCATTATGAACTCTAAGGGTTTTATAGGGGAATTGTGGAGGAGGACCGGATTTGGGGGAAAGGGGGAAAGCCCTGCATGGGAGGCCCTTATAAGGGAATAGACCCGTTCCCTCGTGAGAAAGCCCAGGAATTTTGCCCTGGAGCCCAAGCCCAGGTCCCTGGCCCTTTGAAGAAGGAAGTTGATGTAGCCCCTTTCCCTTTCCCATCCGGCTATGGCCAGTATGTAGTTTTGGGGCAGCAGGGAAAGGACTTCCAGGAGAAAATGGCCCTGGCGAAACCTGGATAGAACCCCTATGTAAGAGATTATTTTTTCTCCCCGGGGGGCTAAGGCTTTTCTAAGGCGGGTCGCCTCCCCGTCGTAGGCCCGGGGTTCAACCCTTCCATCCACCCCCTCCGGGAGCAGGAAGGTTTTTCTCAGTTTCAGACGCCGGCGGAGGTAATCCTCCATCTTGGAGCTTATGGGTATTGCCAGGTCGGCCTTTCTGAGGAAGAGGTCACGGAGGAATTTTCCTGCCCTTCCCCTTATCCAGTTGGGAACCTTCGGCCCGATGCCCATGCTGGAATAAAGCAGGCTCTCTTCCTCCTTTAGATGGGAAATTCTGTAGAGGAAGGGAATCTTCCTCTGGCGGGCGATTTTATACCCTGCCTGTGCCATCACTGGATTATCCCTCACCCATACTCCATCCAGGTTCTCTCCCTTCAGTTTTTCAAGGGCCCTTTCAATGAGTAGCCTGAGCTTAAAAGGGTACAGGGGATGAAGGGAGGATAGCTTTGGTATAAGAAGGAGGGGCTTTCCCTTCCATGAGGAGAGGGTGAGCTTCTTTGCTTTCCTTTGGGGCATTACCCAGATGGGATGTATCCCTCTTTCAGGAAGATAATGGTTAAAAATAAGGTCTAAGGAAAGGTATGGGTTGGGAAATTCCTCCCCGCTGAGGATAAGGAGTTTTTTCATCCTCGCCTGATTATATGGTCCCCTTCCACATAGAAGTCGTAGAAGACGGAGGGAGCCTTTTCTTTGAGTATTTTTAAAACTTCCACCGCCATCTTCCTTATTTCCCACTGGGCAGCTTTGGAGCCCCGCAGCTCTATTATGTGCCTCCACTCCCGGAAGTTCGCCGTAATCACAATTTCCGAAAATACGGCGTTGGGAAGGACGAAGCGGGCGTCTTCCTTCTTTATCCGAATTTCCCGTAGCAGGGCATAAACCCTTCTTGCTTCCTCCATGAAATCCCTGTAAATCCTCAGAGCCTCCGGGTTCTTTTCAATGGAAGGGGGAACCACATACTGGAAGTTCTTCTCGTTCACATATCTCTGGGATTGCTGGGTGAAGGAGGCCATGCGGTGGCGGACCAGCTGGTGGGTGAAGCTTCTGGAACCTCCTTGGATGCGGAAGCTGGCGTAGGCGTGCTCCAAAACCGAGAGGTGACCGCTCCTTATGAGCATTTTTATGAACTTCTCGGCGGAGTTTTCCCACCTTTCCTCCACCCTGAACCTTTTACCTTCCAGTTCCACTTCCTCTCCTGCCCTGGCCCCTTCCAGTTCAGGATGATTTTCCGTGTAAAGGAGCTCTTTCCTTCCCCTGAGCCTCAATATGGGCTTTGGGGTGAATTTATCAAAGGATAGATAAGCGGTTCTACCCGCCTCCTCAATCACCCTTTCCGCATCAGGGGTTATGCTGATAAGTTCAACCTTCAAGGATCCTCCTTATAAACTCTTGGTTGAGCTTTTCCCTGAGTTTCTCCAGCAGGGGGGATAAGGGAATGTCCTCTTCAAGGAAGGGAACCACCTCCCGGACAGCCTTAAGAGCCCTTTCCGTGAGTTTGCCAGGATGCCCTCCCTTAAGAGAAACTCTTAACTCCACGGCCTGGGCTGCGGCCATTATTTCTGCGCTTAAAACATAATGGGTGTTTTCCCCTATTTTCAGGGCCCTCCTCGCCCCCAGGGGGGCCATGCTCACATGGTCCTCCTGGTTGGCGGAGGTGGGGATGGAATCCACCGAGGCGGGATGGGAAAGGGCCTTGTTCTCGCTGACCAGCGAAGCCGCCGTATATTGGATTATCATGAGACCGCTGTTAAGGCCGGGGTTTTTTGAAAGGAAGGGTGGAAGGCCGTTGTTCAGTTTTCCGTCCAGCAATCGGAAAAGCCTCCTTTCGGAGATGGAGGAGAGGTAGGTCAGGGCTATGGAAATGTTGTCGGAGGCTAAGGCTACAGGCTGGGCGTGGAAGTTGCCCCCGGAAAAAACCCCTTCCTGGAAAACCAGGGGGTTGTCGGTCACCGAATTTACTTCCCATGCAAGGAGCTCTTCGGCGAACCTGAGTGCCTCTCCGGAGGCTCCGGCCACCTGGGGATAACACCTTATGGAATAAGGGGGCTGGACCTCCCCGGAAGTTCCCACCAGGGAAGAGCCCTGAATCATCCTGGCCACATTTTCCGCCCTGCGGGCCTGGGAGGGAATTTTCCTGAGGCGGTGGATCCCATTAAAGAGAAAGGCGGTGGGGGAACCTAAGGCTTCAATGCTCATGGCCTCGGCCAGGTCGGAGAGAAGAAGGAGGAATTTCCCTCTCCTCAAAGCAAAAAGGGCTAAGGCCGAGGAAAAGGGAGTTCCGTTTATCAGAGAAAGGGCTTCCTTGGCCTTCAGGGATATGGGTTTGAAGCCTGCCCGGCGGGCTGCCTCCCCGGCGTTTAGCCTTCTCCAGCCGTTTTCCCATAGGAAGGCCTCGGTGAGATGGGGAAGACTCAGGGAAAGGGCGAAGGAGGCTAAAGGCGCCAGGTCTCCGCTGGCCCCCACAGAGCCGTATTCCTTCATGCACGGGGAAAGGCCCCGGTTCAGATAATCGGCCACCGCTAAGGCCAGCTCCGGCCTTATCCCGGAGAATCCGGTGGATAGGGTATGCAACCTTATGAGAACTGCGGCTCTGGATATTTCAGGGGGTATGCAGTTGCCCACCCCGGCATGATGGCTCTTTATAAGGTTTTCCTGGAGTTTCTCTATGTCTTGCTGTGGGATCTTTACCGAAGCCAGTTCCCCGAAACCTGTGTTCACCCCGTATATCCTTTCCCCCAGCTTGCTTTCTAAAATTTCCCTCCCCCGGCGTATTTTTTCAAGCAGCCGGTGGCATAGGTCCACCTTTATCCAGGGTTTTTCCCCGAATTCAATTATCTCTTCAGGGGAAAGGTCCTGACCGCAGAGGACAAGTTTACTCAAGGTGCCTCCTTAAAATTTCTGCCGCCCTTCCGGGCTCCAGGATGTTGACCGCAACTTCAGTTCCCCATTCAAATCCTGCTGGCTTAGTAAGCCTGGGCGCTATTTCCATCCTCCAGTGGTAATCGGAATTGGAGGAAAAGGGTCTGCTCCTCAGAAGCATATTGAAGCTTGGAAAGTCCACCGCCCTATCTAAGGCAGCCATGGTTCTTTTGTAAACCCGGGCCAGTTCCTCTAAGATCTCATCAGGACTTTCTTCAAAGCTGGGAAGGTGCTGCCTGGGAACTATCCAGACCTCAAAGGGGAAGGCGGAGAAGGAGGGGCAGAGGACAACGAAGTTTTCGCTGGAAAATACAAGGTTTGCACCATCCCCTTCCCTTTCAAGGAGAAGGCAAATTGGGCAACCCCTTTGATACACCTCCATTTCCCTGCGGACCGCATCGGGTATGAGCCTCAGGGCAATGAGCTGGGAATGGGGATGGGACAGGGAAGCTCCTCCCTCTGGACCCCTGTTTTTGAAAACCATGGCGTAGGGAAACCTTTCCTTAAGGGCAAGAAGCCTTTCCCGATAGGTTTTCAAAATCATAAGGACCTGCTGATGAGGCATATTGCCCACCGTGGCGTAGTGGTCCGGGGTCTCAATTATAACCCAGTGCACTCCCTCCTCCCCCTCCACTATGGGGTATTTGTTGGGAACCACCCTGACCTTCCAGTCGGAGTTCCCTCCTTCCCCGGGGATAACGAAAACCTCAGGGGGGGTTTGATGTTCGTTTCCGGGGCAGAAGGGACAGGACCGGGGGTTTCCCTTGGGCCTGTATTTAAGGTTTTCGGAGAACTGCAGGGGCCTTTCCCCCCGGCGGGGGGCCAGGATAACCCATCTTTCCCTGACATAGTCCCTTATGAACCTGCTCATATGAAGATGTTTTCGTAATGCTCTATTTCTACCTTCCGGCCTTTTTTCACTACAGTTATTACATCAAACCTGCAGGGGCAGAGGTCAAGACCTCTGGCCAGAAGAAAAACCTCCGCTGCCCTTCTTAAGCTCCTTCTTTTTTTCGGGGTTATGGAGAAGATGGGGTCCATGAAAAAATCGCCTTCCCTGGTCCTCACCTCCACGAAGACTATCTCCCCGTCCTTTTCCGCCACTATGTCCAGCTCCCCTCCCTTTATCCTGAAGTTTCGCTCCAGAATTCTATAACCCCTTTTCTTGAGGTATCTCTCCGCTTCCCTTTCCCCCTCTTTTCCCAGCTCTATTCTTTTATTATTTTCCATCGTGTTCCTTCCTTGGTATCCTCAAGTATTATCCCTCTTTTAAAGAGCTCATCCCTTATTTTGTCTGCGGTGGCATAATCCCGCCTGCGCCTTGCCTCCTCCCTCTCCTTTATCATCCTCATAATTTCATCCGGTAGTTCCTCCACCACCTTTTCCGGAAGCACCGCCAGCACCCTGTCCAGGTCGTAGAGAAGCTCCTTCAGCCTTGGGGCATCCCCCTTTTTTATCTTGCCTTCCTCCATGGCCTTGTTCCCCCACCTTATAAGTTCAAAGATGGCGGCCATGGCTCCGGAAATGTTGAGGTCGTCCGCCAGGGCGAGGGTAAATTCTCTTCGGCATTCCTGGATCTTTTCCGAAACTTCCCGGGTTTCCCCTTCGGGAAACTTCCTGGCTTCAAGCTCAAAGAGAAAATCTGTTATTCTCTTCAGGGAAGCGGTGGCCTGGTAGAGGGCTTCAAAGGTGAAGTTCAGGGTTTTTCGGTAGTGGGTGGTGAGCAGGAGGTATCTTATGGCCCTGGGGGAAAAACCCATGGCCAAAAGGTCCCTCAGGGTGTAGAAGTTGCCCCTGGATTTGCTCATTTTTTCCCCTTCCACTATAAGGTGCTGAACATGGAACCAGTATCGGACAAAGGGCTTTCCGGTGTAGGCCTCGGACTGGGCTATTTCGTTTTCGTGGTGGGGAAAGATGTTGTCCACCCCCCCTGCGTGAATGTCCAGGGTCTCGCCCAGGTATTTCATGCTCATGGCGGAGCACTCTATGTGCCAACCGGGCCTTCCCTCGCCGAAGGGTGAGGGCCAGGAAGGTTCCCCCTCCTTTTTGGCCTTCCACAGGGCGAAGTCCCTTACATCCTCCTTGGTGTACTCGTCGGCCTCAATCCTAACCCCGGCTTTGAGTTCTTCGGGCTTTATCTTGGATAGTTTACCGTATTCGGGAAAGGAGGAGATCCTGAAATAGACAGAGCCTTCCTTTATATAAGCGTGTCCCTTTTCCAGTAGCCCCTGGATTATTTTTATCATGTCCGGAATGTGTTCGGTGGCCCTGGGATAGTAGTCTGCCCGATCCAGCCTCAAAGCCTCTATGTCCTCAAAAAAGGCCTTCTCGTACTTACTGGTAAATTCCTTCAGGCTAACCCCCTCTTGCCTGGCCCCCTTTATGGTTTTGTCGTCCACATCCGTTATGTTCATTACATGGACAACCTTATATCCTAAGAATTTCAGAAACCTTTTGAGCAGGTCCTCCGCCACATAGCTTCTGAAGTTGCCTATATGGGCGTAGTCGTAGACGGTGGGACCGCAGGTATAAAGCCTGACTTCCCCTTCCCTGAGAGGAACGAACTCCTCCACCCTTCCGGATAGGGTATTGTAAATTCTGAATTTCACATCCTCCATGGACCTTTACCTCAAACCTTTGCCAGCATCTGCCGGAGTTTAATTATATGATTCCTCTCCTCCAGAATTATTTCTCTGAGGATGTCCTCATGCTCCTTTTCCACCGAATCCCACAGGGAATAGAAGAAAAGCAGGGTTTGTTTTTCAAACTCTATGGCCTTTTTCATCGCCTCCTTTACATCCATTTCAGGGACCCTTTCAAAATCCCAGCCTGTGGGCTTAAAGATCTCCGCCTCTGCCAGAGCTCTAAGGAGGGCTTGAGCTTCCTCTCCCAGGTCAAGGGGCCTTTCCCTCTTCTCATATTCGGACTTCAATTTTGTGTACTTGACCAGGTGCCTGGCTTCCTCTCCCCGGAGCCAGCGGAAGAAGTCCTTCAGTTCCTTGTTTTTTGAGTAGTCCGCCAGCTTCCCGTAAAACTCAATTCCCAGTTTTTCCGTTTCAATGGCTGTATTGATGGCTTCAAGAATAGAAAACCTTTCCATGGCATTACCTCCTTTATCTTTATTTTACCTGGTTCGTAGCCCTCCCTCAACCTTTAAAACTTTGATTTTATTTTTGTCGGTGTTAGTATTCTATTTAACATGGAGAAAATACTCATTGTGGACGACGATAGGGAAATATCACAGGTTCTGCGAGAATTCCTTTATGGGGAAGGATATGAGGTGGAGGTAGCCACCAGCGCCGAGGAGGGAGAGGGCAAGCTTAAAAGGGGCAAATTCTCCCTCCTTATTACAGATATAAGGATGGGGGGGAAGTCCGGTCTGGAGCTGGCTAGGTCTGCGAAAGAAATTAGCCCCCACATAGAGGTTATCGTTATCTCTGCCATAAAGGACATAAATATGGCCATAGAGGCCATGAAGGCCGGGGCCTTCTCCTACCTTCTGAAACCCTTTTACCTGGAGGAGGTCCTTTCCAATGTGAAGAACGCCCTGGAAAGGAGAAGGCTCAGGCTCCAGAACATAGAATACCGCCAGCACCTTGAAATGCTGGTGGAGGAGAGAACGAAAAAACTTAAGTATGCCCTCCAGGCCCTTCGCAATTCCTATCTTGAGATCCTTAAAGTTCTGGTGGCCACCTTAGATGCCCGGGATGTGGAGACCGAGGGCCACTCCGAAAGGGTGGTGGACCTATCCCTTAAAATAGCAGAAAAGATGGGAATCACCGACAGGGATTTCCTGAGGGACCTGCGCTTAGGGGCCCTCCTCCACGATATAGGAAAAATAGGGGTTCCGGATAGGATCCTGCGAAAGGAAGGCAAGCTGACCCCACAGGAGTGGGAAATAATGAAGGAGCATGTGCTCATAGGTTATAAAATCGTTTCCACAGTTGATTTTCTCAAAGGTGCTTCGGAAATTGTTCTCTATCACCATGAAAGGTGGGATGGTAAGGGCTATCCCAGAGGCTTAAAGGGGGAGGAAATTCCCTTGGGGGCAAGGATCTTCGCGGTGGCGGATGCCTTTGATGCCATGATCAAGGACAGGATTTACAGAAAAGCCATGACCGTGGAAGAAGCCCGGGAGGAGATCAGGAGAAACAGCGGTAGCCAGTTTGACCCAAGGGTCGTGGAAGCTTTCCTTTCCATTCCTCCCCAAACCATGGTTGATTTTGGGGCCAGAACCTCTTCCAGAAGCATCTGGGATGTTCCCGAATTTATCTTAGATATGGCCTGAGGGGGGTCCCCCTTAGGATTTCTTCCATCTCAGGGGTATACTTTCCCTTACTCTTCATGAGGAATACGGATTTCTTCCCCGATGCCTTTCCCTTTTTCAGACGAAATAATCGGAACTTCACCCCTTCGTCTTCCAGGACTTCCACGGTTTCCTCTAAATTGAATCCCGCCTTTAAGGCCTTTTCTTTGAAATCCCTGGCCCCTTCCCCCACCACGAAGAAGGCCTCGCCCTCCTCTTTCAAATAGGTAAAGGCCGTCTTTAGAAATTCCTTCAGGCTTCCCAGAACCTCCCATTTGCTTATCGCCACATCTCTCCTGGGGCTTATTCTAAATTTCTTCGGGTCCAGATAGGGGGGATTGGAAAAAACCAGATCAAATTTTTTCCTCAGAGGCGGCCTTCGCACGTCCCCAGCAACGGGAAAGATCCCCTGGAAGCCATTGAGCTTTATACCTTCCTGAAGGAGCTTAAGATAATCCTCCAGCAGGTCCAAGGCTAAAATCTTGAGGTTTCGGAGTCTGCTTTTCACCATCAGGGAAACCGGACCGAAGCCGGCCCCCAGCTCTAAGGCGAAACCATCGCCCTCCACATAGGAAGACAGGAGGACGGCATCCAAGGAAAAGCGATACCCCCTCCGGGGCTGGACTATTTTTACCCTGCCCCGGAAGAAGGGGGTTGCTGTCCTTTCCACTCAGAACTGGTTATTTACGGCTAAGTTCTGCAGTTTCTTTATGTAATAGGTTATGTTTATGTCCTTGGGGCAGGCCTCGGTGCAGTTGAATATGGCATGGCATCGCCACAGACCGTTTCTATCGTTGATTATCTCCAGGCGTTCCTTTCCTCCCTCATCCCTGGAGTCAAATATGAAGCGATAGGCTTTAAGCAGGGCTGCCGGCCCAAGGTAATCGGGATTGGCCCAGAAGGAGGGACAGGAGGTGGTGCAGGCTCCGCAAAGTATACACATGGCCGCCTCGTTTATGAGGTCGCGCTCCTCAGGGGTCTGGAGCTGCTCTTCCTCGGGGAGCGGGGAGTATTTTATGAAGTAGGGTTTTACCTTTTCTAAATTTCGGAAGAAGGGATCCATGTCCACAACCATGTCCTTTATGATGGGAAGACCCGGCAGAGGCTCTATCTTTATGGTGCCCTTCCCCAGCGTTTTTATCTGGGTCTTGCATGCTAAACGGTTCTTTCCGTTTATCCTCATGGCACAGGAACCGCAGATCTCCGAACGGCAGGCCCTTCTGTAGGCTAAGGTTCCATCCACATACCAGTGAATGTAATTAAGGGCATCTAACACCGTCCAGCCGTCCTCAATCTCTATTTCGTATTCCTTGTAATAAGGTTTTCTGTCCTTCTCAGGGTCGTATCTGAAGATTTTAAACTTTCTCTTCATTTTACCCCTCCTTAGTATTTCCTTTCCTGGGGCTGATATTTTGTGATTACCACCGGCTTGTAGTCAAATCTCACGCCCTCAGGAGTTTTCCAGGCCAGGGTGTGCTTGAGCCAGTTTTCGTCGTCCCTCTTGGGGTAATCCACCCTGTAGTGGGCACCCCTGCTTTCCCTTCTGTTGAGGGCCCCTGCTGCTATAACTTCCGAAAAGACAAGGAGGTTTTCCGTCTCCAGGGCCTCCTGCAGGTCAAGGTTGAACTTCATTCCTTTGTCTTCCACATGGATGTGGTGGATTTCCTCCTCCAGCTCCCTTATCTCCTTTACCGCCTGGGAAAGGTCCTTCTCGTTCCTGAAGATTCCCACCTTCCCGGTCATTATCTCGTGGAGTTTCTCCCGAAGTTCAAAGGGCCTTACGCTTCCCTTGCCCTCCAGGTATTTTCTCACATGGGCCTCGGCTTCCTCTACCGCTTCCTTGGGTATGGGGAAGAGGGCCGCCTTTTTGACGAACTCTGCCATGGCCTGGCCGGAGATCCTTCCCATGGTTATGGCTTCCTGCTGGGAGTTAGTTCCAAGGCGGTTGGCTCCGTGGATGGACACGCAGGCCGCCTCTCCTGCAGCGTAAAATCCTGGTATTATCTCGGTTTTCCCATCTCCCAGGACCTCCCCTCTTTTTGTGGTGGGGATCCCTCCCATCTGATAATGGGCTGTGGGCTGGATGGGGATGGGTTCTTCAATGGGGTCCACCCCTAAGAAGTTCATGGCCAGCTCCCTTATCTGGGGAAGCCTCTCCTTTATTTTCTCAGCTCCGAGATGACGAAGGTCCAAGTAAACGTAGTCCTTTCCATCTATACCCCTTCCCTCGTTTATCTCGGTCTGCTCCGCCCTGGCCACCACATCCCTGGGAGCCAGCTCCATCCGCTCGGGGGCATATCTTTCCATGAACCTTTCCCCTTTGCCGTTTAGCAAATACCCCCCTTCCCCCCTGGCTCCTTCTGTAACCAGAATCCCTAACCTGTAAAGGCCGGTGGGATGGAACTGAACGAACTCCAGGTCCTCTATGGGAAGACCCTCCCTGAGCACCAGGGCCAGGCCGTCGCCGGTGTTGGTAAAGGAGTTGGAGGTTATCTTGAAGGCCCTTCCGAAACCCCCGGTGGCGAAGAGGGTGGCCTTGGCGTTGAATATGTGGAGACCCCCGTTCCTTATATCCCAGGCAATTACTCCGCTTACCACTCCGTCGTCCCTCAGAACCAGCTTCAACACGAAGAACTCGTTGAAGAACCTTACCTTTTTCTTAATGCACTGCTCAAAGAGGGTATGGAGAAGAACATGGCCGGTGTAGTCTGCCGCGTAGACGGCCCTGGGCCGGGAATGTCCGCCGAAGCGTCTCTGGGCTATCCTTCCGTCGGGCATCCTGGAGAAGACCACCCCCATGTGTTCCATTTCGTAGACGGTCTTTATGGCCTCGTTGACGAACATCTCTATGGCATCCTGGTCGCCCAAGAAGTCGCTCCCCTTCACCGTGTCCCACATGTGGAGCTCAGTGGAGTCATCGGAGGCATGGGCTATGGCGGCGGCTATGCCTCCCTGGGCTGCCACAGAATGGGACCTGGTGGGATAAACCTTGGAGATGGTAATGGTGTCAATGCCGGCATCGGCCAGGGCGAGGGCTGCCCTGAGGCCTGCAAGGCCAGTACCAACTACCAGGGCGTCGGATTTGTGATAATATTTTTCAATCTGCATTTTTACCTCCTCAAGCTTTTACTGAAAAAATGGTAACTGCTCCCACGGTGAAGAGAATAACCGCCAGGGTAAGCAAAAGGGAATAAAGGAAAAGGCGAAGTCCCCGGCTCCTTATATAATCCTCCAGCACCTGCCATAGACCGTTTATGCCGTGATATAAAGCGAAAATCAGAAAGAGCAGGTCCCCGGCCTTCCAGAGGGGGGATGAGAGCCTGGGGGCCACCGTCCCGTAGGTGACTTCACCGCTGCCCACGAAGTGCATTATAACGAAATGGGCTATGAGGAATACGAAAAGGTAAATGGCGGTAAGCCTTTGAAGAAACCAGGCCATGGCCCCTTTGTTTCTTTTTACCAGGGATTTGCTACCGATCATTTTTCACCTCCTTAAAGGAAAAACTTCCAGGCAGCCGGTATCCACAGGGCCAGGAATAGGACAAAGGCGATCCAGAATAGGAGCTTTTGATACTTGGATGCTCCGGCAAAGTCCACCAGCACCAATCTGATGCCGTTGAAGGCGTGGAAAAGTATGACACCCCAGAGTCCCCATTCTAGGAACTTGAAAAGGGGAGTGGAAAGGGCCTCCATGGTGGAGTTGAAGGCCTCGGGTCCTGCGGCCAGCCTATTGGTGACGAAGATGTGGAGGAGCAGGTAGAACATAAGGGCAAGTCCTCCCAATCTGTGCAAAATCCAGGCCCACTCCCCCACATCCTTCCTGTAGGAAGGATAAAACCACTTCGGTTTTAACATTTCTTCCTCCTGGTATGAATTTGAGGAAAAAATTTTAACTCATTCCCCCCGGTCTGTTCAACAAAAGGTTTTTTTGGTAGAATTTTCCCATGCAGATAGAGGGCTTTGAGCTGCTTAATTACCGCAAACCTCCTGAGAATTTCCCCCTGGATCCCTTTCAGGAAAGGGTGTTTGACAACATGTACCTTGAGATTCCTGTAGGAGATACCCTCTTTATGCTTTCCCCTTCCCTGAGGATAGCTTATCCCGGCAAGAACGAAGAGGTGGAAAGGGAGATAATAAAAAGGGAAGGGGAGGTTTATTCCCTGAAGAGACTTATTCTTGAAAGCCTGATAAAGTTTACGGCCATTTTAGAGGCCAACAGCTATTACATATCCCAGAGCGATTATCTGCTACTGGCCCGGGTTACGCTCCAACCCGGGGAAGGCGTTTACAGGTTAAAATTCTATACCCACGATGTGAGGGAGCTTCTTTCCAATTACGAGGACAAGATCTATCTTGGGCACGATTTCCTTTACCTCACAGGGGAAAGAAAATATTTCGGCCTGGACGATTTCATCCCCTACCTTGACAGCGAGTTTACCTACCTTAAGGAAAAGGCTTCGGACTTCAATATACGCAACCCCCTGGTTAAGGACTATATGGTGGAGATAGGGGAGCTCATCGGTGACTCCCTTATGACATGGGAGGATAACAAACTGGATTTTTCCCTGGAGAGGGCTTCCCTCCGTGAGCTGAGGGAGGCCACCATAAAGTTCATGGAAGTTAAGCACATGCTGGTGGAGCTTCACGATGAGGTGAGGGAGTTTGAATACAAGCTGAGAAGCCGGGGAGAGGCGGAGAATCATCTTTCCCGATATGTCACCAAATTGAGAAAGGATGTGGTAAACATCCTCCACTACATAAACATGAAGCTCCTTTCAAGAATTCAAAGGAGGATAAACACCCCTGCTTAATGAAGGTCCTGGCCATCGTTGGACCCACCGGGAGCGGAAAATCGGAACTGGCTTTGAAAATAGCCGAAAGGGTCCCTGCGGAGATAATTAGCTGTGATTCCGTTCAACTGTACAGAGGATTTGATATAGGGACTGACAAGGTCCCGGAGGAAGTGAGAAGAAGGGTTCCCCACCACATGATAGATGTGATCCCCGGATGCCGGAGGTTTTCTGCGGCGGAGTACGCGAAGATGGCGGCGGAGGTTATAAGGGAAGTGCACAGAAGGGGAAGGCTTCCGGTGGTGGTGGGAGGTACCCTTCTCTACTTCAGGGCCCTGGAAAGGGGACTTTTCCCCTTGGGCCCCGTGGGGGAGGGGTTTCGGAAAAAATGGCATGAACATCCGGAGGAACTTCGCCGCAGGTCCATGGAGCTGGACCCTTCCTATTATGTAAAAATAGGCCCCAACGATGGGAAAAGGATGATAAGGTTGATGGAAATTTTTTACTCTTCCGGAAAAAATATGAGCGAGGCTGTAGAGCTTACATCTCCTCCCCTTCCTGAGGCGAAATTCTTGAAGTTCGCCTTAAAACTTCCCCGGGAGGAGCTTTACCGAAGGATAGAGAGAAGAACCGAGGAAATGTTTAAAAAAGGCCTGGTGGAAGAGGTGAGGAGGCTCCTGGCCCTGGGATACCCGCCGGATTGTCCTCCCTTTGAGGCCATAGGCTATAAGGAAGCCCTGGCCTTCGTTCGGGGGGAGATTGACCTGGAAACTGCGGTTCGGCTGGTAAAGAAACACACTAAGGAATACGCCCGCAGGCAACTTATGTGGCTTAGAAGGGAGGAGGGCATAATATGGATAAAACCAGGGGAAGTTCAGCGCATTCTGGAGGAGGTGCATTGAGTAAGGAAAGGGCCATTGTGGTGGGCCTCTACAGAAGAAAGGAGGAGAAAGCCCTGGCGGAGGATACCCTGAGGGAGCTGGAGGAGCTCGCCCGCTCCGCCGGGGCCGAGGTGGTGGGTTGGGTCCTTCAGAGAAGGCATAGGTTCGACCCCGGTTTTCTTCTGGGAAAAGGGAAGATACAGGAAATAGCCAATATGGCCGAAGAGCTGGGAGCGGATCTGGTGCTCTTCGATGAGACCCTTTCGCCGGCTCAGCACAGGAACATAGATGAAGTAATACCCTGCAAGGTGCTGGACCGCACGCAGCTCATCCTGGACATTTTCTCCCAGAGGGCCATATCCAAGGAGGGAAAACTTCAGGTAGAGCTGGCCCAGCTCAATTACCTTCTTCCCAGGCTCATAGGTATAGGCAAAAAAATGAGCCGTCTCGGTGGAGGCATAGGAACCAGAGGGCCCGGTGAGAAGAAGCTGGAGTATGACAGAAGGAGAATAGGGGAGAGGATAAAGAGGATAAAAAAGGAAATAGAGGAGATAAGGAAGAGAAGGGAACAACAAAGGAAACATCGCAAAAAAACGAGCATCCCCACGGTGGCCCTGGTGGGTTATACCAGCGCCGGGAAGACGACTTTGTTCAACAGGTTGACCGGGGAGAACCTCCGGGTATCCAGGGTCCTTTTTACCACCCTGGACCCAATTCTCAGGAGGATGACCCTCCCCTCCGGCCTTCCAGCTGTTTTGTCCGATACAGTAGGATTTATAAGAAAACTTCCCGTGGAACTGGTTACCGCCTTCAGAGCCACCCTGGAGGAAACGGTGGAGGCGGACCTGCTCCTTCATGTGGTGGATTTCTCCAGGGAGGATTACCGGGAGGAGGAGGGGGCTGTGGAAAAGACCCTTCAGAAGCTGGGGGCTTCGGACAAGCCCCTGATTAAGGCTTACAACAAGATTGACCTCCTGGAAGAGCCGGAGAGATTTCTGGAGAGGAATCATCTATCCGAGGACAGGGTTTATATATCCGCCAGGATGGGTTGGGGTGTGGAGGACCTCCTCAGGAAAATAGATTCAAAATTGCTGATAAACTACGAAGTCCAGACCGTCTTTTATCCCTATTCTGAGAGAATACCCTGGGAAAATCTTTCCGGAGAAAGTATAATCCTGGAGAGGAGGAACGAAGAGGAGGGGATAAGATTGAAACTGGCCAAGAGAAGGGTGAGATGAAGAAGAGTTTATTTTTGGGTTCCATGCTGCTCCTGGCCTTTTGTGCCACATCCAGCAGAAAGCCCTTTCTTGAACCGCATCCTCCCTCTTCCCTCTGGGCCTTGGTGGAAAAGGCTCCGGAAAAGGTCCTGAAGAAAAAGCCCCAGGGGGTCTACGACAGAATTGCCCGGGGTTTTGCCCTTTATCGCCTGGGAAGGCTAACCGAGGCCAGGGAGGAGTTCATAGCTGCCCGGCAGGAGGGGGAGGGGGTTTACTCTAATTTAGGGCTGGCCATGGTGGAGGAGGCGGAGGGGAATCTTCTGGAGGCCTACCTGCATTACCTTAACTCGGACCATCCCCTGGCCAGGTCCAGGGCTGAAAGTATAAGGGAGAGGGCCCTTCAACAGGCGCTTTCTTCCGAAGACCCCCGCAGGCTCCTGAAGGCCCTCTTGGTGGCGCCTCAGGACAGAAGGGTTTACATTGCCCTGGGGAATTATTACCTCCGAAAGGGGAGGCCTTTTCTGGCCAGGGCTTACATCAAAAAGGGAATAGAGAGGGTGGGGGAGGATGAGGCCCTCCTGAAACTCCTGCAGCTGTCCTACGAACAGGAAGGGGAAGTGGAAAAAGCCCTTCAGGTGGCCAGGAGGGTATACGAGCTGTATCCCTCCCGGGAAAACCTCCGCCAGCTCCGGGTTATGGAGGAGGAGCTGGAAAGGAAGAGGATCAAGGAGAAACTTTCTCCCCTGGAGGGGAAACCGGTGATAACCAGGGGGGAGCTGGCCCTTATGATAGATGCCTATCTGGGCAAGTATCTTCCCGGGGAGAAACCTCCCATTATAGTTGACCTTTACAGGAGCAGACAGATGAAGGCCATTTTGAAGGTAACGGCTCTGGGAATAATGAGGGTTTATCCCAACCATACCTTCCAGCCCGATGCCGAGGTAAGGAGGATAGTTCTGGCCAGGGTTCTCTACAGGTTGGCCCGGACCTTGGGGTTAAACCTTAACCCCTCGCCGGTAGAGCTCAGGGACACAGAAAGCAGGTACGCCCTTTTCGCCGTGGGGGCGGGTCTCATGGAGGCGGACGGAGGATTTTTCAAACCCTACGGGACCGTGAGTTTCCAGGAAGCCGCCCGGGCCTTGGAGACCCTTAGAAAAATCGCTGGGGAAGCCTTCCGATGATAACGGTTCCCAATCTCCTTTCGCTGGTAAGGATTATCCTTATCCCCTTTTTCATACACTTCTTCCTGAAAGGAAAAATCCAGGTGGCCCTGATGGTGCTTTTCTTAGCGTCCCTCACGGACCTCCTGGACGGGCTTGTAGCCAGGGCATTTAACCAGCGCTCCAGGGTTGGACACATCCTGGACCCCCTGGCGGACAAACTCCTCATGGATTCCACATACATACTTTTCTCCCTCAAAAACCTTCAGCTTACGGTCCATATTCCGCAGTGGATAGCCATCACCGTGGTTTCCCGGGACATAATAATAGTTATAGGGGCCTCCATACTCTATTTGATGAATCCGCAGAGGGTTTTAAAGCCCCACTGGCTGGGCAAAGCCACCACAACCTTTCAAATGATAACCGCCATCGCCGTTCTCTTCGTAAACATAAGCAAATTTCTCCTTCCTTATCTTTCCCTTCTTTTCTGGAGCACCGGGATTATTACTATAATTTCCGGGCTTTACTATATTTACCGGGGCATGCAGGAAATGGAGTGATCAGGGTTGGGGGAACCTCCACAGGGTCATTATGATGATCTTCAAATCCAGCCAGAAGGACCAGTTTTCTATGTAATAGAGGTCGTAATTTATCCTCTCCTCTATGGAGGTATCTCCCCTGAGGCCGTGGACCTGGGCCCACCCTGTGAGTCCGCTTTTCACCTTATGACGAAGCATGTACCTGGGGATCATCCTTTTGAATTTCTCCACATACTCTGGTCTTTCCGGTCTGGGACCAACAATGCTCATGTCCCCCTTCAGAACATTGAAAAACTGAGGTATTTCGTCCAGGCTCCACTTCCTCAGGAACCTTCCCAAGGGCGTCATTTTATCCTGCGGGGCTGTCCAGCTGCGGTCCGCCCCCGGAAGCATTGTCCTGAACTTGTAGATGATGAACTCCCTTCCGTCCAGGCCCATTCTCCTTTGCTTGAAAATCACCGGAGGGCCGGAGGTTATCAGAATCAGGATGGGAACGATTATGAAGGCGGGCAGGAAAATTATTATGGCTGCCAGGGATATCACGATGTCAAAAATTCTCTTTAATATTAAGTTCCAGCCCTGAAGGGGGACATGGGTTATATTTATGGCTGCGACGCCGTTGAGCTCCTCCAAGCTGTGGTGAAGGATTACGAATCCTAAGAGGTCGGGCACCACCTTTATTTCCAGGACATTTTCTGAAAGGGCCCGGATGAGATCCATGGTGTCCATTTCCTGAAGGGGGTGCAGAATGTAGACCTCGTCGGTCCGATTTTTCCGCACGAAATCCAGCACATCCTTTTCCCTTCCCAGGGTTTTTGGGGATGGAAATTCGCCGAAGATCCCTACCACTTCTATTCCCAGGGGGGAGAACCTCTCCAGGGCAGATAGCAGGCTTCCGACGGTTTTCCCGCTTCCCACGATAACCACCTTAGTTTTTTCCCATCTCCATTTCCTTTTGAGCAGAGCCCTGGCTCCTCCTCTGAAGGCGGGTCCCAGAAGCGAAGCCACCACCATGTAGGTGGCCAGGAAAAGGTGGGAAATTTCGTGGGCCAGGCCCAGATATGTGCGGAGATAGGAAATTATTCCTAAGGATAGGAATATCACCAACAGATTCACAAGAAAAAGGGTGAGGGTCTCGTCGGACCTCCTCCATATTAGCTGTCGGGAATAGGGCCTGATGAGAGAAAACACCAGAAGATGCAGGAAAAGGAAGAGGAGGGAGAACCAGATGTAGTATTTGATGGGGGGAATGCCCTTGGGGGCGGGTATGAAGCCCGAATAAAACCTTATCCAGAAGGAAAGGTAAAAGGCCACCAGCACCAGAAAAAGGTCCGAGAGGAGAAGATATATTCCGCTGATAAATTCCTTTCGCCTTATCATTTAACCGTATCCTCCACAAGTTTCAGTATTTTGGCCCGGAAGTTTACGGTGGAAAACCTCAGGGCGTTTTCCCTTATTTTAACCGGTTCATAGCTTTCCGGTTTAAACTTCCTGAGAACTTCCACCAGGGCCTGGCTGCTCTGGGGGAAGAAAAACTCCCCGGTTCCCTCCCTCACTATGTCCAGGGCCCCTCCTTCCCTGTAGGCTATTACGGGCACCCCACAGCTCTGGGCTTCTGCCATGACCATGCCGAAGTCCTCCTTGGCAGGGTGGAGCAGGGCTGTGGCCGAACAGTAAAGCTCCTTCAGCTCCCTTCGGCTTACCCTGGGAATTAACTCCACATTTTTTCCGGCGCTCCTTTTGTGCCTCCTGTATAAGGGACCGCTCCCCACCACTATCAGTTTAAGATCCCTGAGCTGGAGGAAGGCGTTTATTAAAAGGTCCAGCCTCTTGTAAGGGACATGGGAAGATACGGTCAAAAAATGCTCGGCCTCCCTTTTTTCGCACTGGAAAAAATTCGTATCCACCGGGGGATGAACCACCACTGCCTCCCTGCCGTAATACCTTTTTATTCTCTCCCTTACCCAGGAGGAGTTGGCTATGAAAAGGTCCACCCTTACCGAGGAAGCCACATCCCATGTCCTTAAAGCCCTCATCACGGAATTTATAAAGATTCTTTTAATTCCCCCATGGTTCCCAAAATAATCGGGAAAGAGGTCCCAGGCGTATCTCATGGGTGTGTGGCAATAACAGATGTGGGGAATGCCCGGAGGAGGAATGGCTCCCTTGGCAACGCAGTGGCTGGAGGAAAACACCAGGTCAAATCCCTCAAACCTGAACTCCTCCACCGCCGCAGGAAAAAGCGGCAGGTAATGACGATAAAATTTTTGGGAGAAAGGAAGCCTCTGGATAAAGCTGGTGTGGATTTTCTTTTTCTCTATTTCCGGCTCCAGGACCCCCTTTTTGTAAACCAAGGTGAAAATTTCCGAGTCCGGAAAGAGCTTAATAAGCTCCTTAAGAACGAACTCCCCACCCCTCATACCTGTAAGCCAATCGTGAACGAAGGCCACCCTCATGGCAGGCTCCTGTAAACTTCCAGGTGCTCGGCCGATGAGCGCTCCCAGGTGAGGCCCCTTACCTTTTCCTTGGCCCTTCGGGCCCTTTCCTTGGCTTGGTCCCTGTGTTTCAGAACTTCCTCAAGAAGGACTTCCAGCTCCTCTTCCCCTTCAAAATAATAGGCGTCTTCCCCCAGAATTTCATCCACCGCCCCTACCCTGGCGGTGATCACCGGAACCCCAAAACACGAGGCCTCCATGGGAGGGAATCCAAAGCCTTCGTAAAGGGAAGGGTGAACCAGAACCTCAGCCTCTGCGTAGAGGGCTGCCAGGTCCTTAAGGGGTATTTTCCCCAGGGTATGAACCCCTTCAGGCACCGGGCCCTTCCAGCCCGCTATAAGGAGCTTTAACCCGGGGAATTTCTTTCTTATCCTTTCAAACACCTTTATAAGCAGGGGGAACCTTTTGTGGGGTTTGTTGTTTCCCACCGCCAGAATATAAGGGGAAAAACTCCGGGCCCAATCCACCCTATCCCGGGAGGGGGCTTGAAAAAAAACAGGGTTTAACCCGTTGTATATAACCCTCAATTTTTTCTCTGCCGCGGGAAAACGGGAGGAGATGTCCCGGGCGGACCTGAAGGATACGGTGATTAAATATTTCGCCCTGGTGGCAGCCCTGGATATCATGGCCCTGGCATACATGGAGGCTCCCCTGGGGAAAAATTGGGGAAACAGGATATGGATTATATCGTGAATCGTGACAATGAGGTTTCCCCTATAAAGAATTGGGAATACATAGTGGGGGGAATGGTAGATTCGGTGGGGAATTTTTCTTACCGTCCGCCAAATTTCCCATTGTTCCCTCAGAGAATATCCACGGCTCCTTACGGTCCAGCATCTACCCGGGAGCTTTCCCTTGTCCTCGGGGTAGCATAGAAAGCCCATTTCTGCTTTTTCCCTCAAACCCTCGGCAAGATTTTGTATGTAAGTTCCTATTCCGAAATCCCTCAGCTTCCTGGCATCTATTAGTACATCCACAAGCTTTATTTTAGGACGGGAAAATCCGGTAGGCAAATGCGGATTTTTCTCGCTGAAATCGTAAAAACTACAGGAGGGAAAGATGAGAAAGATCGTGAGCATCTTCATCGTTTCTTTGCTTCTTCAGGCCGGGGGCCTTTTCCGGATTAAAGGAAAGGGTGAAGGCTCCTATTTTGAATTTCTGCTCCCCCAAGAGGCCTTCCAGGGCGGGGAGGCTGTTTCCATAGGGGGGCGGAAGGTAGACCTCGGGGAGCTGAGGTCCAGGGGAAGGCTGACCCTGAAGTGCGAAGAAGGGGAAAGGGAGATATGGCTGGAACCCTTCAAATCTGCGGTTGAGCCGGAGCCCGGAAGGACCTACACCAAGTTTCACCTCAGGGTCCGGGGAGAAAGCGAGATAAGCATAAACCTTCCCCTCTGGCTCCTGCGGGCCTTCCTCTGGTTTTCCCCTCACCTTGAGGACCAGGACCGTGAAGGGGAAGCGGTGGCGAGGGCCGTCATGGACTTCATAAAACATCCGGAGACATATCTGGGCGGATATGTGGGGCCTGTGAGGTTCCTCTATTTTAAAGATGAGGGAGAGGAGGTGGAAATTATTTTTCGTTAACCTAAAATAATTCTTAGGGTGGGGTAAAAAGAGTTTCTTCTCTTCTCCTGGCTTTGGGCCTCTGGGCCGGGACGGTGGAGAATTATTATCGCCTGATGTTTTCCCGAAGGCCTCTGGTTTACAAGCTCCAGGGGCTTTTTTATATTTTGAAGGAGAAGGAGGATTTTTATCACGCCTATAAATCCGCTGCCGGGATAATGGCCTACGGAGGAAAGGGCTTTATCAGCCCCTTCAGTCGGACCTCCTTCCAGCACAGATTTCTCCTTTTCCTGTACAGAAAGAACCTTTCCAGGCCTTTAAAGGGCATTGTAAACAAAATACAAAATCCCCCTCCCAATCCCTTCATCCTGCGGGACCTCCTGGCCGCAGGCTGGGAGGGAAAGTCCGGTCTTCCTGAGGAGGCCCTTTCGTATTTAAAGGAATTAAAAAAAGGTTTTCCATCCTTGACCGAGGCGGAGAAGTTTTACTTAAGGTACTCCAAGGCCCGGGACCCTGAAACCTCCCTTTTCTTTGTTTTTTGGTATCTAAACGCCCTACTGGTAAAACGGAGAGCTGCCCAGGCTTTCCCTCTGATAAGGACCTGGGAAGGGAGAATCCCCTTCAGATACCCCTTCTGGTTCCTTCGCCACTTTTACTATGCCATAGCAAAACAGCCTCAACAGCGGTTGCTTTTCATCCTTAGAGCCACCGAGGAGACGGAAAGGCTGTATCTCCTGGACCTCCACAACCTTTATAAGAGAATGCTGGCCACCAGCTACGGAAAACTCGGTAAGTTCAATGAGGCCCTGGAGAAGTTCAACCAAATTCTCGGTTTTTGTAGGACCTTCGGGAAAAAAACTCTTATGGTGGATGTTCTGGTCTCCAGGGCCTATTTGTTTTACGAAAACTACCTTTACGAGGCAGCCAGGGAGGACCTTTCAAAGGCCCTTGAGTTTATGAGAGCCCCTTCCTATAAAAGGGCCTATGTTTACTCCCTGCTTTCCATGGTGCTTATAAAGTTGAACAAACCGGAGGAGGCTGATAGATATGCGAGGCTTGGACAGCGGGAAGCAAAGCGATTCGGGTTTTTCACAGCCCTTTACGCTTCGGAGTTAGCCCTGGCCAGGGCTCTTATGTCCAGGGGCAAGGTGGAGGAAGCCCTGGAAATGGGAAAGGGCCTGGAGGAAGTGGGGAGAAGGAAGCAGGACAGGGAGCTTTTGTTTTCCAGCCTGGAGCTGGAAAGGCAGTGCTACTTGCGCCTGGGAGACTATTCCAGGGCTGCGGACAAAATAAAGGAAGCCCTTTCCTACGCTCCTACCGACAGGGACAGGCTAAAAATTTATCTGGAGCTTTACAAGGTTTATCGTTTCTTGGGCAAAGATGGCTTCCTCCCATGGGTCGTTTATTCCCTAAGGGCCTATCCCTACATAGTAAAGGCCCGGGCCTTAGCCTCCAGGATGAGGATGGAGGATTTCCCTTCCAGAGAGATCCGTTATGAACTCCTTAAAAACAGCATGGAAATTTATACACTCTTCGGCAAGGCCTCCCTGGATGTGGCCAGGATTCTTGTGGGAATATTTCTATTCTTTAGCCTTCTTGTGGGAGCGGCGGCGCTTCTGGTGGGCAGGGTGAAGGGAAATGTTCTGGGTTCCTATCAGATTCTGAAGGAGATAGGGAGGGGAGGGATGGGGGTGGTTTATCAGGGAAGAAGTCTGAAGAAGGGGAAAAGGGTGGCCCTGAAGGTGATAGACGGCATAAGGGCCAGCCCCGAAGAGCTGAGAGGCTTCCTCAGGGAAGCCGAGATCCTTAAAAAACTGTCCCATCCCAATGTAGTTCGTTTTTTCGAAAGCGGCCAGGAGGGAAGCACCCTTTATATAGCCATGGAATACATCCGGGGAACCTCCCTGGCCTCCATCTCCCGGGAATCCCCTCCCCCTTTTCCGCTTTCCCAGGTGAAGGAGGTGGCTCTTGGCACCTCCCGGGCCCTTTCCTATCTTCATGAAAACAAGGTGGTCCACAGGGATGTGAAGCCATCCAACATACTGATAGAAGGACATTTTAAAAGCCTGGAGGGGGTAAAAAGCCAGGAGGTAAAGCTTACTGATTTCGGAATAGCAAGAACCCTGAGGACCCTTCGGGAGGCTACCTCTAACATAACGGGTACGCCCCATTTCATTCCTCCAGAAACCCTCAAAAGCGGACTTATAACCCCTGCCTCCGACATTTATTCCTTCGGAGTGGTGGTTTTCTGGATGCTTACCGGAAAATTTCCCTTTCATCACCCGGACCTTTCAGTACTAATTTCCTGGATCCTCACTTCCCCGGCCCCGCCTGTTTCTCAGTTCGTTGAGGTTCCCAGATGCTGGGTTGATTTTGTGGAGACCTGCCTGGCAAAGAACCCGGAAGAAAGGTTTTCCTCAGGGGCTGAGCTTCTGGATGCCCTTCTTTACTGCGGCCCTATTGACTAAAGGCAGAAGCTGTGGCAAAATATTTAAGGCTGCGAAAGTGGCGGAATTGGCAGACGCGCTGGACTTAGGATCCAGTGGGGCAACCCGTGGGGGTTCGAGTCCCCCCTTTCGCATTTAAGATTATGCAAATCCATTTAGAAAAAATCAGCGAAACGAAAAGAAGGTTTACTATGCACCTGGAACCCCAGGAGGTCCTCCAGGACTACAACAGGATTCTCAAGGATTATGCCCGGAGCGCCAAGGTGGCCGGCTTCAGAAAGGGCCGGGTTCCCCTTTCCCTGGCCGAGGGTCTTTTAAAGGAAAAGATTATAGCCAGGCTCCTGGATGAGAAGCTAATCCCCCTTTTGAGGGAGGAGATACTCAAAAGGGCCAAACCTGTGAGGAACCCTGTGCTGAAGAACTGGAATTTTAGCAAGGAAAAGGGGGTGGACCTGGAGGCTGAGTTTGAGGAAATTCCCGAATACGATGTGGAAGGTTATAAAAACCTCCAGGTGGAGGTGGAGAAAATGGAGGTCACTCCGGAGGAGATGGTGGAAAACACCCTGAAGGACCTTCAAAGGAAAAACGCTATAATGGAAAAAAAGAAAGAGCCCGCCGGAGAAGGGGACCAGGTTTATATTCACCTTCAGAGGATAGACGCCAAGACCAAGAAACGCTTTCCCATGGAAAAGTACATAGTGCAGGCCTCGGATAAAGAGGAACTTCCATCCAGGCTTCTGGGCAAGAAGGCCGGGGAAGTTTTCACATACACAGAAACCTATCCTGAAGACTATCCGGTGAAGAGGCTGGCGGGCAAGGAGGTGCTCCACGAAGTCAAGGTCGTGGAGGTTAGGAGGCCGATTCTTCCTCCCCTGGACGATGCCTTTGCCAGGAAATTCAAGTACAAGAGCCTCAAGGAGATGAGGGAAAGGCTTTTCCAGAGGGCAGAGGAGCAGCTCAAAGATATGAAGGAGAACAGGATAAGGGAAAGGATAAAGGAAAAGCTCCGGGAGAAAAATCCGGTTCCTGTTCCTGAGGCCCTGGTGGACGAGGAGTTCAGGAAATTGGCCGCCTCCACCCTTATGGACATTACTGCCAGGGGTGGAAAGGTCAGCGAGGAGGAGTGGGTTTCCATGAGCCCTGAAATAAGGAGGGAAGCGGAAAGGAGGGTCCGGGACCGTTTTATACTTTTAAAGATAGCGGAGAAGCAGGGCTTTGAGGTGGATAAAAAGGAAATCAAGGAAAAGATAAAGGAAATGGCCAGCTCCCGGGGGGTAACCCAGAAGCAAATGAGGGAAATTTTGAAGAGGGAGGGGTTAAGCGAGGAAGACCTGAAGGAAGGTCTTTTGGTGGAGAAGGCCCTTCAATATGTAAGGGAACATGCTATAATTAAGGAAACGGAAAGAGCGGAAGAAGGAAAGAAGAAATGACATATATCCCTATACCCTATGTAATAGAGCAGACCGGCAGGGGAGAAAGGGCCTATGATATTTACTCTCGCCTTCTGAAGGACAATATAATTCTTCTGGGTTTTCCCATAGATGAGACCACCGCCAATCTGGTGGTGGCCCAGCTTCTCTTTTTAGAAGCCCAGGACCCTGAGAAGGACATTTATCTTTACATAAACAGCCCGGGAGGGGAGATAACCGCCGGCCTCGCCATTTACGACACCATGCAGTTCATAAAGCCGGATGTGGTGACCATATGCATAGGACAGGCGGCCTCCATGGCTGCGGTGCTCTTGGCTGCTGGCACTAAGGGGAAGAGGTTTTCCCTTCCCCACTCCAGGATAATGCTTCATCAGCCCATGGGGGGATATCAGGGACATGCTCCGGATGTGAAAATCTGGACCGACGAGATACTGAGGCTCAAGGAGATTCTCCTTTCCATTCTCCATAGACACACGGGACAGCCTAAGGATAAGCTGGAGAAGGACACCGAAAGGGACTACTTCATGAGCCCGGAGGAAGCCCTGAAATACGGGATTATAGACAGAATACTTGAGAAGAGGGAATGAGAAAGGAAAAGCGCTGCATAATTTGCGGAAGGAGGGAAGGGGAGGCTCCGGCCTTTTTTACAGGGCCCGGGGGAAGCATATGCTCCTTCTGCGTGGAGGAGATTTATCACAGATTTCTCCTTCCCAGACCAAGGCATAAGAACAGGGAAATAAAGCTGCTTAAACCCCATGAGGTAAAGGCCGCCCTGGACCGCTATGTTGTAGGTCAGCAGGAGGCCAAAAAGAAGATAGCGGTGGCGGTTTACAACCATTACAAAAGGATCATGTACGGGGAAAGCGGAGGAGATGTGGAGCTTCAAAAGTCCAATATCCTCCTGATAGGTCCCACCGGCACGGGAAAAACCCTGATCGCCGAGACCCTGGCCAAAATCCTTTCAGTTCCCTTTGCCATAGCCGATGCCACCACCATAACCGAGGCAGGCTATGTGGGGGAGGATGTGGAGAACATTCTGCTTCGCCTTTACGAAGCCGCCGATGGAGACCTGGAGCTGGCGGAGAAGGGGATCATATACATAGACGAGATAGATAAGATAACCAGGAAATCGGAGAATCCATCCATAACCAGGGATGTCTCCGGAGAGGGAGTTCAGCAGGCCCTTTTGAAAATAGTGGAAGGAACTGTGGCCAATGTTCCCCCCCAGGGGGGAAGAAAGCACCCCCACCAGGAGTTTATCCGCATGAACACAAGGAACATCCTCTTTATTGCCGGGGGAGCCTTCGTAGGACTGGAGGAGGTAATCGCCCAGAGGTTGCGGAGGAGCACCATGGGCTTCCATGGGAAGCCCATGCCCTCCAAGGAGGAGAAGTTTCAGCTCCTTCAGGAAGTTATCCCCGACGATCTCATAAAGTACGGACTCATCCCTGAGCTTGTGGGAAGGTTCCCGGTGGTGGGCGTCTTCCACGAGCTTACCCAGGAGGACCTCGTAAGGATACTCACCGAACCGACCAACTCCCTGGTGAAACAGTACAAGAAACTGCTGGCCATGGACGGAGTGGAGCTGGAGTTCACCCCTGAGGCCCTGAGGGCCATAGCCTCCATAGCGCAGAAGAGGAAGCTGGGGGCCAGGGGGCTAAAGTCCATAATGGAAGAGCTCATGGAGGACCTCATGTATCAGGTTCCGGCCCTGGGGATAAAGGGTAAAATAGTGGTGGAGGAAGAGGATGTTTTGAGGGGGGAAATCTCTCTCACGAGGTTGAAGAAGGCGGTATGAGGATAGAATTAGAATATTTGCCTTTAATCCCTTTAAGGGATCTGGTGGCCTTTCCCGGGGTTAAATTCCCCTTTATAGTGGGAAGGGAAAAATCCCTGAAGGCCCTGGAAAAGGCGAGAAATTCCAGCGGGTTGCTTTTCCTCTCAGCCCAGAGGGACAGCGAGGTTTCGGACCCTGCTCCAGGGGATATTTTCACAACAGGGGTGGTGGTGGAGATAAAGGAGATAATTCCCACCCCCTCCCGGACCCTGAAGGTAATGGTGGAAGGTCTTTACAGGGCCAGAATAGCCGAATTCGTTTTCTCCAACCCCTATTTCTTCGTTGGAATAAACCGGGTGGAGGACCTGGAGGTTCCTTCCTCTCAACTTTCCAGGCATGTGGGAAGGATAAAGGACCTCTTTGATAAATACAAGGAGGTTCATCAAAGGAGGGCTTTTGTCCTGCCGGCCAACAGCATAATGAATCCCGCTCTCTTCTCTTATTTCGTGGCGGCCTACCTTCAGGTTCCCCTCTGGGAAAAGCAAACCCTTCTGGAAATACTCAATCCCGAGGAAAGGCTTCTTTTCCTCTCCCACATCCTGGAAAGGGAGGTGGGAAATTACAGAAGGCGGAGGAAGACCGCTGCCCCACCTCCTCCGGAGCCAGGAAACGAGGTGGAGGAGCTGAAATATAAGATCGCCACCTCCGAGATGCCCGAACCTGTAAAGAAAAAGGCCCTACAGGAAGTGGAACGGCTGGAGCATATGCCCCCCATGAGCGCAGAGCTGGCGGTTATAAGAAGTTATGTGGAATGGCTGGTTTCCATGCCCTGGAAGAAGAAATCCCGGGAGAACAGGGATATAAAAAAGGCTTGGAAGGTCCTGGATTCCTCACATTACGGATTGAAAAAGGCCAAGGAGAGGATCATAGAATACCTGGCCATAAGGACCCTGTTGAGAAAACCCAGGGGAGCCATATTGTGCCTGGTGGGTCCCCCGGGGGTGGGGAAAAGCTCCATAGCCAAGGCCATAGCCGAAGCCACCGGCAGGAAATTCGTCAGGGTTTCCTTAGGAGGGGTCAGGGACGAGGCGGAGATCCGGGGCCACAGAAGAACCTATGTGGGAGCTTATCCCGGAAGGATAATTCAGGGGATTAAAAAGGCGGGGGTAAAAAATCCCGTTTTCCTCCTGGACGAAATAGATAAAATGAGCGCGGACTTTCGGGGAGACCCTGCGGCGGCCCTCATGGAAGTCCTGGACCCCGACCACAACTCCGCCTTTCTGGACCACTACTTAGATGTGGAATTTGACCTATCCGAGGTTCTGTTTATAACCACTGCCAATTACATGCAGGGGATACCCAGGCCCTTACTTGATAGAATGGAGATCATAGAAATACCGGGTTATACGGAGGTGGAGAAGTTCTACATCGCCCGGGATTACCTTGTTCCCAAGGAAATCAAAGCCCATGGGATAAAGGATAAGAACATATATTTCACCAAGGATGCCCTTTACTACATAATCAGGTCCTACACCAGGGAAGCCGGGGTAAGGGAGCTGGAGAGGGAGATAGGGGCTATATGCAGGAAGGTGGCCAGAAAGGTGGCGGAGGAAGGGAAGGATTATTTTGAGGAGATCACTCCGGATAAGGTAAGGGAATACCTCGGTCCCGAGAAGTATCTCAGGAGGTCTGTCCAGGGGAGGAAGGAGGTGGGGGCGGCCACCGGGATGGCCTGGACCGAATACGGAGGGGATATTTTGATTATAGAAACTGCCCTGAGCCAGGGGAAGGGTCAGCTTCTGCTTACAGGAAGGCTGGGGGAAATAATGAAGGAATCCGCCCAGATAGCCTTTACTTTTGTTAAAACCAAACTATCCTCCTTAGGGGTGGACCTTTCCAGGTTCAGGGACTACGACATCCATGTGCACATTCCGGAGGGGGCGGTTCCCAAGGAAGGACCCTCGGCGGGCATAACCTTGGCCACAGCCCTCCTTTCCCTTCTTACCGGTATCCCCGTCAGGCTTGATGTGGCCATGACCGGGGAGGTGACCATAAAGGGGAAGGTCCTGAAGGTGGGTGGGATCAAGGAAAAACTCCTTTCGGCCCACCAGGCAGGGGTAAAAAGGGTTATTGTTCCCGAAGAAAATAAGGCGGAACTGGAGGAGGTTCCCGCAGAGGTTAGGGGTAAGCTGCAGATTATCTTGGTCTCAAATATGGACCAGGTAATAGAGGAGGCTTTAGAGCGGCCTTTAAGCCTCAGGGAGTTCAGATTTCCCCAAGCAACCAATTGAGAAGGGACTGGAAAAAGGTGGAATTCCTGAAATCGGCTTTTTCAAAAAAGGATTTTGTGAATTTTCCCTATCCTGTCTTTACCTTTTGCGGACGCTCCAATGTGGGAAAGTCCTCCCTCATTAACCTTCTGGTATGGAACAGAAGGGCGGCGAAGGTGAGTTCCCGCCCGGGTAAAACCGCTTCGGTCAATTACTTCCTGGTGGACGGCAGCCTGGTGCTGGTGGATCTGCCCGGTTACGGTTACGCCAGAAGGTCCAGGGCCGAAAGGCAGAGATGGGCTTCTTTGATGGAGGAATTCTTCCGTTTTCAAAGGGGAATAAAAACAAACTTCATTCTTCTGGACTCCAGGATAGGTCTTACCCCCCTTGACTTACAGCTGGTGGATTGGTTAAGATTTTTAGGTCAGGATTTCGCCTTCGTTTTGACTAAATCCGACAAGACAAATAAACAGCAAATCCATAATCTGGTCAGGGAAATAGAGGAGAGATTTTCCAGACCGGCGATTCCTACCTCCGCCAGGACGGGCCAGGGAAGGAAGGAGCTAATATCCTGCATAGAGAAAATAGAGAGAGGTGAGAAATGTATACCTTAGAAGAACTTGAGGAAATGAAGTTCCAGGAACTGGTCCAGCTTGCCAGAACCCTGGAAGTTCACAGTCCCACCACCATGAAAAAGGACGAGTTGATATTCAACATTCTGGCGGCCCAGGCCAGAAAAAACGGTCAGATCTTCGCCGAGGGGGTGCTGGAGGTTCTCCAGGATGGTAAGGGGTTTCTTCGCCTCGCCCATCACAGCTATACCCCTTCCCCCGAGGACATCTATGTCTCCCCCTCTCAGATAAAGAAGTTTGACCTGAGGACCGGCGACACCATATCCGGCATAGTAAGGGAACCCAAGGGGGACGAGAAGTTTTTTTCCTTAGTGAGGATAGACGCTATAAATTTCGTTCCCCCTCAGAAAGCCGTAAAGATGAGGAGGGGGGTGAGCTTTGAGAAACTCACGCCCCTTTTCCCCGAAGAAAGGATAGTTCTGGAGACCACCCCGGACAACCTTTCCGCCAGGGTTATGGACCTTTTTACCCCTATAGGAAAGGGCCAGCGTGCCCTCATCGTGGCGGCCCCCAGGACAGGAAAAACCACCCTTTTGAAAACCATAGCCCATTCCATAGAGCAAAATCATCCGGAAATATACCTCATAGTCCTCCTCATTGACGAAAGGCCGGAGGAGGTTACGGACTTTGACCGGTCTGTAAAAGGGGAAGTGGTCCACTCCACCTTTGACCAGCCCCCCAGGAGGCATGCCCAGGTGGCGGAGATAGTTCTGGAAAAGGCCAAGCGGCTTGTGGAGATGAAGAGGGATGTGGTAATACTTCTGGATTCCATAACCAGAATGACCAGGGCCTACAATGCCCTTATTCCCACCTCGGGGAAGGTGCTTTCCGGAGGTCTTGAGGCCAGCGCCCTGCACAAACCCAAGAAGTTTTTTGGGGCCGCCAGGAACATTGAGGAAGGGGGCTCTTTAACCATAGTGGGAACGGCTCTTATAGAAACCGGAAGCCGTATGGACGATGTTATCTTTGAGGAGTTCAAGGGCACCGGAAACTGTGAGATTAACCTTACCCGTTATTTATCGGATAAGAGGATATTCCCTGCTATAGACCTCAACAAATCCGGAACAAGAAGGGAGGAGCTTCTGCTTCCCAAGCACTGGCTTCACAGGATATGGCTTTTAAGGAAGGTCCTTTCCCAGATGGACCCCGCAGAGGCCATGGAGCTTCTTTTAGATAAGCTCAAAAAGACCAAGAGCAACGAGGAATTCATAGCCACCATGGACAAACTTTAAAGGTCCAGGTTCCTGACCTCTAAGGAGTTTTCCACGATAAAGTTCTTCCTCTTTTCCACCGACTCTCCCATGAGTATGGAGAAAATTTCGTCGGCCTCCATACCGTCCTCTATCCTCACCTGCAGGAGCCTGCGGCGCTGGGGGTCCATGGTGGTTTCCCAGAGCTGCTGAGGGTTCATCTCCCCCAGGCCCTTAAACCTCTGTATGTTAAGCCCCTTCTTGGCCCGCTGAAGTATTCTTTCCAGAAGCTCCATTTCGTCCTTTATTTCCCTATCCTCCCCCTCAATTTTGAAGGGGGGGCTGAACCCTTCAATTCTCTGTGAATAGCTCAGGAAGTCCGGGGAGGTGATGAAGTCTTCGTCAATCCTTACAGTTATGGGATATCCATCCCTTTCATAACCCACTAAGAGGGAGGGAGTCTCCTCCTCTTCGTCGTAGGTTAACCTTACCGAGTATCCCCTTTCCTCCAATCTTTCCACCAGCTCTCTGTACCCCGAGATGAACTCGTCCCGGTCCCTTATTCCTGCCTCTAAAATAATGTCCAGAATCTCCTTTTTGAAGCCCTTCCTTCCTAAGTAAGAGAGCACGCTTCTTTTCGTCATGAGGGTTTTAAGGAGGTTTTCCAGCTCTTTACCTTTGAATTCCTTTTCTCCCGCCCGGATGGAGAACTTGTCCTTTATCCTCCTTATTATGAACCGATTAAATTCCCGGTCGTCCTTGAAGTAAAGTACCTTCTTTCCATCCTTCACCCTGTAGAGGGGGGGTTGGGCTATGTAGAGATATCCGCCTTCAATTACCGGTTTCATATAACGGAAGAAAAAGGTCAGGAGCAGGGTTCTTATGTGGGCTCCATCCACATCGGCGTCCGTCATTATTATTATCTTGTGATACCTTAATTTAGAGATATCAAAGTTTTCCTCCACCCCGGTGCCCAGGGCGGTTATGATGGCCTTTATTTCCTGGGAGGAGAAGATCCTGTGCAGGGAGGATTTCTCCACATTGAGAATTTTTCCCTTTATGGGGAGGATGGCCTGGAATCTGCGGTCCCTTCCCTGTTTGGCCGAGCCCCCGGCGGAGTCTCCCTCCACTATGAAGATCTCGCTTTTTTCCGGTGCCCTTTCCTGGCAGTCCGCCAGCTTTCCGGGCAGGGCGGAGGATTCCAGAAGGCCCTTCCTTTTCACCATTTCCTTGGCCTTTTTGGCTGCTTCCCTTGCCCTGGCGGATGTTATAACCTTGTCGGCTATTTTCTTAGCCACAGGGGAATGTTCGTCAAAGTAAAGGCTCAGGGCTTCGTAAACCACAGAATCCACGATGCCCTTGACCTCGTTGTTGCCGAGCTTGGATTTGGTCTGGCCCTCAAACTGGGGTTCCGGAACCATCACCGATATAACGGCGGTAAGCCCCTCCCGGACATCGTCGCCGGTTATTTTGACCTTGTTCTCCTTTACAATATTGTTTATGGCCCTGGTAAGGGCGGTTTTGAAACCGGAAAGATGAGTCCCTCCCTCCACGGTGTGGATGTTGTTGGCAAAGCTCAGGATGTTTTCTCCGTAGGCATCCGTGTACTGAAGGGCAACCTCCACCCTGACCCCTTCCCTCTCCCCCTTTATGTGTATTACATCGTGGAGAGGCCTTTTGCTCTTGGTCAGCTGCTTTACATATTCCCTTATCCCCCCTTTGTACTGGAAGGTTTTTACCCTGTCGTTCTGCTCGTCGTGGAACTCTATCAGAAGTCCGCTGTTGAGATAGGCCAGTTCCCTGAGCCTTCTGGAAATAACATCCGGATTGAATTCCACCGTGTCAAAGATCTCGTCGTCGGGCCAGAAGGTTATCTTGGTGCCGGTTTTCTTCGTTTTCCCTTTTTTCTTCAGGGGAGTAAGGGGAGCCCCCCGGGAGTACTCCTGAACCCATACGAAGCCTTCCCGCCTGACCTCCAGGATCAACCTCTTGCTTAAAGCGTTTACCACAGAAACCCCTACCCCGTGGAGGCCGCCGGATATGGCGTAGCTCTTTCGGTCAAACTTTCCCCCGGCGTGGAGCATGGTAAGAACCACCTCGGCGGCGGGTCTTCCCACCTCAGGGTGAATCCCCACCGGGATCCCCCTTCCGTTGTCTTCAACGCTTACAGACCCGTCGGCATGGAGGGTTACCTTTATGCGGTCGCAGTATCCGGCTAAGGCTTCGTCTATGGCGTTGTCCACCAGTTCCCAGATGAGATGGTGAAGACCCTCGGTGGAGGTGGAACCTATGTACATGGCAGGGCGCTTCCGCACCCCCTCCAGGCCCTTCAAAACCTTTATGGATTCTTCTGTGTATCTTTCCTTCCTTTCTTCCTCCATAGCTCCATTATACCCTGAAAAACGGCCATTAGCAAGGAAGGAGAGGTGTTTTAACCGCTGGAGAAGCCCTCAGAGGACCCCTATGATTTCCAGAATTTTCACATAGCCCCATAGGAGAGGTATCAAAATCAGGGTTCTTTCAAGGAATAGAAGGAGAAGGTGGGAGAATTTAACGGGAATCTCCCGGAACATGTCCACTATCATGGGGCCTACCGAGGAAAAGAATATTAGCTGGGAGGTGCTGAGAACCGCCACGAAGAACTTCACTAAGGTGGGGGAGTTTTTCACCATAATGGAAGGAAGGTACATCTCCGCCACCTCTATTACCGTGGCCACCGCCAGTTTTCCAGGCTGAGGCATAGCCAGGGCTTTGTAAAGGGGAATAAAGGGAAGGGCAAGGTAGTGGAAAAGGGAGGTGTGCCTGGCCAGGAGAAGGGCTGTGGTACCCACCGACGAAATGGTGCTCAAAATGAGGGCAGCCAGTAGAAGGCCGTCCCAGAAACCCTGAAGGAAAAGCCTCAGGAGGGAAGGGCTTTCCCTGGCGGTAAGGAGAGCCTGGCGAAGGGCCTCCCTTAAAAGGTTTCCCTTTACCTCCGCCTCCGGCAGGGGGACGGCTATGTATTCCTGGGGGATCTTGGAAATGGGGGGAATCCTGACCAGGAGCGCAGCGATGACAAAGACCCCTATGAAATAGCCCAGGAAGATCAGGGGAAAAAGGTTAAGTATGCTCAGGGTGGAGGCCACCACCCCCACGAATCCGATGCTCACAGTGGAAAAGCAGGTGGCTATGGTGAATGCCTCCCTCTTGGAATACCCCCCTTTGGCGAAGACATTTCTGGTCAGGTAAAGCCCCACCGAATAACTCCCCACCCAGGAGGTAAGGATATCCAGGGCTGCCCTCCCGGGTATTCTGTAAAGGGGCCTCATGAGGGGCCTGGCTAAGGTCCCCACGAAGTCCAGGGTCCCCGTGCTGGTCAGCATGTTTATCAAGGAAGCCCCTATGGGTATTATCACCGCCACCGAGGGAAGAAGGACATCCATCATGAAATTAGCGGTGTCCCCTTCCAGGAGAAGGGAGGGACCCCGGCCGGTGAAGAAGGCTACGGTTATGAGGCCCCCTGCTAATCTGAAGATGAGGATAACCGGGGAGGTCCTGAACCTGGAGAGCCTGTGGGTGAAGGGGGCGAGGAGAGAAAGCAGAACCCCCAATTCCAGAATTGCGAAGGTATAAATCTTTACCTGGGAGGAGAATTCTCCCCTCAGGAAGCTCACCACCAGGTCAAAGGGAACGGAAAACTTCCCTGCTGCCGGCACCGGAACGAAGAAGAAAATTACTCCCAGGAAGAATGGGATGAGGAATTTTGCGTAAGCCTTCCCCTTCACACCCAAATGATATAAAATACCCCCTGTAAATGAAAGTCCTGGCTTTCCTGTTCTTGTCCTTATTGCCCATCCGCCTTCCCCAGGTCTCCGGGGAACTGGCAGAGGCCGACAGGCTGGTGGACCAGCTTTACCTTCGCCAGGCAGCAGGACCCTGCCTGCGTCTTCTTCCCGGTTTGAGTGAGGAAAGGAGGGAGCTTTTTCTTTTCAACTTCGGGCCTTTTTCCAGGATAGAAAGGAGGTTTTTCCTCAGGGAGTGTTCCTGCCTTCCAGGCTGCGGTAACTATCCCCCGGACCTGGACCTTCAGGAATTGAAGGAAGCCATGAAGGAGGACGAAACCGGCCAGCTCAGCATAGAGGTAAACTCCCCCCTGACGGTGGTGGTAAGGGAAGGGGAGGGTTTCAGGGCAATCCCCTTTCACCAGTATTACAGAAAGGGCCTTGAGGGGCTTTCGGCGGCTCTAATGCGGATAAAAACCCCGGACCCTTCCCTGAACGCCTATCTGGAAAAAAGGGCCCGGGAGCTCCTCACAGATAGCTTTGAAGAGGGGGACAGTTTGTGGTTGCAGATAAAGGGAAACCGCAAAATCTACTTCGGCCCCCTGGAGGTGGAGGACCCATATTTAAAGGTTAAAATGGCCTACGGGGGGGTGGTCTTTGGCCTCCTCCCCTGGAAATTCTCCCGATGCCTTCCTGAGTTCCTTCCTTTCCTTCAGAAAAGGCTGCCTTCCCCCTGGAAGGACGCTACCCCCTATCCCTATCCAGGTATACGCCTGGCCCGGCTGATACAGGCCTATGGAAAATTAAAGGTTCCCCCGGCTCCCTCCTTCGCGGTTCTCCCGCCCTTTCTTCCTTCTAAAGCAAGAAAATATCTCTTTGTAAATGTCCTGGAGAAAAAATTTGAGAAGGGCATCGCCGTGGCGGGGGGCATGATATACGGCTGGAAGGGGACCCTGAAGGCTTACCTCTATTATCTGGCGCTTCATGACATGGCTCACTTCCTGAACTTCTCGGGAAGAGAGCCCGAAGGAGCCCTGGGAGAAGTGCTGGCCGACTCCACCGCCATCAAATTCCTTCCCCAGATAAAGGAAAAAGAGGGATGGGAAGAGGAAGTTCCCTTGAAGATAATTCATTCCTACCTGGCCTCCTTGCTTTATTATTCTGCCAAGGGTAAAAAGCCGGCCCTCATACAGGTTAACTATTTTCTTTCACATGGAGGTATAAAAATAAGGAGGGATGGTAAAATTGAAGTTGGGAGCTCCTTCCCGGCGGTTGTATCCTCCATGTGGAGGGCAGCCCTGGATGCCCTCCAGGAAAGGATGGAGTTTCCCCAAAAGAGCTTTCTTCCCGGGGAACTTGAAGGGCCCTTAAAACCGCTGATGGAGGTTGACTTTTACCTTGAATTTAATAAAATTAAGGAGATTTCAAAAGGAGGAAAAAGATGAAAAAAATCGCCGGAATCCTACTGGTTTTCTCCCTATTACTCCCAATTTTGGCGGTGAACGCCAACAAGCTTTATGTGCAGGCCATAACAGAACAGAATCCCTCAAAGAGGCTTCAGCTTCTGGAGCAATGGCTACAGCTTTTCGGCAATGAGAAAAAATACAAGGATAGATTGCCCTTCGTCTATTTAGGGCTTTACGATGCGGCCCGCCAGCTTAAGCTTTGCGACAAGATTACCCTTTACGGTCCCAAGGCCATAGAGTACGCCCAATCGGACCTTGACAAGCCCTTCATTTACTCCAAAATGGCGGACTGTTACAGGAAGGCCAGAGACTGCGAAAAGGCTTCGGAGAACTTTGAAAAGGCCATAGAAATACTCAGGAAGATTCTGGCCAATCCCCCCAAGAACCTGAGGGTGACCAAGTATAAAGTTCTGCTGGCCAGCGACCTTCGCCTCAGCGGCTTCTGTTATTTCAGCAAGGGAAATGTGGACAAAGGGATGAGGAACATGATGGAGGCGGCAAAATTGTACGAGGGCTTCGGAAGCCGGGGCAAGAAGATGGCCTCCCTCCTTTACAAATTCATGGTCAAAGAAGGGCAAAAATACTTCAAGAAGGGAGATTACGCCACCGCTGACAAGCTCCTCTGCACCCTTTCCTCCAGGGTGGACACCTACGATGTTTACATCCTCTGTGCCCTTTCCAATGAGAAGCTTAATGCCCCGGAGGAAAAGGTTATAAAGCTTTACGAGGTTGCATATAACAAAAAGAAAAATGGGGTCATTGCCTACAAACTGGGGAAGTACTATCTTTTTAAGTCCATGGACGAAAAGCGCACCAAGGTGGTGGATACCAGAACTGCTGACCTTGCCATAAAATACCTGGCCGAGGCAGCGGTTCTTCTGGAAAAGGATCCAAAGCAGAAGAAGCTCTACGAGGCCACCATGAAGATGCTCAAGCCCTTCTACGAGAGAAGGTATCTCAATGTGAAGGAAAAACCATCCCTTGAAAAGATTTTGGCCGATGCCAGGGCAAGGGTCGGAAAATAAAAAACTAACCTTAGAGGAAGCGAAAAAGGAGATTGAGCGACTCCGGGAGCTCATAAGGTATCACGAGTACAAATACTATGTGGAGGCCCAGCCCGAGATCTCCGACTACGAATTTGATATGCTGATGAAGAGGCTGGAGGCCTTGGAGGCCCAGTTTCCGCAGCTCATCACCCCTGATTCCCCCACCCAGAGGGTTGGTGAACAGCCCCTGGAGGGATTTCCCACCGCAGAACATCATCCCCCCATGCTTTCCCTTGAGAATGTCTATTCCTACGATGAGTTTCTGGAATACCACCGCAGAGTTCAGAGGATGCTGGGGGAAGAGGAAGTGGAATATGTGGTGGAAATGAAGATAGACGGAGTGAGCATAGCTGTCCAATATGAAAACGGTATCTACACCAGAGCCATAACCAGGGGGGACGGTTTTAAGGGAGATGTGATCACCGAGAACATAAAGACCATAAGAAGCCTTCCCCTGAGGATAAAGGAGAGGAGATTCGTGGAGGTCAGGGGAGAGGTTTTCATGCCCAAGGACGCCTTTGAGGAACTCAACCGGCAGAGGGCAGAGAGGGGGGAGAGCCTGTTTGCCAATCCCAGGAATGCCACCGCCGGCACCATCAGGCTTCTTGACCCTAAGGAAGTGGCGAAGAGGAGGCTTGACATCTTCTTCTATTACATTTTCGTTGACGGGGATTATCCCAGACCAACCCACTGGGAGAACCTTCAACTCATAAAGGAGCTGGGATTAAAGAGGAACGAGCTGGTCTGGCTGTGTAAAAGCCCTGAGGAGGTATTGAGGGTCTGGGAGGAATGGAAGGACCGCCGGGAGGACCTTCCCTACGATGTGGACGGTCTGGTGGTGAAGGTCAACTCCATAGACCAGCAGAGAAGGCTTGGGGAAACGGCCAAGTTTCCCAGGTGGGCCATAGCCTTCAAGTTTCCCGCCAAGCAGGCCGTTACCCAGATAATAAACATAGAGTTGAATGTGGGAAGGACCGGGGCAGTGACTCCGGTGGCCATTTTGAGGCCAGTTCAGCTGGCCGGGACCACCGTTTCCAGGGCCAGCCTTTACAACGAGGACGAGATAAGAAGGAAGGATATAAGGATAGGTGATTGGGTGGTTATAGAGAAGGGGGGTGACATAATCCCCAAGGTGGTTTCGGTCATAAAATCAAAAAGGACCGGGGAGGAAAAGCCCTTCGTTATGCCCAGGAAGTGCCCTGTTTGCGGAGCAGAGCTTTACAGGCCCCCCGGGGAGGTTATTTGGCGATGTCCCAACGCTGCCTGTCCCGCCAAATTGAAGGAGTCCATCCTGCACTTCGTCTCAAGAAACGCCATGAACATTGAGCACATAGGGGAAGCCTTGGTGGACCAGCTCCTCAGGAAGGGGCTTATAAAGGACCCGGCAGACCTCTATTACCTGAAACAGGAGGAGCTGGCCGCCTTAGAGAGGATGGGGGAAAAGAGCGCCCGCAATGTTCTGGACGAGATAGAAAAAAGCAAGGACAACGAGCTCTGGAGATTAATACACGCCCTGGGCATAAGATATGTGGGGGAGAAAACCGCCAAGATCCTGGAGGAGCACTTCTCTTCCTTAGATGAGCTTATGGAGTCCAGCTATGAAGAGCTGGTGAGGATACCGGATATAGGGCCCAAGGTGGCGGACTCCATAGTCCACTTTTTCAGAGACCCTCACAACAGGGAAATTATAGAAAAACTGAGGAGGGCGGGGGTCAACTTCAAAAGCAGGAAAAAGAAGGAAGAGGGGCCAGGGCCCCTGGAGGGAAAGACCTTCGTCTTCACCGGGGAACTTGAATCCTCCACCAGGGCAGAGGCCTCTGCCATAGTGGAGGCTCTGGGGGGGAAGGTTTCCTCCTCGGTCTCCAGGAAAACCGACTTTGTGGTGGTGGGCAAAAACCCGGGCTCCAAGTATCAGAAGGCTTTGAAATTGGGAGTTAAAATTCTTAACGAAGAGGAGTTCCTGGAACTTGTTGAAAAAATTAAAAAACAGGCTTAACATAATTAAGCGATACATAAACAAGGAAAAATTGAAATAGGAGGTTTATAAATGAAAAAGCGAAAAGGATGGGGGAGGTTTTTATCCCTTCTCCTTTTGGTGTTTTTTGTGGCCCCCCTTCTGGCCGTAAAGCGGAGACCTAAAATTTACAGGCCAGCGAAAATTCTCAGGGGCTTCAAGGCAGTGGTAAGGGACATTGATGTAAGGAGGCTCAGGAGGATTCCCCCCGGAAAAATTCCGGAGTTCAGAAGCAAAAGGCGGGCGATTCCTCCCCTGGAGAGAAAGCTCAAACTGGTGAAGAAAGGGGACTTTGACCCCGTGGTCCAGAGAAGAGCTCCCATAAGGCTAATCCCAACCCCCATAATCACCTTTGCCGGGCTTGACCTGAACAACTGGGGAGCGGGCTGGCCTCCCGATACCAACGGGGATGTGGGAAAGACCAATGTTGGCTCCCCTGCCGTGGGATACTACATCCAGACGGTGAATACCTCCATAGGGATTTTCAACAAGGCCACAGGAGAACTGGTGGCTGCCTTCAAATTTGACGACTTCTTTGATGGAACGGGAACCGATTGCGATAACAACAACATGGGGGATCCCATAGTTCTCTACGACCGCTACCTTGACCGCTGGATAATCAGTGACTTCGCTTTCCAGAGCGCCACCTCGGCCCCCCACTACGAATGTATCGCCATGAGCAAGACCAATGACCCGGTAAACGGCGGATGGTACATGTGGGGAGTAAACTTTGAGGACAACGACGGATACTCCGGCAACAACAACATGAACGACTATCCCAAGGCCGGGGTCTGGGACGACGGTTATTACTTCACCTTCAACGATTTTGACAGCGGTCAAAACTATGCGGGGGTCACCGTATGGGCCCTGGACAAGAACTCCATGGCCAGCGGAACCATGAACCTGGTGGCCTTCTTCTTAGACGGAAACAGCGACGACTACGCCTGGTCGCTTTTACCGGCTAACTCTAAGGGGCCCAATCCCCCTCCTTCCGGGGCTCCCAATTATCTGATTTCCATGGGAGACGATGCCTGGGGAGGGAATATCACCAGCGACTCCCTGGCCATCTACAAGGCAGATGTGGATTTTGACAATCCGAATTCCTCCACCATTACGGGTCCCACGGTAATAAATGTGGCTTCCTTTGATTACGATACCGGCTCCATACCCCAGCCGGGAACGAGTCAGACCCTTGATACCCTTTCCTCCAGGCTCATGTATTCCGCCTTTTACTGGAACTACGGGGACCACGAGACCATTGTGGTTAACCATACGGTGGATTCCGACGGCAACGACCACGCAGGAGTAAGGTGGTATGAAGTCAGAGACCCTGGAGGAAGTCCCACTGTTTACCAGCAGGGCACCTACGCCCCGGATTCCAACCACCGGTGGATGGGCTCTGCGGCCTGCGACGCCGACGGAAACATAGCCATAGGCTTCAGCATATCCTCCTCCTCCAAGTATCCCTCCATTTATTACGCGGGAAGGAAGGCCGGAGATCCTCTGGGGGAACTCTCCCAGGGGGAGGCATCCCTCTACGACGGAAGCGGTTCCCAGACCACCTACAGCAGGTGGGGGGACTACTCCATGCTGACCATAGACCCCGACGACGACTACACCTTCTGGTACACCACCGAATACTACGCCAGCACGGGGACCAACTGGCAGACGAGAATTGGGGCCTTCAAACTGCATACCAGTGCTCCTCCCACCGTCCAGATAACCAATCCCAGCGATGGGGACACAGTCTCCGGCACCGTTACTATAACCGCAGACGCCTCTGACGATGTGGGGGTTACCAAGGTGGAGTTTTACATAGACGATGTGCTGAAGTCCACCGACGATACGGCTCCCTACGAATATGTTTGGGATAGCACCACCGTTGCGGACGGAAACCACACCATAAAGGCCATTGCCTACGACGGGGACGGCCAGACCGATGAGGACCAGATCAGCGTCACCACCGACAACGGAGTTGCTGCCCCCATGCTGGTGGTGGACCTGGATGGAAACACCAACAGCTGTACCTACATAAGGGACCAGTTGCAGAACAAGGGATACACGGTGGACTACCAAACCTCCATGCCCTCTTCCATAGACCCCGCAACCCCGGCCACCTGGGTTTGCTTAGGAGTTTACAGCAACAACCATGTTTTAACCTCTACCGAGGGCGATGTCCTCAAGGCATACCTTGATGCCGGAGGAAAGGTTTACATGGAGGGAGGGGACACTTGGTGCTACGACTCCTCCACCTCCGTCCATCCCTACTTCGGCACCTGGCTGAAGGGGGACAGCAACTGCCAGGACGGGAGCGGAGACTTAGCCACCATAAACGGTATCGCAGGAACCTTCACCGAGGGCCTTTCCTGGAGCTACGGAGGGGACAACGCCTGGATAGACCACATAGGGGCCAACCAGAGCGATTCCTTCAACATCTGGGACAACTCCAGTCCCTCCTATCATACCGGGGTTGCCAGGGACAACACCTCTGCCGGGTACAAGACCATAGCCGCCTCCCACGAGTTCGGAGGAGCGGGAAGTTCGGACCAGTCCACCATAATGGACAAATACCTTGAGTTCTTCTTCGGTTCCGCCGACAATCCTCCCACCGCCTCCTTCCTTTATCCCCACGACGGCAGCGCCGTATACTCCGTAATAAGGGTAAGGGTTCAGGGGAGCGACGACCTTGGCTTGAATAAATTAGAGATATACCTTGACGATGCCCTTCAGTACACCCAGGATTGTTCAGGGGCCACCAGTTGCGACGCGGTCTGGACCTGGGACACCACCACCTCCTCTGTGGGGGACCACACCCTGAAGGCGATAGCCTACGATACTGCGAACCAGACCGGCCAGCAGACCATAACCGTTAATGTTCATCCTGGTTATGGCAGTCACTGGGGAGGCTCTGGGGACGACTACGGCAAGGACATAGCCATGGACAGCAGCGGAGATCTTCTGATGGTGGGCAACACCACCTCTGTTAGCAACGGAGGCACTGACATACTTCTCTACAGGATAAACTCCAACGGTACCAAGGAGTGGCATCAGAACTACGGGAGCGGCTACAGCGAGTACGGTGAGTCGGTGGTGGTGGATTCTTCGGACAACATAATCATCGGGGGCTATGTTTACGATGGTTCCCAGGAGGACATTCTTGTTAAGAAGCTCAACTCGGGAGGAGTTGAGCAGTGGAGCAGGACGCTTGGAGGTGATGGGGACGATGCTGCCTATGCGGTAGGGATTGACAGCGGAGGCAATGTTGTAGTTGCTGGCTACAGCAGCAGCTACAGCTATGGTGGATATGATGCTGTGTTTTACAAGCTGAAGGGTCTGGATGGGACTACCCTTGTATCAAATCATTTTGGAGGTTCTTCAGACGATATGGCGTATGGATTGGCGGTGGATTCCTCTGACAATGTTTACCTTGTGGGCGAGACGAGCAGCTACAGTTATGGAGGCAAGGACATAGCTTTGTGGAAGCTGGATTCTACTGGTTCTAAGGTATACGGAGCCCACTATGGAGGTGGCAGCGACGACATTGGCTACGATGTTGTGGTTTCAGGTTCGTATTTGTACATAGTGGGAATAAGTCTTTCCTACAGCTATGGCAACTACGACATAGTTGTCTACAAGCTCAATGCCAGCGATGGCAGCAAGGTAGTGGCGAGGCATTTTGGAGGTGGAGATGTGGACAAGGGTTATGGGATAACGATAAACAGCTACAACGGCCATGTGATAGTGGTTGGTTATTCCACTTCTTACAGCAACGGACTGGAGGATGTTGTGGTTTACGACCTCAGCGCTGATAATCTTGTGAAGAACTGGGCCAATCACTATGGAGGAGGCAACACAGACGAGGCCTTCTCTGTGGTTACTGACTCTGAGGGTCACATATATGTATTTGGCTCCACCAATACCTTCACCTACGGAGGCTACGACTTTCTGCTGTACCGTCTCTCCGATACAGGGGTGAAAATGCCCATAGGAAGCGGAGAATAATAAATCCATGGCAGGGGGAAGCCCCCCTGCCATTTTCTTGAACCTACCCTTAATAGGTTTCTAAAATTACCTCAAGGCAGAAGCGGAGGTGAATTATGTTAACTGTATTTGCCATCTATCTTCTCCTTACCTTAGGGCTTGGTCTTTGGCAGGCGCGAAAGACGAAAACCCAGGCGGACTTTGTCCTGGGAGGCTCAAAACTCCCCGGTTGGATGCTGGCCCTTTCCGAAAGAGCTACAGGAGAAAGCGCCTGGCTCCTTCTCGGGCTTACGGGCTTTATATTCGCCCACGGGTTTTCGGGAATATGGGTGGCCTTAGGGTGCCTGGCGGGAATAACCACGGCCTGGGTTGTTCTTGCCCGAAAGTTCCGTCAGGAGGCGGCTAAATACAAAGCCCTGACCATGCCGGAATACTTCTCGGCGAAGTTTCCCCGGGGGGCCAACACCATAAGGGTTTTATCCACCCTCATAATTACTTTCTTCTTCATATTTTATGTGGGAGCCCAATTTTCAGGGGCGGGAAAAACCATTTTTCAAACCTTCGGACTTTCCCCTCTATGGGGACAGATAATCGCCGCCGCGGTTATACTCACTTATGCGACCTTAGGAGGGTTCGTGAGCATAGTGGCGGTGGATACCTTCCAGGCCCTTTTGATGATAACCACCCTGGTTATTACCCCTATAATAATGGTAATAAAAATTCTCTCATCCCATGTGAATGTGGCCTCAGCCCTGGCCTCGGCCCCCGCAGGTTATACATCCTTAACCGGAGGGCTCAGCGGCTTTGCCGCCGGAATACTGATATTCAACAACCTGGCCTGGTTTTTCGGCTACCTGGGAGGTCAACCTCAGCTTAACGCCCGCTTTATGGGTATGAAGGACGATGCCCAGGTAAAGCTCGGAAGGAACATTGCGGTTCTTTGGACCGTTCTCGCCTACGGTGGGGCCTTCGTGATAGGAGTTGGGGCCCTGGTTCTTTTCGGTCCTTCGGCGGTCAAGGACCCGGAGATGATCCTTCCCCATGTTTTGACGCAGATGTTTCCGCCCTGGCTGGCGGGAATTCTCCTGGCTGGAGCCGTGGCCGCCATGATTTCCACCGCAGAGAGCATGCTTCTGGTGGCGGCCTCATCGGTAAGCCAGGATGTCTACAGGGGAATAATAAAGGAAGGAAGGGCAGAGGAAAAAAAGGTTCTGACCGTATCCAGGGTTGCCACCTTAGGGATAGGTATCTTTGCCCTGGTCCTCTCCCTGACCACCTCCAAGTTAATCTATACCATAGTTAGCTATGCCTGGGCCGGGATAGGCTGTTCCTTCGCCCCGGCAATTTTGCTTTCCTTTTACTGGGATAAGTTTAATTCCAAGGGAGTTATAACCGCCCTGGTGGCCGGGCTTTTCACCACAGTAATATGGATGGTTACCGGCCTTGAGAAAATCGTCACCGCCAGGGCAGTAACTTTCTTCGTGGCCATGGGATTGGCGGTTTTGGTATCCCTGCTTACAGGAGGGGAGGAGGAATTAGCCCGGAACCCTTAGTTCTCTGAGAATCTTTTGAACCATCAGTTCCATTTCCCTTCTTCCCCTTTCTCCCTTGGGAAAAATTCGGTGGACCAGCACCGGTGCTGCCACCTCCTTTACATCGTCGGGTACCACATAATCCCTTCCTTCCATGTAAGCCCTGGCCTGGGCCGCCCTGGTCAGGTAAAGGCTGGCCCTGGGGCTGGCTCCCAAGCGGAGGGATGGGTGGTTTCTCGTCCTCTCGCTTATGTCTAAGATATAATCTGCTATTTCTTCGGAGACCCTCACTTCCCTCACCTGCTTCTGCATCTTCAGAATTTCCTCCTTCTCCAGAACAGGACGAAGGCCGGATAAAGGGTCCCTTTCCCTTTGCTCTAAGATTATCCTCCTTTCCTCCCTTCTGCCGGGATATCCCAGGTTCATGCTGATGAGAAAACGGTCCAGCTGGGACTCAGGAAGGGGGTAGGTTCCGTGAAGCTCCACAGGGTTCTGGGTGGCTATTACTAAAAAGGGTTCCGGAAGGGGCAGGGTTCTTCCCTCTATGGAAACTTTTCTCTCGTTCATGGCCTCCAGAAGGGCGCTCTGGGTTCTGGGCGAGCCCCTGTTTATTTCGTCGGCTAAGAGAATATTGGTGAAGACCGGCCCCCTTCTAAAATAGAATTCTCCCCTTTTCTGGGAGAAAACCAAGGTTCCCAGGATGTCCGAGGGAAGGAGGTCGGAGGTGAACTGAACCCTGGAGAAGGAGGCGTTGATGGAAAGGGCTAAGGCCCTGGCCAGGAGGGTTTTCCCCACCCCGGGTATGTCCTCAATGAGGAGGTGGCCGTCGGCCAGAAGGCAGAGGAGGGCCAGTTCAATCTTCCTCCTCCCCCCTCTGAATACCTTCTCCACATTGAGTATTATTTTCTCTACGGAAGGTCTCATAGGTATTTTCTGGTCTCCGCTACTATTACCCCGCTGAGACCTAAAAGCCCCACAAGGTTAGGGAAGGCCATGAGGCCGTTCATCACATCGGATAGGGTCCATACAAAGCCCAAGGAAGATATGGCCCCCACAAATACAAATAAGGTGAAGACAGCCCTATACGGGAAGACCGAGTTTTCTCCCAGTAGAAATTCTATGGACTTTTCTCCGTAATAGCTCCACCCCAGAATGGTGGAGTAGGCGAAGAGGACGAGACCCAGGGCTACCACAATCCCCCCTATGGCATTTCCCGCGGAGGGTCCCAGAACCGAGGAAAAGATTTTTTTGAAGGCAAGATAGGAAAGGGGGGCCCCGTCTTTCCCGCTGGTCCAGGCCCCTGAGGTTATTATCACCAGCCCTGTCATGGTGCAGACTACTATGGTGTCAATGAAGGTCTGGGTCATGGAGACCAAGGCCTGATTCACCGGATTTTTAGTCTGGGCTGCCGCGGCTGCTATGGGGGCGGAGCCGAGCCCGCTTTCGTTGGAGAAAAGTCCCCGGGCAACCCCCATCTTTACAGCTTCCTTCACCCCTGCCCCCAGGAATCCTCCCAAGGCGGCGGTTCCGCTGAAGGCCCCTTTGAATATAAGGGAGAAGGCGTGGGGAAGCTGGGAAAATTTCAGGGCCAAAGCTATAAGAGCCGCAGAGAAGTATATGAGGATCATAAAGGGGACCAGCACCGAGGTTACATTGGCTATGGATTTTATCCCGCCTATTATCACAAGGCCCGTAAGGAGGGCCAGGACCAGCCCTGTGGTCCAGTAAGGTATTTTGAGGAAGGAATGAACGGCATCGGCCACGGAGTTGGACTGGACCATGTTCCCTATGCCGAAGGCGGCAAAGGAGGCGAAAACAGCAAAGGCGATCCCCAGCCACCTTGAACCCAGGCCCCGGGAAAGATAATACATGGGGCCTCCGCTCATGGTGCCCAGTCGGTCTTTGACCCTGTATTTGACGGCCAGGAGGGCTTCGGAATACTTGGTGGCCATGCCGAAGAGGCCGGTAATCCACATCCAGAAAAGGGCTCCGGGACCTCCGGCCGCTATGGCCGTGGCCACCCCGGCTATGTTCCCGGTTCCCACCGTGGCCGCTAAGGCCGTCATAAGGGCCTGAAAGTGGCTTATGTCCCCTTCGGCGTCCTCCCTCCTTTTTATAAGGGCTAAGTAGAGGGCGGGGAAAAGCTTGGTGAACTGGAGTCCCCTGAGCCTTACCGTCAGATAAATTCCCGTCCCGAGAAGCATAAGGATAAGGGGGGCGCCCCAAATGAAATCCCTTACCGCCGTAAGGTAATTCATGAGCAGATATTTTCCCTTACCCTGCGAATTTCCCTGAGAATTCCTTCCACTATGAAATCCATAATTTCGGGTATGCTCATCTCCCTGTTTACCAGCCCCACGCTCTGCCCTGCCATAAGGGAACCCCTCTCTAAGTCCCCTTCCTGCACGGCCCGACGCAGGGCTCCCATCCAGAACTCCTCAAGCTTCAACTGAGCTTCCTCCTTGGTGATTTCCCCTGCCCTGAGCTTCTGAAGAAGCTCTATTTGAAGTTCCTGAAATTCGTCCATTCCCTTGTTTTTAAGAGCCCTGACCGGATAAATCTTGAGGTCAGGGTGAACCTGGGGGGTAAAGACCGCCTCCCTGGCTTTGGCCTTTAGATACCTCTTTTTGAACTCCGGATGGGCTCTGCTTTCCTTGGACACGGCGAAGATGGTTCCCATCTGGATTCCTGAAGCCCCTGCCATGAGAAGGTGGGCGGCCATCTCCCCTGTGGCTATTCCCCCGGCGGCGAAGATGGGGACCTGGTCCCTGAAGTTGAAGAGAACCTGCTGGATGAGAACCACTAAGGATACATAGCCTATGTGCCCCCCGGCTTCGCTTCCCTCTATAATCAGGGCGTCCATTCCCTTTCTTATAAGCCTCTTTGCCAGGGTATCGTTGGAGGCGAAGGCTATTATCTTAGCACCTGCCTCCTTCAGTTCCCTTACCTCCCTGTCCGAGGGGAAACTGCCGGCAAACACCACGAACTTTACCCCCTTTTCCTTTACGATTTTAAGATGGTGAGGATAATTTGGGGCTATAACTATAAGATTTACCCCGAAGGGCTTGTCGGTTAGCTGGCGGGTCTTTTCTATTTCTTCGGCCAAAAGTTCCGGAGGCATGTTTCCCGCAGCTAAAACCCCGAACCCTCCGGCGTTGCTCACCGCAGAGACCAGGCCGCTGTCGGAAATCCAGGTCATGGCCCCGGATATTATGGGATAGCGGACCCCCAGGAAATCCTTACCCTTTTTCCAGAGTTTCTCCAAAATTTCCCTTTCGCTCATGAGGGGAATTTTAAGGGAATCTCAGGGACCTGTCAAACTGAGGTTCAAAAGAGGATCCCGGAGTCCACCAGTTTTCTTGCCATTTTTCCCTTGAAGTAATCCCTGTTTTCCTCAAAGACCATGGCCTGAAGTTGTATCAATTTTTCCGCCTCCTCCCAGGGTTTTTCCAGAACCTCCCTGCTATATGCGGCGGTTCTTCCAAAGTACAGGGGCACCATAATGCTCACCAGCCTTCTTCTGTTTCTGCTCCATGTCTGGTAAGTGGCGGCGAAATCGTAAATTATCCTGGCCCATAGGTTCGGGGGGAACCTCAGGGGCTCTCCGGATGCTCTTTCTAAATAGCTCTGGGAGAGGCCGTCAAAGGCCCTGGGGGAAAGGATGGCTCTGTAGAAGGGCTCAAAGTGCTTAAACCCCTCCAGGAACTCCAGCTCCATCTTCGCTATGTTTACCCTTATTTCCTCCAAAGGCTTTTCCCTGGCATCTGTGGGGAGTATGTGCACCGGCTCCGTTTCCTTTTTCTTTATCCAGGACCCTTTGTATTCTCCTATCATGTAGAAAAGGGTGGAAACGACCTGAGTAAACATGGCGGAGAGGTCCTGGGCCGGGTCCTTGGCGTTGTGAACCTTCGTTCCCAGGTAAACCTGGGCTGATTTGCTCGCCTCGTGTATGGCTATGGCGCTCATCCATATGTCTATTCCGAATTTGGCCACATCCGTATCCCAGACATCCCGGGAAATGAAGATTTCCGCCATTTTTCTGGAGAAGGCGAAGTCTCCGCCTATGGGTTGTCTTATATCTTTAAAAAAGACCGCCCTGGTTAGAGGATAGACGATCATATTGGTTATGGTGCCGTCAAACTTGTGCCTCTTGTAAAAGGGCCAGAGAAAATCGTAGCCCTCCCTGAGAACCGGCTCCGCCATAAATTTTATCCATTCGGGGGTTATACTGCGCAGGTCGGAGTCCATCACCAGGATGGCCCTGGCGTTCAGCCTGACGGCGGCTTCAAAAACCGCACGGAAGGATGTGCCTTTCCCCGGCATTCCCCGGTAGATCTCCACATGCTTTTCCACTGTGGAGGGGACCTCCGCCACCAGGGCATTTTCCCTGGTGTTGTCGGTGGAGCCTCCGTCGGAGACGAAGATGGCGGTTTTCAGGTCTTTGTAAAATCTGTGGAGTCCAACCCCCGCCTGAGTGATTACATAACCCACGGTATCTTCGTTGTTGTAGGTGGGAATTCCCACCAGTATATCCACCTCCTTCATCCTCTTAATCCATCTTATAGTCCTATCCCTGAGGGCGGTGGAATACTTTTTAAAGCTCATTTTTCCTCCTTAAAAGAGAAATTTATGTAATGCTCCCCCTGGGAGGAGCACCAATGTTTTTTTAGAACGACCGGGCCGGGTCTCAAGACAAGCCTCTTTTCCCCTCCTATTTTAGGTGTGTGAACCAGGTAAAGTTCGTTAAGAAGCCCTTCCTCTATGAGGCTGGCCATCAGGGTTGGTCCTCCTTCCACTAAAACGGATATTATGTTTCTTCGGGCCAGGTGATAAAGAACTTCCTTGAGGCAAAGCCCCTTTTCCCCGGAGGATACCCTTATTATTTCGGCTGCGGGGTTCTGGAAGGTTTTCCCCGAAGAGGTAAATATGAGAACCGGATCCCCTGTGGAGAAAAGTTTAGCCTGGGGAGGGGTCCTCAAGCGTGAGTCCAGGACGATTTTGGTTATCCTCTTCCCCTGGAATCTGGGGTGGCGCACATTGAGCAAAGGGTCGTCCTTCAACACCGTGCCTACCCCCACCATTATTCCCATATGGGTGGCCCTGAGCCAGTGGGCGAAAAGCAGAGATTGAGGGGAGGATATGTATTTTTCCTTCCAGACAGCAGCCCCGTCCGCGGTCAGGGCCATTTTCCCCGTGAGCCAGGGTCTGCGGTGGCGGTGGAAGAAAAGAAAGGCCCGGTTCAGCTCCTCGGCCTCCTCCTTGAGAACTCCCACCCGGACTTCTATGCCCTTAGAGCGGAGAAAGTCTATGCCCCTACCGTTCACCAGAGGGTTGGGATCCTTTACCGCCACCACCACCCTCTTTATCCCGGCCCTCCAGATGGCCTCACAGCAGGGAGGGGTTTTCCCCTGGTGGCAGCACGGCTCCAGGTTTACATAAAGGGTGGCTCCCCTGGCTTGCTTCCCGGCCTTTTTTATGGCTTCTGCTTCAGCGTGGGGGGCTCCGAAGGCCCTGTGATATCCCGTGGAGATTATCCTCCCTTCCTTTACTATGACCGCCCCCACCATGGGATTGGGATGGGTTTTACCGGCCCCCTTTTTAGCTAAGGATAGGGCCATTCTCATGAAGTACTCATCCAAATATCGCCTCCACAAAAGAGGATATCTCAAAGGGGACCAGGTCTTGCAGCCCTTCCCCTGTTCCGACAAAGAGCACAGGGATTCTAAGCGTCTTCATAATGGGAAAAACAGCTCCCCCCTTGGCGGTGCCGTCCAGCTTTGTTATTATGAGGGCATCCACCTTCATGGCTTTAGAGAATTCCCGGGCTTGCAGCAGGGAATTTTGCCCTATGGTGCCATCAAGAACCAGCAAGACCAGAGGTTCCCTGCCGGAGGCCTTTCCCACCGCTTTTTTAATTTTAACGGCTTCCCTCATGAGGTTTTCCTTTGTGTGCAGCCTGCCGGCGGTGTCAATGATTATGTAATCGTAAGGTTGACGGGAAGCCTCAAAGGCTACGGCAGCAGGGTCAGAATGAGTTTCGGGGGAGAAAAAATCCACCCCTGCAGCCATGGCCAGCTTCTGGAGCTGTTCCCTGGCTGCAGCTCTGAAGGTATCGGCGGCCACCAGAAGCACGGTTCCCCTTTCTTTAAGAAAAAGGCCCAGCTTCCCGCAGGTGGTGGTCTTCCCGCTCCCGTTTACCCCAACCACGAGGATTGTCTTGGGGGGCGAAAGGTCCGGGGGAAGGAGGTCCGAGGCTATTTCCTTTATCTTGAGTTTTAAAGCTGCCTTCAAACCCAGGGCATCGCTTCCCCTTTCCTTCCTCAAAGAATCCAGGAGACTTTGCGTGAATTGGGGGCCAAAATCCGCTAAAAGCAGGGCTTCCTCCGCCTCTTCCCAGGAAAAGGTTTGCTCTTGAAGGAAGGAAAAATTATCCCTGGTTCTCCTCAAAGCTCTTTTGAGTAGGGAAAGGGTATTCTTCATAAAAAAAGGGGTGAGCGAGGGGATTTGAACCCCCAACCCTTGGATCCACAGTCCAATGCTCTACCATTGAGCTACGCTCACCGCTCCTAAGTCTATATTTTATAAAATCTACCTTTTCAAATCAATGGAGTATTTCCTGAAAATCCACCCTATTTTTTCCTTTGGACTTTGCGGTATAGAGAGCTTTGTCTGCAGCTCCGATAAAATCCTCTATTTTCATTCCTTCTCCCGGGATCACGCAGCAGACACCGATGCTTACCGTGATGAAAGGGGAAACCGAAGAGCCGGGGTGAGGGATTCTCAGACAGGAGACCCTCTCCTTGATTTTACGGGCCGTTTTCATGCCCCCCTTTCTGTCGGTGCCGGAGAGGATAACTGCAAATTCCTCTCCCCCGTAGCGGGCTACCAGGTCTGCTGGCCTTCTTCCGAAATCCTTGAGAATCCGGGATATGGATTTCAGGCATTCGTCCCCTGCCTGGTGGCCCAGCCTGTCGTTATACTCCTTGAAATTGTCTATGTCCAGCATAAGGAGGGTGATAGGGTGGGAGAACCTCCGCGCTCTGGCCCATTCCCTTGAAAGAAACCGGTTGAAAAACCTCCTGTTGGCAAGGCCGGTCAGGAAGTCCTGGTGGGAGAGTTCCTTCAATTTCTCCTTTTCAATGAGGTTTAGAACGGTCAGGAGGAAGTTCTTTCTCAGGGTTTTCTCCACGAAAAAATTTCCCGCCATTCCCATTATGTTGGCTATTACCAGGGTAAAGGAGTTGGCCACCAGAAAATCCGGCGCAGGCTTCACGAATCTTATGGTTATCAGCAGATATGCCAATGTTATGGTCCAGCCCGCTATGGTGGCGTAGGGAAAGCGGAGGCTTAACAGAACATAGAGGTAAAAAATTACGAGGACCAACCCAGCGTAATACTTCTGGGAAGGGTCGTTAGAGGTAATTATGACGAAAAGTACCACAGAGAGGCCTGTCAGGAATAAGGTTATGGATAGAGCCCACTGAACTCTCTCTTCCTTTTTGGCTCCTTTTATGTAAAGGAGGGAGAGGAGGATAATCGGTGAAATCAGGGCAAAACGGATAAACCAGAGTTGTAGGAGAAATTCCTTGTAGACCAGGAAGTCCAAAATGCCAAAGCTCATGTAAAGAAAAAATCCGAGGGCAAGGGAGAGGACTATTAGCTTTTTTTGGTGCTCCAGGTGAAACTTTCTGAAGGTGGTCTCTAAGTAGGGGGGAAACCTTAGGCGAAAGAAGGGAGAGCCCAGAAGCTTCTCTATTTCTCCCTTTTCTTTTATCCCTTCGGGAAGGGGCAGATTAATTTTATTTTTAAACACGGCACCATTATAACATGGCTTGAAAAGGAGTATTTTAAGACGGATAATTCTATGGGAGGCGAAGATGAAAATAGGTCTTGCCTTAGGGGCAGGAAGCGCCAAGGGCTTAGCTCACATTGGGATACTGCAGGTTCTGGAGGATGCTGGCATAAGGCCCCAGGTTATAGCGGGAACCAGCATGGGAGCCGTAATAGGGGGTTTTTACGCCTCGGGCCTCAGTCCCGCTGAGATGGAAAAAATGGCCGTATCCATAACCAAGGAGGAGGTCAAAAAACTGCTCCCCAAGAAGCCTTCCCTTACCCACCTGGTGGACAACCAGAGGATAAAGAGGCTCTTTTACAGGATTCTTGGAAATAAAAGGATAGAGGAACTCCCTTTGAAATTCGGATGCGTGGTCACCGATATTCTATCCGGAAGGGAGGTTTACTTTACCTCCGGTCCCATGGTGGAGGCCATTCTGGCCAGCTCGGCCATTCCCGGATTTTTCCCCACGGTTAAGATAGGGGATAGGTATCTGGTGGACGGGGGGGGTTGTGGATCCTGTGCCCGTGGAGCTCGCCAGGAGGCTGGGGGCCGACTTTACAATAGCGGTTAATGTGATGAGCTGGAAGGCCCGGGGAGCAGAGCGGGAGGAACCGGAGGAGGAAGAAAATTTCGGGGATAAGGTAAAAAAAGCTATTTTGAAGCTCATAATCGGAGAGGAAAAGGGGCCCCCTCATATTCTGAGCACCTTTCTTTATGTGGTGGATATAATGCAGGAGGAGATCGTCCGCTCAAAACTTAAGATTACCTCCCCGGACATGCTAATTCATGTGGACACTTCTGATTTCTCGTCCAACGAGTACTACAGAGCCAGGCAGATCGTAGAAAGGGGAAGGGAGGTGGGAAGTAAGGTGGTGGATTACCTGCGATATCTTATAAAAACATTTCCGGAGTGATAAAATAGCCATTATGAGAGGCAGGGGCTTTCTTTTTCACCTGGGGGAAAAGGGAATAAACTTCTTCGTGGCCGTCTACGAGGCTGCGGTGCTCTTCGTTGAAACCCTGAAACAGCTTCCCAATCTTTATTTCTACAGAAGACAGGTTATAGAGCAGTTCTATTCCCTTACTGTTTCCACCCTGCCGGTGACCAGCCTTATAGCTATTTTTATTGGCCTGGGCTCCACAGTTCAGGGGACCTACCAGACCTCTGCCCTTACCCCCAGATATTTTACCGCCAATGTTATATTCAAGAGCACCATAATAGAGCTTACCCCTATAGTTCTTAGCTTGGTGCTGGCGGGCAAAATAGGAGGTTCTCTGGCAGCAGAAATAGGAAGCATGAAGGTCTCGGAGCAAATAGACGCCCTGCAGACCCTTTCCTTGGACCCTGTGGGATTTTTGGTAATGCCCAGGGTTCTGGCCGGCCTTTTCATGCTGCCGGTGATGACCATCTTCGCCAATTTCCTGGCCATTTTTTCCTCCTTCCTCATGTCCACCGCCGTTCTTCACTGGATAAGCCCGGGGGAGTATGTTTCCGGGATGAAGATGGGATTTAAGGCCTTTGAACTTTACTTCGGGAATTTTATAAAGCCCTCCATCTTCGGCTTTATAATAGCCTTCAGCGGAAGTTTCTTTGGCCTGAGAACCAGAGGAGGGGCCAAAGGGGTTGGCATCGCCTCCACCACCTCCGTGGTGGTTTCCGCTGTGCTGATAGTGATTCTGGATTACTTCCTGGGGGAGCTTCTTCTATGATAGAGATCAGGGACCTGTGGAAGAGCTTTGAGGGAAAGGAAGTGCTAAGGGGCGTTAATTTAACGATAGAGGACGGGCGGACCACGGTTATCCTCGGCCCCAGCGGCCAGGGTAAGACCGTGCTCCTGAAAAATCTGGTGGGTCTATTGAAGCCAGACAGGGGCCAGATCCTTGTGGACGGGGAGGACATAACCAGGGTTTCCAGAAGGAGGCTTTTTGAGATAAGGAAGAGGTTTTCCTTCGTCTTTCAGGGGGGAGCCCTTTTTGATTTTCTCCCGGTCAAGGAGAACATCGCTCTTTTTCTCAGGATGCACACGAAGATGAAGGAGGATGAAATAACCCGGAGGGTAAGGGAGGCCCTGAGGGTGGTGGGGCTTTCGGGCACCGAGGAACTTTATCCCGAGGAGCTCAGCGGCGGGATGAAGAAGAGGGTGGCCATAGCCAGGGCCATAGTTTCTTCCCCCAAATATATACTTTACGATGAGCCCACCACAGGGCTTGATAGGACCAACGCCAGGGCCGTAAACGGCTTGATAAATAAGTTGAAAAGGGAATATGGCATAACTTCTGTGGTGGTTACCCACGATATAGAATGCATGGAAACTGTAGCCGATAAGGTGGCCCTTTTGAAGGAAGGCAGGATGTTTTTTGTGGGGAGGAAGGAAGAGGTGGAGGAAAAATATCTGGATTACTTGTATCAGCTGGAGGAGTCCTATGGAATATAAAAAAATGGCAGCGGTTTTCGGGGCGGCTATTTTCACCGCCCTTTTCATTTTCTTCGTCACCGTCATATGGCTGGCGGAGAGCCGCATATTCTTTACCCGGGATTACATAGTTTACATTGAATTTAAGGATGTTTCCGGCCTCAAGAGAATGTCCCCGGTGTATATGAGGGGATACAGGATAGGCTGGGTAAAGGGGGTGAAATTTGAAAAGGACCATGTACTGGTAAGGACGGACATCAACAAGCACTATCCCATTCCTAAGGGCTCCAGGGCGGAGATCTTCGCCCTCAATATCCTGGGGGAAAAGGCCATAAGGATAATACCTCCGCCCCCTCCCTACGAATCCTACCTTTCCAACCGGGAGAGGATGAAGGGGGTGAACAAGGACATAATGTTTGAGGCCCAGGCTCTTCTGGGAAAGCTAAAAAAACCGCTGGAGGATAAGTTCCCTTCGGGGGTGGAAAGGGTTTACTCCATACTATCCAGCGTTGATTCCATCCTCAAGGAACTCAAAGGGCAGGTGGCCAACTCTAAGGCCAAGGAAAACATAGACAAGTTAGGGAGGGCTGCCGATGCCTTCCGAAGGCTGGTGGAGGAAAACCGGGGAAGTCTTGGAGCTGACCTTCAGGAGCTAAGCCAGACCCTCAAGGCTCTGCAGGAGGCCTCCCGGCAGATGAAACGCACCGCTGAGAGCCTGAACAAAACCTTAGACGCCCTCAACAGGGGCCAGGGAACCGCGGGAGCCCTCCTTCGGGAGAGGAAGCTGCTGGAGAGAACGGAGAGGCTCCTGGAGGAGCTGGAGACCCTGGTCAAGGACATAAGGCAAAACCCCAAGAAGTATTTCAAGTTTTCTATCTTTTAAGTGGAAATTCTGGAGGCCTACAGAAATTTTCTTCTTTCCCGGGGGTTTTCCAGCAATACTGTGGAGGGCTACCTCAGGGATGTGGGAAGGTTTTTGAATTTCTGCAAGGGCTACAGGGACAAAAACTGTTTAAAAAAATTTATTCAGGAGATCTCCGTATTCCTTTCTCCCAGGTCCTATGCCAGGCTTGTATCTTCCCTCCGCTCCTTTTTCAACTATTTGGTGCTTGCCGAGAGAATAGAGCAGGACCTTACCCCGCTCCTGGTCCTGCCCAAAGTTCCTCCCTCCATTCCCAGGTTTTTAACCCACCGGGAGGTGGAGAGGCTCATGGGGGCCGTGGAAGGGGATAGGCCGGAGGAGATAAGGGACAGGGCCATGCTGGAGCTCCTTTACGCCACGGGCATGAGGGTTTCTGAGCTGGTTTTCCTCAGGATGGATAGCGTGGACCTCGGGGAGAGGTTTGTAAAGGTTAAAGGGAAGGGGGAAAAGGAAAGGATAATCCCCTTCAGCAAAAGGGCCTTGATCTGGATGGAAAGATACCTCCGGGAGAGGGCGAAAATCTGTCCAAGACCCTCCCCCTTTCTTTTCTTAACCAGAAGGTGCCGTCCCATGTCCAGGCAGGGTTTCTGGAAAAAGCTCAAAGCCTATGCGGAGAAGGTGGGTTTAAGGGATAAGGTCTGGCCCCATGTGCTTAGGCATAGTTTTGCTACCCACATGCTGGAGGCCGGAGCAGACCTGAGAATAATTCAGATGATGCTGGGGCATGCTTCCCTCACCACCACCCAGATTTATACCCATGTGGACCTGGCCCGGCTCAGAAAAACCTACGATAAATACCATCCCAGGGCTTGACTTAACCATTTTTTAGTATATAATAAAATTATGATTGATGAGAAGATGAGAAAAATACTTCAGCTGCAGGCGGATATCTGTAGCGCCCTTTCCAATGTGACCAGGCTGGAAATAATTTTCCTTCTGAGGGAGGGGGAGAAAACCGTCTCGGAGCTTTCTTTAGAGCTGGGGGTCTCCATGTCCAACCTTTCCCAACATTTGAGAATTTTGAAGGAAAAGGGACTGGTGAAATTCAACAAGAGGGGACAGCACATATACTATTCCCTGGCCCATTCCTCGGTGGAGAACATATGCGAAAGCATGAGGCAAATAGTGAAGGAGAACCTGGAGACCATACTTTCCCTCAGACCCTCCAGCCTTTAAGGGAATCTAAGCCTGGGAAAGCTGCTTGCGAAGCCTTTTGAGCGCCAGCCGTCTCTTAAGGGGGGTGAGTCGGTCTATGAAGAGGACCCCGTCCAGGTGGTCCACTTCGTGGCAAAAGACCCTGGCCAGCAATCCCTCCGCCTCTATCTCCCTTTCCTTCCCTTCCAGGTCGTAACCCTTAACCAGAACCCGGAAGGGCCTTTTCACCATTTCCCTTATCCCAGGAATGCTGAGACAGGCCTCCTCGTCCAGGTCTTCCCCTTCCTTCTCCTTTATCTCAGGGTTTACCAGTATAAAAAGGCTGGAAGGGTCCTCCCCCACGGTGAGGTCAACGGTTATCAGCCTTATGGAAAAGCCCACCTGGGGAGCAGCTAAGCCTATGCCGGGGGCGTCGTACATGGTCTTCACCATGGCCCTGGCCAGTTCCACCACCTCGCCGTTTATATCCTTTATCTGCGATGCCTTTTTTCTAAGGACCTTATCCCCGTATTTTCTTATCTCCAGCATAGGAATATTTTACCACCACCTTGCCCCTTTGTAGTAAAATATTCTCATGAGAAAAATAGCCATTTTTCTTCTTCTCTTCATCCTGGTTTTCTTAGCCATCGTCCTGGGCTTTGATTTCAAACCTTCCAGGGAAAGCGGCCTTATACTGAGCTCTGTTCTTTCCTTCATCTTCGGGGGCTGAGGAATGTTCGGGCTGGGCTGGCAGGAGCTCCTTCTTATTTTCTTTATAGCCCTTCTGGTTTTCGGGCCCAAGAAGCTTCCGGAGATCGGAAGGTCCATCGGAAGGGCCATTGCGGAATTTAAAAAGAGTTCGGAGCAGCTCAAGGAAGAAATAGAGAAGGCGGTGGAGGAAGAGCAAAAGGAGCCTGAACCTGTAGATGAGGAGAAGAAGGCAGGATGATGACCTGAGCGTCTTAGAGCACTTAGAGGAGCTGAGGCAAAGGGTTTTTTATTCCCTCATTGCGATTATAGTTATATTCGTTGTAAACTGGTTCTTCGCCAGGGACCTCTTTAAGATAATAGCCCGACCGATAGTTAAATACCTTCCCCCCGGGCATCGCCTTGCCTTTACCTCCCTCACCACCCCCTTTATGGTTTACCTGAAGGTGGCCTTTCTGGCCGCCCTTTTCTTCGCCTCCCCCTTCGTGGCTTATCAGGCCTGGAAGTTCATTTCCCCTGCCCTTTATCCCCATGAGAAAAGGTATGTGGTGCCCTTTGTGCTTTTTACCTCGCTTTTCTTTCTTCTGGGGGGCGCCTTCGGATACTTCGTGGTTTTTCCCTTTACCTGTCGTTTTTTCCTTCAGCTGGGGAGCGACTTTACCCCGATAATAACCATAGACAAATACTTCAATCTGGCCATTGAGATCATCCTGGGGATAGCCATTATTTTTGAGCTTCCCGTGGTTATCTTTATCCTGTCCAAGCTCGGAATACTCAGCCCAAGATTCATGATAAAGAACTTCAAGTATGCGGTCCTCTTCGCCTTTGTGGCCGCAGGGGTGATAACCCCCACCCCGGATGCCATAACCCAGACCATAGTGGCGGGCCCCTTCATTTTACTTTATCTTGTGGGAATACTGGTGAGCTGGCTGGCCCGGTCCAGGGGCAAGGTTGACAGCCGAGAGCCCTCTTAAATATAATCCCCCCATGGCAAAAAGGGGCAAATGGAAATCCACCTTAGGTTTTGTTCTGGCGGCCGCGGGTTCCGCCGTGGGTCTCGGGAATATATGGAGGTTTCCCTATGTAACCGGGAAAAACGGCGGAGCCGTCTTCCTTTTTTTCTATATTCTGTCCGTGCTCTTTTTAGGTCTGGTGGTAATGTATGCGGAACTTTCCTTGGGGAGGGCCACCCAGAAAAACCCCGTGGGCGCCTTTGAGAAGATAAAGCCCTCCAGCCCCTGGAAGGCCGTGGGATTTCTGGGGATCTTCACCGGGGTGGGCATATTGTCCTACTATTCGGTCATAGCCGGCTGGACCCTTTACTATTTTTACATCTCATCCCTGGGAAAATTCTCCGGAAATCTTACGCAAGCCCAGATAGATGAAATTTTCTCCGCCTTCGTCTCCAACCCCTTCCTTACGATTTCCCTTCTATTGGTTTTCATCTTCCTGACCAGTTTTATAGTATCCAAGGGGGTTTCCTCCGGTATAGAGAGGTGGACGGGAATTCTTATGCCCCTGCTCTTTCTAATTCTTCTCATACTTTCCATCTATTCTCTAACCCTTCCCGGGGCTTCGGAAGGGCTTAAATTTTACCTCAAGCCGGATTTTTCCAAGGTGAACTTGAAGATGATTTTGAGCGCCGTGGGTCAAGCCTTTTTCTCCCTGAGTCTTGGAATGGGGGCCATGATTACCTACGGGAGCTATCTTTCCAGGGAGGATAACCTCTTTTCTTCAGGAATAGAGGTGGTGGCCTTTGATACCTTAGTGGCCTTCTTGGCCGGCATAATAATTTTTCCCACTGTCTTTACCTATGGGCTTTCACCCCAGGCTGGGGTTCCCCTGGTTTTTAAAACCCTTCCCTTTACCTTCTCCAGGCTTCCCCTCGGCAGGCTTTTCGGTCCGCTGTTTTTCTTCCTGCTGGCCATAGCTGCCCTTACATCCACCATAAGCCTGGTGGAGGTGGCCACCTCTTACCTGGTGGACGAGAGGAGGATACCCAGGCCCAGGGCTGCCTTCCTGGTGGGGGCAGTGGCCTTCCTTCTGGGGATTCCTTCGGCCCTTTCCACTTCCCCGGGGCTATTTTCCCGCTTTGCCTTCGGGAAGAGCTTCCTGGACCTGATGGATTACCTGTGGGCCAATCTTTCGCTTCCCTTAGGGGCCCTTCTTCTTTCCATTTTCGTGGGCTATGTGTGGGGGGCAGAAAAAGCCGCAGTGGAGATAAGGTTCCGCAAGGATAGGAAATTCCCCGGGGAGGACCTGTGGATTTACGATATAAAATACTTCGTCCCCTTGGTCCTGGCCGTGATTCTTCTTTTCGCTGCCTTCGGAAGTTCATGAGGGAAGTTTTTTGTTTTCTCCTTTCCCTATCCCCTTTTTTCTCCATTACCTTAGCCGAAGGCCTCGTGCTTTTGGGTCTGGCCTGGGCAGGGTTTCTTTTTTTAAAAGGGAAAAGGCAGAGGTTTCCCGATTTTTTCTTTGCCCTATTGGCCTTCGCCGCCCTTTCCTTCCTTTCCGCTCTTTTTTCCCTGGACAGCAAGGTAAGCCTGAGGGACACCAAGGAGTTATTTCTGTATTTAATCCCCGGGGTTGTCCTTTTATGTTCTAAAAATGCAATAAAGAGGGGACTGGTGCTGGGGGCAGGACTGGCCGCCTTCCTTGGACTAATAAGGGACATTTTTGTAAGGCAGGACAGGCTCACGGGGTTTGTGGGGCACTATATGACGGAGGGGGGACTCATGATGATGGCCCTTCTCCTGGTTGTGGCCCTCATGCTCTTTGAGGGTCTCCGCTGGGAATACGCTTTTTCAGTGGTGGCCGTTCTCCTGGCCCTTCTTCTTACCCTCACCCGCAGCGCATGGGTGGGGGCCCTTGTCGGTCTGGTTTTCCTCCTTTATAGGAAGAAAAAGGCCCTGGCAGGGCTGCTAATCCCGGCGGTTTTGGCGGGCCTGATGCTGGCTCCTTCCAGAATCAGGGACAGGGCCCTTTCCATTTTCTCCCTCTCCAACCCTACCAATGTGGAGAGGTTGAACATGTGGAAGGTGGGCCTGAGGATGGCCAGGCTGAGGCCCATCTTCGGGATAGGCCAAAACATGGCATCCAGGCTTTATCCCCAATACAAAAAAAACAACCTTCCTCCCCCGGAGATTCCCCATCTTCACAATACATACCTTCAGCTGGCTGTGGAAAGGGGGTTCCTGGGCCTTTTAGCCTTTCTGGTTTTTGTTTTCCTGGTTATTAAGCAGCTATGGAACAGGAAGGACCCGGAGGCCCTGGGTGCCTTGGCAGTTATGCTGGGATTTCTGGCCTCTGGATTTTTTGAGTACAATTTTGGAGATTCTGAGGTGAAAATAGCCCTTTTGATAATAATATCCCTTCCCTTTATCCATCATAAGGAGGTTTTAAATGATAAAAATACCCAAAAGGCTTCAGTCATATGAAGTTTACATACCTGGAAAACCCTTGGAGGAGGCTCAGCGGGAATTGGGGGTGGAGAGGGTAACAAAATTGGCCTCCAACGAAAACCCCATAGGAACATCGCCCTTGGCTTTGCAGGCCATAAGAAAATGGATGGACAGGGTTCGCCTTTATCCTGACTCAGGTTCCTATTACCTTTCCCAAAAACTATCCGCTCGGCTGGGGGTGGATGCGGAGAATATTCTTGTAGGACCTGGTTCTGCGGTGATAGCCAAGTGGATAGCCAGGGCCCTTCTGGAGGAAGACGACAGGGTTATAACCTCCGATAAAACCTTCCTCATATACAAAATAGCGGTGCAGGAAATCCCGGCGGAGCTATTGAAGGTCCCTGCCAGGGACTACGGATACGATCTGGAGGGAATCCTCTCCAAGGTGGATTCCCGGACCAGAATAATTTTCATCGCCAACCCCAACAACCCCACGGGTACCCACATAGAGGAAGGGGAATTCAGGGCCTTTATGGAAAGAGTTCCAGACGATGTCCTGGTGGTATACGACGAGGCCTACAGGGAATATGTGGAAAGCCCTGCCCATCCCAAGGGGGAGAAGCTTCTTCGTGACTTTCCCAACCTGGTGGTCCTGAGGACCTTTTCCAAAATATACGGTCTGGCAGGGATGAGGGTGGGATATGCCCTCTTCGGCCAGAGGGAAGTGAAGGAGGCGGTATGGAAGGTGGTTCCTCCTTTTCCCGTGAGCCTTTTGGCTCAGAAGGCCGCCGAGGCTGCCCTGGACGACCTTGAGTTCGTAAAAAGGAGCCATGAGGTAAACCTGAAGGGAAAGGAATACCTTTACCGGGAACTTGAAAGGCTGGGCCTCAGGTACATTCCCACCCAGGCCAACTTCGTATTTGTAATTCCGCCGGGGGATGCCAGGGAAGTGGTGAGGGGTCTCTTTCAAAGGGGGATAATCGTAAGGCACACCAGGGCCTTTGATGCCCCGGAAGGTTTCAGGGTTACCGTAGGGACCGAAGAAGAAAACAAAGCCTTCGTGAAGACGCTGGAGGAGGTCCTTGCCCACTAATCCTGCCATCGCCATAGACGGACCCGCGGGGGCGGGGAAAAGCACGCTGGCCAAACTTTTAGCGGAGAAGCTGGGTTTTGTTTACATCAACACGGGGGCCATGTACAGGGCAGTGGCCCTTCTGTGGAAAGAAAAGGGGGGGGACCCGGCGGAGATAGCTAAGGGGCTGCGTTTTCAAATTGAGGGGGATAGGATACTGGTGGAGGGAAGGGATGTAACCGATGTTTTGTACACCCCGGAGATATCCGAACTTTCCTCCAGAATTTCCGCAAACCCTGAGGTGAGGAGAGCTTTAGTGGCACTTCAGAGGTCCTTCCGGGAAAGGTATCCTGTGGTGATGGAGGGGAGGGATATAGGCACCGTGGTCCTGCCGGATGCGGAGGTAAAATTTTTCATAACCGCCTCCCCCTTGGAAAGGGCCCGCAGGAGGAAGGCCCAGTTTAACGACCCCAGGCCCCTTCAGGAGATAAAGGAGGAGATAGAAAGAAGGGATCGGAGGGACTCCTCCAGGGAGGCTTCCCCGCTTCGCAGAGCCCCGGATGCCTTAGTGGTGGATACCACGGATATGGGGGTGAGGGAGACGCTGGAGCTCCTTCTGGAATTTGTGAGGAAAAAATTAAAAAACTATAATTTAATAAAAAAATAAAAGGAGGAAAAATGAGCACAGGAAGCTTAGCAGCTTTTTCCAGTTTGGGGCTTTTGTTTTTTGTGGTGATGCTTCTGGTGGCCGCCTTCTTCCTCTGGGTAGGGGCGAAGGTGGCAGGGATTCAAAATGCCGGTTTTCTTAAGGCTACCCTGGCCGCCTTCCTCGGCATGGTGGCAGGGGCGATTCTCAGTATGGTTCCGGCAATAGGATGGCTTTTGGCCATCCTCGCCTACATAGTGATAATCAAGTATGTGTTTAACACCGACTGGGGAAAGGCCATTATTGCCTGGCTGGTGTCCTTCGTGGCAAGCCTGATAGTGGGCTTCATTCTGGCCATGGCACTGGGCCTTTCCATACTTTCCATAGCTAAAGCCAGGGCGGCAGCCAGTCTCCTTTACCTCCTTACATAGAGCTTTCTTTTAGCTTCCCTTACCCCAAGGAGGTATTCTTCTGCTTCCAGGAGAAGTAGTACCAGGGCAAAGGCAGAGAGGAAATGGGGAGGAAGCTGGCGGGGAAAGTGGGTGCTGAAGCTTAGGATTATGGCCGCCGATAGGGGAGAAAGGGAAAGGAATCCCTTTTCTCCCAGTGCCAATCCGTAAAGGGATTTGACGAGGAAAAACGCCAAGGATACGACCAGGGCCTTCCAAGACAAATGCGGGAAGGAGGCGAAACCCAGATAGAGCAAAAGAAATATGAAAATTGGCTTTTCCAGGGGGATGAGTTTTGGAATCATTCTTTCCGTTCCCACCAGTTTGGGAAGGTTGGCATAGACCACCCCTGAGGCAAATCCCACGAATATAGGGGAGAGTAGGAGGAAGGAGGAGGTTCCGGAAGAAAAGAGGAGAATTCCCAGAAGCAGTGCGTTGACCTCCCCGGCTGTGGCCTTTATCCCTAAGGACACATAGGCGATGGTCCCGAAAATCAATGCCAGGACCAGGTGATAGCCCAGGGACACGAAAAACTCCCCCCTCCCCAGGGAGAAGATCACGGCCAGAAGCGGGATGGCCAGGGCTTCCCAAACCCCCACCGTTACCCTCCTTTCTTCCCTGACCCCATAGAGGGAGACCAGGGACAAAGCAAGGCCCAGGGCTAAGGAGGGTAAAGTTTTTCCTATGAAAGCCCGGGAAAGGGCGAAGAACAAAAGAAGGGAGGGGAGAAAGTACAGGACGGGCTTTTTTAGATCAATTCTTACTTTGAGCCTGACAGGGTCTATGGCCGCCCCCTCCAGGAAACCCACCACCCCCAAGGAAAAGAGAAGAACAGGGGAAAACAGCTCCGTTTTTCCCTCCAGCAGGGGATAAAAGGCAAAGCCCACCAGGACATAAAAGATCACCAGAACAGGATAGGTGGCCCTTTCCATCCTGAGGACCTTCTTTCCCAGCACTATGAGAAAGGTTATAAGAAGGAGGGATATCAGTATCTTTACGGGTAAATTCAAGGTTCACCTCTGGAGAAGCCCCATTTCTCTATGGAAGCTCCCGGGGATAAATATTCCATGGTGCTATAGGAGCTCAGGATAAAATCCTGGGGCCTGATGCCCTCCCGGACCCAGGCCTTTTTTACCTCCCCCAAAACCAGAATATGGTCGGTGAACCTAACTTCCTCTATGTAAACTGCTTCCAGGGAAAGGGGGGAGCTGGCTATTCTGGGGGAGATTATAGAAGAGGAGGGTTCCCAGCGGAAGAAGGAGGATTTATCATGCCTCCTTCCGCTCACCATTCCAGCGGCGTCCGCGGCCTTCAACAGAGAGGTGTCTACGAAGTTGACGGAAAAGTCCCCCGTTTCCCTTATTATTTTATAGGTATGCCTTTTCTCCTTAATTCCTATGCCTATCACAGGAGGGTGCTCGTTGAACTGGCCGAAGAAGATATAAGTGGAGGGATTGGGCTTGCTTCCCGAAACCACCACCACCAGGGGATAGGGAACAGGATACTGGGAGCGATTCCACTCAATCATAGGCCTCCTCCAGTATCCTTCTCAGGTCTGCCCTGGAAAGACCTACGCTTTCCAGACGGTTGGAGCTGGTTTGCCATGCCTTCTCTTCCACGGTATGGAGGTCCTTCACCCCCAGCTCCTTCAAGGTTTTGTGAAGCCCCCATTTTTTCATCCATTCCTCCAGCTCCCCCAACCCTGTTTCCCAGTGGTAAAGGTCAAAGAGGGCCTTGGTAAGGGAGGATACTCTCTGAGGCCTTTTCTTGGCCACGGTTCTGAGGTAGGGAACAAGCAGGGCCGCCAGTCCGCTTCCGTGGGTTATGTGGTCGTAGAGGCCGGAAAGGGCATGTTCTATGCCGTGAAGAACGAAATGCCCCCCCCTGCCTGCGGAGAGGAAGGGGGAGATGGCCAGAGTGGAGGCCCAGCAGAGGGCGTCCAGGACTTCTTTGTTCCCACGGGACAGCTCCTCCCACGCCTCCATAACGGTTTTTACGAGGCCCTCGGTGAAACGGTTCTGGAGCTTTGCTTCCTGGCCGGAAATATAACCCTCTATGGCGTGGGAGATTATGTCCACCACCCCGTCCTTAAGGACCGAGGAGGGTAAGGTGTGGGTCAGAAGGGGATCCCATACGGCTACCTTGGGCCAGAAATGGGGGGAGTAAAGCCCCCTCTTTTCCCCCACCCGGGGATTTGAGAGCACTGCAAAGGGGTCTGCCTCGGAGCCCGAAGCCGGAACCGTGGGCACCGTTATCACCGGCAAGGAGGCGGAGAATTTCCTTTTCCCCGTAGCGTAATCCCAGGGGTTTCCTTCGCTTACCGCCAGGGCGGCGATAAACTTGGAGGCATCCATCACAGAGCCGCCGCCCAGGGCTATCACCGCATCGGCGCCTTCCCGCCGGGCGAGCTCGGTTCCTCTTTCCACCTCCTCCACCTTGGGATTGGGCGTGATACCGTTGAAGTGGACCACCTTCGCCGGGGAAAGTTGCTTTACTATTTCGTCCACCAGTCCCTGTTTCCGGGCGAAGCTCTTACCGGTCACCAGGAGAAACCTACTTCCCAGGGGGGAGGCTATTTCCCCTACCTTTCTGAAGGCATCCCGGGCGAACAATATCCTTGTTGGAAAGGTGAATTCAAATTCCCTCATAGGGGAATTATATAAATTAGTCCCTCCCTTTGCTACCACATGGGCCTGAGGAATTTCTGGGTTATGCCGAAATCCCCCTGGTGAAAGATCACCACGGGATTTTTCCTGTTCCTCATGAGGAATTCGGCATGGGCCCTCAGGTATTGGATTCCGCAGTATATAAGGTAGCGGAGAAAATCCCCCGAGGCCGTCTCGTCCGTGAATTCCGGGACCTCGCTGGAGATGGGCGGGGCAGAGGTCAACTTCACCCTTCGCCCGTCCTTCCAGTAGATGTTATAGCCTTCCACAAACTCCATTTTGAAGGCATGGGGGTTCCATCTTTGTGCCCAGCGATAATATCTCCTGTAGAGTCTGCGGTTGAAATTTCTGAGCTTGGGGTCCGAGGAGAGCCTCTTTGCCAGGAATTTCAAAAGAGAGATGCTTTTGCGGGAAAATTCCCTGTTGAGGGGATTCTCTACGGAGGAGAAGTAGAAGAAATGTCCCCGGGGAATCCAGTAATTTCTGTAGGGAAAGGGCAGATAACCGGTAAACTGCTGTACCCATTCGTGGGAGGGATAGCCGTGGAGGTTAAGGAATAAATCGGCCTTCCACCTCCTTTTCAAAACTGCCCTGGCATAGCCCTCCGGGGCATAGGGGAAAAAGCCCTTGGTGTGATAACCTATGTCCGCCCCTAAGGCATTGTAGCGCCCGGCGTGCAGAGAATGGAGGGGATTTTCCCTTTCCATCATTTCCAGGGCCAGATAGGCCCCGTCGGGGTTTTCCACCGGGATGGCAGCATAGTTCAGGTCCGCAGGTGGGGAATCCAGAAGGAATTTGAGAAGATAGGATGTGGAGGAGACCTCGTTGGCGTGTTGCCTTGCGTTCAGTAGGAGGGTAGGCTTTTTAAGGGAAAAGTGGGACGGGGAGTACCTGGGCCCTTTGGAGCTTATTTTCTCCACTGCCAATATCCACCTTCCCAGGAAGCTGGTGGCCAGGGGGTAAGAATAACCGGCCCTGGTTGCCAGGCATCTGGCCTGGGCCGGGGAAAGGGGATGGGACCAATCCGGGGAGGCGGGCTTGCAGGATGGACTTTTTATCTTGCCCTTGAGATGGAAGGTTTTTTTCCTATCCCTGAACCTGAGGGTCAGAAGGAGGTCCTGGGGAAATTCTATTCTCTTCACCCTGGAAATTCCCCTTCCGTATAGGATGAAGTCCTCCTTTTTTTCAAAGTCAAGCTCCGCCCACAGGCGGTCCTGGTCCCAGCCCATAAGCCTTAACTTAACCTTCCCCTCCGGATAGAACCTGGAAAGTTGTTTTTCCCTGAGGTAGATTCCGGGCTTCCTGTAATCATAAACCTTGACCCTGAACTTCATTCCCCCCGGGGAGGTTTTCATGTAGGGAAGCACCGCCCCTGGAAAGAGGTTTTCCCTGAGCCTTCCTCCCTTCTCCGCTGGTTTAAGGAGCTTGGCCACGAAGTAAAGGGTAAAGAAGTAAAATTCGTCGTGAAGGGCCTCTGTGGAGCTTACCAGCTCCTGGTCCAGTCCCAGCCTGAAGTCCGGCTCCGGGGCCTCAAAACTAATTTCTATGTAAGAGAAGAAGGGCTGCTTATCCCAGGTGGGTTTCCCCCGGGTTTTCCTCATTATGAACTTCCAGAGCCAGGGAAGGAACTTCCTCCTGTAAAACTCCCAGGCCAGCTCCGGGTCGGTTTTCAGCCTTTTGGAAAGGACAGTGGAATTTCCTCTCCAGGCTAAGACCCAGCCTCCCACCCTGGGAAAGGGGTCCCTGAGGAGGGGAGGGTCAAGTTTAAAATATCCCAGAGATTTCCCTTTTTTATAGGCCTCCACCCTGTAGAGGGGGCCGCTTTCCTCCAGAACGAGCTCTATTCTGTCAAGGGGAATCCTTAATTTTTTGGATAAAATTTCGTCCACAGGATACAGCTCGTAAAGGAACTGGTTTGGGGAAGAGAGAATCTCTCCCCCTTTGCCAGGGGATACCCTTCTCACACGGATTACGATTCTGTCGGCCCCCTTTATTTTCGGCAGGACCTCCTCTAAAATCCAGAAGAAACCGGTCTTGTAGGCGGACCTTATCTTTACCTTTCCCCCCAGCTCCTTTTCCAGCTCTTTCCTTCTTTCCGGGCTTTCGCTTAGATAGGCTAAGGCCCTGGTGTATTTTATCCCCTGGAGCAGTTCCTTTAGCCTTTCCCCTTCGTCCTTTTCCTCTATCCCCTTGGAATAGACCAGGACCTTACCGTAGCTCTCCCCTGAAATGTAAGCCCTTCCGATGTGCTCCCCCAGAAGGGTCTTCTGGGCGGAGGGGGGAAGGGCGAACCTCATCTTTTCCAGGAAGAACCTGGAAAAATAGAGGTTTTTCTCCCCTCTAAGGGCTGGGAAGAGGAAGGACGATGAGAACTCCCCGGCGCATTCTGGCTTCAGGAACCAGAACCTTTCTCCCCTCTCCAGGCAGAGACCCTGGGTTTCCTCCGCTGCCCTGTGTATTTCGCTGAGTTTCCCCTTTCCCAGAACCACCGCTGGCCTTTGCGGGGGAAGTTCCTTTTCCGACAGAAAAACGAAGGGAAAATGGGCCTCGGCGGTTGAAAGCCCGGTCCGGAAGGCGAAGGCTATGGCCCCCTTGCCCGCGTTCCTTTCCAGTATAAGGGCCAGGGGTGAGGAAAGGAGGTTTTCCATTTCCGGAGGTTTAGCATTCTTCTTTCCAGGGAATACCCCATAGGAAGGCCTGAGAAAATCCTCAGGGTTCCCCCACCTTTTCAAGGAAACCCTGCTCTTTCCCTGGACAAAGGTTAGAAGTTTTATGTAAGGGAAATTCAGCTCAAAGGGCTTCCTGCCCCTCCTCCTTTCCTCACGGAGATTTTCAAGGTATCCTTCAAGTGCCCTGAAGTTGCCCTTCACCCTGAAGACCGCCTCTATAATTTCTCCCCTCTGGAGGTATGTGGAGGAGGTGGGGGAGGTGCGGCCCATTATCCTCAGACCCTGAAGGGAGAGTTTTACCTTCACCCCTTCGTTTTTTAGGGTTTCCTCCATTTCCTTTATGGCCTGGGGCCAGGTAAGGCTTCCCTCCCCCTCCAGCTTCCAGACATAGGGCCACCTCCAGAAAAACTCCCGGGTTGCCAGGAGGCCTTTGTTATCGTTTCCCTCAATGATTATGTCCCTTCCCTCCAGCCTGACGGCCCCCACCCCCATGGGCAGGTTTCTGTTCCGCCGGATTATTATCCTCGCCCTTCCCCTTCCGGTAAGCTCTATGTACTCCCCTGAGTAGAACCCCAGTTTGTAGGCCACCTCCGCCGCTACCGCCAGCTGTACCAGATCATCGGTCTGAAGGGAGAAGGAATAGGGAGAGGAGTCGTAGATCCCATCTTCATTGGTATCCTTGAGAACCAAGGGTATGAGAGCCTCCAGACCTGCAGCCATTGAGTAGAGAAGCAAAATTAAAAAAAACAAAATTTTTTTCATCTTTCTCCCCCTTTTTGGTTTATCAGCATGTCTATGACCATTTCCTTAGCGAAAAGATTTTCCTTCTTTCCGCTGAGCCCGTCAAAAACATCCACCGTGTATCCTTTTCCCTTCCTTCTGTAATAAACCACAAAAGGATAAAGGACCCTTTCCCGGAACCGGAGGTTTTTCAGCCTGGTTCTGAAAAGGAGGCCCATCGGAAACCTCGCCTCAGGCAGAAGTAATTCCTCGGCCCTTAAAGGCGATATTTTCGCCGGGAACCGGAATTTGGCTTCCACAGCCTTTTCCATAAGCGAACCTTCAACCCTCAGGGTCTTACCCCTCAGGGCATCCACCAGGTAAAGCACTTCCCTTCCTCCTGAATAAAGGGCCGAGAATAGATAAAAGGGTAGGTACATCACTTCCTTCTTCAGGAAAATTTCAGGGGCACCGGGAGGTTCCCCCGCTTCTAAGGGTATTAATTTCATTTCCGCCGGCGGTCCAGGTAGAGGAAAACCCCTGCCATGGCCAGGAGCACGGCCCCGGATATCATGTTGGTGACCCGGGAAAGCCGATCCTCCACCAGGAATCCGGAGAGAAGAACTATGACCCCGAAGCTGGCCCAGAAGGCGGAAACTATGGCAAAGGCCCTGAGATTTTTCATTTTTACCTCAGAAAATTAAATAAAGAATTATCTGGATCCCTATAAGGACCAGAGCCCAGAGACGCAGGTCCTTCCACCTCTTTCTTTCCCGGCTGCCACGAAATATGAAGTGGGAGGGCCTGGTTATAACCCAGAGGGCCAGAAGCAGATAAAGGAGGGTGGCTATTATCTTGGCCCAGTAAAGGGGAAGGCCCTTTAGCAGCTCACCCATTTATCCTCCTCTCCACTGCCCTTGCAAATTCCCGGTCCCTCTCCAGATATCCATAAACCAGACCCCGGAGTTTTTCCGGGGGCTCCGGTGGGGTTAAATGGCTCACGATTGCATTCGTCAGCAGTGAAAAGACGAAGGACCACCAGGCCACATAGAGAAAGTTCACCTTAAATAGGGAAAGCGCCACCGCCAGGGCTACCCCTGAGCTCAGACCTATAAGTCCACCCCATCCCGTGGCCCTCCACCAGAGAACCCCTAAGAGAAGGGTGGCCAGGGTTGGCCCCTGAAAGAAGGAGAGCAGGGTTTGCATCGCCACATATATACCCGGGAATTTTTCTGTAAAGGGGGCAAATAAAACCCCGAAAACTATGAAGGCAAAGGTCAGAAGCCTGCCCACAAGAAGATAATGCTCGTCTGAAGCGTTTTTCTTTATGTACCTTTGATAAATGTCCTTGGTCCAGAGGGTGGCAGCGGAGTTGAGGGTGGAGTCCACGCTGGAGTGAAGAGCCGCTATGAAGGCCACGAAGACCAGACCCCCTATTCCCGGGGGAAGGAAGTTCTTAACCACCCAGGGTAGGGCCTGGTCTGGATTCTTAATGGCGCCAGCGGGGGCGAACATGAGGGCGAAGAATCCGGGCAGGACCACTAAAATGGGAATGAGAGTTTTGGGAAAGGCTGCAAAGAGCATCCCTGCCCTGGCGTCCCACTCGGTTTTCGCCCCAAGGGTTCTCTGTATAATGGATTGGTTGGCGCACCACCAGGCCGGGGATAAAACCAGACCCAGGCCCAATATCATACCGAGCCATGGATAGGCGGGGTTGTCTAAGGGCAGAAAAACCTTGAGGTGCTGGGGATGGGAGGCCTTCAAGGCCTGGAAGAACTTAAGGACCCCGCCGGCTTTTACGAAGCCCACCCCTGCCACTGCGAATCCCCCCACGAACATGATTCCCAGCTGGACCACATCGGTGATGGCCACCGCCGCCAGCCCGCCGGATATGGTGTAGAATCCCACCACCACGGCGGTTATGACTATGCTGAAGCCTATGGACCAGCCTATGTATGTATGGAGCATAATCCCGGAAGCCCAGAAGAAAATTCCCAGGAGCATAACCAGGAAGACCCCATAAATTACCGCTTCTATTACCCTGACCCCCTCCTTGTACCTTCTGCCGAGGTACTCAGGGACAGTGTAAACCTTGTTTTTCCAGTAGTAGGGGATAATAATCAAAGCCGAGACCACCATGGCCGGTATGGCCCCCAGCCATTCGTAGTTGGCCTGGGCTATCCCAAACCTGTAGGCTCCTCCCGCCGCCCCCACATAATCGTAGGCTCCGATGTTAGTTCCTATTATGGACATCCCTATTACCCACCATGGCAGGGCCCTTCCGGCCAGAAAGTAATCTTCAGTGTTTTTTATGTACTGTCGGAAGAGAACCCCGAAAAGGAATATGGCCAGAAGATATATGATTATCAGGAAAAGGTCAATGTGTTGGGCCAGGGCTTCCCTCATTTTATTAATATCTCAGGAACCCGGAACTTTCTCCCTTTGTATTTCACCCAGCGGTACGGCCACCTGCCGGTGTAGGTTAAAACCTCCACTCCCCTTTCCGTCACCAGAACCGTATCCTCCACCTTTGCTCCTGGTAAAGTGGGGTTGAAGGCAAAGGCCTGGTGAAGGTGAACCCTTTCCCTGCTTTTTCCGGTGACGATGAACTCCCTCTCCGCATATCCTATGCCCCCTCCCTGATGGTGGTTCTTCCACTCTTCGGAAAAACCGTGCTTCCCGTAGACTGAGATGGCCTCCCTGAAAACCTCAGAGAGCTTTTCGCCGGGCCTCAACCCGTAGAGAAAGGCGGCATACACCTTCTCCGCCACCCTCTGCCTTTTCCTTATCCCTTCGGGCAGGGGGCCGAAGTGGACCAGCCGGGTGAGGGCCACCACAAGGCCGTATTTTCTCGCGCATATGTTTATCTGGGCGTATTTGTGAAGGACCCTTCCGTGGGGTATGACATGCCTGTACTTCATTATCCCCTGGTCTACGCCTATCAATAGAACGGTGGGAATTAATCCCCTTTTAAAGAGCTCGTAGGCCACCCGGGCCCTTATTTCCTCTTCGCTCATCCCCGGCCTCAGTCCCCGGGCAACCTTCTCCGCCGCCTCCGCCGCCAGCCTGGCCACCTCCCTGTATCTTTTTATTTCCTGAGGAAGAAGCCGGTACCTCAGTTTACGCAGTCCCGGGGCCACAAAGACGGTGCCGGGCCTTGGGGTGTCGGAGCCGATATTCCTTCCTCCGTATTTTTGTGCTAAACGCAGGACTTCATCGGAGTCCACCCCCTTGAACCAGGGATAACTTAGAACCTTTACGGGGAAACCCCTTAGTTCCTCCTCGGTGAACCTGGCCACTTCGTCGTTGGGGGCTACGAGGAAGAATTGCTTTGGGGTGATCAAGAGGGAGACGGCCCCCACCTCGGAGCTTATGACCACGGTGCTGGTTCCTCCTCCGGTGAGCCAGGCGAAGTTGCTCTGGGTTGAAAGCAGAAGGGAGGAAAGGCCTTCTTTTTTCATGAAATCCCTGAGCCTTTTTATTTTTACCTGGAATTCCCCTCCGCTCAAAAGGAGGGGAAGGATGAGAAGGGCGAGAAATTTCCTCATGGGGAAAATCTAAAAATTTTTACCCGTGGCGTCAAATCAGAATTCTTTGTCAAATATCCCGAATTCCTTGTACCTCTGGGCCCCCATGTCCAGGAGGATTTTGTTCATCTGATAGTTGTTGTCCAGTATCCAGCCCATGTCCGCCTCCCTGTATCCCTTCCTGATACCCTCCTGGATGGTTCTGTAGATCATCAAAGCTTCCAAACCCCTGAGCCTGAACTTTTCCCTTACCCCCATGGCATAGGTCCTCAGGCGGTAAATTTCCTTTTTGTGAATGAGGAGCTTTATGAGGCCGAAGGGGAAGAGCCGTCCGTTGGCGTATTTCAATATCTGGTTGAAGTCCGGGAGGGATAGGGAGGCTCCAGCAGGTTCGCCGTTGATCTCCGCGAAGAATACTATGTCAGGGTCTATAATTGGCTTGAGTTCCCTGGCTATATGCTCTATCTCCTCGTCGGTGAGGGGAACGAAACCCCAGTTCTTCCCCCATGCCTCGTTGTAGATCAACTTGAACCTTTCAATTTCCTTGCGGAATTCCTTCATCCTGGCCTTTCTAACATTTATCTTCTTCAACCTGGCCTCGGCCACCCTTTTTAACTTTTCGGGAATGGGCTGTTCCTTGGTGAGCCTGTAAGCGTAAAGGGTCCTTACCAATTGCAGACCGTAGTCCTGGAAGAGCTCTAAATAGTATCTTGGGTTGTAGGTGTATTCTATTACCGGGGGGGAGTCAAAGCCCTTCATCAAAAGGCCGCAGGTTTCGTTGGTGGAAAAGTTCATGGGGCCCCTCATCCTGTCCATCCCCTTTTCCCTCAGGTACTCCTCTGCCTTTTCAAAAAGAGCCCTGGATACTTCCCTGTCGTTTACGGATTCAAAAAAACCGAAGAAGCCCGTCTTTTCGTTCCAATACTCGTTATGACGGAAATTGACGAAGGCAGCTATCCTGCCCACGACCTCCCCATCCCTTAGGGCCAGGAAGTACTCCACCTCGGCGTGCTTGTGGAAAGGATGATGGTCCCTGTCCAGGAGCTTTTTCACATCAGATATGATGGGTGGAACCCAGTTGGGGTCCCCCTGGTAGATTTTCCAGGGAAGCATAATGAATTTTTTAAGGTCCCTTCCTGTCTCTACCTTTTTGATTTTCACCATCCTTCACCTCTCTAAGGGGTATAAGAAAATTCTAAGGGTTTCTAAAGGAAAAGCAAAAAATATTTGGAAAATTTTCCCCTTGTGTTATAATTCTCTCAACCAAACATCGCTCTCTCATTCACCTTCTCCCAAAGCTCCCACCATCCCCTCACCCCCCCTAACGGGGGGGTATTTTATTTGCTCGCTTTTCCTGCTAAAATATTTCAAATCCTTAAAAGGAGAAGACCATGGCCATAACAAATCTTCTTCCTGAGATTGAGCTTATAGAAGATGGGGAATTGAGGGAGAAGGTGGTGGAGGCCTGGAGAAAAGCTGTTTTGCTGGGGGGATGGTCAGAGGAGGACCTCACCACGGTCCCCTTCACCCTGCTCATTCCCGAAACCCCCATAAACCTCATAATGCACACCAGGGCGGTGACCCTTTGCGCCCTGGGGGTGTGGGATGCATACGAGAAGATTTACGGCGGAATGAATCCACTGAACAAGGACATACTCCTTGCAGGGGCGCTTCTTCACGATGTGGGGAAGCTGATGGAATATGAAAAGAGGGAAGGAAGGTTCGTAAAAAGCCGGAAGGGGAGGCTTCTTCGCCATCCCATCTCAGGAGCTGCCCTGGCCTGGTCCTTAGGCCTTCCCGATGAGGTCTGTCACATAATAGCGGCCCACTCTAAGGAAGGGGATCATGTTAAAAGGATCCCCGAGGCCTTCGTGGTCTATCATTGCGACTTCGCCAATTTTGAACCCTTCAGGGAGGGATAAAATGGGAAAGACCCTGGCGGAAAAAATTCTTTCGGCTAAATCCGGCGCCGATGCCCGGGCCGGTGATATTGTTATGGCAAGGCCTGACTTCGTGATGTCCCACGATAACTCCGCTGCCATTGCCAGGCATTTCATGAAAATAGGCTTGGAGAAGGTGGCTATCCCGGAAAAAATAGTAATAGTCCTTGACCATGTGGTTCCCCCCTCCACGGTGGAGTACGCCGAAAACCACAAGTTCATAAGGGAATTCGCCAGGAGGCAGGGAATAAGGAACTTCTACGACATAAACCATGGGATCTGCCACCAGGTTTTCATAGAGGAAGGTTTTGCCCTTCCAGGGACCCTATCCCTTGGTTCCGATTCCCACACCACTTCCTACGGAGCCCTGGGGGCCTTTTCTGCTGGAATAGGCAGGACGGAAATGGCATCCATCTGGGCCACCGGGGAGCTGTGGATGAGGGTCCCGCAGACCATAAAGATAGTGATAAAGGGAAAGCTGCCAGAGGGGGTTTACGCCAAGGATGTGGTCCTTCACATAATCGGAAAAATAGGCGCCGACGGGGCCACATACAGGGCAGTGGAGTTTACGGGCCCGGTGGTGGAGGGCTTTTCCATCGCCTCAAGAATAACCCTGGCCAACATGGCGGCGGAGATGGGAGCCAAGGCAGGTTATGTGCCTCCGGACGAGAGGACCCTGGAGTTTTTAAGCAACAGGGCCAAGGCTCCCTTTGAGACGATAACTTCGGACCCCGATGCGAACTATGAAAGGATTTTGGAGTTTGATGTCTCCTCCCTTTCCCCCCGGATAGCTGCCCCCCATACCGTGGACAATGTGAAGCCGGTGGAGGAACTGGAGGGGCTGGAATTTCATCAGGGTCTTATAGGTACCTGCACCAACGGAAGGGTGGAGGACCTGGAGGTGGCGGCCAGGATTTTGAAGGGGAGGAAAGTTCATCCCAGTGTGCGCCTTTTGGTCTTTGCAGCATCCTGGAGGGAATACATAGAGGCATTGAGGCGGGGTTATATAGAAACCCTGGCTCAGGCCGGTGCGGTGATAATGAACCCTGGATGCGGCCCGTGCTTAGGAGCCCACGAGGGGGTGATTGCCTCCGGGGAAAGGGCCCTTTCCACTTCCAACAGAAATTTCAAGGGGAGGATGGGCTCCAAGGAAGCGGAGATATACCTGGCATCGCCGGCCACGGTGGCGGCCTCTGCGGTGGAAGGAAGAATCACCGACCCGAGGAAGTACCTCTGAAATGAAGGGCGGGATATTAATCATAGATTTCGGTTCCCAGTACACTCAGCTTATAGCCAGGAGAATAAGGGAGCAGGGGGTTTATTCGGAGATAGTGCCCTTTTTCTCGGCGGAGGAGGCCATAAAGAGCAAAAAACCCCATGGCCTCATCCTTTCCGGAGGCCCCAGGAGCGTGTACGAGGTTGATGCCCCCTCCATGGAGCCCTCACTCATGGAGGGAAGACCGGTGCTGGGAATATGCTATGGCCATCAGCTTATGGCAAAACTCTTGGGGGGCAGGGTAACCGGGGCCAGGGCCAGGGAATACGGTTTTGCCCGGCTGGAGGTTCTCCATAGGGAAGGGCTCCTCAAAGGGGTGGGAGAAAGGGTATGGATGAGCCACGGGGATGTGGTGGAGGAGGCTCCCAAGGGCTTCAAAATAACGGCCAGGACGGAAAACACTCCGGTGGCCGCCATGGAGAACAGGGAGCGGAGCTGGTTCGGGGTTCAGTTTCATCCGGAGGTCCACCATACCCAGGGAGGGGAGATGGTTTTCCGTAATTTTATAGAGCTTTCCGGCATCCCCAGGGATTGGGAACTGGGTGATTTTATAGACAGGAAGATAAAGGAAATAAGGGAAACGGTGGGGGATGCCAGGGTTATCTGTGCCCTCTCCGGCGGGGTGGACTCCACGGTGGCGGCGGTGCTTATTTCCCGGGCCATCGGTGACAGACTGCACTGCATATCCGTAAACAACGGGCTTCTGAGGCTTGGAGAATTTGAGGAGAACCTCAGAACCTTCAGGGAAAAACTTCATCTAAATGTCAAGGGGGTGGATGCTTCCCGGAGGTTTCTCCGGGCCCTGGAGGGGGTGAGGGATCCGGAGAGGAAGAGGAAGATCATCGGGAACCTTTTTGTTGAAATATTTGAGGAGGAGGCGGAGAAAATAGGGAAGATAGAATTTCTTGCCCAGGGGACCACCTATCCCGATGTAATAGAATCTGCGGGGGTGAAGGGCCCGGCGGCGGTTATAAAAAGCCATCACAATGTGGGGGGACTTCCGGAGAGGATGAAGCTGAAACTCCTTGAACCGCTCCGGGAGCTTTTCAAGGACGAAGTGAGGGAAATAGGACGGAGGCTGGGAATAGACCCCCATTTTATAGAAAAGCATCCCTTTCCCGGACCCGGCCTGGCTGTAAGGATAGTGGGGGAGATAACCGAGGACAGGCTCCGCAAGCTGAGGGAGGCCGACAGGATTTTGGAGGAGGAACTGAGGAGGGAGGGGATTTACGGTAAACTCTGGCAGGGCTTTGCGGTTCTGCTTCCTCTGAGGACGGTGGGGGTTATGGGGGATACCAGGACCTATGAGGAGGTCATAGCTCTGCGGCTGGTGCAGAGCGTGGACGGCATGACTGCTGACTGGTTTCTTCCAACGAAGGATTTTTTGACCCGGGTATCCAGCCGAATAGTCAACGAAGTCAGGGGGGTGAACAGGGTGGTTCTTGACATTTCCTCCAAACCCCCTGCTACCATTGAGTGGGAGTGATGGAAAGGACGGAGAGGTTCAGCATATCCATGCCCTCATCCTTGGTGAGGCGCTTTGACTCCTATCTGCGGGAGAAGGGCTATTCCAACCGCTCTGAGGCCATAAGGGACCTGATAAGGGAAAAGCTCATCCTGGAGGAGGAGTGGTCCTGCGACTCTCCTCAGGTCATGGGCATACTGGTTCTGGTCTACGACCTCCATACCAGGGAGATATCGGACAAGGTCTCTTCCCATCAGCACAGGTATCACCGGGAGATAATATCCACCCTGCACATCCACATAGATGAGCACCACTGCCTTGAGGCGGTGGTTATAAAGGGACAGCCCTGCAAGGTCAGGGAAATTGCCTCGGAGCTGGGAACCATGAAGGGAGTTCTTTTCTACAAATTAATCCCTGCCACCACCGGCAGGGACCTCATCTGATTGAAATTTTAGAAGGTGCGGAAGGGCAGCAGGACCCAGGTTGAAGAGAATGTCCAGGGCTGAGAGGTCCTTTATAAATTCTCCCCAGAGCTGAGGGTAAACCTCCGGTTTGTAATGGAAGATTAAGTACCTGAGCCCGTTTCTTTCCAGTTCCTCTATATTCAAGTGGGACCTGGCCCGGGATGGGAGAAGAACTTCGTCCGCCCCCAATTTTTCAGCAATATTAAGGATAAGACCCTCCCTTTTTCCCCCGGCCTTTATTTCCGACTGAAGCACGAAATTGTTTTTTGTCCCCAGCTCTTCCCTTATAAACTGGAGCAGGGAAAGATTAAGCTCCAGAAGCTTCTCAGGCCTTTTTGTGTAAATTTTTTCTAATTTGGGAAAAATCAGCTCAAAATAAGGGGAATGGAGGTAGGAGTGCTTTATGGAAAGGAGATGTTTTCTCATCCAGTTTTCTCCGTAATATATCCTCACCTGGTCTATGGGGACGAGGCCAATGCCCTTTCTTTTTATCGGGACCGTGAGCCAGAGAACCCCGTCCTTCCCCTTGAGCCTGTTTCTCCTAAGCCAGGTGAAGCCCCGGGGAAATTGGACCCTGTCCAAGAGGACGAAGGTATCGCAGGCCCTGGCCCTGAGGAAAAAACCAGGAAAGGGGATGAAATAGGGTTGAGAATAGGAGAACCTCAAATCCTTCCTCCTTTGAAAAATCCCTTTATCCTTTCCACATCCTTCGTTATGGCCCTCTTCAGGTCCTCTGCCCCCTGAAATTTTTTCTCCCCCCGTACCTTCTCCAGCAGGAGTATCTCCGCTGAGGCTCCCGGGGGTAAATCCTCGGCAGGGAAGAGGAGGTGAACCTCCACAATTTTTTCTTTTCCTTCAAAGGTGGGTTTTCTCCCGGAGTAAACCGCTGCAGGAATTAATTTTCCCCTGTATTTGAGAAGGCCTGCGAACACGCCTTCGGGCACTATGTCGTTGAGGGGCTTGAAGTTCAGGGTGGGAAAACCTATCCTCCTCCCCCTGCCCTGCCCCTTTGTCCTTACCCCCTCCACCGAGTAAGGTCTGGAGAGCAAAAGGGAGGCCTCCCAGACCTTTCCTTCCATCAGCAGGGCCCTTATCCTGGAACTGGAAATTTTTCCTTTACCCTCCTGGAGATTCCTCAGGGCCTTCGCCTCAAACCCCCAGAGGGAGGCGGCGTGGCGGAGCAGTTTCACATCCCCTTCCCTTTCCCTCCCGAACCTGAACTCCTCCCCCACTAAAAGGGCCCTGGGTCTCAGGTTCTCCTTTATTATTCGGAGGAAGGCCATGGGGGGAAGCTGAGAATATTCTTCAAAGGGAAGGAGGAAGGTAAAACGGGCAAATTCCCTCAGGCCGTTTAATCGCTGGTTTAGAGTCTGAATTAAGATGGCCTTTCCCCTCAGCACCTCCGCAGGGTGTGGCCAGAAGGTTATCACCACCAGGGGCAGTCCTGAGCCCAGGGCTTTGTCCCTAGCTTTTTCCAGGATAAGAAGGTGTCCCCGATGAAGACCGTCAAAATTCCCTACGGTGATCACGCTGGATGGAAGGGGAATGAGGCTGCGGAGTATTTCCATATCATTTGAAGAGGAAATACTGGGTGAAGTCCTTGAAGTAAGTGTAGAAAGGGTGAAGCCGGGATAGGAAAAGGCCCAGAAGGGAAAGGAGAACTATGGCTGCGCTGGCTGCCAGGACGAGCTTCCAGCTCCTTTCCCGGACGGTTTCTGCCTTCTGCAGGGCTTCCAGTATCTCTTCCTCCTCCTTGGTGGGCTGTATAATTCCCTTTTTCAGCAGATTCCAGAGGGCCTTCAGGCTTTGAAATTCGTCGTAACTGCTGGTCATCAGAATCCTTTCCACCGGGGTTACGCCGTCCACAAGGTTCAAAATGTGGTATTCCAGGCTGGTGAGTTTATAAGGCGAGTCTCCGCTTTCCCCTTCGGGACCTATTATTTCTATCCTGGAGGGGTCAAAGTCCGGGGAAACTTCAAAGACCATGTCCTCCCTGGGAATGTCCTTTTTTATAAGGGGGAGTTCATCCAGAATTGTGGCTATTTCTAAGAGGAAGTTCTCCACGGGAATGGGGGGTATCATGCGGTTTTCCTCCTCCAGTTCCTCGGCGCTGTCAAATACATATTTTTTGATGGGGGTTGTGTAGAGTTTGAAGAATATCCTCATTATCTGTCTTTTGAGGGCTTCTTCCACCACCTCAGGGCTTACGAACCCGTATCTGACCAGAACCTGCCCCAGCTTCCTTTTAGTGGCTTTCTGGAGCTTGATGGCGTTCAAAAGCTGATCTCTGTTTAGATGACCCTGAATTACCAGAATATTGCCCAGCCTCTCGTCCACCCTCTTGGGGAATGCGTCGGCCCCCACTATCCTTCCCCGCTCCAGGTAAATGAAGTAATGGGAATCGTCCTGCCCGTCCACCCTCAGGGTGCCGGTGGATTGCTGCATACCCAGAGTCTGGAGGACCCCTGTAAAATCTATGCCTTCCACTTTTACCGAATCCTTGCCCATGGTTACCTCCAGGCTTTTATTTCAATGTATATCTGGGCGGCAATGTAGAATATGGCCCCTGCCAGAAGGAGGTGAAGGAAGAAGGGAAGGGATAGCCTCCATGCGAGGAATCCGCCGAGGAAAAACATGAAGGAGGCGGTGGATAGGGCCCACCCCGTGAACTTTCCGGAGGCAAAGAGGTCGGAGCCGGGGAAGAGGTAGGAGAAGAAGGAGGGAATTTTAAGGGTAAAAAACTCGTACTTCCTTCTTTTCCGCAGGATCCCCATGCTCATGGAGGACGACATGTCCCCATGGGTAAGCTGTATCATGTTCATGCAATCCTCACAGTAGCCCTTATAATAATATTCTGAGCACCTTTCGCAGATGGGCTTTCCGCATCCCTGACAGTATCTGGCGCTTCCTATGTTGGGGGGAAGCTTCTTGAGGAGCAACAGGCCCAGGAGAAAGACGAGAAGTCCAGGAAGAAAGGGGGAAAGGAAAGAGGGGTTTTTAAAGGGAAAATAGGAGGCAAAGAAAACAGGGGGCAGGGATACGCCCCCCACATTCTTCCCGTAGGCCTTCCAGAATACCTCCAGGGGGTTCCAGCCTAAGTCCAGGAAACCGGAGTTTTTGGACCTGATCTCTCCCCATCGGCGTCCGAATTCCTTCCACCCGGTACTGGAGTATTTGCCTGCCTCCGAAATGTTTCCTATGCTTTCCAGAACATAGGCCAGGTCGTAGAGGGGAACGATGTTTTTGCTCCGGGCGTAGGCCCTGTTCAGGAGTTCTATGCAGAGGGGATATTCCTGGGACATAAATCTTATCTTGGCCAGGGCCACCATGGCCTTCACATGGTTGGTTTTTTTTCTAAGAATCTTCTCGTAAAGTTCCACTGCCCTGGCCAGGTTCCCCCGCCTGCTGTAGGAGTAGGCTAAATAATATGCCAGGTCGTTGTCCCATTTTAGCTGCAATGCCTTTTCCCCCTGCTTCAAAGTAGTGTCGTCCTCGTCGTAGAAGAGCAGGGTCTTCATCACCCTGTAGCTGGAAGGGAACCTTACCTTTCCGGTGGCCGGTGCCAGGGAAGCGAACAAGGTGGCTATGAGAAGAACCACCGCTAAAAAATTGGTGTAATTTTCCTCCGCGTAAAGGGAAAATACCGCCGGAAGAAAAAAGAGCAGAAAACCGTATCCGGGAAGAAAGACCATGGGAAGGGCCAGGGCCGCCAGAAAAAGGAGGGGACCGGGCACCCTTCCCCAGGTTTCCTGGAGGTCGTGATAAAGCAGTGGAGAGTGTTTAAAAAGAAGACTTAAGGAGAGAAAGAAAAGAAGGCCAAGAAAGGATAAAAGGAGAAGCTTGGAGAAGAAGAAAACGGAGAAATAAAGGCCCTCAGGGCTTTTCAGATAGGAGGATGCCGAGGCAGCCAGAGAAGAAAAGCCCTTCAGGAGCCTCCCTTTAGAGAGATTGAGCAGCGCCAGGGAAAAGGATACCCTGTAGTTTTCCCTATCAATTTTGTGTAGAAACTGGAGGGTTTGAAGGTCCCTGCGGCCTGTAGCTTCCTCCAGCATGAACTCAGAGGGCCAGCGGGTCTGGTTTCTGCTCCGAAACTTCATGAGCTGTAAAAGGTGGGTCTTTTCCCTTTCAAAGGCCTGCATGTTACCGGCCCTGTAGAAAAGGGCCATTCTCTCAGCCACATCCTTTATCCCCTCCCCCAGCAATACGGAGGCTATGACCAGGAAAAGAAATAATTTCCTTCTCATTTCTCCCCACCAGCTTTTTTAAAATAGAGAATTTTAAGGCTTGCCGCCGTAGAAGTTATGAACTCCCTTTCCTCCTCGGTTAAATTTCCCCGGGTCTTTTCGTGCAGGAGGTCTATGAGGTCTATCAACCGCATGGCCAAGGCCAGCTCCCCTTTGTCTAAGGCTTCCAGGGCCCTTGCGTAAAAGGGCATCACCAGGGAAGAAAACTCCAGAGGAGGTATAACTTCCTTCTTCTCCATAGGTTAAATTATAATAATTAGTGAGATGCAAAACAAAGATTGCAGATATTTCTGCCGTTTAGTGGAGATAATGGAGAGGCTCCGTTCTCCCGGGGGATGTCCCTGGGACCGGAGGCAGACGGAGCTATCCCTGTTGAAGTACCTACTGGAGGAGACCTACGAGGTGGTGGATGCTGTTCAGGAGGGCGATCCGGAGAAACTTAAGGAGGAGCTGGGGGACCTTCTCCTTCAGGTGGTGTTTCTCGCCCAGATAGCAAAGGAAAAGGGGAAATTTAACATAGAGGATGTGGCTAAGGCCATAGGCGATAAGCTTATAGCGCGCCATCCCCATGTTTTCGGAGATAAGGAGCTAAAAACCGCCGAAGATGTTTTGAAGCACTGGGACAGCTTCAAGAAGAAAGAAAAAAAGAACCTCCTAAACGGGGTTCCCTCCTCTTCCCCGGCCCTGCTGGAGGCCTATTTAATAGGGGAAAGGACGGCCAGGGTGGGCTTTGACTGGGAGGAGGCGGAAGGGGTTTTTGAGAAGGTCCGGGAAGAGATGAAGGAGTTGAAACAGGCGTTGGAGGGAGAGGGTAGCGTGGAGGAGGAGGTGGGCGATCTTCTTTTCGCGGTGGCCAACCTTTCCAGGAAGCTGGGGGTAAACCCTGAGCTGGCCCTGAAGAAAGCCAACAGAAAGTTCAGAGAAAGGTTTGAAAAAATAGAGAGGGAGGCGGAAAGAAGAGGAAAGGAGCTGAGGGAGATGTCCTTAGAAGAGATGAACAGGATGTGGGAGGAGGTAAAGGGGAAATGAGGCAGCTGGGGTTGTTTTTAATAGCCCTTTCCCTTTTGATTTTTATCCTGGGTATTTTCTTCTTAATCCTCCCCCGCTTTCCCAGAATTCCCGGGGACATATTGGTCAGGAAGGGAAGGTTTACCCTTTTTATCCCCTTGGGCACATCCCTCCTCCTTAGCCTTCTCCTTACCCTCCTCCTTAACCTCCTTTTCCGCGGCAAATGAAGTGTATCAGCATAAGGAGAGCAAGGGAGCACAATCTGAAAAATATAGATCTGAATATTCCCCACGATAAACTGGTTGTTATAACCGGGGTCAGCGGTTCTGGTAAAAGCTCCTTAGCCTTTGACACCATATTTCAGCAGGCCCAGATGAAGTTTCTTGAGGTCCTTTCCCCCTATGCCCGCCGGTTTCTGGAGAAGGTTAGCAGGCCGGAGGTGGAGGAGATAAAGGGATTGAGGGCCGGGGTGGCTGTGGACCAGAGGAGCATCTCCGCCAACCCTCTTTCCACGGTGGGCACGGTCACCGAGGCCTACCATTACCTTCGTCTTCTCTTCGCCACCACCTCCTCCCCGCACTGCCCCTCCTGTGGCAGGAAATTGCAGGCCCTTCCCCCTGAGGGCATAGCCGAGGCCGTGGAGGCGAGGTTTTCCTCCTCCTTCCTTCGGATTCTGGCCCCGGTGGTTAGAAGAAAAAAGGGGGAGCACAACGAGGTTTTCCGCAGGATCCTCAGGATGGGTTACCTCAGGGCCAGGGTTGATGGGAGGGTTTTGGAGGTCAGGCCTGACCTCAAGTTGAGCAGGAACAGGCTCCACGACATAGAGGTCCTGGTGGACGAGGGCAAATTGAAGGGGGAGAGGCTACGCAGGGCGGTGGAGAAGGCTCTGGAAATTTCCTCGCCTTCCATAGTGATTTCGGTGGAAGGGGAGGATGTTCTTTTTTCCACCTCCCTTCATTGTCCTTACTGTGGGATTTCCCTGCCGGCGCCGGACATAAGGCTTTTCTCCTTCCATAGCCCGTATGGAGCATGTCCCCGGTGCGGGGGGAAAGGGGAAGTAGAGGGAAAGGTATGTTCTTTGTGCCAGGGGAAAAGGCTCCGCAGGGAAGCCCTTGCCTTTAAAATTTCAGGTTATGACATAGGGGACTTGAGCAACATGGAGGCCACCGGGCTGAGGAAATTTCTCTCATCTGTCCCGGAGATTTCCCGCCATCCGGTGGGGAACAGGATATTGAAGGAGATAGATGAAAGGTTGAAGGTAATGGAGGAGCTGGGGATAGGGTATCTCAGCCTTAACCGTCCTGTTCTTTCCCTCTCCGGGGGGGAAGCCCAGAGGGTAAGGCTGGCTGCTCAGCTGGGTTTGAGGATGAGGGGAGCCTTATATGTTCTGGACGAGCCTTCCATAGGGCTTCATCCCAAGGACCAGAGCAGGTTAATAGAAAAGTTGAAGGAACTCCGGGACAGGGGCAACACCATAATCGTGGTGGAACACGACGAGATGACCATAAGGGCGGCGGACCACATTATAGACATGGGGCCAGGGGGAGGAAGAGCCGGCGGAAGGGTGGTGGCCCAGGGAGGACTGGAAGAAATTGTGAGAAATCCGCACTCCCTTACGGGAAAGTACCTGTCCGGGGAGCTTTCCCTTGGCGTCTCAAGGAAGAGGAGGGATCCAAAGGGTTTTATAAGGATGAAGGGGGTAAGGACGCATAACCTCAAAAACATAGATGTGGATGTTCCCTTGGGGGTTCTCCTGGTGGTTACCGGGGTGAGCGGTTCGGGAAAAAGCTCCCTGATAATAGATACCCTTTATAAGGCCCTTAAAGGCCAGAGGGTGGAGATGGACTCCATGGAGGGGCACCAGCAGGTCAAGGAGCCCATACTGGTGGACCAGAAGCCCATAGGAAAGACCCCCAGGTCCAACCCCGCCACCTATGTGGGGGTTTTTACCCACATAAGGAAGCTTTTCTCCTCCCTTCCAGAGGCCAGAAAAAGGGGGTTCTCCCATTCAAGGTTCAGCTTCAACCTCAGGGAAGGGCGTTGTCCTGTGTGCGAGGGTGCCGGGACCATAAGGGTGAGGATGCACTTTCTGCCGGATGTATTCGTTACCTGCAGGGAGTGTGGGGGAAAAAGGTATAAAAAGGAAGTACTGGAGGTGAAATTCCGGGGCCACAGCATTTACGATGTGCTGGAGATGACGGTGGAGGAAGCCTATGAGCTTTTCAGGGATATACCACAGGTGGAGAGGAGGTTAAAGGTCCTCAAGGAAATTGGTCTTGAGTACATAAAGCTGGGGCAGCCTTCTCCAGCCCTGTCCGGGGGCGAGGCCCAGAGGGTCAAAATCGCCAGGGAACTTACGAGAAACGCCAGCTCCAACCTTTACATTCTGGACGAGCCCACGGTGGGGCTTCATTTCCACGATGTGGGAAAACTGCTCAGGGTGCTCAATCAGCTTGTGGATAGGGGAAACACTGTGATAATAATAGAGCACAATCTGGATGTGATAAAGAATGCAGATTGGGTAATAGACCTGGGGCCTGAGGGAGGGGAGAAGGGTGGAAGGGTGGTGGCCCAGGGAAGGCCGGAGGATGTGGCCGCTTCTCCCACCCACACCGGCAGTTTTTTAAGGGAGGTTCTAATTGAAGGCTGAGGAATACCTCAGGGAAGCCTCAAAAAGGGGGAAACTTCACCACAGCATAATCCTGGAAGGGGGGAACCAAGAGGCGGTGGAACTCTTCGCCAGGTATGTAATCTGTCAGGGGGAGTGCAAAAAGGCTTCCTGGCTGAACGAGGTCCTGAGGATAAAGCCCGAGGGAAAGAGCATCGGGATTTCCCAGATAAGGGAGCTTATAGACAGAATATCCCTGAAACCCTTTGCCGCTCCCTGGAGGCTGGTGGTTATTGAGGAGGCGGAGAGCCTCACCCTGGAGGCTGCCAACGCCCTTTTAAAAACCCTGGAGGAACCCCCGCAAAGCACCTACTTCCTTCTGCTGACTTCCTCGCCTTCTTCCCTGCCCCTTACGGTTCTTTCCCGCTGCCTTTTGCTATCCTGGGCAGGAGAGGAGGGGAAAAAGAAGAGGGAAGTTCCCAGACCGGAAGCCATAAAGACCAGGGAGGACCTCAGGGTTTTCCTTCAAGATATGTTCTTTCTGCTCCGGGATTGGATGGCATGGAAGGAGGGCCAGCAAACCCTGTACTTCTCTGAAGCCCAGCTGAAGCAAGTCAGGTTTTCTCCCCAGGACCTGAACCGTTTCCTTTCGGCCTTTGATAGAATTAATTCCATATGGGATAGGGCCAATCTCTCCATTGTAAGGGCTTATCTCAAGAAAATCCTCCAGGAGATGGGAATTGGCCAATTATAAGCTCGTTATTGCCTATGACGGTACCGCCTACAAGGGATGGCAGTATCAGCCGGATCAGAGGACTGTCCAGGGAACCATTCACAGGGCCCTGCAGATAATCACCAAGAGAAAGCCCAAGCTTTACGGCGCCGGCAGGACGGATGCCGGGGTCCATGCCTTAGGCCAGGTAGCCAACTTCCATACCCGCCTTTCCATCCCCCCGGATTCCATGAAAAAAGCCCTCAATTCCCTTCTCCCTCCTGATATAAGGGTTCTCAAGTGCGAAATAGTGGGGGATAAGTTCAACGCCAGGTTTCACGCTAAGGGCAAGGTTTACGAATACAGGCTCTTTGAAGGGGAAGTGCTTCTCCCTCACCTTCAGAGGTTCGCCGCCCAGGTAAAGGGTTCCCCCCTGAACCTGGAGGCCATGAGGGAAGCCGCCGGATTTCTGGTGGGTCAGAAGGATTTTTCCTCCTTTACCTCGGACGATTCTAAGAAGGACAGGGTAAGGAAAATTCAAAGCTTCAAAATATGGAAAAGGGGGAACATAATATACTTCAGGGTTAGGGGAAACGGCTTCCTAAAATACATGGTCAGGATCATGGTGGGAACCCTTATAGAGGTGGGAAGGGGGAAAATTACCCCAGGGGAAATGGAGAAAATTTTGGAGGCCAAGGACAGAACCTTGGCAGGACCTACCGCCCCTCCCCAGGGGCTTTTCCTTCTAAAGGTTCTTTACTGAGCTCCCTTTTCTTAACCTCTTCCTTGATGTAAATCAGTATGTTCTTCAGGTTTGAAAGTTTGGAAAAAATTTCCCGGCTGGTGGTGGCCCTTCTTATATCAGCGAAGGCCTTCTCTAAGGTTTCCCAGTCCTTGTAAAGAAGCAGGTGGATCACCTTCTTCTCCAGTTCCGCTATCAATTCCTCGGCCTCAAACCTCTCCACCTTTCCCTTGGAAAGGAGGAAGTCCAGCTGGAAGAGGGCTGTATCCAGGTTTTTTAAGAGGATCTCCGTCTGCTCCTTCCTTCCTATGTGGGATGGGAACAAAACCTTCTTTTCCACCCCCTTCCTGTAGAAACCCACCAGTTCCACCACCATATCCTTCAACAGGGACTTCAGCAGAAAAACGGATTTGGCCAGCTTTTCCTTCACCGCCGATGGCATGGATAGGAAGCTTATGTTGAGGAGCTCCCCGAAGAAGACCTTTCTATACTCAGCCTCTAAGGAAAGGAGGAATTTTTCCATTAGAGGTTTAAGTTTCTCTACTGTTTTCCTGTTGGTTTGAAGGACCTTTATCAGGAGAGCGAAATCGTATTTTATAAGAATAAGGATGGGGTAAAAGCGCATGGGGATGGAGGGCTGGCGGAGGAGGTTCTCCAGGTAATCCAGGTACTTTATGAGCTTGGAAATCATCAGGAAGACCAGGGCCACCCTTCTTCTTTCGGTCCTCTCCTTTATGGAGGAAATGGTGTCCTTTATTTCCGGCACGGAAATTCGGTCCAGGGGCCTCTTGAACCTTTTCCTCAGGTAAGAGTCCATCAGGGGTATTCTCTTTAATTCCCTGACAATTCTCCTGGTGGTGGAGAAGAAAACTATGTAAGGGATCTCCGGGGCCTCCTTTACCCTGGAAAGCACATGTTTCCAGTCAAGGAAAAGCTCCGTTATCTGGGAAACCATATCCCAGTATTCCGCCTTTCCCCTTTTGGGAAGCTCCAGGGTCATGACACCGTACTTTCTCATAAAATATTCCTCAATGAAGTCCTCAAACTCCGAATAAAATTCCGTGTTTCTGTTCTCAAGCCTTATGGAAAGCAACGCCGCCCTTCTTACGGCATCCTCCAGGGATTTAAGTTCAGGGAGAAAGTTCTTCCTTATAAGGGAAGACTTTACATCCTCGGAAAGCATATGGAAGTTTATAACTGGAAAAAGGAGAACGGCCCTTATGAGCATTTCCCACTCAAAGAGAATGGGGAGCAGGGCCCTATCTTCGCATTCTTTGAGGAAGGAATCCAGGAGCTTATCCTTGGTTTCCACCTCCCCTTCTTTGAAAAAGGCTGTTATATGGGTTATGTCTTCTCTCATAGGTTTATTTCTAACAAAAAAACACCCTCAATTCAATTAAGAGGAGTCTTAATACTTTTCCCTGAACTCCAGAAAGCCTCCCCGGTAAAGGGCCGCAAGGAAGTTTTGAGTGCTTTCCAGAGGATTCTCCAGGGAGAATTTCTCCCCCAATTTCCGGGCGATTTCCTTCACCGAGTGGGTCCCGTCCAGTAGCCCCCAGACGAAACTCCCCTTTTCGTCCAGGTGTATTCTGAAGTTTTCCCCCCAGAGGAATCTTAAAATTTTAAAACGGGACTTGGGTTTGAGGAGGACCACATGGTCCCCCTCAAGTGTCCATCTTCCCTTTCTGAGAGGATATATCCTCTCAGGAGCGTTCAGCATTCTTCTTGGGGTAATAGATCAGGGCGAAGCCCACGATGAGGAAGACCAGAAGTCCCATCCAGGGACCAAGGGCCCTCCCCCAGGCGGTCTCCATAACGAAGTTGGGAAGCTTCACCCTGGCCACATAGAGGCCTGCCAGGATAATCCCTGTGATGGCCTCTCCGGCTATGAAGCCAGAGGCAAGCAGTGTTCCTGTGTTTTCTGCCTTTTGCTTCTGCTCGTCGGAGAGGTTCCTCTTTTTGAGCATGGAGTCCACCAGGGCCCTTATAAGTCCTCCGATGAATATAGCAAAGGTGGTTTCAAAGGGAAGGTACATGCCCACGGCTATGAGCATGGGGGAAGGGGAATTTATGAGGATAAGGCCCACGGCGAAGAGCATGCCAGCTAAGACCAGGCCCCACGCCATTTCGCCGCTCACTATTCCCTTGGAGAGCATGGCCATAAGCCCTGCCTGGGGAGCGGGAAGGTCAGCCCCTCCAATTCCACCCCTGGAGGCCTGATGCAGCCACTGCATGGGGATGGCCAGGACCAGGGATGCGGTGATGACCCCTATGATGACGCCGATTTCCATCTTCCACGGGGTACCTCCCAATATGTGTCCCACCTTCAGGTCCTGCATTATGTCGCCGGCAACCCCTGAAGAGGCGCAAACCACCGCAGCCACGCCCAGGACCGCCGCCACTCCGGGGTCTCCCTTGATCCCAATGAGGACCATTAAAAGAGCAGCTATTATGAGAGTTGAAAGGGTTAGACCGGATATGGGGTTGTTGGAGGAACCTATCATTCCCACCAGATAACCTGCCACCGCCGCGAAAAGGAAGCCGGCGATGGTCATTATTATCGCCGAAAGCAGGGCCCCCCAGAAGTTATGGGTGAAGTAGTAATAGATTATGGTTATGGGCACCAGAAGGATTAAAATGGCCACCAGTACCCCGGCGTAGGGTAAATCCTTCTCCAGCCTGGATTTTTCCGCATGGGCGATGGCCCCGTGGCTGATATCCCTGAAGGCCCTGGCAATTCCATCCCACAGGGATTTCCTCATTTTGTAGAGGGTGTAGAAAGCTCCCACGATCATGGCTCCCACCGCGGCGGGCCTTACCTGATACTTCCATATAGCCTCGCTGAAGGCCACCCAGTTTCCTTCCGCCGGAGAGTACATTCCTGAATTTACTAAGGAAAGGAGGGGAACAAGAAATAGCCAACCGAAAACACCTCCGGAAAATACCACCGCCGAAAGCCTGGCACCTATGATGTAGCCAACGCCCATGAAGGCTGGGGAGGCTGCCGGGCTGGAGATGTAAAACCCTCCGGTGAACTCCTTGGTGAAGAACTTCCCTGTTTTTATGGTGCTCTTTCCGAAGCTTATGAAGCCGTTAACGAAGGACTGGATGAGCTGTAGTCCCCTGGAGTTTTTGAAGAACTCTATTATGGCCCCCACCGCCATGGCTCCGAAAACATAGCCGGCTCCGCTCTGGCCCTTCTGACCGGCCTTGACTATTTCCGCGGTGGCCACGCTTTCGGGGAAGGGAAGGGTGGTATCCTCAATCAGCGTCCTTCTCAGGAATATGACGAAGAGAACCCCCACAACGCCGCCCACCAACATCAGCAAGGTGCTGGTCAGATAATGTAGCCTGTCCCAGAGGCCGGAGATGAGAAAGGCAGGGATGGTGAAGATGGCTCCTGCGGCCAGGGCCTCTCCCACCGCCGCAGTGGTCCTGAAAATATTCTCCTCCAGCACCGAACCCCTCAGGGGCTTCAGAATAACCATGGCCATGACCGCCGCCGGATATGTGGCCGCTACGGTCATCCCTGCCTTAAGCCCTAAGTAGGTGTTGGCTGCGCCCAGGATAACCGCAAATATGGCTCCGAAGAAAACCGCCTTGAATGTAAACTCAGGAAGGTCCGTTTTTTCGGGGACAAAGGGTTTAAATCCGTTGCTCATTCTCCACACTCCTTGAGTTTATTTGATTATAAAAAAGTAAAGCACAAAAGCCGCCCGGATTTCAACCTTTGATATATAAAGGTTTTGTGATAAATTGATTTTGATGAAGGTTCTTATAACCGGGGCTGCAGGTTTTATCGGTTCCCACCTGGTGGGAAAGTTTCTCCAGGAAGGCTGGGAGGTGGTAGGCCTGGACAATCTCCTTACAGGGAGGATAGAAAACCTTCAAGAGTATTTTTCCAACCCCTCCTTCGTCTTTATAAAATACGATGTTACTAACTTCCTTTATGTGAAGGGAGAGCTTGATTTGATCCTTCACTTTGCCTGTCCTGCTTCTCCCGTGCATTACCTTCGCCATCCCATCCACACCATGAAGGTGGACTCCCTGGGGACCCTCCATGCCTTGGGGTTAGCCAAGGAAAAGGGGGCCAGGTTCGTCCTGGCATCCAGTTCCGAGGTCTACGGGGACCCCCAGCAGACCCCTCAGAAGGAAACTTACAACGGCAATGTATCCCCCATTGGACCCCGTTCGGTTTACGACGAGGCCAAGCGGTTCTCTGAGGCCCTGGCCATGGCCTATTATCGCCAGCACGGGGTGGATGTGAGGATAGCCAGGATATTCAATACCTACGGCCCCAGGATGGACCCGGACGATGGGAGGGTTATCCCTACTTTTATTAAGCAGGCCCTTCTGGGAGAACCTCTGACGGTTTTCGGCGATGGAACCCAGACCCGCTCCTTCTGCTACATAAAGGACATGGTGGAGGGGATTTACTCCCTTTCCACCAGGGAGGGAATATCAGGGGAGGTCTTCAACCTTGGCAATCCCCAGGAATGGAGGATAATAGATGTGGCCTCCCTTATAAAGGCGCTCACCGGTTCCAATTCGCCCATAGAGTTCAGACCCCTTCCCCAGGACGACCCCAAAAGGAGGAGGCCTGACATAGGGAAGGCTAAAAAAATCCTGGGTTGGGAGCCCAGATACACTCTGGAGGAGGGGATTAAGGAGGCTTTGCCATGGTTCAAAGGGAGGATATTGAGGCCTTAGTCAGGGAAAAAAGGGAGGAGATAATTTCCCTTTTAAAGGATTTCGTGGAGCTGGAAAGCCCCACCGAGGATAGGGATGCCGTCCACGCCCTGGGGGACATGGCAGCGGAGCTTTTCCGCCCCTTTCTCCCCCAGAAAAAGGTGCTGGGCGACGAATACAGGGTTTATCGCTTCTCCAAGGGAAGGCCTAAGGTGGTTTTTTTGGGCCATCTTGATACCGTCCATCCCAGAGGAACCCTCAGCAAAAACCCCTTCCGGGAGGAGGATGGAAGGATTTACGGCCCCGGGGTCCTGGACATGAAGGGCGGGATAGTGGCCTTTTACTTCGCCCTGAAATTCGCCCGGGCCGTGGAGGAGCTTCCGTCCCTGGCCCTTATCCTTAACTCCGAGGAGGAGAAGGGTTCAACCCACACCCTGGACAACATGAGAAGACTTGCCAACGGATTTAAATATTGCTTCGGCCTGGAGCCTTCTTCCCCCGGGGGTAAGCTCAAAACCTCCCGAAAGGGGGTGATCTCCCTTAAGATAGAAACCCGGGGGAGAAAGGCCCACGCAGGGCTTGCTCCGGAGAAGGGTATAAACGCCATAGACGAGCTTATAGAACAGCTTGCCCAGCTGAAGGAATGGGTGAAGGTGAACGAAGGCAACTTTAATATAGGGGTCATAGGGGGAGGGGAAAAGCCCAATGTCATCCCCGGGGAGGCCTTTGCCGTGGTGGACATAAGGTTTGAGGAAGAAGACTTTGCGGAGAAGCTCCGTAAGTACATGGGAGAAGTTTCCCCCTTTAAGAGTGGGGCCCTGGTCCGAATGAGTTTCAATTCCTTTGTGCCCCCTCTTCAGCCCAGCATAACCCAGAGAAAGCTCTATGCCCGGTTGAAGGAGTTCTTCTCCTCCTACGGGATGGAGCTGGATGAGACCTCTTCCCCTGGCGGTGCGGACACCTCCTGGTTTTCAAGATGGGGGATAGCCTCCATTGACGGCTGGGGACCCGAGGGAGAGGGGGCCCATTCCGATGATGAATTTGTTTACCTTTCCTCCCTGGAGAAAAGGATAGTTATGCTGACCCTCCTGATTTTAAATTTGAAGAGACTGGCACCGTGAAAAGGCTTTTTATTGTCAATGTTTACAGGAAGAAGGAAAAGGTCAAGGGATACCTGGAAGCCCTCTTCCCGATCTTTCAGGGAGAAATAAAAATATTGGATGAGAAAAACCTGAAGCAAGTGAATGGACCGGCCATCGTAACGGGCTCTGAAAAAATGGTGGGACAGGGGGAGGTGTCCGAGGCTCTCCTGGAGTTTATCCGGGAGACCCCCTGGCCCCTGCTGGGCATATGCTACGGGCATCAGGCCATAGCTAAAGCCTTTGGCCACCGGGTAGGAAATTGCGGGAAACATAAAGGGATGGAGGCCATAATAAAGCTGAAGGATAGCCCTCTGCTTCAGGGACTTGCCCCGGCGTTCCAGATGGAAGAGTCCCACTACGAGTGCGTGGATGGGAAGGGTCCCCTGGACATAGTGGCGGTTAACAGGGCCAGACCCGAAATTGTGGAGGTCCTTCAACATCCGCAAAGGGTGATCTTCGGGGTTCAATTCCATCCGGAGAGAACCCCCGATGGTAGGAATTTTGTCCTCAGAAACTTCCTCTCCCTTTCCTTTAAAAAATAATTTTTGTAAACTATCCCCTCGGAGGTAATCATGAAAAAGACGCCTTTATACGAAGTTCATAGGGCCTTGGGGGCCAGGATGATAACCTTTGCCGGCTTTGAAATGCCGGTTATGTATTCCTCCATCATAGAGGAGCACATGGCGGTAAGGGAGAGGGCAGGCCTTTTTGATGTAAGCCACATGGGGGAGATCTTCGTTTCCGGTTCGGATGCCCTGGAATTCCTCCAATGGATAACCAGCAACGATGTAGGGAAAATGAAGGTGGGCAGAGCCAAATACAATGCCCTTCCCACCGAAAGGGGAACGGTGGTGGACGACCTTCTGGTTTATAAAATGGACGATGAGCTTTACATGCTGGTGGTAAACGCCGCCAATATTGACAAGGACTTCCAGTGGCTTATGGAGCACTCCAACGACTTTGATGTTAAGCTGGAAAATCTGAGTGCCGAATACTTCCAGCTGGCCCTTCAGGGGCCGCTGGCCCAACAGATACTGCAACCTCTGGCGGACTTTGAGCTTTCCACCATAAAATACTACAGGTTCAAGGTGGCGGAGGTTCTGGGCACCGAGGTAATATTGTCCAGGACCGGCTATACAGGAGAAGACGGTTTTGAGATTTACGGACCGGCAGAGGAAGCGAAGAAGTTCTGGGATGCCATAATGGAAGTGGGGAGGGACCACGGAATGCTGCCCGCAGGTCTGGGGGCCAGGGATAGCCTCCGCTTGGAGGCAGGAATGAACCTCTACGGAAACGACATGGACGAGACCACCACCCTTCTGGAGGCGGACCTGGAGTGGATAGTCAAGTGGGAAAAGGATTTTTTGGGTAAGGAGGCCCTCCTTAAACAGAAGAAGGAGGGGCTGAGAAGGAAGCTGGTGGGGTTTGAAATGGTAGACAGAGGGCTTCCCCGCCACGGCTACAAAGTCTATGTGGACGGTAAGGAATACGGGGTGGTGGCCAGCGGAGGATATGCTCCTTACATAAAGAAAAACATAGGCAATGTTTACCTCCCCATAGAAAAGGCCAGGGAAGGGGAGGAGTTTGAGATAGAAATCCGGGGCAAGCTGCACAGGGCCAGGGTGGTTTCCAGGCCCTTTTACAGCAGAATAAAATAGGAGGTGAGCAATGATACCCGATGAACTTTATTATACTGAAAGTCACGAATGGATAAGGGTTGAGGGGGATAAGGCTACGGTGGGGATAACGGACTTCGCTCAGAGGGAGCTCCAGGATATAGTTTATGTGGAACTCCCCGAGGTGGGGAAGAAGGTAAAGAAGGGGGATGTCCTATGCAGCATAGATTCGGTGAAGTCCTCCGCGGAGGTTTACGCCCCCATTTCCGGGAAAGTCCTTCAGGTCAACGAGGCCCTCAACGAGCAGCCGGAGCTGGTGAATAAGGACTCCTACGGGGAAGGATGGCTGGTGGTGTTGAAGCTTGAGGATCCCGGAGAGATTTCCTCCCTGCTTTCGGCCTCCAAATATAGAGAGCTTGTGGAAGAATGAGCCGATACATCCCTATCACCCAGAGGGATAGGGAGGAAATGCTGAAGGCCCTGGGCCTTAGCTCCGGGGAGGAACTTTTTTCTTCCATTCCCCAGGACCTGAGGGGGAAGAGTGAAATAAAAATAGAACCCCTGAGGTCCGAGGCCGCTTTAAAGGAGTATTTCCTTTCCCTGTCCCGGCAAAACTCCTTCCAGGACAAAAAGGTTTTCCTGGGGGCCGGAGCCTATTACCATTACATCCCCTACGCGGTGGATTATCTGGCCTCCAGGTCCGAGTTTTTGACCCCCTACACCCCCTATCAGCCTGAGGTTAGCCAGGGGACCTTAGCCGCCACCTTTGAGTTTCAGACCTATATGGCCGCCCTCACCGGCTTAGAGGTGGCCAACGCCTCCATGTACGAGGGGGCTTCTGCCACGGCGGAGGCTGCCCTGATGGCGCTGAGGATAAGGAGGGGGGACATAGCCGTGGCCCGTTCTCTCCATCCCCAGTATCGTCAGGTTTTAAGAACCTATCTGGAAAAACAGGGGGTTGAACTTGTGGAGATTCCCTTCAGGGAGGATGGAAGGGTTGACCTTAACAGTTTAAAGGAGCTGGATAACCTCTCTGCCTTTATAGTGGGATATCCCAACTTCTTCGGGGTGATTGAGGACCTGGAAGCTATCCAGGGCGTCCTTAAGGAAAAGGGGGCTCTTCTCGTAACTTCCACCTGGGAGGCCCTTTCCCTGGCCCTCCTCAAACCACCCGGGGCCTTCGCAGCTTCCATTGCCGCGGGCGAAGCCCAGAGCTTCGGCCTCCCCCTGGCCTACGGCGGACCCTATGTGGGGTTCTTCGCCACCCTGAAGAAATATGTCTGGAAGATGCCCGGAAGGCTGGTGGGAATGACCAGGGATTCGCAGGGAAGAAGGGGCTTTGTCCTTACCCTCTCTGCCAGGGAGCAGCACATAAGAAGGGGGAGGGCCACCTCCAATATATGCTCCAACGAGGCCTGGTGTGCGGTGAGGGGGGCCATTTACCTTTCCCTCCTGGGGAAAAAGGGGTTGAGAAAACTGGCCCTTCTCAATCACCGCAGGGCCGTCTTTGCCTCGGAGTTGCTTTCAGAGGCGGGGTTTAAACTGGCCTTTTCAGCTCCCTTTTTCAACGAATTCGTGGTGGACCTGGGAGGGGATGCGGAGGAGTTCAGGCGGAGGCTGCTGGAAAGGGGGTTTGTGGCGGGTTATCCCCTGGGCAGAGACTATCCTGAGCTTAAGAATCATTTGCTGCTCACCTTTACCGAGATGAACTCCCGCCAGGATATAGAAGCCCTCGTAAGGGAAATGGAGGCATTGAAATGAGGCTTATCTTTGAATATTCCAAGGCCGGCAAGGAAGGTTTTTTCGTGGAGGAGGAAGAGGGCAAGGAAATTATCCCTGAGAACCTCCTTCGCCCTGAGATAGAGGTTTTACCGGAGGTTAGCGAAAGGGAGGTGGTTTCCCATTACCTGAGGCTTTCGGCGCTGAACTACTCGGTGGATTGGGGCTTCTATCCCCTTGGTTCCTGCACCATGAAATATAATCCCAAAATCAATGAGGAGGTGGCCTCCTTCTTCACCGAAGCCCATCCTCTGCTTCCTGAGGAGCTGGTCCAGGGATATTTGAGGGTTTTCAAGGAGCTGGAAGAGGCCCTGAAGGAGATAACCGGACTGGATGCCTTTACCCTGGCACCGGCTGCCGGTGCCCACGGGGAATTTACAGGCATAATAACCGTGAGGAATTACTTGGAAGCCAGGGGGGAAAGGAGGGAGGTGGTTCTTATACCGGATTCGGCCCACGGGACCAACCCCGCCACCGCAGCCCTTTCCGGATTCAGGGCAGTGGAGATCCCCTCCGACGAAAAGGGCATGATAGACCTTGAGAAATTCAAGGCTGCCCTGAACGAAAAGGTGGCAGCCCTCATGATAACCAATCCCAATACCCTGGGAATCTTTGAGGAGAACATCAAGGAAATATCACGGCTTCTCCACGAAGTGGGGGCCTTCCTTTACATGGACGGGGCCAACATGAACGCCCTTCTGGGGCAGGTTAAGGTGGCAGACCTCGGTGTGGATGTGATTCACCTCAACCTTCACAAGACCTTTTCAACCCCCCACGGAGGAGGAGGCCCCGGTAGCGGACCCGTGGGTGTTGTGGAGAAGCTGGCCCCCTATCTTCCTGGCCCAAGGCTGGTGGAAAGCAACGGCCTTCTCCTGTGGGAGGAAGCAGAGGGGAGGATAAGGTCCTTTTATGGAAACTTCCTGGTAATGGTCAAAGCCTTGGCCTACATAAAGGAGCTGGGAGGCGAGGGCCTGAAGGAGGTTTCGGAAATTGCGGTTTTGAACTCCCGATACCTTCGCAAGAGATTGGAAAAGAAATTCAAGGTGGCCTATCCCACCGAAACCCTGCACGAGTTCGTCCTTTCCGATGAGACCTTCAGGGATAAGATTTCCACCCTGGATCTGGCCAAAAGGCTGTTGGATTACGGGTTCCATCCGCCCACCGTATATTTTCCGTTGATTGTTCACGGAGCCCTTATGATAGAGCCCACGGAGACGGAAAGCAGGGAAACCTTGGACCGCTTTGCGGAGGCCATGGAAAAGATTTTAGATGAAGCCGAAAAGGACCCTGAGGTTGTGAAGACGGCTCCCCATTCCACCCCGGTGGGAAGGCTGGACGAGGTAGGGGCCGCCCGCAAACCGATATTGACCTGGACGCAGTACAAGGAAAAGCAGGACTGATCCTGGCTTAGTTTCTGGCAACCCGAAACAAAATCCTGCTAAAATCTTAAGATGAAACTTTATTTTCAGCCCTTTATGGGAATTGCCGGGGACATGACGGTGGCTGCCCTCTGCCACTTGGCCGGGGTCAGCGGTCCGGAACTTAAAAAGAAGGTTGATTCCTGGGGGATTCCGGTGGAGGTCAACCTGAAGGAAGAAAGAAGGGGGGAGTTTTCCGGCCTTTACCTTCAAATAAAGATCCACGACAGGCTGCCGGAGGTCTTCTTTACCGACATTCAGGATATTCTGGGAGGGATTTCCGAGAAAAAAGAGGTTAAGGAGAAAACCTTAGAGGCCTTCCAGACCCTTTTCAAGGCAGAGGCCGAGGCCCACGGCCTGGACTGGAGGAGGGTTCACCTTCACGAAGCCGGGGCCTGGGACGCCATCTTTGACCTTCTGGCCACCTCCTGGCTTCTGGACGAGATTTCTCCATCGGAGGTTCTCCATGGCCCTGTAAATCTGGGGGCAGGGCAGATCCCTTCCTCCCACGGGCTTCTTCCGGTACCTGCTCCAGCGGTGGTGGCCCTTTTGAGGGGTAGGGAGGTATTTTCCTCCGGGCCATCGTCGGAGCTCACCACCCCCACCGGAGCCACCATTCTGAAGACCTTTGCCCTTCCCTCCCGCCTTCCCCCGGGCAGGCTTTCTAAGGAGGGAAGAGGGCTCGGGACCCGGAGTTTCCCTGGATTCCCCAATTACCTGAGGGTTCTTTCCATAGAGGAAGGCCCTTCACAGCGGGCGGTTTACGAGCTGGAATTTCAGGTTGACGATGCCCCCGGGGAGCTTCTAGGAGGGCTCTGGGAGCTTCTGGAGGGTAAGGCGCTGGACATGGTTATGGTACCGGTTTACATGAAAAAGGGAAGGCCCGGAGTGCTTTTGAGGATCCTCACGGGGGCCGAAAATCTGAGGGAAGTCCAGAAGCTTGTTTTTGAAAACACCACCACCATTGGCCTGAGGTTTTCTTTGAAGGAGAGGGTTGCACTGGAGAGGGAGAGGTTGGAAGTGGCCGTGGACGGAGAAAAGGCCTTTTTAAAGGTTTCTTACCTGGAGGGGAGGCCCGTCAATGTGGCCCCTGAGTTCTCCTCTTGTAGGGAGCTTGCGGAAAGGCTTAAAATATCCATAAAGGAGGCCTGCAGAAGAATCCTGGCTCAATGGAGGGAAAAATGAAGTTTTACCTTACCACTCCTATTTATTATGTGAATGGAAAGCCCCACCTGGGCCACGCCTATACAACAGTTATCGGCGATGTTATAGCCCGTTTCAAGAAGATAAAGGGATACGATGTCTTTTACCTAACCGGAACGGACGAGCACGGAGGCAAGATTGAAAAGGCAGCCCGCTCCATGGGGAAAAGCCCAAGGGAGCTGGCCGATGAGATGGTCCCCCACTTCAAAAACCTCTGGAAGGCGCTGAATATAGAATACGATTTTTTCATCAGGACCACCATGGATTTCCACGAGAAGAGGGTGGCAGAAATATTTGAGGAGCTTAAAAGAAAGGGGCACATATACAAGGGTTCCTACAGCGGATGGTATTGCTACAACTGCGAGGCTTACATTCCCGACGATGCCGAGGAGGTGGACGGGGTGAAGATATGCCCGGATTGCGGCGGAAAGGGGGAATTCATAACCGAGGAAAATTACTTCTTCAGGCTTTCTGCCTTCCGCAGGCCCCTCCTGGACTTTTACAAAAGGAATCCTGACTTCGTAAAACCTCCCTTCATGATGAACAAGGTGGTTAGTTTCGTGGAGCAGGGCTTGAGGGACCTGAGCATCACCCGCACCACTATAAACTGGGGGATAAGGGTTCCCTCGGACCCCAAGCATGTGATTTATGTGTGGTTTGACGCCCTTTTTAACTATGTTACAGGGCTCAGGGATAAATTTGATAAATACTGGCCTGCGGACCTCCACATAATCGGCAAGGACATCATTATATTTCACGCCGTTTACTGGCCTGCTTTTCTTATGGCCTTGGGTTATCCCCTGCCCAGGACCGTTCTTTCCCACGGATGGTGGTTAGTGGACCGCAGGAAAATGTCCAAGCACCTGGGAAATGTTCTGGACCCCCACATTCTAATAGAGAATTTCGGCTCCGACGCCGTCAGATACTTTCTGCTGAGGGAGACCCCCATAGGCCAGGATGGGAATTTTTCCCACGAAGGTTTCATTGAAAGGTACAACGCAGACCTGGCCAACGAGCTGGGGAACATCGTCTCTCGGACCACCGCCATGGCAGTCAAATATTTCTCCGGAAACCTTCCGGCTCCCTCCCCGGCTCTGGAGACTGACAGGAGGATGGAGAATCGGTGGAAGGAGGTGGAGCCTGAGATAGAGCGGGCCTTTGAAAATTACGAGTTCTCCAAGGGGCTATCTTTGCTCTGGAATTACTTGAGGGGCATCAACAAGTACTTAGTGGAGACAGAGCCCTGGAGGAGCGGGGTGAAGTCCCCCGGCAGGACCTCCAGGATTCTTCTTACCTGCTTTAAGGCTCTGCACGCATCCCTCAAGTTCATAATTCCCGTTATGCCAGAGGCCGGCGGGAAGATAAAGCGCGCCCTTTCCAGCCCGGGGGAATTTTCCTGGGACGCCTATGACGAGAAGAGAAAAATAGAAAGGCTGGATGGCCTTTTCCCCAGGGTGGATAAGGCCGAGTTCTTTAAGGAGGAAAAGGATATGGAAGAGAAAAGGGAAGAAAAAACCTATGTCACCATTGAAGATTTCTTCAAGATGGGGCTTAAGGTGGGGAAGATACTGGAGGTAAAGCCCGCACCCAACGCCGATAAGCTTTACCTTCTAAAAGTAGACATGGGTGACCACGAAAGGAATCTGGTGGCCGGGCTCCGCCAGTATTACACCCCCGAGGAGCTCCTGGGCAAGAAGATAGTGGTGGTAACCAACCTCAAGCCCGCCAGAATAAGGGGGCACGAATCCCAGGGAATGCTCCTGGCGGCGGATGTGGACGGTAAACCCTACCTCCTGGTGGTTCCGGAGGAGGTGCCCCCGGGCGCCATCGTTAGATGAACATAGTCATCTTCGGAAAACCCCAGAGCGGAAAGACCACCCTCTTCCAGATTCTTACGGGCCTGGGTGAAAAGAGAAGGCACATGGCGGTAGTGGAGGCGAAGGATCCGAGGCTGGTAAAGGTGGCGGAGGCGGAGGGCTCCTCAAAAATTACCTTTGTTCACATGGGGTTTGAGGACCCCCCTGCCAGGGAGATGCTAAGCGAAATGAGGGCTGCCCTGGGTCTTATACATGTGGTCCGCAGTGGCGAACCCCTGAGGGAAATAGGGGAGGCGGAAGAGGATTTCCTGGAGAAGGACCTTAAGACCGTAGAGGCTGCCCTGGAGAAGGCACAGAAACAATATTCCAGGCAAAAGTCCAGGGATCTGGAGAGGAAAATATCCGCCTTAAATGGGGCATTGGAGGTTTTGTCCGAAGGAAAACCCCTGAGGCAAGCATATCCCCACGACAAGGAGGAGTTTTCCGGCCTTGGTCTACTTTCCCTGAAGCCCATCATCCATGTTGTAAATGTTAAATTTGAGGAACTGGAGGGGTTCCTTCCCATAGAAAAGGAGGAAAAAGGGAGGGCGGTGGTGGTGATGGACCTTCTTACGGAAAAGGAGCTGCTGGAAAGCGGGGACGAAGAAAGGCAGCAGCTCATGGAGGAGTTCGGGATAAGGGAACTGAAGGCGGAAGGTTTCGTGGCGAGGATTTACAGGGTCCTGGACCTGCTGGTCTTCTTCACCGCCAACAGGAGGGAAGCCCGGGCCTGGACCCTGAGGAGGAATTCCACGGTCCTGGAGGCCGCGGGGAAAATACACACGGATATGGCTAAGGGATTTGTGAGGGCTGAGGTGGCGGGCTGGGAGGAATTTGTCTCCGCCGGAGGATGGTCCGGTCTTCATAGGGCCGGTAAAGTTCGCTTGGAGGGGAAGGACTACAGGGTAAGGGATGGGGATGTGCTGAACATTAGATTTAATAAATGAAATTTGAAATCCTCTGGAAGGACCGAAGCTCCGGGGCCAGGGTGGGGGTTCTTTACACGAAATCCGGTCCTGTTTTAACCCCGGCCTTTATGCCCGTGGGAACAGAGGGAGCGGTAAAGGGGGTCTTTCCCTCTCAGCTTTGGGAAATGGGCTATCGTCTCCTGCTTTCCAACCTTTATCATCTTTATCTGAGGCCCGGAATAGAGACGGTGGAGAAGGTGGGGGGAATACAAAAATTCATGGCCTGGCCGGGGGCCATTCTTACCGACTCCGGCGGTTTTCAGATCTTCAGCCTTTCCTCCAAGGTGGAGGTGAAGGAGGAAGGCATTTACTTCTCCTCCCACAGGGACGGCAGCAGACATTTCCTTTCCCCGGAGGATGTTATTGAATATCAGGGCAGGCTGGGGGTTGATATTGCCATGGTTCTGGACCACTTCGTCTCCAACGAGGCCCCACGCACCCTGGTGGAGGAGGCCACCTCCAGGACCCTGAGATGGGCGGAAAGGGCAGCCAGGAAGATCTCCCAGATGAGGACTTCCACCGCCTTCTTCGGGATAGTTCAGGGGGGAATTTATCCTGACCTCAGGAAAAGCTCCGCCCGCCATCTGGCAGCCATGGGTTTTGATGGATTCGGTATAGGTGGATTGGGGGTGGGAGAGAGCGAGGAAGATATGATGGGGGCCGTGGAGGAGACGGTGGCCCATCTTCCGGAGGAAAAGCCCCGTTATCTCATGGGCATAGGGCATCCCATCCAGATAGTAAAGGCGGTTTTAAGGGGGGTTGACCTCTTTGACTGTGTGATCCCCACCAGGAACGGCAGAAGGGGGCAGGTTTTCACCGGTGAGGGGCTCCTCAGGATCAAAAGGAAAGAATATGCCACGGACCCTGAGCCGGCATATCCAAAATACCCTTTCTCCAGGGCACTTCTTCGCCATCTCCATGTCTCCGGCCACATAAACTCCGCCCTTTACAACACCTTGATAAACCTTCGCTTCTTTCTTGACATAATGGAGAAAATTCGTAAATATATTAAGGCCAATTACCTTCGGGAGTTTCTGAGGGATTTAGAAAAAAATTGGAGGGAGAAATGATCAACATGCTTTATGCCCAATCTTCAGCCCAGGCAGGGCAGCAGGGAGGTTTTCTCGGCTCCCTGATAATGATAGCCATAATTTTCGTTATTTTTTACCTTTTGCTCATTGTCCCTGCCAAAAAACGCCAGAAGAAGCATCAGCAGATGATTGATTCCATTGAGGTGGGGGATGGGGTGGTCACCGCCGGAGGGATAGTGGGAAAGGTCACCGCTGTATACGAAGATAGGGTGGAGATAGATTCCCTGGGCACCAAGCTTGAGGTGGTGAAGAACTACATAAGCGCAGTAACCAAGAAGAGGTGAAGGCATGAAGAGAAAGGTGGGCTGGAAGTTCGCCGTAATAATCGGTTCTCTGCTTTTGTTCATTTACTTCATGGTTCCCCCTTCCCGGAAGATTAAGCTGGGCCTTGACCTGAAGGGAGGTATGCACCTGGTCCTTCAGGTTGTGACCGACGATGCGGTGAAGATGGAAAGGGACCAGGAAATACTCCACTTGAAGTCCCTGCTGGAGGATGAAGGCATTAAGGTGGGGAGGGTCTATGGGAAGGGCATTAAGACCATTGTAGTGGAAGGCATTCCAGGGGACAGGGAAAGGGACTTTGACGCTCTGGTGGCCAGCAATTTCTCCCTTAACTGGGATTACTCCGGAATCGTGGAGGGAAAGGCCGAGCTCACCATGAAGAAGAAATACGAAGCCATGCTCCGGGAAAACTCCGTGGAAGAAGCTCTGGAAACCATAAGAAGAAGGGTAGACGAGTTCGGAATCTCCGAGCCTGTTATCCAGCGGCAGGGCCTGCACGGCGACAAAATAGTGGTGGAACTTCCCGGGGTGGACGACCCCAAAAGGGTGAGGGCCCTTCTTAAAAACACAGCCCTTCTGGAGCTTAAGCTGGTCAAGGATGGGCCCTTCCCCACCAGGGAAGAGGCCCTGAAAAAATACGGGGGAAGCCTTCCCTCGGACCTTCAGGTGCTTCCCAGCAAGGGACAGGGATATTTCATAGTGGAGAGGCTGGCGGCGGTAACCGGCAGGGACCTCAAGACCGCCCGCAGCTGTGCCGACCGCTATAACATGCCCGCGGTTTGCTTTACCCTCAATGCGGAGGGGGCCCGAAAGTTTGAAAAGGTAACCAGCGAGAACATCGGAAGGCGTCTGGCCATAGTCCTGGACAATGTTATACAGAGCGCCCCGGTTATCAACGCCCGGATATCCTACGAGGGAATTATTGAAGGACAGTTTACCCAGGAGACGGCTCACGACCTGGCCTTAGTCCTCAGGACAGGTTCCCTGCCGGCCGGAATAAAAATAGTTGAGGAAAGGACCATAGGCCCTTCCTTGGGGGCCGATTCCATAAGGAAGGGATTGAAGGCCTCCATCTTGGCCCTGATCCTCGTTATGGGTTTCATGATTTTTTACTACCGCCTGGCCGGGGTGAACGCTACCTTAGCCCTTATCCTTAACATGATAATAATTTTCGGCTCCTTAGCCCTTTTCCACGCGGCCCTTACCCTTCCGGGAATCGCAGGTATAGTTCTTACCATCGGAATGTCGGTGGACGCCAATGTTCTTATCTTTGAGAGGATAAGGGAGGAGCTGGATGGGGGTAAAACCCCCTTAGCAGCCATAGATGCGGGATTTTCCAGGGCCTTCGTTACCATTCTGGACGCCAACATCACCACGGTAATTGCTGCCATCTTCCTTTTCAGCTTCGGCACAGGGCCCATAAAGGGCTTCGCCGTCACATTAATTCTGGGCATCATCGCTTCCATATACACGGCGGTCTTCGTATCCAAGGCCATCTTTGAGCTCCTCTACTTCGGAAAGAGAAAAGTGGAAAAAATCAGCATTTAAGGAGGGGAAATGCGTTTCTTCAAAAGGACCAATATAAACTTTATGAAAGCCAAGTATATGGCCTTTGCTGTGTCACTGGCCGTGATAATAGCGGGGCTGGTTTTCATCCAGAAGAACGGCCTCAATTACGGGATAGATTTCGTGGGGGGAACCCTCCTGCAGATAAAGTTTTCCCATCCCGTGAAAATAGACGAATTAAGGGCTAAACTCAAGAAAGCCGGCTTTAAAAACGCCATCATCCAGGCAGTGGAGAATTCCTCCGACGAGTACATTATAAGGGTAGAAAAAATGGGAACCGGCGAGGAAGAAGAGCACCTTAAAATCGCCAACCGACTTGTTCTTCTTTTCATGTCGCCCCAGGAGGAGAAGCTATCAAAGGAAAAGCTGAACCTGAACCTCATGTCCACGGCGGAGATAAAGGACCTTCTGGCTAAGGCCTTCCCGGAGGAGAAGGCGGACCTCTGGGCCCGGAAGATAGCCGAAGTGAAAAAGGAGAAAAAGATAATAAGGGGTTTTGAAGAGCTGAAGGAGGCGGGGGTTCCCACGGCTCCCTTAAATTACCTGAAGGAAAAGACCTTCCTGGGTTCCGTTTCCGTTATGAGGGTAGAGTATGTGGGACCACAGGTGGGAAGAATCCTCAGGCACAAGGCTGTTCTGGCCACAGTCTGGGCCCTGCTGGGGATGTTAATATACATAGCCTTCAGGTTCAGGCTTCTTTACGGTTTTTCGGCAGTTCTTACCCTGGCCCACGATGTTCTGGTTACCTTGGCCTTCATATACTTTCTAAAAATAGAGTTTGACCTCAAAATAGTGGCGGCCCTGCTCACCATAGTGGGATATTCCATAAACGATACCATAGTGGTTTACGACAGGGTAAGGGAGAACTTTCCCATATTCAGGAAGAGGAAGGATATGAGCTTCGGAGAACTTCTGAACCTGAGCATAAATCAGACCCTCTCCCGCACCATCCTTACCTCCGGCACCACCCTGCTGGCCCTTCTTGCCTTGGTTCTTTTCGGCGGAGAGGTAATACACGGATTTGCCCTGACCATGTTCATAGGAGTGGTTGTGGGAACCTATTCCTCCATTTACCAGTCCTGCGCCTACTTAGACCTGTGGAGCAAGAAGTTCGGCACCAAGGGGCTGGTGAAGTGATGGGATAAGGAGGCTTCTGCTTTTTTTTGCCCCTAATTCTGTGGGCCACCACCTATTATGTCTCCCCTAAGGGGAGCAATTCCAACCCAGGGACCAAGGAAAAACCCTGGGCTACCCCTGGATACGCCACGAAACACATTTCCTCCGGGGATACCCTGGTTATCCTTGAGGGGGAGTATGTTCTCTCAAGATACTGGGAGGACATGTTGACGCCCCCCTCGGGAGCTGCAGGAAAATGGACCGTTATAAGGGGAGAGGGGAAGGTGGTTTTGAAGGGTAGGAATAACCTCCTGGCAGCCGTAGACCTGGGGGGTAAGAGATACATAAGGATAGAAAACTTGGAGATAACCAATTATAAAGGGGAGCCTTTTCGGGAAGGGATAACCGCCTGGGGACCCTGTTCCCATATAGAGCTGAGGAACCTTCACATTCACCACCTGGACGAAATGTGCGTAGACCTGCGGGATCCCTCCCATTTGAAAATCCTGGACTCCAGAATTCACCATTGCGGTTTCGGGGCCATAGGAGGGCCTGCCCCGGCCCAGGGGGGATGGAGGGATGTTCTGATAAAGGGATGCTATCTGGACTACAGCGGCCATTACTATCAGGGTGGTTCTGGCCCTTCTCCCTACGACAGGCCCGATGGCTTCGGAATAGAACCCTCGGAGGGGCCGGTGGAAATAGCCGACTGCCTGGTGGAGCACAACCGGGGGGACGGTATAGACTCCAAGGCAAGGAAAACCTACATACACAGAACCATAGTCGCCAACAACTCCTGCGATGGGGTTAAGGTCTGGGGAGGGGGAAGCAGGGTGGAGAATGTTCTCATTTACGGCAGGGGAGACGGGGACCCCACCCCTACCCCCTGGGCCTCCTTAGTCATAGACCAGGTAAGGGAGGCCGGGGCCCGCTTTGAGATAGTAAATGTAACCATATACGACAGGGATGTTGCCGGAAACTATCCTGTCTATGTGGGCTACGACCAGGCCGTAAGCATAAATGTGCTTTTCCGCAACCTCATAATCTTCGGGGGAAGCGACCCTGTTTACATAGGCCCCAGGGTGAAATTTTCCATGGACCACAGCGATATATACATAACCGGCTCCTCCACCCAGATAATCGTGGGAGGAAAAAGGTTCGGACCAGGGGAAATTTCCCGCCTGGGGGAGGGGAACATTTCCAGGGACCCCATGTTCCTCCAGCCGGCCTGGGGCAGGGAAGGGGATTTCCACCTGAGGAGGCAAAGCCCGTGCATAGACGCTGGAACCTCCCAGGGGGCTCCCTCCGACGACCTGGAAGGGGGAAGAAGGCCCTGGGGAAAGGGCGTGGACATGGGGGCCTACGAGTACGGGGCTTCCTCCGGGAAGGGTAAATTTCCCCCTTTCTTCTGGAGGCGCAGAAAATTTCACTGATGGGTTTTTACCTTAACAAAGGGAGGTTTTTCTGGTAAATTATAAGCTGTGAGAAGAGTTATAATCGGCTTTGTGCTCGTAATCCTTCTTGTAGGGATCCTTTTCGTTTTTGAGATCTATCTCTGGAACTCCCGCAGAAAGCCCGGTACCCCTCCTGAAGGGAAGGTGGTGGAGACCCGGGGGGAGGTCTTCATACAGAGGGATGGAGGAAAGCTCACCGCGAAGGTCGGGGAGGGCAGAGTCCTTATACTTTCAGGGAAAGGACTTTTTCTTCTCAGGGAGAATTCCCGGGCCGAGTTTACCCGTAAGGGGGTCCTTCTCTCCTCTGGATCCCTGGAATTTTCTGGGGAGGGTTTTTTAGAAAACCGGAAATTTTCTTGTTCCTTTAAGGGAGAGGGCTTATTGCTGGAGGGGAGAATTTTCGTAACCGGAGGGATGGCCTGTGGAATTGGGGAAGGGAAGGGATACGATGGGGAGAAAACCTGGAAAATAAATATCCCTTCCCTGGAAGTGAAGGTAACCCCATCCGGGCTTCTGGTAAGCACAGCTTCGCCCATGGGGCTGGAGATAAGCCAGGACCCTTTTTTCGTAAGCCGGGAGCTAAAATTAAAGCTTTCCTCCCCCAAGATTTTAAAGCTGGGGAATGGACTCCACTATCTTAGGGCCTGCCTTGAGCCCGTAGGCCTGTGTTCGTCCCCTCAGGTGGCGGCGGTAAAGAACCTGCAGGCGCAATTAAAACGCATTGATAAAACCCCTCCAAAGCTGGAGGTATCCATCACCCCCAAGGGGAGGGTTGTTATCATAAGGGGAGTCACCGAGGTTGGGGTTAAGGTTTTCATCAACGGCAAGAGGGTTCCGGTGGAGACCTCCGGCAGGTTTTTTCATACCTTAGAGTTTGACAGTCCCGGACCGAAACTGGTGGTGGTGGAGGCTGTGGACTCGGCAGGAAATATAAGCAGAAAATCCAAGGAAGTGGTGGTATATGGGGATTAAAATTAAATCCTTATTTTCGGTTTTTGAGGGCACCAGCCTGGGGATAGACCTGGGAACGGCCAATACTCTCATTTACAAGAAGGGCGAAGGAATAGTTCTGAGGGAACCGTCCATAGTGGCCATTGATACCGCCACCGGGAAGGTCCTGGCCACCGGCAACGAGGCCAAGAGGATGCTGGGGAAAACCCCGGAAAGGGTGAGAGCGGTGAAACCCCTGAGGGATGGGGTAATTGCGGATTTTGAAGCCGCCGAGAAAATGCTGGAGACATTCTTGAAGAAGGCCATGAAGGGTATATCCTGGGTGAGGCCCAGGGTGGTTATCGGAATTCCTTCAGGAATAACCCCGGTGGAGAAAAGGGCGGTGAAGGATGTGGCCTTCAGGGTAAGGGCCAAGGAGGTCTTCATGGTGGAACAGGCCATGGCTGCGGCCATAGGAGCCGGCCTTTCAGTAACGGAGCCCACAGGAAGCATGATAGTGGACATCGGCGGTGGAACCACCGATATTTCCGTTATCTCCATGGCAGGGGTGGTTAAGGGCAAGACCATAAGGGTTGCGGGAAACGAAATGGACGAGGCCATAAGGAATTACCTGAAGAACAAGTTTAATTTGCTGGTGGGGGAAAGGACCGCCGAAGAGATAAAAATAGAGATAGGAAACGCCATGGAAACCGAGGAGCCCAGGGAAAAGGAGGTTAAAGGAAGGGACCTGCGGGAGGGGCTTCCCAGGAACATAGTGGTTAACGAACTGGATGTGAAGGAGGCCCTGGAGCCGGTGATAACCGCCATAGTAAACGCCATAAAGGACACCCTGGAAACCACTCCCCCGGAGCTTTCTGCGGACATTTTTGAAAGGGGGATAGTTCTCAGCGGCGGAGGGGCCTTGCTTAAAAACCTGGATAAGAGGATAGAAAAGGAAATAAAGCTTCCGGTGGAGGTGGCCAGGGATCCCCTTTCCAGTGTGGCTGAAGGCGTTGGAAGGATCCTGGACGACATGGACCTTTTGAGGAAGGTCTCCGTGGATTAAATTGCAGGAAGTAAAGAGAGTTTACCTTCTTTTGATAGTCTTAAATTTCGCATTGTTGCTCTCCAACCATTACGCTTCCAGGAAAACCGGTCAGCTTTTTTATTCCCTTATCGCTCTGGGGAGAGGAGCCGGCCGCTTGGTGTCCGATATATACTATTCTGCCCGGCAGAGGATGGAGACAATTGCCAGGGCGGATAGGATCATGGAAGAAAACCGGGCCCTGGAGAGGGCCTTAACGAAGGAAAGGATGAGGTCCCTGAAACTTCGCCAGGAGCTGGAAAAGCTCAAAAACCGTCCCCCGCTGTCCTATCCTTCCCTGTTCTTTGCCAGAACGGTTTTTTTGAATCCCGTAAACATTTATTTGAAATTCGCTGTGGAAGCCGGGTGGGGCCAGGGGATAAGGGAAAGGATGGCGGTGGTGGACATGGAAGGAAACGCTGTAGGTAAGGTGGTGTCTCCTGTAAGCTATTCCAGCTCCTGGGTGAGGCCCATAACCTATCCCCTTTTTTCCACAGGGGTAAAGATAGGCCAGTATTACGGAGTGGCCCGGGGAACTGGCCAGGCTTTCTTAGAGGTGGATTATATCTATCCAACATCCTCCGTAAAGGAAGGGGATGAGGTTTTCACCTCAGGACTGGACGGAGTATTCCCCCCGGGTCTTCCTGTGGGGAAGGTGGTTTTCGTGCGTAGGACCTCCGGTCTTTTCCTGAAAATAAAGGTAAAACCTCGTTTCTCCCTTCGTACCTTGAAATGGGTGGGGATAATCAGGAAATGGTGATTCTGTATCTCATCGTTGCCCTTATGCTTTCCTTTCTCTGGACCGCCTCCCCTATTTTTTCAGTCCTTCCCTTTCAGTTTCTTCCCCTCCTGGCCTTTCTCCGTCACAGGCATAAGGATGGTCCCTGGGTAGCTGCCGCCGCAGGGCTCCTTACGGACCTGGCCTTAGGGCTTCCCCTGGGAACCTTTGGGCTTTCCCTTTCCCTTTCTTCTTTCCTGTTCAGGGAAGCCTTCAGGAGTTTCCTCCTCACACCAAGGGTCACCTTGGTTCTTTTATTCTTATATCTTCTGGCTAAAGATTTAATTGCCATGGGTGTGTTGGCCTTCTTTTCCATGCGCTGGAGTCCCTCGTTTTTAGCTTACCTGCTTACCCTTCTGGCTTACTATCCCGTTTACAAAAAAAATGAGAGAGCGCTTAGAAAGGCTTAAAGCCTCCAGAATTAAGTTTATGCTCCTGGTGGGAGGAGCCCTGGTGGTAGTGCTGGCCCGTTGCTTCCAGCTCCAGATAATTCAATACGAAAGGTTTTATCGCCTGGCCGAAAGAAACAGGACACTAAGGTTTCCCCGGCGTGCCCCCCGGGGAAAAATCCTTGACAGGAAGGGAAGGGTCCTGGCCGAAGCCAGAGCCACCTTCTCCCTCTCCATAGTGCGGGGCCTTTCTGAGGACCTAAGGAAAACCCTCAGAACTATAGCACCTATTTTAAAAACGAGGGTGGAAATCCTGGAAGAAAGGCTCAGCGAACAGAGGGATGTGCCGGAACTTCAACCGGTGGTGGTGGCTGAAAACCTGAGCATCTCCCAGGTTTCCAGGCTGGAGGCCCTTCGGGATGAATTCCCGGAGATCCTGGTGGAAGCGGAACCTTCCAGGTATTACCCCTTCGGCAAACTGGCGGCCCATGTGCTGGGATATGTGGGGGAGGCCAGCAGGAAGGAGGTGGAAGCCTGGGGGGTAAGGCCCGGAGAAGTGGTGGGGAAAAAGGGGGTGGAAAGGAGATACGACTCTTTGCTAAGGGGAAAGGAGGGATATGAAGAAGTTCTCAGGGACAGCCTCGGCAATCCCATAAGAGTCTTGAGGGAGGTAGCCCCTGTTTCAGGTAGGTCCCTGAGCTTAACACTGGATGTTGAGCTTCAACGCTTAGCGGCTCAGGCTCTGGGTAAAAGGAAGGGGGCGGTGATAGTTCTTTCCCCCCGAAGCGGAGAGGTCCTTGCCATGGTCTCCAGCCCGTCCTTTGACCCCAACCTGATGTCCTCCAGATTTTCCTCCAAGGAGAAATTGATGATAATGAGGTCCCGGGAAAAACCCCTTTTCACCAGGGCAATCCAGGGGACCTATCCCATCGGGTCCATTTTTAAACTGGCGGTGGCGGTGGCAGCCCTCACCAAAGGGGTGGTGAGACCTCGGGAGAAGCTCTTCTGTCCCGGATTTTTCCCCTTCGGGGGAAGGCTTTTCCGGTGCTGGAGGGCTGGCGGTCACGGCTGGGAGGACCTGCCCCATGCCATAAAGGATTCCTGCAATGTCTATTTTTACAAAGTTGGGGAGAGGCTGGGAATAGAGGGGATGGTGGAGGTGGTAAGCAGATTTCCCTTTGGAAGAAGAACAGGGATAGACCTTCCTGGCGAAAGCCCTGGAATTCTACCAAGTCCGGCATGGAAGAAGCGGCACTTAGGGGTGGACTGGTATCCGGGGGAGACCATTTCCCTGAGCATAGGACAGGGATACCTTGTGGCCACACCCCTTCAGGTGGCTCTTTTCACTGCCGCCATAGCCAACCGGGGGTGGTACCCAGTACCCCACCTCAGGGCAGACCTTCCCGTTAATAAGGTTTCCACCGGGCTTCCTCCGGAGGCCTTTCAATGGGTAATCCGGGGGATGAGACTGGTGGTTGAAGAGGGAACCGGAAGGGCCGCTTCGGTTCCGGGGGTGGAGGTTTGCGGAAAAACCGGAACTGCCCAGGTGGTGAAGCTGGAGAGAAGCAAGGAGATAAAGCCCCATTCCCTTTTTACGGCCTTTGCCCCCTGCGATAACCCTGAAATAGTCATTTTCGTTCTTGTGGAACACGGAGGGGCTGGAGGCCAGACCGCCGCCCCTCTGGCCGGTAAAATATTAAGGAGGATCTTCGGTGAGAAGGCTGCGGGAGATAGATAAAGGGATGCTTCTCTGGGCCCTTTCCCTGAGCTTCGTCGGACTGGCGGGTATCTGGCTTTCCAGGGGAAGTTCCCGTTATCTGGTGGGTCAGCTCCTGAGGCTAATCCTGGCCCTGGCGGGTTTTTTCATTTTTTCTTCCCTGAACTATCGCAAGCTCCTGAGGCTTTCGCCCTGGCTCTATGCAGGTCTTCTCCTGATCCTCTTTCCCTTAGCCCTGAGGGGCGGCGTCTCCAGCTGGTTGAAACTGGGTGCCTTCTGGTTTCAGCCTTCGGAGGCCGGTAAATTCATCGTCCCTCTTTTCCTGGTGAAACTTCTGCGGACCCGCCTGGATTTCCCCATGGGCTTTACCAGATTCGTTATTTCAGGAGCGGCCGTAGGCCTCCCCATGGCCCTGGTGGCCCTGCAGCCCGACCTGGGCACCGCCTTCGTTTACCTTTCCTTTATTTTTGCCCTTTATCTTATCTTCGGGATAGAAAGATGGCTCAGGAACCTTTTAATCATCGGGGGGATTTTCCTCTTCGCCCTCGCCTGGTTTTTCTTCCTGGAAAATTACCAGAAGAAAAGGATAACCTCCTTCCTTCACCCCTCCGAGGATCCCAGAGGAGCGGCTTATCAGGTTTACCAATCCAAGATATCCATAGGCTCTGGAGGATTGGCGGGGAAAGGATGGAGGGAAATGACCCAGGCCAAGCTGAAGTTCCTCCCGGCTGCCCACACGGATTTCATCTTTTCCGTCATAGCCGAGGGTTTCGGGTTCCTGGGTGTGACGGCTGTTCTCCTCCTTTATTTAATCCTTTTTTACCGAATATTTTCAGCGGTGAGCTACCTGGCGGAGGAAGATGCGGTTCTGTTGGTTCTGCTCCTTGGCTCTTGGATAGCCTTCCAGACGGTCTTTAACCTCCTCATTGCCGTGGGCCTTTTCCCCGTAACCGGATTTCCGCTTCCTCTGCTGAGCTACGGTGGCTCCAACCTCCTGGCCACATACATATCCCTTGGAATAATAAACAGCACCCTGGCCTGGAGGTGGGAATGATGGATTGGCTTTCAAGGGTCAGAAAGCCCTCCAGGTACATAGGGGGAGAATTCGGCTCGGTTGCCAAGCCCGGGGCCAGGGTGAGGATAGCCCTGGCATATCCCGATTTATACGAGATAGGGATGAGCTACATAGGCCTCAGAATACTCTATTTTTTCATTAATTCCCACGAAGGGGTGGCCGCCGAAAGGGTCTTTATGCCGGATGCCGACGCCTTCCACGAGATGAAAAGCAGGGGTTTTCCCCTCTTTACACTGGAGACCAGAACCCCCTTAAACAGGGTTGACCTTCTGGCCTTCTCCCTCCTCTATGAGCTCAACTATACCAATGTGCTCCAGATGCTTCACCTGGGGGGCATTCCCTTACGCAGTGAGGAAAGGAAGGAGGGGGACCCCATTGTAGGGGCAGGGGGACCCAATGTTATAAATCCTGAGCCCATGGCTCCCTTTTTTGATTTTTTCTTCTTCGGCGATGGGGAGATATTCTTTGAAAGGGCGGTTCCCATCCTCCTGGAGACGGGAAGCAGAAGGGATAGGCTGGAGGAGCTGGGAAAGCTCCCCGGGGTTTACCTTCCCTCCCTGGCGAAGAGGAAAAAAGCCCCCCATGGACACTATTTTGTGGAGGGACTTAAGGTGGAAAAGGCAGTGGTTCTAAATTTGAACTCTTACCCCTTCCCGGAGCAGGCTGTCCTGCCCCATGCGGAGTCGGTTTTTGACCGTCAGGGATGGGAAATATCCCGGGGATGCCCTCAGAAGTGCAGGTTTTGCCAGGCCACCCAGTTCTACTCCCCCTTCCGGGCCAGGGACATCAACCAGGTGGCCAATGCCGTTATAAGGAGCCTGAGGAGGACCGGATACGAGGAGGTAAGCTTCTCCTCCCTATCCACCGCCGATTTTCCCCATTTTGACCTTCTTCTAAAGGCTCTGTATCCAGAGTTCAAAAAATGGGCCATCTCCGTTTCCCTTCCTTCCCTGAGGCCTTCCCTTCTCCAGAAGCCCCATGTTTTAAGCATGATAGCGGAGCTCAGGAAAACATCCTTTACCATAGTACCTGAGGCGGGCAGCGAGAGGTTAAGAAAGGTTATTAACAAGGCTACCACGGAGGAGGAGATTATAAAAGCGGCGGAGGTGGCCTTTAAATTGGGATGGCGCAGGCTGAAGTTCTACTTTATGATAGGACTCCCCACCGAGACGGAAGAGGACCTTCGGGGAATAGCCAGGCTTTTGCAGAGGATCTCTGACTTAGGAAAGGGCATCCTGGGCCACAGGCCCACCCTGGTGGCCTCCATTTCCAACTTCGTCCCCATGCCCTGGACTCCCTTTCAGTGGGAGGGCTTCCAGGACCCCGGGGTTCTGAAGGAGAAACAGAGGTTTTTGCTGAACCTCATAAAAAGGCAAAGAAGTATAAGGGTGAATTTCCACTCCATCCAGCAGAGCTTCCTGGAAGGGCTCTTGGCCCGGGGGGACTTCAGGGTGGGCAGGCTGGTGGAGAGGGTTTTTCGCAGGGGAGGGATGCTGGAGGCCTGGAGGGAGCATTTTAATTTTAACCTCTGGGAGGAAGCCATAAGTGAGGAAGGTATAGACCCCCAGACCTTCTTGGGGCCCTTTCCTGTGAACCAGCCCCTTCCCTGGGACCACATGGAGGCGGGTCCGCTTAAGCCGTATTTGTTGGATGAGAGGGAGAAGGCGATGAAAGGAGAGAGGACCCCTTCCTGCCTTGAGCTTCTTTGCGGTCGCTGCAGGGGATGTATATACTGGAAGGTGGCCAGGAAAAGGTTCAAAAAAAATATAGAGCTCAGGGAGAAACTACCACCCAGGGTTTTCAAGGGCCGATTCTTTTACCGCGTTTACTACACGAAAAAATCCGTGGCCAGCTTTTTAACTCAGACTGAACTTCTAAGGACCATAGAGAGGCTCTTCCGGAGAACGGCCACACCCTTAGCCTTTTCCGGGGGATTTCATCCTAAACCCAAAATAAGCATGGGACCGGGGCTTGCGGTGGGGGTGGAGGGGGAGAGGGAGGTTTTAGAGCTGGAGACGGTCCAGGAGCTGGACCGGAGCTTTCTGGATAAGTGGAACTCATCTTCCATAGAAGGCCTGAAATTCCTTTCCCTGGAGCGAATAGAGAAAAAAGAAATTTCCCGCCTGAAGTTCGCCCTTTACTGGGCTCCTCTGAGCGAGGAGGAAAAGCTCAAAACCCTTGGTTTTTCTCCGGTGAAGGAGGGAGACGGGGTGAAGTTCCTTCATCCCTTAAATACCCCTTCCCCCCATAGAAGGGCCCGGGAAGCAGGGCTGGAGGTGAAGCTCAGGAGGTTGGGATTATATTTTGAAACTCACCCCCAGCTCTGAGCAGATATCCTTTATATCCTGATAGACCTTGTGGTAAAGGGGAACTTCCTCCTTGTTTTCTTCCTCCCTTTCAAATTCCTTCTCCCCGTGTATGTAAATTCTGTCCTTTCCAGGAGCTTTGGGGGCTCCCTTGAGCATTTTTATTATATCGTCCATGTTGGAGGAAATCTCTTCCTTTCCAACGAAGGCTTCAGGGGAGATGGCGCCCAGGAAGTGACATACTCCGGCGGGCTGACCTTTCTTCCCGTAAACCCTGGTTCCCCAGGCCCCGGAGGAGAACACCCCGGAGAATATATCCACCAGCAGAGCGAGTCCGTAGCCCTTGTGGCCGCCGGTCAACTCCTCCGCCCCTCCTAAGGGAAGAAGGCCCCCTCCCCGTCTCTCCAGGAGGTTCTTCAACACCCTGGCAGGGTCATCGGTGGGCACCCCGTTTTCGTCCGTGGCCCACATCAGCGGGATTTTCTTTCCCATGCGGTTGTAGACCTCCAGCTTTCCCCTGGGGACTGTGGAAGTAGCCATGTCCAGCACATAGGGCCTTTCCTCCCTGGCCGGCACGGCCACGGAAATGGGGTTTGTTCCCAGCACAGCGTCCTTCCCGAAGGTGGGTATAACCAGAGGGGCGGCGTTGGTCATGGATATTCCAATAAGACCCTCCTTCAGAGCCATCATGGAGTAATAACCCGCTATACCGTAATGGTTGGAGTTCCTAACCGTGGCTAAACACACGAAGTTCTCCTTGGCCTTTCTTATGCACTTTTCCATGGTGCGGTATGCCACCACCTGGCCCATTCCTCCCCCTCCATCCACCACCAACGAGACCGGGGTTTCCTTCACAAAGGTAATTTCAGTTTTGGCCTTCATTACCCCCTGTTTTATTCCGTTTACATATCGGCGGAGCCTTGCTACCCCGTGGGAGCCTATCCCCCTTCGGTCTGCGGCGATAAGAACATCGGCTATTATCTCCGCATCTTCCTGGGGTACCCCCAGTCTGGTGAAAACTTCCACCACCACATCAAATAGGTCCTTGATCTTAACCCTTACCCATTCTTCAGCCATTATTCACCTCCTGGATAAATTTTAACACCCGGTATTTTTAAGTTAAAACTTCCCTTTTTGGAGGCTCTGTGCTATCTTTAATGGATGAACCAGAAGCCCCTGAATATGCTCTTCAGCAGCATCACCAAGTTCATAAGGAACCGGGCCTATTCCCGTCTGTGGAATCTTACCAAAAAGGTTCACGCCGCCGACATAGCTGCTGTGATGAGCAGGCTCTTTCCCAACGAGAGAATTACCCTTTTTCAGGTCATATATTCCCACGATGTTGAGAAGGCTGCGGAGGTTTTAGCGGAGCTGGAACCTGACATAGCCGCCGACCTTATCATAAAGGCCCAGCTTTCCCCCAGGGAGATGGTGGAGATATTCCGCCACATAGACAGCGACGATGTGGTTTCCATTCTGGACTACCTGCCGGAGGAGATTTCTGAGAGGGTAAGGAGCCTTATGGCTCCCAAGAGGAGCGAAGAGGTAAAGGAGCTTTTAGCCTACGGAGAAGAAACCGCCGGCCACATAATGTCCACCGATTTTTACGCCCTTCCAGAAAATACCACGGTCTCCGATGCCATAACCGCCATTCAGCACTCCAGGGAGGTGGAATCCGGATTTTACCTCTATGTGGTGGACGAGGATGGAAAGCTGGTGGGGGTGGTTTCCCTGAAGCAGCTTATCCTGAACCCTCCCTCGGCGAAGCTCAGGGACATAATGAACCCCCATGTTATTGCCGCCACGGTGGACACCGACCAGGAGGAGGTGGCCAGGATGGTCTCCGCCTACAACCTGGTGGCCATTCCTGTGGTGGACCACCAGGGAAAGCTCAAGGGCGTGATTACCGTGGACGACATAATAGACATAATAGAAGAGGAGGCTGCGGAGGACCTTTTGAAGATGGCAGGATTGGAGGAAGTGGACCGCATAACCACCCCTCCTTCCAAATCCATAAAGAGGAGGCTTCCCTGGCTTTATGTTAACCTTATAACCGCCTCCATTGTGGCTTCGGTTATTTCTATCTTTAAAGGGACAATTCAAAAATACGCCCTTATAGCGGCCTTTATGCCCATAACCGGTCTGGTGGGCAACGCCGGCATTCAGTCCATAGCGGTGATGGTGAGGGAACTGGCCTTAGGGGAGCTGACCTGGGAGAACGCCAGAAAGGCCCTCCTTAAAGAAGTGGCGGTGGCCATGGGAAATGCCCTGGGCCTGGGGATAGTGGTGAGTATTTTGGGTTATCTCACCACAGGAAAGCCGATAATAGGGCTAATCCTTTTTCTCGTTCTTCTGGGGGACATGTTCATAGCCGCCGTAGCCGGAACCCTTATCCCCATTATCTGGAAGAAAATAGGCCTTGACCCTGCCTTCGGCCCCGGAACCTTTCTCACCATGCTTACCGACGCCGTGGGTTATCTCCTGCTCTTCGGACTGGCTACCCTGCTTATAGGCCACCTTATGTGATGCCCAGGTTCGTTTACACCGCCTTTGTTCTTAAATCTTCCTATGTTTTTGAGATAGACCGGGAGGTTATCCTGTTCACTAAGGAGAGGGGGAAGCTTACCGCGCTGGGCAGGGGAGGAGCCAAGGTCCCCAACAGGTTCGGTTCAGCCTTGGAGCCCTTCACCAAGGTTGAGGCCACGGTCTGGGAGAGCTGGAAGGGTGGATTGACCCTGGAGATCCTGGAAATCCTCAGGCCAGGATACCCTCTCATGGCCGACCCCTCTCTTTATCCCTACCTCTCTGTGATACAGGAGGTCCTTCTCCTCCTTCTGCCTGAGAACCTGCCCAGGGAAAAGCTCTTCCACCTTTTAGACGCCGCTCTGGAGGTATTTTCCAGGGCCCCCCTGGCGGTTTCCTGCTACCTCCTCTTCTGGATTTTAAAAATGGAAGGTTTTCCTGTGGAGAGGGGGCTTCCCCTCCGGGAGTTTTTCAGGCTTCCCCTTTCCCGTTTTATAAGAAAGAAAATTCCCCTCAGCCTGTTCATAAACCTGGGAGAGAGGGCTCAGAACTTCCTGGAGCAGAAACTTCAGGCCTTTCTACAGTTTAAAATCCTGCTCAAAATTGGACAATAGGGATTCCAGTTCCTCCCTGGCCTTCCCGTACTGTCCCTCCTCTATGTTCTCTTTTATTCTCCGGAGGGAGTTGTAAACGGCCACCATTTTATCCCTCAGGCTTTCTTCAGCTATCATCAGGGTTTCCCAGAGCTCCTGAAGGTGTGGCGAAGAGCTTTCTTGGACCCCGAACCTTCCCTCCCCCAGTTCTTCTATCTTCTTTATAGCCTTTTCTGCGGACTCGTATACCTCCTTTATCCGACGAGAGGGTTTTTTAAGCGCTAAGGGATAGGAAACGATCAGGGAGGTGAGGCCTGCCAGAAGGTAAAGGTAGAATTTCTGCAGAGGGGAGAATTTCAAGAGCACCGCAAGGGTACCCAGGGCCAGGGTGACCCCGCCGCCTATTCCATAGAGTATAGCCCTGTTTACAAGCTTTCTCAGAACCCGTCCTTCCTTCTTCAAATTATGCTTCTTGCTCATGAATAAATTCTATCACGGAAAATATTTCAAAATGTTATAAACTTGACAACATTAAAAAAACTTTGTAAATTTTCGGTGTGAAGAAAATAAATTAAAGGAGGTCTAATATGTCCGTGATTGAGGAAGTAATCGCCAAGGTTAAGGAAAAGGACAAGGACCAGCCTGAATTTATTCAGGCTGTGACCGAGGTCATGACCACCTTAGAGCCTACGGTGGAGAAGCATCCGGAATTTGTGAAGGCCAAGATTTACGAGAGGATAGTGGAGCCCGATAGGGTCGTGATATTTCGGGTTCCCTGGGAGGACGATAAGGGCGAAATCCATGTGAACCGCGGATTCCGCGTCCAGTTCAACAACGCCATCGGTCCCTACAAGGGAGGCCTTCGCTTCCACCCCTCCGTGAATCTGGGGATTATAAAATTTCTGGGTTTTGAGCAGATCTTCAAGAACTCCCTCACCGGCCTTCCCATGGGAGGAGGGAAGGGAGGCTCTGACTTTGAACCCAAGGGAAAAAGCGACCGGGAAGTTATGAGATTCTGCTACGCCTTTATGAGGGAGCTTTTCCGCCACATAGGGCCTGACACCGATGTTCCCGCCGGAGACATTGGAGTTGGAGGAAGGGAAATCGGCTACATGTACGGCTATTACAAAAAGATAAAGAACGAACATACAGGAGTTCTCACAGGAAAGGGCCTGGAATACGGCGGAAGCCTTATCCGTCCCGAGGCCACCGGTTACGGTCTTGTATATTTCACCGCCGAGATGCTGGCCACCAAGGGCATGGACTTCAACGGAAAGGTGGTGGCGGTGAGCGGCTCCGGAAATGTGGCCCAGTATGCTATAGAGAAGGTAAATCACATGGGCGGAAAGGTAATCTTCGCCTCCGATTCCAGCGGAACGGTCCTGGACGAGGAGGGGATCAAGGGCGAAAAGTGGGAGTTCCTCATGTGGCTTAAGAACGAGAAGAGGGGAAGGATAAGGGAATACGCCGAGAAGTACAACCTCCCCTATTACGAAGGAAAGTCCGTCTGGGATGTAATCCGAGATGAGGGAATTAAAGTGGACATAGCCCTTCCCTGCGCTACCCAGAACGAAATCCACAAGGACCACGCCGAGGCCCTGGCCAAGAACGGATGTGTGGCCGTGGCGGAAGGGGCCAACATGCCCTCCACCCTGGATGCCATTAAGGTTTACAAGGAGAACGGAATCCTGTTCGGGCCTGCCAAGGCGGCCAATGCCGGAGGAGTGGCGGTTTCCGGCCTGGAAATGGTTCAGAACAGCATGAGGCTTTCCTGGACCAGGGAGGAGGTGGACCGCAAGCTGCTGGAGATCATGAAGAACATCCACAGGACCGCCCTGGAGGCTGCCAAGGCCTATGGAGTGGAGGGCGACCTGCTGGCCGGCGCCAACATCGCAGGCTTCCTCAAGGTCGCCAGGGCCATGCTGGCCTATGGAGTAGTCTGAGCCTTTAAGATATGGAGGGGGAGTTTCCCCCTCCCTTCCCTTGAAAATACGGGATGGGGTGTTAAAATAAAAGTATGGTCTTCTTCAACTATGCCAGCAGGCAATTAGCGGCGAAAATTGTTTATTACGGACCGGGTCTCAGCGGAAAAACCACAAACCTTCAGGTAATTTACAGAAAAACCCACCCCAAGGTCAGGGGAGAGCTTATAAGCCTTGAGACCGGAGCCGACAGAACCCTTTTCTTTGACCTTCTCCCCATGGAGGTGGGAACCCTAAAGGATTACAAGGTAAGGTTTCAGCTTTACACGGTTCCAGGGCAGGTTCATTACAACGAGACCAGGAAACTGGTGCTTAAAGGAGTGGACGGGATAGTTTTCGTGGCAGATTCCCAGAGGGCTGTTCTGGACTCCAATATTGAGAGTATGGAGAACCTGGCTGAAAACCTGGCCTTTTATAATGTGAAACTGGAAGATGTTCCTATAGTCATCCAATACAACAAGAGGGACCTTCCCAACATACTTTCTGTGGAGGAGCTGCAGAAGCACTTGAACAAGCTGGGGGTTCCCTATTACGAAGCCATAGCCATAAGGGGGATAGGGGTTTTTGAAACCCTCAAGGGTATCTCCAGGTTAACCCTTTCCAGGATCGCCAAAACCCTGGAGATCCATGAGGAAAAGGAGGAGGAGATCTCCAGGAAGGTGGGAGCCATGGTGGAGGAGGAAGAAACCACCAGGGCCTCCCTGGAGGAGGTGAGTAAGGAATTTCAGCAGGAAATGGAGGAAAAGACCCTGGTTATAATGCCGGAAAAGGAGGAAAAGCCCTCTCCTTCACCCCAGCCCCGGGAGGAGGTGGAGGTGGAATTTGCCGTGGAGGAGGAAAAGCCCGCGGAGGAAAGGGTTTACTTCAGAAAGATCAAGGTCTCCCGGGAGGAAGCCAGCCAGCAGTTAGACGAGCTGGTTAAGACCATATTGGGGGAAACCAGGGCAGCTCCCAGGAAAATTGGAAGGCTTGAGAGGAGGGAACTGCACGAGGTATTTAAGGAAGTCTTGAAACACGAGAAGACCATAAAGAAAGAGGAACAATTTGATGTTCCCATAGAAGAGATAGATGGGGCCAAATTTATTGATATAACCCTTAGATTGGAAGGAGGAAAGGAGAGGAAGATAAGGATACCTTTAAAGGAAAAGGGATACGATATTTTGAACCTGAAGCTCTTCCTCAAGCTGATAGGCAAGTGAAGCGAGCAAAAATTTTCCTCTTCGTCCTTTCCGCCCTCCTGTTTAATTTTTGCGGAGGCAAAAGAGCCTCCCTGACGCCCCGGACGCTGGTGGAGGTGGAGGAGCTTCCACCCCCGAAGATTCTTCCAGAGGATTTTTCTCCCCCTGTCCCCGCGGAGGTTCCGGAGATTTCCCGGGAGCAGGCTAAGGTCCTGGAAAAGAAGCTGAAGGGGGAGATAAGGGGGTTTGAGTATCCCGTAGAGGTCAACGACCTGGTTAAGAGGTACATATACGCCTATTCCACCAAATACAAGAGGTTTATGGAAGAATCCTTAGCCCGTTCAGGGAGATACATAGATTTTATAAGAAAGGTCCTGAGGGAATACGGAATTCCCAGGGAAGTAGCCTATCTTCCCATAATAGAGAGCGGTTTCAGGGAGAGGGCCCGCAGCTGGATGTGGGCCAGGGGGATATGGCAGTTCATGCGCTCTACGGCCAGGCTATACGGACTTCGAGTGGACTGGTGGGTGGATGAGAGGCTGGACCCTATCCGCTCCACCTATGCGGCGGCCAGATACCTCCGGGACCTTTATAACAGGTTCGGAGACTGGAACCTGGCCTTAGCTGCCTACAACGGGGGTGAGAGGAGGGTGGAGAGGGCCCTTCGCCGGGCAAGGAGCCGCAATTTCTGGAAGATAAAAAGGTATTTGAAGAGGCAGACGGCCAATTATGTGCCAGCCTTTATGGCCACGGTAATCATAGCCTCCAATCCCTCGGATTACGGGATAAATTATGAACCCCTGCCCCCGTTCAAATACGAGGAGGTGGAGGTTCCATCCCCTACGGACCTGAGGGTTATTGCAGAATGCGCGGGCATAACCTATTCCACCCTCAGGGAATACAACCCACACATACTTCGCTTTACCACCCCCGGAAATTTGAGCAAATACAGGGTGAGGCTTCCCCTGGGGACAAGGGACAGGTTCCTCAGGGAATTTGCGAAGCTCTCCTCCTCCCAGAGGCTTAAATGGACCTGGTACAGGGTAAGGAAGGGCGATTCCCTTTACAGAATATCCCGTCGCTTCGGGGTGTCCATCAAAGCCATAATGCGGGCCAATAACCTGCGCACCACCAGATTAAGGCCAGGCCAGCGGCTTCTCATTCCCCTGAGTTATGCCTATCCAAGGAAGAGAAGGGCTACCAGAAGGAGGGTGGATTTAAAGAAGGCAAGGTCCCGGGGAGCGGTAATTTATACGGTAAAAAGGGGCGATACCCTTTACAGCATCGCCAGAAGATACGGGGTCAGCGTAAGGAAACTTAAAAAATGGAACCGCCTCAGGAGAAACTTGATAAGGCCCGGACAGAAACTCATAATTTACAGATGAAGGTTTACACCGCCTCCCTCCTGGGCATAGACGGATTCCTGGTGGAGGTGGAGGCGGACCTTTCCAGGGGCCTTCCGGACTTCAGAATTATTGGCCTGGCCGATACCACCATAAAGGAAAGTTCCGAGAGAATAAGAGCGGCCCTGAAAAACCTTGGCTATCCCCTCCCTGCCAGGAGAATCACCGTGAGCCTCTCGCCGGCGGACCTGAGAAAGGAGGGGGCCTGGTTTGACCTTCCCATAATAACCGTTCTCCTTTCCCATTTTCTTTCCAGGCCCATGGAGAAAAGACTTCTGCTGGCCGGGGAGGTAAGCCTTTACGGCGAAGTAAAGCCCATCAGGGGAGCCCTTCCCATGGCGGAGATAGCCAGGAGGGAAGGCCTTGATGGGGTGGTTCTTCCCCGGGGAAACGCCGAGGAAGCCTCCCTGCTTCAGGGGGTTCCCGTATACGCAGTGGACAATGTTCAGGAGATAATCGCATACCTTCAGGGGGAGGCTCTGGCTCCGGTGCAGAGGCGGGAGATGGAGACCAAGCCTGATTACGAGCTGGATATGGGAGAGGTGGCCGGCCAGAGGGTGGCCAAAAGGGCTGTGGAGATAGCCGTGGCCGGAGGCCACAACATGGCCATGGTAGGTCCTCCAGGGGCAGGAAAGACCATGATAGCCCAGAGGATTCCCACGGTCTTTCCACCCATGGAGAGGAGGGAGATAGAGGAGGTGACCAAGATATACAGCGTGGCCGGTCTCGTAAAGAACAGTTACATAACCCTGAGGCCCTTCCGCTCCCCCCATCATTCCATATCCCCGGTGGGCCTTATAGGCGGTGGAAGGTATCCCAGGCCCGGGGAGATTTCCCTGGCGCACCGGGGGGTCCTCTTCATGGACGAGTTTACCGAATTCCAGAAGCAGGCCCTGGAAGGGCTACGCCAGCCCTTAGAGGAGGGAAGGGTGGTTGTAACCAGGGCCGGATATTCTGTGGAGTTTCCCTCGGATTTCATGCTGGTGGCCGCCATGAACCGATGCGAGGACCGATACGGGGGATTGGAGGTTTACGAGTGTAGCCCGGCGGAGAGGAAGAGATATTACTCCAAGCTCTCCAGGCCCCTGGTGGACAGGATAGACCTCTGGATAGAGGTCCCCAGGGTGGAGATAGGGGATATTTTGAGGAAGGGCGATTTTCCCAGGGAGTCTGAGTTCATGAGGGAGAGGATAATCAAAGCCAGGGAAATCCAGAAAAGAAGGTTCCAGGGGAGGGGCTACCTGACCAATTCCAGGATGGGTTCCAAGGATATAAAAAAATTCTGTCCCATCCCCCCGGAGGGAGAGGATTTCCTTAAAACCGCCGGGGAGAAATTGGGCTTTTCCGCCAGGTCCATCGCCAGGGTTTTGAAACTGGCCAGGACCATAGCCGACTTAGAGGGGCAGGAGAAGATAAAGCTGACCCACCTTATGGAGGCGGTAAACTATAGAAGAGTGGAGAGGATAATATGGTAGTGAGAACCCTGATTCTTTTTCTTTCCCTTTCCCTCCTGAAGGGAGGAATCCTTGATTTTTTCTTTTCATATCCGTTTCTGCAGGAAAGCCCCCTGCTTCTATATCCCGCGGAGGCAGGAGCGGAGTTCTTCCTCAACGGTAGGAAGGTCCCTTCCCCCCTATTCCACATTCCTCAACCCTTTTTTCCCTTCCCCTACCGAAGGGACCAGCAGGGGAGGTTCTGGTCCCTTTCGGGGGGAAGGAAGGAAGTTTTATTGGGCTGGAAGGGGGACCTTTCCCTGCGATGGTTTAAGGAGGCGTGGGGCCTGCAGGTAAAGACTTTTGACGATGAGAAGGGGAGGCTCCTCAGGCTTACGGGTTTTAAGGAAGGGGAAAAGGGCCTTATTTTCTGGGATGCTGGCAGGAGGAAGGGGACCTTTACGGGAAGGTGGGAGGATTGGTTTGTCCTTTCATACAGCGGCCAGGACCGGGGCCTTTACGCCAGGGGTTTTCGCCTGGAGGGAACCGGAGGTTTCTCCGGCGCCAGCATGGGAGGATGGATAACCAGGGAGGGTCCCCTGAGGGGAAATTTGAAGTGGGAGGCCGGTGCCAGCCTGGAGGCCTTCTACGGACTGGAGGAGGGTTACAGTCGGGAGATGGAACTGGAGGGTCAGCCCTTCCTTAAGTGGGAAGTGGAGAAGTCCCATTATTTCCCCTGGGTTTTGAGCCTCAGGGCGGGGATTAAAAGGGAAGGCAGGGGTTTTACCTCTGAATTCGGCCTTCAGGCCGGACTTATAAACGGCGGTCCCTGGGCTCATCCCTACGCATACCTTTTTCTCCAAAGGGGGATTCTGGAGCTTTACCTTTCTTTGAAAGGGATAATGCCTCCCCTGGAGGGCCTTCGGGGGATGGCGAGGGCTGGAGGGGTCCAGCGAGTTTATACCTGGGATGGCGGTTGGGTCCCTTCCGCAACCCTTCAGCCTCCCCTCTGGGAGGGAAAACCCGGACCCTTTACCAGGCTCAGGATAAGGCTTTTGCTGGGAAGACCCACCTCACTTTTCGCAGGTCTCCTTTTCATAAGGGACTGGCGTCTTGCGGAGGACGGGGGGCTCTGGCAGGACCAGCAAGAGATGAGGGTGTATTTCGGGCAGAACAGCTATACCGTATGGTCCTCCTATGGGCTTGAGGGCTATTCTTATAAAAATTTCTCCTCCCTCTGGCGCCAATGGGCCGGGGCCTTTTTAGGGGCTGGATTCCATTGGGCGGAATTCAGTGGGAGGTTTAGAATAAGTTATTTTTACTCCCGGGGAACATACCCCTTTCTTCCCCTTTCCCTGAAGCCAGGGGAGATCTTCGTCCATTCCTCCCGCCTCATGGACAACAGGAACTGGGACCCCGGGTACCGGGAAGAGTTGAAGGGAGAGCTTTCCCAGAGCAACGGTTTTTCCATCTTTGCATTCCTTTCATGGCGGGTCTGGAAGTTCAGGCTCCAGGGCTTCGCCTTCGGGTTCAGGGATTTTCCTTTACTGGATTTTTTAAAGGTGTACGGCCTGGGCCAGGGACCGGAGATTGTATTGGTAAACAGGGAGCATGGAGAGTATAACATCCTCGGGTCCCTGAGGATTGCCTACAGCCTTCCCTGGGGAGGACTGGTGCTGGAGGCCGACTCCCTTTCCCTCAGAAGGGCCTTCTGGAGGTGCAGGATAAACGGACAGGAAAGGGACCTTTTATCCTTTCCATCCTGGAGAATATTTGCTGGATTTTATCTGAGGTGATTATCGGCCGTAGCAAACCCCGAAGATAAGGGAGCGGTTCTCCCTGGAATAACCTCCGAAGAGGGAGAGGTTCTTTTCAGTTATACCGAAGAGCAGCCTCCACTTCCACTGCCGGGGATGGTAAATTTCCCCTCCAAGGAAAAGGTTCTGAGGAAGGTTTACCCTCGTTCTTAGGCCGAATTCTCCCTCTATTATCCCTGCCCCTATGGAAAACCTTCCCACCCTCCTTCCGAATAGAAGGTCGTAGGAGGTGGAGGAAGGAGTTTTTACCAAAGAGAGGTTCATCCAATCCCTGGCGGAGGAAAACTCCAGTCCGGCCTTTCCCAGGCCCTCTGAAGAATAAAAAAGGTAGGGGGTTAGCGATGGGGTGGTCTCCATGGCGGCGTTTATTCTTCTTAAGGTTCTGGAGGTTTGCTCCACAATATCCCTGGTTCTCCGGTATATTTCCCTGTCCCTGAGGAACCTTCCCAAGGAGCCCTTCTCAAGGGCATCCAGCTCATTTTTCAGTTTTTCGCTGAGGGCTCTCAGGCTGGCGGAGGCCTTTTCAAACTGGACCAGGGCGGCTTTAAGTTCCCGGGACCTATCCCCGAATCGGGCGGCTACCTCCGAGACCCTTCGGGAGGCTTCGGAGAAGACCTTTATGGCCTCCTTCGCCTCCCTGATGGTAGCCAGCAGCTCCTGGCTGGAGGTGGATATAAGATGGGAGTTCTCCTCCAAGAGTTTGTCCAGCCGGGTGGTTATCCTGTCCATATTCTGCAAAATGGCCTTCAGGCTGGCTTTTCCCCTTTCGCCGCCTATAACATCGCTGAAGGTTTTGCTCATTTTCTTAACATCCTGGGCTATGGAGTAAAACATGGCCCCCAGCTGGTCTATGGAAAGGGGAGGAATGCCTTCCACCGTCTCTCCCGGGGCCACGAACCCTTCCCCCTCCCCGGGGAAAATTTCTATGTACTTCTCGCCCATTATTCCCATGGAGGTTACCGCTGCCCTGGAACCCCTCCTTATCCTGTATTTTTCAAAAATCTTCATCTTTACCAGGGCTCTTCCCCGGAAAAGACTTATCTCCTCCACATATCCTATTCTTACCCCTGCCAGCCTTACTGGAGCCCTCTCCTCCAGTCCGGCTATGCTCTGAAAGAAGGCCTTTATCTCGTAGCCCTTCGGTTCAAAAAGGGAGGAAAGGCTACCCAGCTTCACCAGGAAGTAGAGGAGAACGGCCAAGGAGGCCAATATGAGAAGTCCAATTTTAGTCTCTCTGCTCAATCCGGTATTCCCTCCACGAATTTTCTGACCACCGGGTCCCGGCAGCCCTGGAATTCCTCCGGGGTTCCCCTGAATACAATTCTACCATCGTGGAGCATGGCCAGGGTGGTTCCTACCCTGAAGGCCAGCTTCAGGTCGTGGGTTATTATGAAGGAGGTGGAGCCGATTTCCTTCTTCATTTTCAATATGAGCATGGCGATGGTGGCGGCCATGATGGGGTCAAGCCCTGTGGTGGGCTCGTCGTAGAATATAACCCTGGGCCTCAGGGCTATTGCCCTGGCTATGGCCACCCTCTTCTGCATCCCTCCGCTGAGCTGGGAAACCCTGGCCTCCTCTATACCCTCAAGCCCCACCAGGGAAAGTGCTTCCTTTACCCTTTGCCTTATTTCTTCCCCGGAAAGGGAGGTCATCCTCCGCAGGCCGAAGGCCACATTTTCACCCACGCTCAGGGAATCAAATAGGGCCGAGTGCTGGAAGACCACGGCGAATTCCCTCCTCACCCGCTTCCACTCCTCGGCGGAGGCCCTCACCAGGTCCTTTCCTTCGTAGAGGACCCTACCGGCATCCGGCCTCATGAGGCCCACCATGTTCTTCAGGAGCACGCTCTTTCCCACGCCGCTCCTTCCCAGAACTATGAAAACCTCCCCTTCCCCTATGGAAAGGTCCACCCCCTTCAAAACCTTCCTTCCCTGGAGGGATTTTTCCAGGCCCTTTACCTCTATCAATACCTGAGGGTCCATGGAAGTATCTTCCCCCAGATGAAGTCAACTATAAGGATGGTAATGGAGGAGTGAACCACCGCCGATGTGGTGGCCCTTCCCACGCCTTCGGCCCCTCCCTCCGCATTTAGTCCCTTGTAGCAACCTATCAGAGCTATAATCAGGCCAAAGCTTACCGCCTTTATGAAGCCCACGGCTATGTCCCATGGCTCCATGTAGGTGAAGAGGTAATAGTTGTAAAGCCTGGAATTTACCCCCATGAGGCCCACCGCCACCGCATAAGCCCCCATGTGGGCCACGCCGTCCCCAAACAGAACCAGCACAGGGAGCATGACCGTGGAGGCCACGGTCCTGGGGAGCACAAGAAAGGCCACGGGATCTGCGTTGAGGGTGTAGAGGGCATCTATCTGCTCCGTTACCTTCATGGTCCCCAGTTCCGCGGCCATGGCGGCTCCTACCCTTCCTGCTATGACTATTCCAGCCAGGACCGGAACAAGTTCCTTGGCCAAGGCTACCCCCACCACCGAGCCAGTATATTGACCTGCCCCAAAGCGGGTGAAGCCTATATAGGTGTTGAGGGCAAGGACCATACCGGCAAAAACCGTGGTCAGGGAAACCACGGGCACGCTCTTTACCCCTATAAGCTCCATTTGCCTCAGAATTTCCCCCAGCTCCCCCTCTCCCTTCAGGAGATTCCTCAGGGTTTCCCAGCCCAGAATGGTCACCGCCCCCAGTTCCCTGAGGAAGCTGCTAATCATGATATATTCTTAGAACCCTTTCCCCGATCTTGCAGAGGATTTCGTAAGGAATGGTCCCTGCTGCCCTGGCCAGCTCCCAGATCTGTTCCTGGGTGGAAAAGAAGACCACCTCCTCATCCTCCTTTACCCCTTCCACATCGGTAACATCCAGCAGGGTAAGGTCCATGCTTACCCTGCCCACTATGGGGACCGCCTTCCCCCTTACCCACATCCAGCCTCTGCTGGAGAGGGCTCTGGGCACACCGTCGTAATAGCCTAAGGGAACTGTGGCTATAAGGCTCCTTCTGGAGGTCACAAAACTTCCCCCATATCCAAGAGGGGTTCCCCGGGGAACGGTCTTGAGGCTTATTATCCTGGTCCTTACGCTCATCACCATTTTGAACTCAGGCAAAGGCCGTGGGAAGGGAGGGACCCCGTAGAGGAGAATTCCGGGCCTGACCATGTCCTCGTGGACCTCAGGGTGGAGGATAAGGCCGGCGGAATTGGCGATGGATATCATCACACCCCTCCTTTTGAGAGCCAGGGCCTCGGCCGCCGCCATCATCCTTCGGTGCTGTTCTTCCACCGAGGGCTTTCCGTTGTTGTCAGCGGCGGAAAGGGTGGTGAAGGCCGAGACTATTTCTATTCCATCCACCCAGGGGAAGTCAGGGTTTTTCCACGGAAAACCCAGCCTTCCCAGTCCGGTGTCTATTTTTATGTGGGCCCTGGCGGGCTTCCCCCCCCTCTTTCCTGCTAAGGAGAGAAGCTTGACCTGCTCCCGGGAAAAAAGGGCCGGTTCCAAATCGTAATCTAAAAGGGCCTCCTCCTCTCCAGGATAAAATCCCCCCAGCACCGCTATGGGTTTTCCTATACCCCACTTCCTGAGCTCTATTCCTTCTGCCACCGTGGCCACCCCGAAGTAATCCACCAGGTCCTGGCTGGCCTCCGCCACCCTGACCGCTCCGTGTCCGTAGGCCTGGGCCTTTATTATCCCCATCATGTAGGTAGCCCTGGAAAGCTCCCTGAGTTTTTTTATGTTCTCCCTGAGGTTTCTTAAATTTATGTGGGCCAGGGTTGGTCTCATGGTTCCGATCTTCTCCTGCGCCTGAACCTGCTCTCCCTTACCCTTTCCATGTATTCCCTGTAGCGCCTTTTCCCCTCTTCGGCAAGGCCAACGAACTCGGTGAACCTCTCGTTGAAATAAACCAACACGGTAATACCCTGGGGACCGCTCCTTTGCTTGGCTATGATTATCTCCGCCACACCCTTGTTGGCCGGCGATGGGTCCTCGTCGTAGTACTCATCCCTGTAAAGGAGGAGCACCGTGTCGGCATCCTGCTCTAAGGTTCCGCTTTCCCTGAGGTCCGACAACCTGGGTCTGGGCAAAGCATGTCTTCTTTCGGGCTCCCTGTTCAGCTGGCTTAGGGCTATGACAGGAACATTCAGGTTTTTGGCCAGTTCCTTCAGGCTGGAGGAGATTATGCTCACCTCCGCCACCCGGTTGTCCTTGGCCCAGGGCACCCTCATTAGCTGAAGGTAATCCACCAGTATGAGTCCTATGTTTTTTTCCTTCTTTATCCTCCTGGCCCTGGCCATGAGTTCAGCGGTGGAAAGGCCCGGGGTGGTATCCACATAGATGGGAAGGCGGGAAATCTCCTCCTGGGCTCTTATGAGCTTATCCATCTCCTCCCTGGTAATGGTTCCGCTTCTTATTCTTTCCATGGGCACCTGGGCCTTTATGGAAAGGAGCCTCATTCCCAGTTGCAGCCTGGACATCTCTAAGGAGAAAAAGGCCACGGGGACGGGCTCCGGATTTTCGCTGGATTTGGTGGCGGCGTTGAGGGCTATGGTCAGGCCCAGGGCGGTTTTTCCCATACCGGGCCTTCCCGCTATTATTATAAGTTCCCCTTTGTGAAAACCGGTGGTGGCGTGGTCCAGGTCGGGCAGACCGCTCCTCACCCCGGTGATGGCACTGGTGCTTTTGCGGGCAGCTTCTGCAAACTCCAGGGCTTCATCCCCGGCTTCCTCTATGGGAAAGAACCCCCTGGGAACTTCTCCGGTTATGGAGAGGAGTTTCTCCTCCAGCTCGCTTACCACTTCATCGGCGCTTTCTAAATCGGTGCCTATTTTATCTTTTATCCTCTCTATTTCCTCAACGATTTTTCTCTTCTTGTAGTCCTCCAGAACCACATCAATGTAGGGGCCCAGGTCCTGTTCCGGGGCCACTCCATCCACCAGGGAGGCTACATACTGGGCTCCCCCCACCTTGGAAAGGAGGCCCTTCCTCTTTAGAGATTCGGTGAGGATCACCAGGTCAAACTCCCCCCGCCGGGAAAGTTCCACCATTTCCTTCAGAAGCAATCTGTGGGCTTCCAGATAAAAATGCTCCTCGTTGAGCACCGATAGAAGCCTGTCCAGGTTAGAGTTATCCAGCAGGATCGCTCCCAGAAGAGCTTTCTCGGCCTCCGGGCTGTAGGGTAGGTTTATTGTCACATCAAGCTTCCCCTTCTTCCTTCTTCACCACCACCCTTACCCTGGCTTTGACATCGTGATGGACCCTCACCTCAAAGTAATGAACCCCCAACCGCTTTATGGGTTCCTCCAGGAGAACTTGTTTCCTGTCTACCTGAAATCCCCTGCCCTGCAGTGCCTCCGCCAGCTCAGAGGCGGTCACGGAGCCGTAAAGCACATCGTTTTCCCCTGCCCTTTTGTAAATCTCCAGCTCCAGCTGGGAAAGTTTATCCGCCATTTCTTGGGCGGTTTTTACTTCCTTTTCCCTCTGGCGGAGCAGCCTCTTCTTCTCCTCTTCCACCATACGAAGATTTCCCCTGGTCACCGGCAGGGCCAATCCTCTGGGTATCAGGTAATTCCTGGCATAACCGTCCTTTACGGTGACTATATCCCCCTTTCTTCCCAGCCTTTCCACATCTTCCTTGAGGATGACCTTCATTTTTGCCTCCTTATCTGACGGTGAAGGGCAGAAGCGCAAGTATTCTTGCCCTCTTTATAGCCCGCGTAAGGAGCCTTTGATGGTAATGGCAGGTTCCGGTTATTCTCCTGGGAAGTATTTTTCCGGTTTCTGTAGTGAATCTTGAAAGGAGCTCAGGGTTTTTATAATCAATGTAAGCTATTTTCTCGGCGCAAAACCTGCAATATTTTTTCCTTATGGGAAACCTTCTGGTCTGGGTGGGCTTCTGATCCCTCATTCTTCACCTCCTTCTTGCTGGGCCTTGGCTTCAAGTTTTGCCCTCTTTTTCTTCCATTTTTCCTCAAGTTTCCTGGCCTTCTTTAGTTCCTTGTCCAGGCGGACGGTCAGGAACCTGATTACCCTTTCATCGTTCCTCATCCGCCTCTCCAGCTCCGCTACGGTTCCCTTTCCTCCTTCGGTTTTGTAACGAAGAATCGCATAAAAGCCTTCGTTGAACTTCTGAATTTCGTAGGCCAGCTTCCTCTTTCCCATTACCTCCAGTTCCACTTCCTTTCCTTCGTTGTTCTCCACGATTTCCCTGTAGCGGTCCATCACCGCCTGGGTTTCCTCCTCCGAAAGGTTGGGGGCGATGATGAACACGGTTTCGTACTCCCTTAATTCCATTTTACACCTCCTTCTGGTTTTTAGCCCCTTCCCCGTGGAAGGAGCAAGGAGCGAGACCATTTATTTCGTTCATGGCCTTTTCCCAGCCCGCTTTCCTTAGCAAATCCATGGCTTCGCAGGCCCTTCCCAGGGAGCAGAGGAGGGTTTCCCTTTCATCCCCGGTGAATTCCTGCAGCACGAAGCTGGCCAGATTGGCCGGCTTGAATCCGATGTTTATACCTATCCTTATTCTTCCGAAGGCAGAGCTTCCCAGCTCCTCCATGACCGACTCCAATCCCCGATGGCCCCCGGTACCTCCCCCCAGCTTTAATTTTACCTTCCCCAGAGGCAGGTCTATGTCGTCATGAAGAACCACTAGCTTCTCCCTTTCCTCCCCCCAGAGGGAAAAGGCCTGCCGGACGGCCTTGCCGCTGAGGTTCATGTATGTTATGGGTTTTATTAAAACGAAGTCGTCCCCCATGGCATATACGAAGGAATCCCGCCCATACCACGGCAGCTCTCTTCTCTTAGCGTACTCCTCCACCGCCATCCATCCTGCGTTGTGCCTGGTTAAGCGATATTGCTTGCCCGGATTTCCAAGGCCCACGAAAATCCACACTACTTCTCCTCTTCCTCCTTTTCTTCCGCCTTTTCCTCCTCCTTCTTCTTGCCTATGACTTCGGGCTCCTCCACCTCTTCTTCTGCCACCTCCTCTTCCACCTCCTCCGAGGTTACCAGGGCTATGACTGTTTCAGGGTCCTCTAAAATTTCAACCCCCTCCGGGGGAGATATATCCTTCACCTTGATGAAATAACCTATTTCCAGCCCGGTTACATCCACCTCTATGGCTTCCGGAATGGCATCGGGGAGGGCCTTTATTTCCAGTTCCCTGGTTTCAAATTCCAGAACCCCTCCTTTTTTCACCCCGATGGGTTCACCCACAAGCCTTACCGCCACGGTAACCTCCACGGGCTGGTCCATTCTTATGGCCTGAAAGTCAATGTGGAGCGGTTCGTAGGTTACAGGGTGAAATTGAATCTCCTTCAAAATGGCGTTGTAGTTATCCCCGTTTACATCAATCTGAAGGATCATTCCCTTGATGTCGCTGCGATAGAGTTTGGTGGTAAACTCTTTGTGTTCTACATAAAGGAGTTTGTTTTCCTTCAGGTCCTTGCCGTAGAGGACCGCAGGGATTAAACCACTGGCCCTGGCCTTCTTTACCCTTTCCTTGCCCTTTTCCTCCCTGGGCAGGGCCTTGATTACCAGTTTTTCCATTTTTCCCTCCTCAACGGAAAAGTTCGCTTATTGACCTTTCCTGGTGAACTCTTATGATGGCTTCCCCTATCAACGGGGCTATGTCAAGAACTTCTATTTTACCACATTCCTTCGCTTCTTCGGAAAGCTTTATGGTGTTGGTTACCACTACCTTCTTAATGGGGGAGGCTTTTATTCTTTCCACCGCCGGAGGGGATAGGACCGGATGGGTTATGGAGGCGTAAACCTCTGAGGCCCCGGCCTTCAGTATGGCTTCCGCTGCCTTTACCAGGGTTCCTGCGGTATCCACTATATCGTCTATTATAATGGCCCTCTTCCTTTCCACATCCCCAACCACCTGGATTATTTCCGCCTCGTTGGCCCTTCTCCTCCTCTTGAAAAGAATGGCGAAGGGGGCAGCCAGCCTTTTAGCCATCTCCATGGCCCTCTGGGCTCCTCCGGCATCCGGAGAAATTACCATCACATCGCTGTATCCCCTGAAGTAGTCCACGAAAAGGGGCAGGGCAGTAAGGTGGTCCACCGGAATGTAGAAGAAACCCTGAATCTGACCGGCGTGCAGGTCCACCGTGATTATCCTGGATGCTCCCATCCTCTCCAGGAGGTCCGCCACAACCCGGGCGGAAATGGGAACCCTGGGTTTATCCTTTCGGTCCTGGCGGGCGTATCCAAAATAGGGGATCACAAGGTTTATCCTTCTGGCCGAGGCCCTGCGCAGGGCATCCTCCGCCAGAAGGGTTTCCATGATGTGAAAGTTGGCATCCCTGGAGGTGGACTGTATGAAAAACACATCCTTTCCCCGCACATTTTCCCTTATTTGGACATAGATCTCACCGTCCTTAAACCTGGTGAGCTCTATCTCCCCCAGCTTTATTCCTAAGTAATCGGCCACCCTCTGGGCCAGGGGAAAATTTGAACTTCCGGAGAATACCACGAGGTTTTCCATGAGTTTTGGCTGGGGAGGGAGGACTCGAACCTCCACATGGCGGATCCAAAGTCCGCTGCCTTGCCTGTTTGGCTACTCCCCAATCAAAGTGGATTGATATTCCGAAAAGGAGACGAAGTTGACCAGCCACTTCCTCCCGGAGGAAATTTTACCATAAAAATCTTCGGCTTCGGATACCCCGGGGAAGGTCTTGAAGAAACAGGAGCCACTGCCGCTTAAGTTCATTCCCCATAGGTGGAAAATTTCCAGCTCAGGATACAGGGAAAGCAGGGCGGGAAGCAGGTGGTTGGAGTAGGGGGAAAAATCAAACCCCTGCTCCACCAGTTTGTCGTATTGACTGTATATTTCCGCGGTGGATATCTCCAGGCCAGGGTCCACCAGCACCGCTGTCCACTGGAGGTCTTTGAGAGGTTGAAGCCTCTCGCCTATGCCCTCGGCCTTGGCCCTCCCTCCCAGCAGGAAAAAAGGAACATCGGCCCCCAGCTGCCGGGCCATGGAAAGAAGGGCCTGAAAGGGAAGGTCCGGGGCAAAAAGCTTCCTGAGGGCCAAAAGAAAGGCCCCGGCGTCGGAACTTCCCCCTCCCAGACCCCTTCCCGGGGGAATCCTCTTGTGCAAATGCACCTCCAGGGCTTCTGCCCCGTATCTTTCCTTAAAGAGAAAAAAGGCCCTGGCCACCAAGTTGGTTTCGTCGCAGACCACCGGTTCCCCGCTGCATGTAAGGCGGAACTTCCGGCTCCTCCTTATCACGAGTTCGTCCCTCAGGTCCACGGTCTGAAGTTCGGACTCTATCAGGTGGTAGCCGTCCCTTCTTTTCCCCTTTATCCTCAGGTAAAGGTTTATTTTTGCCGCTGGACGAACCTTGAGCATATCCTGAAGAACCTTACTTTCCTGTAATCGTGCCTTTCCCCCACGGCGGCTCCCCTTTTTACCCTGAGAAGTCGGACGGTCCATCCTTTGAAAAGGAAAAGCAACGGCCAGCCCCTGGAGGATTTTTTAATAACCCCCCTTCCCTTCCATATTTCCCCCATCTCCCCAAGCCCCGGAAGCTCAGGGAATCTTTCCCTGACCCTCTCCCAGGTCCCTTCCCACATTTCCTTTCTCCGGTGGTCGTAAATTTTCACCCCCGAGGCTTCTATTATAAAGGAGCATCCTCCGGCCTCCACCCTCAGGAATTTGCCCGGAAGGTAATGAAACCTGCCCTTCAGGTTTCCCTCCGGCGATGATGCGGAAAACCATCCAGAAAAGCCCGGAGGCCTCTGATTTACTGAACAGAAGGAAAGGAAAAGAAGGAGGACTAAAGCCGAAAGCCGTAATCCTGGGGCCCTTCCCCTTCCCCCTTTCTTCTCGCCCCCCTCCACCTTCTTGCCCTCCAGCAATTGAAACCCAGTCTGGAGGGAAAGAGGGCTACCAGCAGGAGGACCACCAGAGCTAAGAGGAGGAGCAGACCGTCCCATAGGCTCATTTTAGAATTCGCAGAACCTGTTTAACGAAGTGGGGCTCGGGAAGGGCTCCCTCAAACTCCACCTCGTCGTTTACCACTATTTTAGGCACTGCGTAAACCTCATACCTCTGAGCCAGTTCGGGAAACTCCTGGGCTTCCACCATTTCACCCCGGATGTTTTCGTTTTCAATGGCGAATTTATGAGCCATCCTTACCGCCGTAGGGCAATAGGGGCATGAAGGGGTCACGAAAACCTGTATCCTTACCGGAAAGTCTATCTTGGCCAGCTCCTTCCTTGACCTCTGGGCAAGGCCTGAATCCCCCCTGGAGACATCTATGATGTCGCCCAGGACCGCGGAGAATTCGTATCCAGCAGGAATGCCGAAGAACCTTATTCCGTAATCTTCCTTGCCCTCTATGACCAGGGCGGGAACTTTATCAATACTGTAGGCCTCGGCCTTGTCCTTTTCCTGATCCACATCTATTATGTCCAGGGTCAATTTATCGCTTAACTGGCTTACTTCATCCATAAGCATGGCGGTTTCCTGGCAGTAGGTGCAATTGGCGTCGCTTTTGAAGACGATGAGCTTTACAGGCTCCACCATCTCCTGGAGCATCTTGGTGATTTCCTGTTTATCCTGATCGCTTAGAAAGCCCATTTTTCCCTCCTTTATCTATGAGTACTTCTAAAAAATACTACCAAATTTGTCAAGATTATTTTATCCTCTCAATGGGCCCGGCACAATCCTGGGGCAGGGGAGGGGAGTTGGAGACGATGACGGAACCGTTTTTCCCGAGGCAGCGGTAAATGGGGGTTTTCCTTCTTCTTCTGTAGAGCTTCATCACATTTTTAACGAACCTTCTGGTTTCCGGGAAGGGAGGGATTCCGCCGTATCTTACCACCGCCTTTTCCCCGGCGTTGTATGCGGCCAGGGCCAGTTCGGTGCGGCGGAACCTGCGTAAAAGCTCCTTCAAATACCTTATCCCTGCTTCTATGTTCTGGGCCGGGTCAAAGGGGTCTTCCGCCCCGTATTTTCTGGCGGTCTCAGGCATGAGTTGCATAAGCCCCATGGCCCCCTTTTTTGAGACAGCCCTGGGGTTAAATCCGGACTCCACCGTGATGAGTGCCCTCACCAGCTTCGGGTCAACCCCGTGGCGTCGGCTTATCCTTGATATCAGTTCCCTGTAGGGGGAGGAGCTGACCTCCACCAGCCTTTTCCATCTTTTTTTTGGCTTTCTGGATGGGATGTTGGTTATAACCAGCCTGCCGTTTTCGTCCACATAGGTCACTATTTCTCCCGCCAGGAAAAGGGAAATTCCCAGGATCAGCGCTATTTTTCTCAAAGTTTCTCCCGCAGGATATCCTTAAATCTCCTGAAGGCCCTCTCTATGCCCCCGGGCTCCCTTCCACCGGCCTCGGCGAAGGTGGGCCTTCCCCCTCCTCCTCCGCCTATCTCCCGGGCTACTTCCCTTATGATCTCCCCGGCGTTCAATTTCCCTTCCAGATCCCGGGTAAGGCCAAGAACCAAGGAGGGCTTCCCGTTCCTCAAAAAGGCCACGAGAACCGCGGCCGGCGGGTGTTTTTTCCTCAAAAGGTCCACTAAATTGTGGGCCTCCTCCCTTTCCCCTTCTATTTTTAAGGCAAAAACCTTTACCCCCTTTATTATCTCCGGTTCGGCCTTCACCTCGCCCCCGGACCTTCTTTTTTTTGCCTCCTTTAGCTGAGCCCTGAGCTTTTCCACATGTTCTGCTATGGCTTCCAGGGGAACCCCTGTCCTGGCCTGAACTTCCCTTATCCTCTCCTCCATCCGCTGGCTCCAGGCCAGGGCCGCCAGCCCGGCCACCGCCTCTATCCTCCTTACCCCGGCGGAGACGCTCTCCTCTGAGATTATCTTTATCATCCCTATCTCCCCGCTGCGCCTCACATGGGTGCCTCCGCATAGTTCCTTGGAGAAATCGCCCACCGAGACAACCCTCACCCTATCTCCGTATTTTTCGTGGAAAAGGGCTACCGCCCCCTTTTTTACCGCTTCCTCAAAGGTGGTTATCTCGGTTATCACAGGGTAATCCTTCAATACGGCCTGATTCGCTATCCTTTCCACCTCCTCCAGCTCCTGGGGAGAGGGCTTTTCGTAATGGGTAAAATCAAACCTGAGCCTTTCCGGCTCCACCACGGAACCGCTCTGGCGCACATGGGGGCCGAGAACCTCCCTCAGGGCCTTGTGCAAAAGGTGGGTGGCGGTGTGGTGCCTTCTTATGGCGGCCCTTCTGGCTTTGTCTATCTCGGCCCTTACAGCCTGGTTGACCCTCAGCTCCCCGGCCTCAACCTTTACCAAATGGACTATGGTATCTAAGGAGGGCCTCTTTGTGTCGTAAACTCTGGCCTTTCCCGAGGAAGAGGTGAGCCACCCCGTATCCCCCACCTGTCCTCCGGCCTCTCCGTAAAAGGGGGTTCTGTCCAGGATTATTTCCCCCTCTTCCCCTTCCTTCAGTGAGGCAACCTTCTCCTTCCCCTTAAAGATGGCCAGTATTTTTCCTTCCCCCTCCTCCTCATCGTATCCGGTAAATACCGTTTTAAAGCCCTCATATTTCCTCTTGCTCTCCGCCTCCTTGTATCCTTTCCACGCACTTCTGGCCCTCCTCCTCTGCTCTTCCATTTTTTCCTCAAAGGCCTTCATGTCTATGCTGAGACCCCTTTCCTTAGCCAGTTCCTGGGCGAAGTCCAGGGGGAAGCCGAAGGTGTCGTAAAGGGTGAAGACTTCCTTCCCGGGAATAACCCCTTCCCCCTTCTCCGCCGTTCTTTGAAGAAGCTCCTCAAACTTCTCCATTCCCACGGTTAAGGTTCTGTGGAATCGCTGCTCCTCGGTTCTCGTTACCTTTTCCACCAGCTCTATCCCCTGGCGAAGTTCTGGATACTGTTCGTGCATGAGCTCCGCCACCAGGGGGGCCATGAAATACAGGAAGGGCTGGTAAATTCCCAGCTTCCTTCCATGCCTGTAAGCCCTTCTTATTATCCTCCGAAGAACATAACCCCTTCCCTCGTTGGAGGGAAGGACCCCATCGGTGATCAGGAAGGTTATGGCCCTTATGTGGTCGGCCACCACCCTGAAGGAGACATCCAGGTCCGGGTTCTTGCCGTAGCTGAGGCCCGTTCTTTCCTCCACTTCCCCTATAATGGGCCTTATGATGTCTATTTCAAAATTGCTGAACTTTCCCTGCAGGACCGAGGCTATTCTCTCAAGTCCCATGCCCGTATCTATGGAGGGGGAGGGCAGGGGATGGAGGTTTCCGGCCTCGTCCCTGTTGAACTGCATGAAGACCAGATTCCAGAGCTCTAAGAACCTTTCGCAGTTCTCTTCTTCCAGGCTGCATTTTAGCTCTGGACGAAGTTCGTAGTGAATCTCCGAGCAGGGGCCGCAGGGGCCGGTATCTCCCATGGCCCAGAAATTTTCCTTTTCCCCCATCCTCTTTATTTTCTCCGCGGCCACCCCTATCCTTTCGTTCCAGATTTTGAAGGCCTCTTCGTCATCCTTATAGATGGTTATCCACAGCCTTTGCGGAGGAAGATGGAAGACCTCCGTGAGGAGTTCCCACGCGTACTCTATGGCCTTCTCTTTGAAGTAATCCCCGAAGGAGAAGTTCCCCAGCATTTCAAAGAAGGTATGGTGCCTGTGGGTGTGGCCCACCACCTCCAGGTCGTTGTGCTTTCCCCCGGCCCTCATGCACTTCTGAACAGAGGTGGCCCTGGTATAACTTCTCCTTTCCAGACCCAGAAATACATCCTTAAACTGATTCATTCCCGCGTTGGTAAAGAGGAGGGTAGGATCCCCGGTGGGCACCAGGGAAGAACTGGGCACCACGGTGTGGCCTCTTCGGGCGAAGAAATCCAAAAACTTAATCCTGATCTCGTGGGATCTCATCCTTCACCTCCGAAGCTAAACGCTGAGCGAGTTCCGGGGGAAAACCCCTCTGGATAAGGAAACGATAAACCCTGGAAGGTTCTTTGAATTTTCTCTTTCTTATCAGGGTTCTGGCTGCCTCCTCTTCTCCCATGAGGGCATTGGCCTGCTCTAATGCTTCCTCCAGAGTTTCCTCGTCTATGCCCTTGAGGCGAAGTTCCCAGCGTATCCTGACGCTGCCATAGAGCATCCTTCTCCTGGAGGCGGCCCATTGAAGGGCAAATTCCCTGTCGTTTAGAAGGCCCAGTCTTCGGAGCTTCTCAATTTCCTCCTCTATGCTCTCGGTGGAATAGCCCTTTTTTCTGAGCTTCTGCTTAAGCTCCTTTTCCGAGAGTTGCCTTCTGGAGAGAAACCTCAGGGAGGTTTCCCTTATTTTACTTTCCGAATCTCTCAATTTCAGGTTCATCCTTCCTTTCGCCCTTGGAAAGGAGGCCCTGCTCCTCCATGAGCCTCTTTTCCATTTCTTCCTTGGAGAGGTCAGCCGCAGAAGCAACGCCCATGAGCTTGAGCTTGAATTCGTTGGGGTTGGAAGCCCATCGCATGGCCTCCTCCAGGGATATAAATCCCCTTTCGTAAAGGTAATAAAGGGACTGGTCAAAGGTTTGCATTCCGTACTGGGAGGTTCCCTTGGCTATGGCGTCGGCTATGAGGAAGGTCTTTTCCTTGTTCAGGATGCAGTCCTTTATGAAGGGGGTCACCCTCATTACCTCCACCGCCGGAACCCTTCCCTCTCCGTCCTTCCGCGGTATAAGCCTCATGGATATGACCGCCTTTAGAACCGAAGCCAGCTGAATTCTTATCTGCCTTTGCTGGGTGGGGGGGAACATTCCTATGATTCTGTTGACCGTTTCCGGTGCGTCCAGGGTGTGGAGGGTGGAGAGAACCAAGTGTCCTGTCTCGGCGGCCATCAGTGCCGTCTCTATGGTCTCCAGGTCCCTCATCTCCCCCACCAGGATCACATCCGGGTCCTCGCGGAGGGCTTCCCTCAGACCGTGAAGGAAGCTCTTTACATCGTGGCCCACCTCCCTCTGGTTTATTATGGACTTCTTGTCCCTGAACAGGTATTCTATGGGATCCTCAATGGTGACTATGTGCCTTCTTTTGGTCTGGTTTATGTGCTCTATCATGGCCGCCAAGGTGGTGCTCTTTCCGGAACCGGTGGTTCCTGTCACCAGTATAAGCCCCCTTTCCTCGTCGGCTATCTCCTCTATAACCGGAGGTAGATTCAGCTCCTTTACCGTTCTTATCTTGGTTGGTATAACCCTCAAAACTAAGCCGACGCTTCCCCTCTGATAGAAGACATTCACCCTGAACCTTCCCACCCCCGGTATGCTGTAGGCCATGTCTATGTCCCTGTCCTCCTTGAACCTCTTCTTTTGATCGGGGCTCATTATGGAAAGGGCCATGGCCAAGGTATCGTCGGGCATGAGCCTTTTGTTCAGTTCCACCAAGGGGACCAAGTGCCCGTTTATCCTTAAAATGGGATAGTTTCCCACCTTAAGGTGGACATCGGAGGCGTTTCTTTCCACGGCAATTTTCAAAATATCGTTTATGTGCATGGCCTCCTCCTATTGGATTTCGCCGCAGTAAGGACACCTTTTGGCGTCCCCAGGAATAATTCTACCACAGTTCCAGCATCGGACGGTGCCCTCCGCTGGTGGGCGAAGAGTAACCCTGGGGGAAGAAAGGCTCTGGAGGGTCCTTACGACTTCCAGGAACTCCCCGGCGGAGGAATACCTGTCCTCGGGCCTTCTCATCAGAGCCCTCATAACCGCCTCTTCCACCTCCGCCGGCACATCCCTGGCCACCTTCCTCAGGGGGGGTATAAGCCCATCCTTGGCCAGGGAGTATATAACCCTGGGGTCCTCCTCGTCTATGGGCAGCCTGCCCGACAGCATTTCATAGGCTATGCAACCCACCGAGTAAATGTCCGAGGCAAAGGTGGCCCTTCCCTCAAATTGCTCCGGAGCCATATAGGGAGGGGAACCTATCCGGGTGGAGGCAAAGGTCTTCTCCAGGAGCCTGGATGTGCCGAAATCCGTTATCTTTACCACCCCTTCCTTGGATATCAGAATGTTGGAGGAGCGAAGGTCCCGATGAATTATGTTTTTGGAGTGGGCATAGGCCACGGCTTCCAGGATCTGGGCCAGGAAGTTGAGGGAGGTCTTTACCGAAAGCCTCCCCCTTCTCTTTATGAGCCTGGAAAGGGTGGTGCCGTCCACATATTCCATGACCAGATAAAAAATGCCCTGGTTTTTTTCCACTGTGAGAAGGGTGGCTATGTGAGGATGTCTGAGCAGGGCCTGGAGCCTGGCTTCTTTTACCAGTTTGGAGAACTCCTCCTCCTGCCTGTGGGGAACCTTTATGGCCACTTCCTGGTCAAGCCATGGGTCGTAGGCTAAATAAACGGTGCCGAAGCCTCCGGCCCCCAGCCTTTTCAGTATTTTATATCTTCCCAGCTTGTTCCCCGGAAGGATCACAAAACTATATTAGCATAAAAAGGGAGGTGATGGCCACGCAGGCGGTTTCTGCCCTGAGGACCGTATCTCCCAGCCCTATTCCCTTCAATCCCTCCTGCCGGAAGACTTCCAGCTCCTGCTGGCTCCATCCTCCCTCCGGCCCTATGAAAAAGGCCGCAGAAGGGGGAAATTCTCTTATTCTTTCCTCTCCCCTGTGGAGAAAGAACCTTCCTTCAAAATCCCTGGCCTTAACCAATGCCTCCCGAAGGGATGTCAGGGGCTCTATTTCCGGAAGAAAAGGGTTGCGAGACTGTTTTATGGCCTCAGTGGCCTTTTTCCTGAGCCTTTCCAGGTTTACCCTTTTTTGTTGAGAGCGGGAGGATGGAAAGAGAAAGATAAAAGAGGCTCCCAGCTCCGAGGCCTTCTCCACGGCCCACTCCATCCTCCCTCTGTCAAAGAGGGCAAGGAAAAGGGCTAAGGTTTTTCTTTTGACAGCCCTTTTTATCTCAGGGCAAAGCACCCTTGAGGCTTCCCTTCCCCTTTCCAGAACGGTTCCTGTACAGAAGTTTCCCCTGCCGTCGGTGAGGAAAACCTCCTCCCCTGGTTTTACCCTCTTTACCCGAAGGTGACGGTTTTCCTCTCCGAAAACCAAGTTTACTCCCTGGACCAGCTCCCGGAGGAAGATGCCGTGCATTAACGCAGGCTCCTTATTTTTTCCAGAAGCTCCTTTTCTTTCTTGGAGAGGTTCCTGGGTATTTCCACTGAAACCCTGAGGAAGAGGTCTCCCTTCTTTTTCCTTTTAAGGAAGGGCATGCCCTTACCGGGGATTTTAATCTGATCTCCGGGCTGGGTTCCCGGCGGGATTTCCACCTTCAGCCTTTCTCCGTAAATATCCTGGAAGTCCACGGTTCCCCCCAGGATGGCGGTGAGATAGTCTATCCTGATTTCCGCAAAAAGATGGGGGCCCCTCCTTTGGAACTTCGGGTCCTTTTTTATCCTGATGGTGAGCCTCAGGTCCCCCCTGGCCCCGGTGCTGCCCCCGGCGTTGCCCTGGCCGCTGGCCACCAGCACTGTGCCGTCTTCTATCCCCGGGGGAATCTCCAGGCTTATCTTCTTTCTTTCCTTAACGAAGCCCTTTCCCCCACAGACTCTGCAGGTCTTTGCGGGTATATAACCTCTTCCCCCACACCTCGGGCAGGTACGGGCTATTCTGAAAAAGAAACCCCCCTGGACCACTTCGCCTGTGCCTCCGCATACCGGACATCGCCTCCAGCCGGCTTCGGGTTCGGCGCCGCTTCCTCTGCAGTGGGGACATAGACTGGTTCTTTCTATCTCCAGCTCCTTTCTTACGCCCAGGGCGGCTTCCTTGAGGCTGATCCACAGGGTCCTTTCCACATGGCTTCCCCTGGTGGGGGGCCTTTCAAAGTCAAAGAAGGATTCCACGAAGTCAAAGAAACTGGAGAATTCCTGGTTTATGTCAAAGGCAGGCCCCCCTCCCCTTACCCCTTCCTCACCGTAAAGGTCGTACAATTTCCTCTTTTCAGGGTCGGAAAGCACGGAATAGGCCTCCACTATTTCTTTAAACTTCTCCTCGGCCTCTTTATCGCCGGGGTTTCTGTCGGGATGATACTGCAGGGCTAAACGGCGGTAGGCCTTTTTTATCTCCTCCTGAGATGCGTCTCTCCCCACCCCGAGAATTTCATAATAATCCTTCCTCATGCATTTTCCTTCTCCAGAATGCTCAGAATTTCCTTCTCAACGGACTCCCGCAGGGCCGAAAGCTCCTGGTAAACCTCCTCCAGTTTCTCCAGCTCTATTTCGTCTTCACGCAGGAGAAGTTTGGTGTCCGAAAGGGCGTCCATTATTTCTATTTTCTTTTCCGAGGATAGCCTACCCTTGAACTTGTTGTAGGAAGTTTCCAGGGCGTTGAGGAGGGCCTCAATCTCCGATTTCTTCTGATTTATGGTTCTTCTTTTCCTGTCCTGCTCCCGGTATTTTTCCGCCTCCTCAATCATTCTCTCTATCTCCTGGGGGGTGAGCCCTGAGGAGGGGTGAATTTCCATGGATTGTTCCTTGCCGGTGTCCCTATCCACCGCGGTAACCCTGACTATCCCGTCCACATCTATTTCAAAGGTCACCTCAATCTGTGGGATTCCCTTGGGGGCAGGTCTTATGCCCACCAGGTCAAAGTATCCGAGGCTCTTGTTGGCGGAGGCTATCTCCCTTTCCCCCTGCAGTACATGGATTCTGACCTTGGTTTGATTGTCCACGGTGGTGGTGAAGATCATGGACCTCTTGGTGGGTATGGTGGTGTTTCTTGGGATTATTACCGTGAAGGTGTCGTTTTTTGTCTCCACCCCCAGGGACAGGGGGGTCACATCCAAAAGGACTATGTCCTTTACCTCCCCGGAGAGGACGCCGCTCTGGAGGGCAGCCCCCATGGCCACCACCTCATCCGGATTTATATCCCTGTAGGGCTCCTTTCCGAAGAACTCCCGGACCTCCTGGATTATTCTGGGCATCCTGGTCTGTCCCCCCACCAGGATAACCCTGGAAATGTCTTCAGGAAGGAGGTCAGCGTCCTTAAGGGCCCTTTCCATGGGCTCCCTGGTTCTTATAATTATGTCTTCCACCAGCTCCTCCAGCTTCTCCCGGGTGAGCTTTCTCACCAAGTGCTTTACCCCGGTTTCGTCGGTGGCTATGAAGGGCAGGTTTATCTCTGTCTCCTCCACGGTGGAAAGTTCTATTTTAGCCTTCTCTGCAGCGTCCTTGAGCCTCTGAAGGGCCAATTTGTCCTTGGAAAGGTCTATTCCGGTTTCGTTCCTGAATTCTTCCATAAGCCAGTTCATTATTCTGGCATCAAAATCCTCCCCTCCCAGGAAGGTGTTTCCAGCGGTGGAAAGAACATTGAAAACTCCTTCCCTTACCTCCAGGATGGTGACATCAAAGGTTCCTCCCCCCAGGTCGTAAACCGCTATTAGCTCGTTGGTGGCCTTTTCGAACCCGTAGGCTAAGGCTGCGGCGGTAGGCTCGTTTATTATCCTGAGAACCTCCAGCCCCGCTATTTTTCCAGCATCCTTGGTGGCCTGTCTCTGGGCATCGTCAAAATAAGCGGGAACGGTTATCACCGCCTTATCCACCTCCTCCCCCAGGTAATCCTCGGCGCATTCCTTGAGGTATCTGAGGATGAGGGCGGAAATTTCCGGAGGGGCGTATATTTTCCCATCCACCTCCACCCAGACATCTCCGTTTTCCGCCTCCACCAGTTTGTAGGGAAGCCTGTCCTTTAATTGTTGAATTTCCGGGGAGGAAAACTTCCTTCCCATGAGCCTTTTGACGGCGAAGATGGTGTTTTCCGGGTTCAGCAGCATCTGCCTTTTGGCCAGCTGTCCCACCAGCCTTTCCCCGTTCTTTAAAAAAGCAACTATGGAAGGAGTTACCCTCCCCCCCTCTCTGTTGGGTATGACCTTGGGTTTTCCCGCCTCAAAATAGGCCACGCAGGAATTGGTGGTCCCTAAATCAATCCCCACCGTTATCCCCATTGGCTTTTACCTCCTTTGGTACATATACCTTAACAAGAGCAGGCCTTAAAAGCCTTCCCTTCATAAGATAACCCTTTTGCAGGACTTCCGCAATCCTCACTTCCTCTATGTCCTCCCTCTCCTCCTTGTCCACGGCCTGGTGGAAGTTGGGGTCAAAGACCCCCGTGGACTTAAGCTCCTCCACCCCCTCCTTCCTGAGCAATTCCTTCAATTGCTTGTATATCAGGAGAACTCCCTGGTAAAAGCTTTCCGGATTCTCTTCGCTGTAGCCCTGCAGGGCCCTCTCAAAATTGTCAATAACCTCCAGGAGCCTGGCTATAAAGTCAGCCAAGGCGAACTCCTGGAACTCCGCCATTTCCCTTTTCATCCTCTTGTGGAAGTTGTCAAAGTCCGCCAGCTTCCTCAGGTATTTATTTAACAGCTCGGCGTTTTCCTTCTCTAAGGCCAGTTTTTCCTCCTCCAGGTGTTTTACCAGCTCCAGGCATTCCTCTAAGGTGCTGGCGTTTTGGACCGCCTTCCTTTCCTCAATTTCACCCTCTTTTCTTTCTTTATCCTCCATGGCTTACCTCCGAGGAGAGAAGTTTTTTCAGTGCTTGACCGGTAAGGTCAAGGGCTGCTAAGGCTTTGCTGTACTTCATGTGCTTGGGGCCAAAGATGGCTGCCACCCCTTTATGGCTGTAAGGATAAAGGAGAAGGACGCAGCCTTCCCCGTAGGGAATGGGGAGGCTTTCTCCCCACACCACCTGAATTTCATTCCCGAGGTTGAGGTTGTCCAGAAACTCCAGAACCCTCTTCTTTTCCTCAAAAATCCTTAAAATTTCCTTGATTTTTTCAAGGTTTCCTTCAAGCTTTCCCAGAAGAAGGGATTCCCCTTCCACTAAAACATCTATCCTCTCCAGCAAAATTTTAAAGTTCTCCAAGATTTCCCTCAGCATCCTGACTTCGTTGTCCATCCTCAGTTTCAGGTTTACGGCCACTTCCTGCAGGGTTTTGAGCCTGTAGTCCCTGTTGAGCATCCTGGCCACCCCATCCAGCTCCTCCTGGGTGTAATCCCGGTAGGTTCTTATCCCCTGGGTAAGAAGGAGGCCGGAGGGGGTATTTAGAAGGATGAGCACGGTTTTTTCCCCTGTTCTGAGGAGTCTTATCTGGGAGAAGGGTATGTGGAATATGGAGGGGGAGACCAGGAGAGAAAGGCTTTCTGAGAAAACCGAAAGGTTTCTGGCCGCCTCCTTTAAAAAATCCTCCAAGGTGCCCTGGGCCTCTATTTTTATTTCCCCGGTGCTTTCCTTCCAGGGCTTTACCTTTAAGAGTCTTTCAATGTGCTCCCTGAGCGCCCGGTCCGTGGGAAATTTCCCCCTTTTTCCTCCCGCCTTAAGATAACCCTTGGCCTGGAGGGATGCCATGATGTTTCTCACTGTGGATGGGGAAACCTCAAAGGGCAGGTGTTCTGCCACGAAAAAAGAATTGGACCCCTGACCTGTATCCGTGTAATGCTCCACAATTATTCTCAGTACTTCCCTTTCTCTAAAATCAAGAGGTTTCCCCATCATTTAAGATTATAACAAATCAGGCGCCGAATTTCTTTAGTTTCAATGCGTTGGCGAGCATGAGGGACATTCCGTCCACAGCGTAAAAGATCCCCAGGCTTCCCTTCCTGCAGGCTACTTCTGAGAATTCTCTGAGGCCGTCCCTGAAGGTGTAGGGGGAATGGAGGAGGAAGGGAACAGGATGCCAGGAATGGGACTTTAACCTGGAGGGGGTGGAGTGGTCTCCGGTTATGACGAGAACATCAGGGGAAAGCTCCAGTATCCGGGGAAGAAGGGAATCAAATTCCTCAATTTTCTTTACCTTGGCCTGGAAATTTCCATCCTCGCCGTAGCTATCGGTCTTTTTTATATGGAGATAGAAAAAGTCGTATTTGTCCCATAAGGATTTCAGGGTTTCCAGCTCGTCTTCAATTTCCTCGCCGGTTTTCACCACCTCCATCCCCACCAGCTTGGCAAGTCCCCTGTACATGGGATAAGAAGCTATAGCCACCGGGTTAAGTTTGAAGAGCTCCTGCATGGGAGGAAGGGAGGGGTGAGAGGAAAAACCCCGCAGGAGCACCGTATTGGCCCTGGGTTCATCGCTCAAAATTTCCGTTACCTTTCTTATGAATTCCGATGCAACCCTGGCGGTTTTTTCCGACTCGGGATTCCTGGCCTCCGGTGGCTTGGGAGGCAGACCCTCCTTCTGGGGGTCCGCGTCGCAGACCCCGTCTCCCAGGCCCTCTCCCCTGAGAACCACAGCAAAACGGTGTTCCCTTCCGGATTTTAATATTATTTGAACTCCATCTATTTCCTTGATCTTTTCCCTTATCTTTTCTATAAGCTCCCTGTTCTTTTCGGTGGGTATCCTTCCTGCCCGCCGGTCCACGATCTTACCGTCCCTCAGGGTGGCAAAATTTCCCCTGACGGCCACATCCCCGGGCCTAACATCCATGTCCAGGCCCAGGGCTTCCAGAATTCCCCTCCCTATCTGGTATTTTATGGGGTCATACCCGAAAAGGGACATGTGAGCAGGGCCAGAGCCGGGGGTTATCCCCGGTAAAACCGGGATGGCAAGGCCGCAGGAGGAGTTGGCGGCCAGTCGGTCCAGGTTGGGGGTGTAAGCCACTTCCAGCTCCGTCTTTCCGTCCCTGTACGGAATTCCTCCCAGGCCATCCAGAACCACCAATAGGATTTTCTTCTCGTTCTTCACCGTAAGGGATTTAAGCAGTTCCTCTCTTTCCATTTTTCACCTCCCTGGAAATTTTATATCATAGAGAGGTGAGATTAAAGGCGATTCTGGAAAAATTTAAAGGAAAGAGGGTCCTGGTTTACGGGGACCTTATACTTGACCATTATGTTTATGGCTATGCGGAGAGGATCTCCAGGGAGGCTCCCATTCCCATCCTTAGGTTTGAAAGTGAAAGATACGAGCTGGGAGGGGCGGCCAACGCCGCCAAGAACCTGGCGGCCTTAGGGGCAGAGGTATCGGTGGCAGGGGCGGTGGGGGAGGATGAGGAGGGGGACCAGCTCCTTGGCCTTCTTTCCAGCTGGGGAATAGAGGCCAAGGTTGTGCGGCGGGGAAGGACCTTGAGGAAAATGAGGATCTTAGCCGGGGGAGAGTTTACCAAGAGGCAACAGGTGGCCAGAGTTGATTGGGGCAACGGGTTTCAGGCTGTGCTTCCGGAACGCCTCCACGGGTTCCACGCAGCGATCGTTTCCGATTACGGCTATGGGACCGCCTCCCCCCAGGGCTTTGAAAGATTAAGGGAGGGAGTTCCTTTAGTGGTGGTGGACTCCAGAAATCGCCTGGCTGATTTCAAGGGGGCAACCTCCGCCACCCCCAACATTCCGGAGTTTTCCGCCCTTATGGGTAGGTCCTTTATGGGGCTGAGGGAGATAATTGCCGAAGGGGAAAAGGCCCGGACCATGCTTCAACTGAAGGCCCTTTTGGTCACCCTGGGAAAGAAGGGACTATGCCTTTTTGAGGAGGGAAGGGGACCCCACCTGCTCGGTCCATTCGGTTCCGAGCAGGTGGTGGATGTTACCGGGGCCGGGGATACGGTGGCAGCGGTCTATACCTTGGCCCTGAGCGCCGGAGCCAGCTTCCGCCAGGCGGCTGCCCTTGCCAACATAGCCGGGGGAATTGCGGTGATGAAGGAAGGTGCCTCCACCGTAAGCCCGGAGGAGCTCCTGGAGGGTATAGAAAAATGGGAATCCTCACAAGAAAGCAGGCCATAGACCTGGCCCAACTCCTCAGAAAGGAGGGAAAGAGAATAGTCCTGGCCAACGGGGTCTTTGACCTCCTCCACAGGGGGCATCTTCTTTACCTCCAGGAGGCGAAAAAATTCGGGGATGTTTTGTTCGTGGCGGTGAACAGCGACGCTTCGGTTAGGAGAATAAAGGGGAAAGGAAGGCCCATTCTGGGGGAGGAGGAGAGGCTGGCCCTGGTGGAGGCCCTGAAGCCCGTGGATTACGCCTTCCTTTTTGATGAGGAGGATGTTCGGGGGATAATCCTGGAGATGAGGCCGGACTTTCACGCCAAGGGAGGAGATTACACGCCGGAGACCGTTCCCGAAAGGGATGTGGCCCTGAAGGTGGGGACCAGAACCGTCATCGCAGGTTCCGATAAAGTTAACTCCACCACGGACATAATAGAGAGGGTGCTGGAAAAATTCTGCAAATAATTGTTATCATAGGAGCATGAGAATAGCCATAGGTTCAGACCACGCGGGTTTTCCCATGAAGGAAATAATTAAGGAGTTCCTTTCGGGAATGGGGCACCAGGTTCTGGACATGGGCACCCATTCCACGGATTCTGTGAATTATGCGGAATTTGCAGAGGCCGTGGCCAGGGCCGTGGCCAGCGGGAAGGCCCATAGGGGAGTTCTTATTTGCGGCACAGGCATAGGGATGTCCATTGCCGCCAACAAGGTGGAAGGGGTAAGGGCCGCTTTAGTTCACAGCGAATACACCGCCAGGATGGCCGCCCTCCACAACAACGCCAATGTTATAACCTTCGGTGGAAGGGTGGAAAGTCCTGAGGAAGCAAAGAGGTTTGTGAAGATATGGCTGGAGACTCCCTTTGAGGGAGGGAGGCACACCAGGAGGCTGAAGAAAATAGAGGAGATGGAAGAAAAGTGTAAGGAGGGATAAATGGGCATAGAAGTGGGCAAGCCTGCTCCGGATTTTTGTCTCCCGGACCAGGACGAAGTTCAGCGCTGTCTTAAGGATTATCGGGGGAAGTGGGTGGTTTTATACTTTTACCCTAAGGATAATACCTCCGGCTGCACTAAGGAAGCCCAGGGTTTTACGGCCATGAAGGAAGAATTTGAGAAATTGGGGGCCGTAATACTTGGGGTAAGTCCCGATTCTCCCAGGAGCCACAGGAACTTTAGGCAGAAGAAGGGCCTAACCATAACCCTCCTTTCCGACCCCCAGCACCAGGTCATGGAGCTCTACGGAGCCTGGGGAATGAAAAGGTCCCGGGGAAAGGAGAAGGCCGGGGTAATAAGGTCCACTGTTTTGATAGACCCCCAGGGGATCCTCCGCTTTCACTGGCCCAGGGTCAAGGTGGCGGGCCATGTGGAGGATGTTCTGGAGAAATTGAGGGAACTCAAAGGGAAGTAAACCCTCCGTGGAAATAGAGGGCATCGTAGAGAGGAAGGTTTTTTCCTCAGGGGAGTTTGGGGTCTTTATCCTTAAAACCGATGGGGAAGAGGTGAAGGTCTCCGGTCCCCTCGGGCACCTTCAGGAAGGCGAGAGGGTGATTCTGAGGGGAAAGTGGAAGGTGGGACCTTATGGTCGGGAATTTTCTGTGGAAGAGGTGGTCTCCAGAAGCATAGGCGCCTTAGAGAAGTTTATAGCTTCCTCGCCGGTGAAGGGAATAGGAAAGGCCACGGCCAGGAAGATAGTGGAGAGGTTCGGGGAGGATACTGTGAGGGTGATACTGGAGGAGCCCGAAAAGCTGAAGGAGGTGTTCGGGGTAAGCGAGAAAAAGGCCGAAGCCCTTCACCGATTTTTCGTTGAGGCAGGAAGGGAGAGGGAGGCTCTGATCTTCCTGCTGGGGCTGGGGCTTCCCTCCAAGGTGGCCAGGAAAATAATTGAAAGATACGGCTCTGAGGCTCCCCGGGTGGTTAAGGCGAACCCTTACAGGCTTGCCCTGGAGTTTTCGGGAATAGGTTTTTCCAGGGCCGATACGGTGGCCCGCAGGCTGGGTTTTCCTGCCAATTCCCCTGCCAGAGCTGCTGCCGCAGCCCACTATTTCCTTGAAAAGGAAGCATCCGCCGGCCATACCTACATGTTTAAGGAGGAGCTTTTGTCCAGGATTATTTCCCTGGGGATTGACAGGGAGAAGGCGGAGGAGGGGCTCAGAAACCCTATTTTTTATTTCTCCGATGACAGAGTAGCCCTGAAAAAATACTTCCTCTGGGAGGCGGAAATAGCTGAAAGGCTTTTAGAGAGGAAGGAAGCCTCCTTTCTTCCCCTGGAAGACCTTTCCGGAGTCTTTGAAGAGGTGGCGGGGAGCTTTGAGATAGAGCTGGACCCTGAGCAGAGGAGGGCGGTGGCTTCTGCCCTTTCCTCCCGTTTAATGCTCATTTCCGGAGGGCCAGGAACCGGAAAAACAACCATAATCCGTTTCATAGGAACGATAGCCAGGGCTTCGGGCCTGAGGATTAAATTTGCCGCACCCACAGGAAGGGCGGCCCGAAGGCTCACTGAAGCCACGGGTTTTCCCGCCTCCACCATACACCGCCTGCTGGAGTTTGACCCGGAAACCAATACCTTCAAAAGGGATGAGATAAGACCGCTGAACCTGGATTTTCTGGTTCTGGATGAGGTTTCCATGGTGGATGCATGGCTTTTCAGGGCGGTGCTCAGGGCCCTTCCCCTGGGGGCCAGGCTGCTCTTAGTGGGGGATAAAGACCAGCTCCCATCGGTGGGGCCTGGAAATGTCCTGGCGGACATTATTTCCTCCGGCCTTTTCCCCTTAGTGGTTCTGAAAAGGATTTACCGTCAGAGGGAAGGAAGCCTCATCGCCATAAATGCCCAGAGAATAAACAACGGACTTCTTCCCTTTGTGGAGAAGGGAGGGGAGTTTGAATTCTTCACAGCCACCGATTACCTTCAAAAATTAATAAGCCTTGCCACCTTGGAAGTTCCCCGCAGGCTCAACCTTCCTCCTTTAACCACCGAAATCCAGGTTCTGTCCCCAATGTACAAGGGTATCCTGGGGGTGGACAATTTAAACAAGGTCCTGCAGGAAAGGCTGAATCCCGGGGGAAGGAGGTTCAAGGTGGGGGGGAGGGTTTTCCGCATAGGCGATAAGGTTATGCAAACCGTCAACAACTACTACAAGGAGGTCTTCAATGGGGAAATTGGAAGGGTGGAGGACGGGGGGGATGGGGAGCTCTGGGTGGATTTTTACGGCGAGAAGGTCCTCTATACCCAGGAGGATGCCGAAGAGCTCACCTTAGCCTATGCGGTTTCCGTCCACAAGGCCCAGGGAAGCGAATACACAGCGGTAATTATGCCCCTGGTGAAGCATCACTGGATAATGCTTCAGAGAAACCTTCTTTACACCGCTGTCACCAGGGCCCGCCGCTATGTGGGCCTGGTGGGGGATTTTGAGGCCCTGAAGCAGGCGGTGAAGAACAACCAGCCCCTTCTTAGAAGAACCTGGCTGGGCCTTCTGCTGAGAGAGGCCTTTCCCTGAGTTGACTCTGCTGCCCAGGCTGATAAAATTCCTCCCATGAAAAGGGCAGTCCTTTTTGCCCTCATGGCTTTGCTTTCCCTGGGCAAAGATACGAAGCGCTATTCTCTCACCGTGCAGGGAAGAGCGCCCAGGTCGGAATTTTCGCCCACCACCGCGGTGGTCAGGGTTCTGACCGCTCAGGAGATAAGTCCTGCAAGGAAATAACCTTTTTGATACAGTAATTGAGGAAATCCCCGGGGTTAAAATAGAGGGCCGGTGGCTTTCCGCCGGGTTTTCCTTTAAGTTATAAGAAAAATATCAGAGTAATTCCCAAGAAGGATGTTACGAGAATCGGAATGGAATATTTAAGCATGTAGCCGAAGAAGGAGGGCATTTCTATTCCATATTCCTCGGCTATGGATTTCACCATGAAATTGGGGGCGTTTCCAATATATGTATTGGCCCCCATGAAAACAGCTCCGGCGGATATGGCCTCCAGGTAAACCTTCTTGGTGGCAATAAGGCTGTGGACCGCCTGATGTCCAGCCACCCCGGGAAAGAACTTTCCTAAGGCGGAATTGAGGAAAGTAAGATAAGTGGGAGCGTTGTCCAGGAAGCTGGAAAGGCTTCCCGTGGCCCAGAAGTAATGGGCGGGCTCTTTTATACTCCTAATCAGGCCGGCCAGTGCTCCGTGTTCCCCGGCCCTCAGGATGGCTAAGGCCGGAACCATGGTGGCGAAGATTCCGGCAAAAAGAATAGCCACTTCCTTTATGGGGAACCAGGTAAACTCGTTTTCCTGTCGGATTTGTTTTTTGGTGGTAATCAGAGAAAGTATGCCCATGGCAATGAGGATGAGATTTCTCACCTGGTCCTGGACCGTGAGCTTAACCCCCAAAAAGGTGAAATTTCCGGCCTTCCAGTATCCGCTCAGCAGAACCCCCCCCACTATTCCCAGGAGAAAGAGGAAGTTGTGAGCACCCACTATCCTGAGGGGTATCTTCTCTTCCTCCTCGTTTACGGTTATCTCTTCCTTCTTGTAATAGTGCCTATCAATCAGGTAAAAGAGCCCGAGAAGGAAAAGGGATTCCACCAGCATGTGGGGAAGCAAATGGAAGGTCCAGAAGAAGGGAACCCCGTGGAGGAACCCGAGGAAAAGGGGAGGGTCTCCCAGGGGGGTAAGGGAGCCGCCGATGTTGGCCACCAGGAATATGAAGAAGACTATCATATGCTGTTTATGCTTCCTGTGCATATTAGCCCTTATGAAGGGTCTTATAAGCACCATGGCCGAACCCGTGGTCCCTATCCAGGAGGATAGAAAAGTCCCCAGAAGGAGAAAAATCACATTTACCTCAGGGGTTCCTTTCAATGTGCCCCTGAGTAGAATTCCGCCGGCCACAGTAAAGAGGGCCCAGAGGAGTAAAATGAAGGGTATATAATCCAGAAGATAAATGTCCAGAAGGCTATGTATGGCCCCATGCTTAAAGGCTATTACGAAGGGTATGGCAAAGAGCAGGCCCCAGAAGGCGGAGACCTTACCGAAGTGATGATGCCAGAACTCAGGGGCCGCTAAGGGAAAAATAGCTATGGAGAGGAGAATTCCCACAAAGGGAAGGACGGACCAGAGGGGAAGGACCTCACCCAATCTTTCCGCTCCGTGAGTTGTTTCTGCTGAAAAGGCAAAGGACGAGAGAAAAAACAGAGCCATTAGACTGAGAGCCTTCTTCATTCTTATTCCCTCCTACAGATTAAAGGTGAAAAGGATAAGCAAAAAAAATGAAAAAGTCAAATCCCCATTTTAGGGACAGACCACTTTTTGATATAATTCCCCCATGGCGAGACTTGCCCGACATTTCCTCAAATTTTCCTCCCCGGCCTACTACCACCTCATCTGCCACCTTCAGGACGAGCTCCCCTACCTTCGCCCCTCAGAGAAAGAATACCTCCTTCGCCTTCTCCGAAAGCTCACCTCCGTCTTTGCCCTCCGCCTCATAAGCTACGCCCTTTTGGGAAACCACTTTCACCTTTTAGTCCTGAGCGAAGGAGAAGAGGGCCTCGGCGAGGCCGAGGCTGTAGAAAGGGCCCTTCGCCTTTACCCCCCTGGGGTAGTCTTTTCCCGAAGCGGCACCTACTGGAGGAGACGCCTCTCGGATATATCTCATT